>QNYK01000021.1 GCA_003973385.1 Bacillota bacterium | reverse complement strand
CAGTATCCAGAGCTGCTCCAGCAGCGCTGGAGTGAACAAATCGCTCACCGACAATTCTCATGGATTCATGTAGAGGCGATTCCTTCGCTGCTCGGCGGATTTCTGGGTTTGATCCTCCCCTGGTCGATCACGGCGGTGATGGCTGTTCTGGTCTTCATCCGCGGAAAACCGGACGGTCTGGAGAACCCCCAGAGATGGTTGGTGATGTGGGTGATCCTCTCGACCATTCCGTTTCTGTTCATGAAGACCTTCGAACGCTATCTGATTCCGATCCTGCCGGCGATGGCGATCTTGACGGCAACATACCTCGATGGACTCGACGAAAATGGGCGCATCCGGCACCTCGGGTGGGCAACGCTCCTGCTGGGAATCCCCTGCTTGCTGATTGCCGCCTTTGTCGGCTGGTTCGGGTGCTCCCTGGCGGCTGCTGTCATGATCGTCTCGGCATGGTTCCTGATGTGGCTGCTTGCAAGAGAAGGTCGCATTCTGAGTTGCGCACTCTGTGCAGCAGCTCAACTCTCCATCGTCATGGGAATTGCACTTCCTTCCGTCGGCATCGGTGCGATGCCCACGATTCCATCGGTGTGTGACGATTCCACCTTCGCCACCGTGGGAATGGACCTGCTGCCCACCCTGACACTGGCGCGAGGCCGGGCCATCGAGATCCTACCCACCGATGCAATATCGATGGCCAGCGCGTTGCCTGGTGAGAAAACAACTCTGATCGTCACTGATGATCAGTTGCCAGAGATCCTCGAAGCCTTGAAATTGAGCGCGAGAAAGTCAAGGCCTGTCGCAACCTTCGGGACCTTCCGATCCAGAAAGATCTTTACCAGATTTCCTCGCGCCGATGCAACTGCAGACGACTGGCGGCAGGCATTCATGGAGAGATCTCTGGACAGTCTCCGAATACCATGCACCATCTTGCTGGTAGAACCGGGAGAGGATCCGTGATGCCTCGAGTCGCCTGGCTTCTTCTGCTGGGAGTGCTCTCTGCCTGCTCCCCGGAAGATCCCGATACGCTGCGGCTGCTGGTCGCCTCCAGTGCCATCGAGCCGGCACGCAAGATCGCAGCACAGTACCAGCAGCAATCGGGGATTCCTGTGCTGGTCATCGCCGCTTCCAGCGGTGCGCTGGTACGACAGGTGGAAAATGGGCTCCGCGGTGATGTCGTGCTGCTGGCCAGTCCTGACTGGATGCAGCGCCTCGAATCTCATTCTCCCATCGCTTCCGAAACGCGTCGGGTATCCTTCGGAAATCGACTGGTGATCGCGACGCGATGGCAAACTGAGTCATCTAGAACGATCTCGCTCGAGGGAGATCCACCCGAGGGACGCTGGGTCATCGGCATCCCCTCCTCGGTGCCGGTCGGTAAACACGCCAAGGCAGCCCTGCAGGCTCTCGGTTGGTGGGAACAGGTAAAAACACGCTCGGTGATGGCTGCCGATGCCAGGGCTGCCTGTGCTCATGTCAGATCCGGATCGGTCGATCTGGGACTGCTGTGGGCCAGTGATGCACGGGGTCACTGTCAGGTACTGGCCGAAATCCCGGAACAGATCTCGGGCCCGATCACCTATCCAGCTGCCTGCATCAGCAACCGAGCCGGCAGTCGGGAGTTACTCGCCTGGCTTTGTGATTCTCCCATCTGGATCGAGGCCGGGTTCATTCCCCATATCGAGAAGAAGGAAGACAGATGAGCCTCACCCCGGCTGAACTGGAAGCCCTCATCATCTCGAGTCGTGTCGCCCTGCTCTCGACGGCGATCGTTGCCATTCCCGGTATCTGGCTCGGCTGGCTGCTGTCCCATCCGAACTGGCGAGGCAGAGCCATCGTCGATGCCATCGTGATGCTACCGCTGGTAATGCCACCTGTTGTGGTGGGGTGGGGACTGCTGATGTTGCTAGGGGCTCACAGCCCACTCGGGATCGACATCGCTTTCACAGGACTGGCGGCTGCCATCGCAGGAGGCGTGGTCGGAATGCCGTTACTGATTCGCGCATCCCGTATCGGGTTCGAGAATGTCGATTCTCGACTGGAAGAAGCGGCCGGAACCCTGGGACTCTCTCGATGGCAGACCTTTCTTCGTGTCACCGTTCCTCTCGCTTCTCCCGCCATCGTGCAGGGATTGATTCTGTGTCTGGCACGAAGCCTCGGTGAATTCGGTGCCACCATCACATTTGCCGGAGCTGTCCCAGGATCCACAAGAACGATGCCGTTGATGATTCACGAACAATTGCAAGCTCCTGGCGGCGATGAGATCGCACTGCGGCTCGTGATCTTCTCTGCCTTGATCTCGCTGGCTGCGATGGCAACCAGCGAGTGGCTGGCACGAAAGGTGCGAAACAGGAGCAGGGGGCACCGATGAACGCGTCCCTTCACCTCGATATCGAGATCATCCGCGGTGATCGAATCATCGTGGCCACAGCGCAACTCGATGAACTCTCGACCGGCTTGCTCGGTCCGTCCGGTTCTGGCAAGACGAGCCTCCTGCACGCCATCGCTGGACTCGTCAAACCTCGACGGGGACGCATCCAGATCGGTAATGATGTGCTCTTCGATTCAGACCACGGTATCAACCTACCAGCGGCTGAACGAAGGGTGGGCGTCGTCTTTCAGGACGGTAGGCTTTTTCCTCACTGGTCTGTTTCACGAAACATCACTGCGGGAGCAGTTTCCTCTTCGCATGATTCAGGATTCGAGAAGGAGATCATCGAATTGCTCGAACTGGCCGACCTGCTCGATCGCAAACCCGATACTCTCTCAGGAGGAGAACAACAGCGAGTCGCGCTGGCGAGGGCCATCATCATGCGACCGCGGTGGCTGCTCCTCGACGAACCACTCAGTGCGATCGATAGCCGTTTGAAAAATCGTATTCTACCCTTCTTGAGAAAAGTCCGAGATCATTGCGAAATTCCTATTCTTCATGTCAGCCATGACGCCTTCGAACTGATGGCCATCTCGGATGTGATGCTGCATCTGGCCGGCGACCACTTGACCGGGCCGACGAGTTACCGAGACCTGTTGCTCAACACTTCTCCTGGAGAAATCGATGCCATGAACCTGCTCCCTGCAAGGGTCCATCGGATCGAGGGTGGCGAATGTCACCTGGCTTGCGGCGAACTGGAACTGCTCTCTGCTGCCGTGGATCACCAGCCTGGCGATCTGGTGACGGTGCGCATCGCACCATCGGAAATCGCCATCTCCACCGGCGAACTCGGAGACATCAGCATCCGCAACCGAATCCGGGGATCGGTAAAACAGGTCCATCCCTGGGGCGATTCGTGCCTGGTCGAGATCGACTCGAAGCCGGTGCTTCTGGCCCAGTGCACCACTGAGAGTTGCCGCACACTGAAACTGGAAGCGGGATGCGAGGTGACGATCTTGATCAAGGCTTCCGCGGTGCACACCATCGCTGATCGTTGAATTGACCGCCGATCTGCTGCTTGACCTGGATCGTCCTGGAGACTTCGATGTCATCAGGAGGTTCTCATGTTTTCAGCCCTTTTCCTTCTCATTGGACTGAGCCAGCCGTTGGCACCTGGCATGATGGCGCCTGATCCAGCCACCGAACGCGCCAGCGTCGACGAATTCGAGCCAACATGGGAATCTCTCGAAACTCACGCGACACCGCAGTGGTTCTCCGATGCCAAGTTCGGCATCTTCATCCACTGGGGTGTTTATTCTGTTCCTGCATTCTGTGACACCAGTACCTATTCGGAGTGGTACCAGCAGTGGTACGACAGTAATAGCCACGGTGGAAAGGTGCGGAAGTTCCATCATCGTGTCTATGGCGAGGACTTCGAATACCGTGATTTCGCGCCGCTATTCAAGGCAGAACTATTCGACCCCGGGGAGTGGGCGAGCGTGTTTCGTCGCTCCGGTGCGAAATACATCGTCATCACCAGCAAGCACCACGACGGCTTCTGTCTGTGGCCCAGCGCTATCGCCAGTGAGGTGCGAGGCTACCCCTGGAACAGCGTCGAAACGGGCCCAAAAAGAGATCTGCTCGGTGACCTGTTTGAAGCTTGCCGCAAGGAAGGGATTCGACCGGGTCTCTACTACTCCTTCATGGAGTGGCACAGTGACCTCTATTCCGAGGACCGACCCCGTTATGTCGATGAGGTGATGATACCCCAGATCAAGGATCTGATCGGTCGCTATCAGCCGGATGTGTTCTGGCCCGATGGCGAATGGGATTATCCCGACACTGACTGGCGATCGACGGAAATCCTCGAATGGATCTATGAGAACTCGGAAAACCAGCAGGACATCGTCGTCAATGATCGATGGGGAAAGGGGCTTCGAGGCCAGGTGGGGGACTACACCACCACCGAATACGACAAACTGGGGAACTCTTCCGGCAAGGGAATGCGCAAGGAGCGTCCATTCGAGGAGTGCAGGGGGATCGGGCACTCTTTCGCCTTCAATCGAGCAGAAAACTATGACATCTACTCCTCGCGTACCGAGTGCATCCAGAAACTCATCGACCTGGTTTCAAAGGGCGGCAACCTGCTCCTCGACATCGGTCCCGACGACGATGGCACCATTCCCCTGATCATGGTGGATCGGTTGCTGGCGATGGGTCGCTGGCTAGAGGTCAATGGTGAATCGATATATGGAACCACCCGGGGCGCATTACAGAATTTGTCCTGGGGACGATCCACCACCAAGGAAAACCACCTGTATCTTCATGTTTATGACTGGCCCGAGAATGATCGGCTGATCGTGTCGGGACTCGTCACAAAAGTCGAGCGTGCCGTATTACTCGGAGATCGAGTCAAGGACAGGAAGCTCCTGGTAGAAACATCGGATGTCGGTTTTCCCGTGGTCTCGTTGGCTGGTCTTCATCCGGGCAAGCATGTCTCTGTAATCAGGCTCGAGCTCTCTGGCCCACCGGTGGTCGACAATGCGTTTCGTCCCGATAGCAACGGCGTGCTTCGCCTTCATGCCTCACTGGCAGAAGTGGAGGGAGGCAACCTTCGCCTGGAGACTCTCGATGATCCCGATGCAGATGACGAACCCAATCTCGGTTACTGGACTGACACCACCTCCACCGCAACCTGGACGCTGCGTACCGTGCCCGGACAGAAGTATGTCGTCGATGCGCTCTGCTCACTGGATGCTCCGGCAGCAGGAGGGATGTTGTCGGTTCAACTCGGAGCAAACCGTGCCCGATATTCTGTCACCAACAGCACAGGTGGCTGGAATCGGTTTCAGTGGCAACCGATCGGCGAAATCACTGCCACCGGGGATCGAGACAATCTGGTCCTGAAGGCATTGAAGGTCGGGCCCGTGGCGCTGATCAACATCCGCCAGGTCAAATTGACCCCGATCACTCAAGATTGAGAGCAGCCTGACGATCACGTGGAGTCAGTTTCTTTTCAATCCTGACCGAGAACCGATAGAGCACCGGCACGACCAGCAAGGTCATCATCGTTGCGACCATCAATCCAGAGACAAAGACGGTCGCAAATGGACTCCACCTGACATCAAAGTGCGGGATCCCGATCGCCATCGGAAGCAAACCTGCAATCGTCGAGATGGTGGTCATCAAGATCGGCCTCATTCTTTCATGACCAGCTGTACGCAATGCCATGTCCAGATCCATCCCCTCGGAACGCCTTCTCTGGATGAAATCGACCAGCACGATGGCATCGTTGACGACGATCCCGGTCAAGCCGACAAGCCCGATGAATCCCAACATGGTGATATAGGAGCGCTCGGGTCTGACCCAGCCGTCCGGCAGTACATCAGAGAACAGTGCCAACAAAGCCATCAAGATGACCACTCCGGTGAAGGCGAACGCCACATTCGAGAGAACGACGAACGGATGAAATGCCGAGCGAAATTGAGTCACGAGTATCAAGTAGATGATGAAGATGGCGATCCAGAGCGCCAGAAACAGGCTCTCGAAGGAACGGTTGGTCGACTGCGCTTCCCCTTCGTAACTGAACGACACTCCTGCCCTGGACCGAACTTCTTGTCCCAGTTCCTGATCGATGACGAACGCGACCGAGTCGGAGTTGATGACAGCATCCGGGGTCAGGTTGCCGTTGATGTTGACCGAACGCTGATAGTGACGCCGCCTGAGGATTCCCGGCTCATTGGAGCCCTCGACACTGCCAATCTTGCCGAATCTCAGCACGCCGCCATCGGACCCACGGGCCATGGGGAGATCGAGAATCGCCGTGGGATCGGTTACTTCGTCCTCCTTGATCCGAACCCTGATTGGGATTTCATCATCGGATCGGAGGTAATCCCCGGTATAGATTCCATCAAAAGCACCGGCAACAAAGAGCCGGGCCTGCTTCGCATCGATACCATGAATTGCCATCGCTCTTTCATCAAGCTTGAAATTGATGGACATCGTTTCCTGATCAAGATCACTGGTCAGGTCAATCACTCCTTCGAGTCGGCCCCCTGGACGTGATTCCTCGACAAGCAATCTGTATGTCCGGCGTGAAATCTCATCCACTGCCTCGAGATTGCTACCCTGAATGCGTACAGAAACGGGAGCACCCAGTGGAGGCCCATCCTTCTGTCCCGTGATTTCCAGTTTCACACCACGGTCGAGCCACTTCTGTTCCAATATTTCTCTCAACGCATCGATGGCATCGTTTGGATCTTCAAATATCCGTTCAGCACGTACCGGAAACTCAGCCAGGATCAATCCAACCTGGTGGCTGAACTGTGGTCGATAGGTTGAATCCAGTTTCATGCCGGAGAGTCCAACAGCAGCTTCGACATATCCGGTGTCTCGTAAATCACGAGAGACCGCTCTAACAATTCTGTCGGTTTCTGCCAGACCTGTTCCAGGTTTCGCATTGACGGTGATATTGAGAATCGATGTGTCCTCGGGAAAGAACACCAGTTTGAGCATCGGTCGCATTCCGAATTTCGGGCCCACCAGGCTCTGTGTGACGATCCCCACCGCCCCGAAGAAAAGCAAACCCGCGATGATGATCACCCCGAGGCCATGTTTCTGGTTCCAGAGAAATATCCTGTCGTAGAACCTCGACAACATCCCTGAAAACCCTGGTCGTGCCAGATAGCTCTCGATGTTATGGCCTTCTTCAGTGACGTTCACATTCTCTGGTCCAAGCAATCGATCCAGATCGTTGACATGCACGGGAAGGATGATGAGGCATTCCACCAGACTGACCGCCAGTGCAGTGGCGACGCTGATGGGCAAGATGGAGAAGAAATCTCCGACGGTCCCGGTCATCAATAGCATAGGAAGAAATGCGGCCATCGTCGTCAGCGTGGCCGATGTCACCGGAACGATCACTTCCCTGGTTCCTGTGATGATCGCCTCGCGCGGTCCTTTTCCAAGTTCTCTTTGCCTTCTGATGTTTTCCAGCACGATGATGGCATCGTCCACGATGATTCCCACCGTCAACACGAATCCGATCAGGCTCACTTCGTTGATGCTTCGGTCATTGGTATGGAACACCACTAATGTGCCAAGCATGGCGAACATGACGCCGCTCACCGTGAGTACTGCAGAACGACAAGTGAAAAATACAAATAGTGCCAGCGCGCCAAGTGCTACAAGTTCCAGCGTCAGATCCTGGCTCGAAGCAACAACGACCGTCGAAACCACGGTCAGCAACAATGCCACTCCAGAGGATGCGAGGCCTTTCTTGCTCAGGAAGAAGAACAAACTGGCGATCACAAGTCCCATCGCCAGGAATAGGCTGTCGTGAAGTACCGCCATCGAATCATTGATCTTGCGAGTCGAATCGAGGATTGCATGCATCTCGAATGGCGCATCCCTGTGGGACTGCTTGAATGCTTCCATCTCAGCATGAACTGCATCTCGAATATCACTCGCGTTTGCCATGCTATTCTTGAGAACCCTGCAGCCGATCGCCTCTCTACCATCCAGGCTGTTGCTGACCGTCACCGGGATCGGCCTGACCCCTGTGGACTGCGGATCCACGAGATCGGCGACCGTGATGAAAGAGCCCTGACCATCTCTACGAACCACCACATCGAGGATCTCCGAGGGATCCCTCGGTCTGGTGTCGATCCGGATGGTCCTCTCGCCGAGTGAGGTCTCGACCTGGCCAGCTGGCTGCGAACCGCCATGCGATGACAGCGCACTCAAGACATCTGAAAATGTCGTGGCGTGTCGATCTAGCTTCTCCGGATCGAGCGAAACCTGAAACTGATCGAATTCCTCGCCGGCAAAATCGACTCGCTTGACACCTGGAATCCTGTCCAAACGGTCTCGAAGATCCTTGGCGAGGATTGTGAGAGACCTCTTGTCGAGATTCCCATGCGGAGCATTGACCAGCATCACCTGGATCACCGGCACCCAGGAATCTACATCCAGTTCCGTGAAGATAGGCTGCAGGATCTTACCGTTGACCTGGGGGAGGCTGTTGAGTGCCGAGAGAACTCGAAATCTGAACTGATCGAACCCCACATCGGTATCTCCTTCATCGTCAAATTTGACGATGACCTCACTTCGTCCCGGGACCGATGTACTGGCAACATATTCGGTTTCCTCGAGACCTCGGATGGCATCTTCAAGCGGTCGGGTGACCAGCCTTTCCACTTCTTCAGCTGAAGCACCTGGATACCGAAGCGTCACCTGTGCCTGCCGGAAGGAGTTGTTGGGAAAGACCTCGACTGGAAGTTGAGGAATGGCGACCAGCACTGCGTACAGGATCAGTCCGAAAAAGACAACATTGATGGGGATCGTCGCGCGAAGGATGGCCGAGAGGAAATTCCGCAAGCTCATCTCCTCCTAGGGTTCAACCAGGACCGCGGAGGGAGGCAAATTCCCTGGAAGTACTATCCAGCCGACGGTATCGGATCGGACGGGAGTGACCACGTGGATGTTGCCAGCTTCGGTCGTGACCACCCATTGCTCGAGTCGGCGGCTCAGAAAGCGGTGTGGGATCTTCACGCCTCCGGAATCATCGGGAACCTCGATGGTGACCTGAATCTCGATACCTCCGCCGGTCTCTGGTGGCTCAAGATCCAGTTCTTCTGCGGGAATCCGTATCACCACCCGGCGACGGTGAGTGATGGGGTCTGGAATCGCCCCGACGAACTCCACGATCCCTTCAATGGGATCACGTGTCGATACGCGTTCGATTTTCAGCGGTCCCTTACCCAGCACCGTGACCTCTTCCTCTGACATCGGGATCTCGATCTCGAAGGAAGAGAGGTCTGCAAAAATCATCAGCGGTTTTCCTGGCGCCGCTCCCTGGCCGGGTTCGACCATTCGCTGCTCAACTCGCCACCCGGAGGGTGCGCGCAAGATCAGCTTATCAATACGAGCCTCGATCACTGCGACCTCTGAAGAGGCTGCCCTCACCGCAGCAGCGGCATCCATCCGGGAAAGGCGAGCCATTTCCAGCACAACACGTGCATCTTCATCAGCCAGCACAACTCGATCCAGATCACTATCCGATGCGTCACCCTTCGAATGGAGGTCTTTCACCCTCACCAGTTCTCTGCTGGCAATCCGCGAGGCAGTTTCTGCATTCGAAATCTGTAACGCTGATCTCGTCTCATCGCTCTTCGATATTTCGATGGCAATCCTTGCGCTGGTGAGCAACTGCTTCTCTACCGCCGCATCGAGTTCGATCGCAACAACCATCGAACCCGGCAATCCCGGGATGAGGTCCCCCTCCTCGAAGTGTACTCTTGTGACCCTCTGGGGAGTCTCGGACGAGATGGACAGGACACGATTCGGTCGAGAATAGGCGCTGAATACCCTCATCGAGATGGCGGGATGGTCGAAGGGTCTCCAGGTTTTCGGCACATCAGGGATGGAAGACTCTGGTGGCGAGGCTATCGAGAGAACCAGGAAGAGGGTGTAAAACACTGTAGGCCTCCGAGGGGGTCGGTCGTCCGTGAGCGAACAATCCAGCCTCTATAACCCAGGGAGCAGGACCGCTCGCAAACTCGAAACTCCAGGATGGCTACTGGATGGCCGGTCGTCAATGAAACTCACCACTGACCGGGATCGGAGTGTGTAATGTCCAGGTGGATCAGCATCGCAATCCTCATTCTTGTCATGAACCCCGTGAACGCATCTGACGAGAAGTGGGACGGAACCATCGATGAGGAAGCGTTCAGAAAACTCCACGAGTTACGCGGCGATGAGGCTCCGGCTACCCGAGGTATCGAGGTCCAGGTTGGCAACACAATCGGGTATCTATCACTTCCTGAGAAAACGACTGAAATACGAAGCGCTGTCATCGTATTCCATGAATGGTGGGGACTGAACACGCACATCAAACACTGGGCAGATCGTCTGGCAACCGATGGTCATGTTGCGCTGGCCGTCGATCTCTACGGCGGCAAGGTAGCCAAGAACTCCAGAGAAGCGATGACATTGATGAGGGAAGTCAAGAACGTCATCGCTTCCAGATCCATCGCCGATGCCATCCGCTTCGTTCATCGAGATGAGAGAGTCCGTGCCGATCGTGTGGGCACCATCGGTTGGTGTTTTGGTGGAACATGGTCACTCAATGCTGCCATGGCTCATCCGGGGATCGATGCGTGTGTTCTGTATTACGGCAAAACACCAGCAGACCCGCAAAAACTCTCGGCCATCGGTGGATCGGTTCTGGCAATATTTGGAAAGTCGGACCCAAGTATTCCAGAACAACAGATCGAGGCCTTCAGAAAAGGCCTGAAGAAAGCGAAGGTGAAACACGAGATCCTGCTCTACGAAGCGGGTCACGCCTTCGCAAATCCTTCCAGTGGTCGCTATGTTGCCGAGGCTGCGGGAAAAGCATGGACCCAGGTCCGGAAGTTCTTCATCAGCGAGTTACAGACCGGGAAAAAACCAGCTGAGCAGGCACCACCAGATGAATGACCTCGATCCGGTAGGTCTGCGCGTGATCGGCAATCTACTCGAATCGGTCGCCGAGGAGATGGGAACTGCCCTCGAGCGCACCGGGATGTCTCCCAATATCAAGGAGCGACTCGATCTTTCCTGCGCCATCTTTGACGCAGAGGCGCAACTGGTCGCCCAGGCTGCGCACATTCCGGTTCACCTCGGAGCGATGCCTCTTGCCGTCAAGGAGGCGGCCAGGAGTTGTCCTCTCGCGGATGGGGACATCGTACTGCTCAACGATCCCCGCCTCGGGGGAACACACTTGCCAGACATCACTTCCGTGCAGGCTTTCTGGCTCGACAAGAGTGACAAAAAACCGACCGCCTACCTGGCAACACGCGCACACCATGCCGATGTCGGGGGCACTGTCCCCGGATCGATGGGAATCACAAGATCTCTCGATGAGGAGGGTGTGGTCATCCCTCCAACGACCTGGATCAAGGGAGGAGAAGTCGATCACGCGATCGAAGATGCACTTCTTCAGCGGATGCGCAATCGTCAGGAGCGAATCGGTGATCTTCTTGCCCAGAGAGCCGCGCTGGCCGTGGGGGAAAAAGGGCTGCGCCGTGTCATCGACAGGATCGGAGTAGAGTCGCTAACAATCGGGTTTGCCAGATTGCAGGATTCTTCAGATAGACACACTCGTGCGCTCTTGAGTTCCATTCCGGATGGCACATACACCGCCACTGATCATCTCGACGATGATGGCCTTGGTACTTCTTCATTGGCGATTGCAGTGGCCATCGATGTCGAAGGCGAAACCGCGTCATTCGATTTTTCTGGAACCGCAGATGCCTGCCCGGGGCCCTTGAACTGCAATGAGGCCGTGGTGCTCTCTGCGATCCAGTACACGCTCCGTGCTCTGGCGGGAGAAGAAATCCCCACCAGCGGGGGTACTCTTCGATCCATCAGGGTCAAGATCCCCGAGGGAAGCCTGCTCGATCCTCCGGTCGGAAGCCCCGTTGCCGGGGGTAATGTCGAAACCTCGCAGCGACTCGTCGATGTTCTGCTGCTGGCACTGGCTCCGGCGCTCCCCGATCTGATCCCCGCTCAATCCCAGGGGACGATGAACAACCTTGTCATGGGAAACGAGCACGGTGCTCACTACGAGACGATCGGCGGTGGCTGTGGCGCAGGTCCCGACCGGCATGGCGCCAGCGGACGCCATGTTCACATGACCAACACCCTCAACACTCCCATCGAACGGCTTGAACAGTCGCTACCTGTACTCGTGACCCATCTCGGACTGCGAAGTGGTTCTGCAGGAACCGGACTTCACCGCGGAGGAGAAGGCATCATCCGGGAGTACTTGTTGCTGGAAGAGATGCAGGTGTCGATCCTCTCCGAACGCCGTACTCACTCGCCTTCTGGACTTGCCGGGGGCGAGGACGGCAAGTGCGGGTTGAATCAACATCGAAGCCAACATTCCCTCGATGTGCTTCCGGGTAAGTGGCAAGGGCGAGTAGCCGCTGGCGACTCGATCAGAATCGAAACACCAGGCGGAGGTGGTTGGGGAATCGAAGGCGCTGAGTAGTTTCCATATCCACTTTCACTGAAGTGGAGTAACATTCAGCGCCCACTGAAAGCCGGTCATGACTGCACCTATTGAACTGATCAATGTCACCAAATCGTACGGTGATTTCAATGCTGTAAATGATGTTTCCTTCACAGTACCCGAGGGAACCGTCTGCGGCTTTCTCGGTCCTAATGGTGCCGGGAAGACTACATGCATCCGGATGATGCTCGACATCCTGCGCCCCACCTCGGGAACCATCTCCATCCTCGGCGCTCCCCGAGCGCTCGATGTACGTGGCCGCATCGGCTACCTGCCCGAGGAAAAAGGTCTCTACAAGAAGATGACTGCAGCGTCCATCATCGCCTACTTCGCGACGCTCAAGGGAATGCCATCCGCACTCGCCAAGAAAACTGCTCGAGAATTGCTGGAGCGGTACGGCCTGGGTGCGTTTCAGGACCACAAGTGTGAAGCTCTCTCAAAGGGGATGGCCCAAAAGGTACAGGTGCTCGCTTCCATCGCTCACGAGCCAGACCTGGTCATCCTCGACGAGCCCTTCAGCGGCCTCGACCCTGTCAACCAGGGCGTCATGGAGGAAGTCATCCGGGACCTCAGGGCAAAGGGCCGCACCGTGCTCTTTTCCACCCATGTCATGTCCCATGCAGAGCGCATCTGTGAAAGGATTGTCGTCATCTCCGCCGGTTCCCTCGTATTTGATGGAGATGTCCACGAAGCAAGAGCGCTGCTACCACGCAGGGTGCGCGTTCGTGGAAGCAATATTGATGAAGTTCTTGGCCAATTGGCGGAAGTGGTCAACTCAGCACCCTCCGCCGACGGCAGAGAAGGCGTGACAGAACACACACTTCGCGAGGGCGCCGATCCGCAGTTGCTGTTGAAAGCTGCGTTTGATAGCGGAATCGCTCTCGAAGTCTTCGAGGTAGTGGATCCAAACCTTCACGAAGTCTTCGTACATCTCGTTGGCGAAGAAGCACGCGAGGCGGCCATCCGATGAAGTTGATATTCCGTATCGCCATCCGGGAGTACCTGGAAAATGTCAAGACCAAGGGGTTCTGGATCGGCATCTTGCTCTTCCCACTGTTGATCTGGATGATGATCGAGATCCCGCAGTTTCTGGAAGAACGAGGAATCCCAACTCGAAATCTGATCATCATCGACCGCAGTGATGGTCTGGGCGAGATCGCTCGCGAGCGAATCAAACTGCTCAACAGACAGAAGACCCTGGGAGACCTCCAGGTCCACATCGCAAAGCACACTGCAGGGTTGCGCGATCAGATGATGGATGAGCAACAGGTCGACCCCGTCGATGTACTCGACCAGCTTGAGAAGGGTCTGGAACAGCTATCTCGTTCCGATGTCGAGATCAACATCTTCAGTCCAGACCAGCTGGTGAAGGTCGCGGACCTGATACCGGAAGAAATGCTGCTCGACGATGATAAATGGAAATTCTTCAATACCATGGTCAGGTCTCAGTTGCCCGACGATGCTCCAGAGTTCGTCGAGCCAGCACCCCGCTTCAGGGAAGTCGCACTGATCGACGAGATCTCTCTCGATAACGACGACGAAGAGATCGAGAATCACCTCAAACCGTACCTACGAGCCGAGCGAGACTACCCGAGTGACGATGGAGACGTCGAGTTATTTGCACTCGTGATCATTCCTGAAAATGCTCTCGACCCGGATCAAGATCTTCACTTCTGGTCTTCCAATCTGGCAGACACGGATCTGATCGACGCCATCCTCAAATCCCTCAGTGAAGAGGCCAGAAAACGAGAGTACACCCGTCACGGTATCGAGTCCGAGGTCGTGGCCGAAGTCGCTTCACTCAGGGTCAGGTCCGTCAATTTCAATCCCAACAAGAGTGAAGGTGACGAAAGGGTCGGCATTCGTGACAAGATCCGCCAGTATGCCCCCATCGGTTTCGTATACCTGCTCTGGGTCGCCATCTTTTCAATTGCCCAGATGCTGCTCAATAACACCATCGAGGAAAAATCCAATCGTGTCATCGAGGTATTACTCTCCTCGGTGACCACCACGGAACTGCTGATGGGTAAGGTGTTCGGTGTCGCTGCAGTTGGTGTGACGATGCAAATTGCATGGATCGGATCTCTGATCGGGATTCTGAGACTCAAGGCGGGGCCATCTGCGACCTGGATTGCAGATCTGATCGCTGCGGTGATCTCTCCTGAACTTCTGGGCGGATTTATTTTCTACTTCATTGCTGGATACTTTTTTTACGCATTCCTGTTCGCAGGTATCGGTAGTATCTGTAACACCATCAAGGAAGCGCAGAACTTTCTCAGTCCGCTGATGTTGGTGATGATGGTTCCGCTCGGCACGATGACTTTCATTCCCAATGATCCGAACGGCGCCATAGCCACGACCTTATCCTGGATTCCACCATGGACTCCATTTATCATGATGAACCGAATGGCTGCGAATCCGCCGGCTTTTGATGTTTATGGAACATCACTACTGCTGCTGGTGTCGGTGGTGATTGTGTTCCTGGCATCGGCAAAGATATTCCGGATCGGTGTGCTGAGAACCGGTCAACCGCCAAAATTCCTTGAACTATTGGGTTGGTTGAAATCAAAGACGTTTTGATAGTCAAAGCATCAGCTCGGAACTTTCTCTGGACCGGACTCGGATTCATCTCTCTGGCCCTTGGCGTGCTTGGCATTCCACTTCCCGTACTCCCAACAACGCCTTTCGTGATCCTGGCTGCATATTTCTTCTCCAAGGGATCACCACGATTCCACCACTGGATCTGTCATCACAAATATTTTGGCCCGATGGTCCTCAGATGGGAAAAACACGGCTCGATTTCGCCCCGTGCAAAAGTGCTGGCAACTGCACTGATTCTTGTCGCAATGTCAGGACCGTTCTATTTCTTCAGTGACAAGATTCTAGATGTCGTAAAAATAATCACATTGATACTGGTTGGAGTGGGCTGGTTATTCATCATGACACGACCCAATGGTCCTCAGGACGATAGATAGAGACTTCCGTTTGTGGTCGCGAGGAATGGTTCGAGTGGAATTTCTTCCTGCTTGATGAATCCCTGCGAGGGTAGTTGGCCCTGACTCACCATCTCCACTACTGCTGCCACTGAACACGCAGTGGTCCAGCTGATGGCTCTCCACTTGGCGCCGTCGATATCAATCGGTCGGTACTGACCCGTAAACTCCTTGCGACGTAGTTTTCCAGCAATCAATCCCTCCACTGCTGCATGAACATAGACGACGTCTTCGTCGACCGGTGGGCAGGCTTCAGTGAGGATTCGTGCCGCCTCATCGCGATCCCGGTGCATCCCCAGGTCATTGAGGAAAAATCGGATCTGCTCGCAATGTCCCGGGTAGCGCATCGTCTTGTAGTTGAGAGTCTCGACCCTTCCCTCCCAGGTGTCACACATCGTTCCCAGACCTCCTGAGGTGGTGAACGCTTCCAGTTCCAACCCGCCGATACGGACCGACTCGATCTCTGCAAGAGCGGGAATCAGCGCCCTTTCACCCCGAGCGATGACCTCACAGTCATTGAGATATTCATTGACCACTCCCGCGGCTGACCAGGTGAAGGAGTACCCCAGCTGGCCGCTCGGATGTTCCGGGAGAGCCCCGACTTTGAGTTCTATCGATCGAACACTATCGAACCTGGATGCCAGATCCGCTCCAACGATACCGATGAATCCTGGAGCCAGTCCGCACTGCGGAGCGAGGGCACTCCTTGACCCCGACGCCATTTCCAGGATCGCCGCAGTGGTGGGCACGTCTTCTGTGAGATCGAAGTAGTGCACGCCATGCTCCAGGGCTGCCCTGGCCACCGGGAGGTTGATGCTATAAGGCAAACAGGAGACGACACCCTGGCAACCCGAGAGAGCGTTTCCAAGGGCAGCAGAATCGGAGACTTCCAGTACCTGACCAGGAAAGGGGAGGTTCTCGACCGCGCGTGCATCCGCTCCTGATACCTCGAATCCGGATCGTTTCAGGAGTGTGCCCACGAGGCTGCCGACCTTACCGAGTCCGACAACCAGAACCTTGTTGATGATGCCGCTCATCAGGCCTCCTTCAGATTCCCGAACACAGGTCGATCTGCGCGAGTGTGGCATCCTATCTTCAGCGCTGTTTCTGACAAGCAGACCCGAAGACAGGGCAGATGCACCGGGCTACTGGAGCCTCGCTCACCCCTGAGATACCTGATACTGGTGGATTCGGCCTAGGTGAGATCCCCGGGACCGGGGTAGCAACTTCGGCCAGGTCGGCAGTCAGCAGGGCAGACATCGTCACCATCGGGACCGTGGTAGGCCATCGTCCGGAGACAGTGGAAGAATGCCGTATCGGCAGTGAACGAATCCTCGAAGGCGCTCCTGCGATACTCGGTGTTGAGAACCATCGTCTTGGTTCGAAGGCATGGGCAGACATCTTCAGGAAGTAGTTCGGGCTTCTGCATCGCCATCTTATCCTTCCTTTCTGCCGCTGATGTTTCGGACTCCCTGCGCGATCAGCCCGCGCAGCATCGGTACCTTGTAGCCGTTCTGAGACAACGGATGGGAACCATCGCCGATCTTCATTTGCAGTTTCTTGATCATTGCGTCGTCGAGAGATCCACTCTTGAGGATCTTTTCCAGATCATCACGCCGCAGAGGTGCTGGCGACACGGCCCCCAGCACCACACGGTGGTCTCCCTTTCTCCCACCCCGATCGTAGAGCATCGTGACGCTCGCTTGCGCCCAGTCGAAGCTCTGCTTTTCCCGGGCTTCGGTATAACTCCACTTCTTGGTTCGATTTTTTGCCGGCAAATGGATCGAAATGACCACTTCGCCCGGCTCCAGCAACACCTCACGACCCGGATCCTGATCAGGCGTGATGAAGAAGTCCTCTGCGGGTATCTCGCGCTTCTCTTCCCCGCCTTGAATCTCGATCAATGCCGAGTAGGCGACCAGTACAGGGGCGACATTGGAAGGAGAAGTGACGGCGCAGACCTGGTTATCGAAGATGGCATGAAACTCGTTCTCGCCTTCACGTGCCCAGCAGCCGCTGCCACCATTCTTGGCGCAAGAGTAACCCTCGTGACGAAGATACCAGCAGCGAGGCTTTTGACAGATATTGCCTCCGATGGTCGCCATGTTGCGAATCTGCGGAGTCGCTGCGTTCATGATCGTTTCTGAAAGTGCCGGGTAGTCGTCGGTCACCGATCCATCGGTCGCGACCTCATTCATCGTTGTGAGAGCGCCGATTCTGATTCCATCATCGGTGGAGGTGATGCCGGTCATCCCTTCGATTCTCTTCAGATCGACAATCGTCTCCGGTTGCACCACGTATTCCTTGATCCGTGCCAGTAGATCGGTACCTCCCGCGATGAAGGGGGAATCGTCACTCTTCTGAAACCGCGAGGCCTGTTCGACGCTCTTCGGTATTGCGACCTTGAAGGGCTTCATAGCCGCGCTCCCTTCTTCTTGCCGCCGGGATCTGGTGCCTTCTTGCTGGCGATCGCCTCCAGCACCTTTTTTGGCGTGATGGGAATCTCGAACACCCTCGTCCCGATGGCATCAGCGACGGCATTGGCGACCGCTGCAGCGGTTGCAACAATCGGGGGTTCGCCAAGACCCATCACCTGCGTATTCGATTTGCCATTATAAACATCCACCAGCACCACATCGATTTCCGGACAATCCAGCGAACCGAGTATCTTGTAGTTCTCGAGGTCGTCGTTGAGCATCCGGCCCTTGTGGCGATCCATGATCCTTCGTTCGGTCAGTGCATAAGAGACCCCCTGGATCACTCCACCTCGCACCTGACTCTCTGCGGTCATGGGGTTGATCAACTTGCCCGCATCGGCAACCGCGACCACCTTCTTGACTCTCACCACCCCTGTCTCCATATCGACCTCAACCTCTGCTGCTTGAACACCAGCATTGGTATCACTGAAGCCGGCGTAGTTGCGCCGTGGCCGCGCCTTCAGCACCTCGATGGCATCGTCATCCATCAATTGACAGGCATCGTGGAATGAGAGGCCGGTATCGCTGCCGTCGTTGCGGATCACTCTTGCCTTGCGAATATCCAGATCGGTTGGATCCCAACCTTTTCGATCCGCCACCACCGCCAGCAGTTCTTTCTTGGCGTAGTGAGCGGCCAGTCTGGCCGCCGGGGTCAGTGTGCCGATCGTCGTGGATCCACCGCTCATCGGTCCCTGAGGATCATTGGTGTCACCGATCCTGGTGGAGACCATATCGAGCGGAATCCCGAGTTCCTCGGCAGCAACCATTCCCATCACTGTGCGTGTGCCGGTGCCGATATCCTGGGCTCCGTTTCGGATCTCGACCGAGCCATCCTTGGAGATTCTCACCAGCGCGCTGGCACCACCTCCGCCAGCGGAGAACCACAGATTGCTGGCGATGCCAACGCCGGTGCAGATATTCGAGGCCCCTCCGCGAACCCTTGCCTTGTTCCAACCGATCCGTTCCTTGGCAATGTCGTACTCGGCAACTCGTATCGGATGATCGTCATTTTTCTTGCGAAATTCGATGGGATCGATTCCGTCGAGGGAATGGGCGGCCATGTCCATCATCTGTTCGAGAGCAAATGAACCCTGGGGCCAGCCGGGAGCGCGGTGTGCTCGAGCACCGCCGCAGTTGGTGCGCACTCCGTACTCGACCTTGTCCACCTCCCCGAGTTTGTAGATTCCGTCGTTGTGCGCTCCGGCACCGCCTGTGCCACTGCCCGGAGTTCCCCAGCTGCGGATCTGCAAGGCCTGGATGACTCCATCCTTGTTGACTCCCATGCGCATTTTTTGCAACGCATCGGGTCGGTTGCCGGCACTGGTTTGTTCACCAGAGCGATCCAGCATCATCTTCACAGGAACCCCGGCTTCCTTCGCCAGCAGAGCGCCGATCACACCTTCTCGTCCGGCGGAGAACTTCGACCCGAATCCGCCTCCGACATACTCACTGAGGACCCGGCACTCACTCGCCTTGACCTGTCCCCAATTACTCGTCAGTTCTCCTCTGAATCCAAAGGTCGCCTGGGTCGAGGCCCAGCACACCAGTTGACCATCTTCCCAGCTGCATACCGCTCCATGTGTCTCGAATGGTGCATGGGTCTGGACCTGTGTTCGAAAGGTCCCCTCGACCACGACATCCGAGGCGGCGAGGAGTGCCGAAACTTCCTTCTCGCGGGCTGCCATCCGATCCAGCACTTGCTGATCAGCCCCGGGGTTTGCGTTGCCACCACGGCGACGACCTCGAGAGCGGGGAGAGACACGCTGAACGTTTTTCTGGTCGCCCCGACCGACCTGCGGAGCTCCGTCCTCCATCGACGTATCGATGGTGACGCAGAAATCCTTGATATCGTATTCGACCTGGATGGCACGCATCGCTGCGTCTGCTTGTTGTTCCGTATCGGCAGCGATGGCGGCAATTTCGGCTCCGGCAAATCGTGCACTGGAGTCTTCAAATACCTCTGGAACGGTGAGGACCGCCCTCACGCCCGGCATCGCCTTCGCCGCTGACAGATCCACGGAACGAATATCTGCATTGGGGTGAGGACTGCGCAGGATCCTGCCATGGATCATTCCTGCAGGGTTCTGGTCCTGAGCGAACTTCGCGGTACCGGTGACCTTGGCCACGGCATCGAGTCTGGGTAACCGCTTTCCCACCACATCCAGCTGCTGATCCGGTTGCCAGGGAGCGATATCGCCGTCCTGAAGCCGAACCGTGAGGTCCCGGAAATGATCGCCAAATCCGACCTTGATGGTGATCTCTTCGGCCATCACTTGCCTCCCTTCCGGGAGACGTGTTCCACCGCCTCGATGATGTTCTGGTAGGTTCCACAGCGACAGATATTGCCGGAGATCCCCCTGCGAATCTGCTCCCGATCAGGGCTTGGATTCTCCTTCAGCAGCGCCGTGCAGGAGACCACCATACCCGGCGTACAGAATCCGCACTGGAGAGCATCTTTTTCGATGAAGGCCTGCTGCAGATCGCTCAGATTCTCGGGAGTGCCGATCCCCTCGACTGTGGTGATCTCACTGCCGACAGCATCGATGGCGAGCATGCTACAACTATCGACGGTGCGACCGTCGAGGAGCACGGTACAGGCGCCGCACGATCCCCGATCACAAACCCGCTTGGCACCGGTCAGTCCCTGATGATCCCGCAGCAAATCGAGCAAGGTGGTGCTCGGTGCTGCCTCGGTCTGGCCATCGACACCGTTGATCCTCAGCTGGATGGGCACCGGTCCCGGGCCCAGTATCGTCGGCTCATCCTCGGTCCCGTTCGATCCCTGTACTTCTGAAGGGAGCTGCGCCACCGAAACTGCTGCTGCAGCGGCCCCTGCCCCCTTGAGAAAGTGCCTCCTGGAGACCCCCTCGGGTGGCTCCTCTGGTTTCTTGTCCATGCACCTCCCGCCCTCGCTGGTCCCGATCGGGACAGGCCAGATCGTATCCCTCAGGAGTGGCAGCAGGAAGGAGGGGGATCAGGAGCTTCCCTCTCGAGGCGGCGTCAAGGGGGAGATCGAGGGGGGCAAGAAAGCAGGCCGTCGGAGTTTCCTCCGACGGCCTGTTCTGTATTGCAGATGGTAAGTCTGTCTCGCCAACTACCTTAGTAGCGGGGAGGCCCACCGGCGCCGCGCTCGGGGCGAGGCTTGGCCTCGCTGACGCGCACGCTGCGTCCATCCATCTCGCTTCCATCGAGGGTCTCGATGGCACTAGAAGCAGACTCGTCACTCTCAAAGGTGACGAAACCGAAGCCCTTGCTACGACCCGACTCGCGGTCCATCACGACCACGGCGTCTGTAATCTCTCCGCAGCCCTCAAAATGAGCGCGAAGCTCGCCGTCGCCAACTGCCCAGGGAAGACCCCCGACAAAAATTCTGTTACCCATTTTCTCCCTCATCTCTCCCGCAGCCCCCAACCGAGGTCAAGGATAGCAACCGGGGGAGTACTTGGTTGCTTTGCGGACACAAAGGCCGACTCACGCCGACCGGAACACATCTCGCCCCTGGCCACAAAACGACACGGTGTCATCGGTGGATAGGACGCAAAAAACATTGAAAATCGTAGGGAAAGCACGGCGAACCGGAAGGAGCGCGCACATGGGAATCGTACAGGTCAAAATCTATCCACGCCCCTGATCGTCGAGTGCTCGGGGGTCCCCTGTGGAAACCTCCCGCAACCTGGGAAACAACCTCGTCTCAGCACATGCCGTGACATCAAGTCCCAGGCCAGCCGTGATTGTGCCGAGTGCCCGCAGCCACGGCAAGAGGAACTGGGAAATC
Organism: Bacillota bacterium; assembly: GCA_003973385.1. Taxonomy (GTDB): domain Bacteria; phylum Planctomycetota; class UBA8108; order UBA1146; family UBA1146; genus QNYK01. Next base: position 14,526 of record QNYK01000021.1, on the reverse strand, counting down.
AAAGGCGCTGCAACCACAGCTCCACAGCACCCCTCAAATCTTCATTTTCAATCTCGAACACCAGTTCCTGTAACAACTTATGTGATTCCAGGGTATGTATCTGGACGAGCGTACAGATGATTTCCTCACGGTTTTTTCCCGTATCCCAGGCCATCTCGAGCACTTCCACCACTCCTGGAGCCTCGATGTAGCTCAAAGCGGCGATCTCAGAATCTCCCAGACCCCGGCCCGCAGCTCTCTCCCGGATCTCTTCCAGCCACAGCTGGCTCGTCTCCGCAGAGATCTCGCCGCCGCCGAGAACTGCCAGCGACAGCAGATGGTCCTCTGTCAGTATTTCGCCCAGCTGTCCCAGCTCCTGACCGGAGCGCTGACGATTTCTGAGGTCGAGGCAAAACCGCAGCATCGAGTCGGGCTCCGAGACGATCCGGGCGTAGAGCTGAGGGAGCCAGTGTTCCGTGATCTCCTGATAGAGCGGTTCGAGTTGCTCGATGGAGGCTAAATCGCCCTTGCTGCTCAAGATCTGATCGAGGTACTGCATCGTCTCCAGCGCCGCTTCGTAGTCTCCCAGACGAATCAGTTCGTAAACCTCCTCCGCCATCGAGCGGTAGTTGGCCAGGAACACGGCATCATCGAAGGCCAACGAGACCCTTGTCATGATGTCACTGTTCGGGTCTGGATCGGTGGTCACCGGTGGCTCGGGATCGGCCTGGCTCACATCCTCAGAATCCTGACTGGACAGGGCGTTCTCTGCCATGAGTCTGGCAATCCGCTCATCGAGGCGCCTCTTGGTCTCTTCATAGGAGACGACCCGGGCCCGCATCTCCTGGATCTGTACCAGAGCCTGCTCCAGCGGATCGTTCTGGAGCGGCTGATCTGGCTCTTCTGACATCCAGAACACCCCCAGCAGACCGCCAAAGAGCGCTGCAACCAGGTGAGTGATCAATAATCCCCGGACAGTCATCGAAGTTGCATCCGTTCAAGATGGGAGATGGGCCACCGTTGTTCATTGTCCAGGGTACGGGGTTCGGCTGCAACTGGTACAGAACACTGCTGATCGGTGATCGTACGTGGTTTAGGATGAAATCGCCGGGTTTCGCACGGCGCTGGACAGCCAGAACCCCCGGGAGGGTCACCATGAAACGACAATTCCTGAACTGGATCCTCGTCGTCACTGCGCTGCTGCTGCTGTCGCTGACCGTGACTCCTCCCTTCCCGGCTCACGGTGCTGCGACCATCGCCACGACGAGACCCACCCCGGTCGCCGATACCCATCTGCTGATCGAGGCGCTCGATAACGAAGACCGCGATAAACTCGCCAAGAGCACCCCGGCGAAGATCCTCAGGGCGATCATCAAGGGGGTTCGCATCGAGCGCCCCGAGCCGGGAACTCGCAAGGAGAAGATCACCGGCGAGGATGGTCGCCAATCGGATCTGTGGATCCATGTTCCCGATGCCCGACAGAAAAAATACGGCCTCCTCATCATGCTTCACGGTTACGGCGGAAACGCCCGGCAGTTGCTGACCGTGGCGTACAGCAAGTTCGCCAACAAGAACGGCTACATCATCGTCGGACCCAACGCCATGAAGCCGCTGTCCGGCAAGAGCAACCCCGACCTGCCGCCGGAGATCCTCGGGGCCCCGACCCGGCACTGGTGGACCTATCGCTCCGATGGGCTGGTGATGGCGATCGTCGACCAGCTCGCCGAGCGATTCCCCATCGACCACAACCGGGTGGTCCTTTCGGGGATGTCGATGGGGGGCTGGGGCAGCTGGAACATCGGCATGCGGTTTCCAGATCGATTCAGCGCCATCATCCCCTTCGCCGGCGGGCTGCACATGGGAGACTATGGCACCGAGACGCTGAACGACCAGTACTCGCCTCTCATCGACAACCTCAAGTGGCTTCCCTCCTACAACGTGCACGGCAACACCGACAACATCGTGCCGGTACGATTCTCACAGATGCTGGCTGAAGAGTTGAAGTCCAGGAAGTACGACCACACCTACGACGAACTCGACGGTTCCGGCCACTACCTCAACTTTGACGAAAACGGCCCGATGATGCAGCGGGTCACCAAGTGGCTCAAACCCAGAAAACGAATCTTGCACCCTCCCGAGGTGATCCACACCATCATCAGCGATGATCATCCGCGCCAGCACTGGCTGCGCATCGATGTGCGAGCCGACCAGAAGCAACCCGCCACCATCCGCGGCAAGATCGACAGGAAGAACAACATCGACATCGAGAGCGAGAATGTCGACGGTTTCACCATCTTCGTCGACAACGACCGACTCAGGGAAAAGAGTCGCATCACCGTGACCCACAACGGTCAGAAGGTCCACGATGGCAAGGTCAAGGAGACGGTCGAGGCGTTGATCGAATCGTGGAAGGATCGCCGCGATCCCTACCTTCTCCACACTCGCATGATCACCGTCGATGTCGGAGTGGATGAGGACAAAAAGGAGCCGGACAAGACAAAACAGAACGCGGCGAACTGACCCGTACAACGAGGTCCGCTCGCTTCCATCCCACCGATACAACCCAGCAAGGACCACCGATGGACGTGATCAATATCCAGCAGAAGTTCGATCTCTTTACCGATCGATGGTCTCCCAAGAGAATCGGCGAGTTGAACGGGCAGCAGGTCATCCTGGCGAAGATCGAGGGCGAGTTCGTCTTTCACAAGCACGACGATGAAGATGAACTGTTCATGGTGATGAAAGGTCAGTTATCGCTGGAACTGAGAGGGAGTGACGAAGAGCCCACCACGGTGGTGGTGAATCCGGGCGAGTTCTTCATCGTCCCCAGAGGCGTCGAACACAAACCGACCGCCACCGAAGAGACACATCTCTTGCTCTTTGAGCCGTTGAGCACCCAGCACACCGGCGATGTACAGGCAGAGATCACCGTGGAATCTTACGAAGAGATCTGATCGGCAGGAGTCCCACCCTAGACGCCACAGATGGCGATTTGACCTGAACTGGCGGGCGGATCCCGCACCCGCAACTGTGAAATTTCACCTTTCCCCTGTCACACTCGCCGCTCCTTGCGGATTCAGGGGTAGGACTGCCCTCGGCAGCCGTACCTGGCTGTAATAACGCAGCAGGAGCCATGTGAAGAGGAGCTCGTCATGGTCGATACCAACCGGCGTCGGAGGTTTGCGCCATTTATGGGGGCCTTGTTTTGCGTTTTCTTGGTGCTCATAGAACACGCCGGGCAAATAGCTAAATATTTTATTTTTGACGGCCCTCCACCTCCAATGTCTTTGAACACGTTCCTCTGGTTCTTGCCGATGTGCTTCCTGTTCATGGGATTCGCCTTGAAGGCACAAGACGATCGGACCCAGGGACGGATCCAGGCGCTGGAAACAGCACTGGCCGCGAGGGATGAGAAAACTACGGAGTGATCCATCCCGGCGGCAAGACGGTAGTAGGAGCAAGGTGAATAATACCGAGTCGATGAAACTCGAAAGGAGCTCGTCATGTTTGTGAGTGAATACGAGAAAGTGAGTCTCTCGGCAAAGTTCTGGTTGTACTTCGGTGCGTTAATCGTGGCTGTCGTCGCATCAGTCGCTACGGCTGCTGCAGTTTTGAACTATCTCTCCATGAATCCAACCAGCCTTGGCCAGGATCCCGAAAGCAGTCAGGCGCTGGAGATGCTCTGGATGATGATGATCTTGCACCTGGTCATTTGGTTGCCCCTTTGCTTCGGGATGGTGGGATTTCAGATGAACCTGCAAGGTAAAAGGATCCAGGCGGTGGAACAGGAACTGGCCAAGAGGGATGAGATACCTGCGGTGTGATCCATCCTGGCGGCAAGGCCGCAGCAGGAGCAGCGAAAGGGACTGGTCATGACAGAAGAGATGAACCCACGGGACTGGAACGAGGTGCTGGAGAACACTCTGGCCAACAGTCAGGAGCAGTCACTGTCGCTGGCCACCTCGGGGCGGGGGGCGCCGTTCGACTTGACGGACTCCATGACGGGACTGGCTCTCTTGCTGGCGCTGATGTTTGCAGTCGGTATCTACTTATGGAAATCGGGGCTTTCCGCGCGGATGAAAAACCCAGATGACCCCCTTTTTGTGAAGGCCTTCGCATATGCGCCGGCAAGCATGAGTTTGTTTTTCCTGCTGATTTACCTGTGGAGCGATCTGGCCCGCGGGCACCGGTTGATCGGTACCGCCATGAGCATTCTTTTGCCATTTTTTTTCTTACTGATGGGATCGGCCCTGATGCGCGGCCTGAAGCAACAACACCATCGGATCCAGAAACGGTTCCAGAAGCTGGAAACGGCACTGGCTGAGTTGAAAGAGAACACTACGGAGTGATCCATCCTGGCGGCAAGACGGTAGCAGGAGCCATGTGAAAAGGAGTTCGTCATGGTCGATATCAACCGGCGTCGGAGGATTGCGCCATTCAATGGGGCCTCGTTTTGCTTTTTCTTGACGCTCATGACGCTGGTCCTACTAATTGTGGGCAGGCCCATCAACTCTGGCAGCCTCATCCCGTTTCTCAGCTTCTTGCCGATTTGCTTCCTTTCCGTGGGATACACCATGAAGGATCTACAGGATCGGATTCTTGTGCTGGAGGCTGAAAAAGCCGAGCGTCTGGTCGAGACGAAACAAGGTCAATAATTCCGCGTGTAAGAAACTCGAAAGGAACTGGTCATGACAGCAGAGAAGCACCCACAGGATCGGGACGATGTGCTGGAGAATACTCAGGCCAACAGCCAGGAGAAGAGAGGGTTTTTCTCGGCGCCGAAATGGCGGAATGAAGCCCTCCGTCAGAAGTCCTATCCATATGTGGCGGCAGGCCTGTGTGTTTGGTTTTTCGCCGCCGATCTGATCTACGAGTGGTGGGTGGACAGGCCGGTGGACTCAATGACTGACTGGGAGAGTAACGGGGCTTTGTTAGTAATGTGCTTCCTGATCATGGGAGCGTGCGTGAAGGAACAACACGATCGGATCCAGAAGCTGGAGGCTTCACTGGCCGCGAGGGATGAGAATCCTGCCCGGTGATCCGCGATGGCCATCGCGGTGCGGCCACGATGGCACCTCTCGCCGAGGAACCCGATCGATTTGTTGCTGGCCCCGCTGGCTCTCAGGGGCGAGTGCAGGCGATGCCATTGCCGTGCCAGCGAGCCTCGAGGGTCTGCCGGTCCCAGATGATCGCGCCCTTCAGCGGCTCGTAGATTTCGTAACCGCCCTCGGTGATGGCTCGGTACATGACGGCATGGCTCTCCCTGCCGAGTGCCGGATGATCGACGAACAAGATCGCCGGTGGTGGCACATCCGCCAGTGATCGCTGTTTCGGATCGAGGGTGGTGAAGGAAAAGCCCAGCTGGTCCAGAACAAATCGCAGCTGGCCCGGACCTGTTCCGTAGACGGTGGTCAGAAGCAGATCCGCCGCCTCCTTCTCATCCAGATCGATATCGAAGTGCCTGGAAACGTTGGCCAGAGATGCCGCAACACAGGTGGAGCCGTGTGTCTGTAGCACAACACCCCCGTCGGTGGTGACCCCGGGTCCGAGATCGGGGCCGATCGGCGAGAAGAGTCGCACACAGAGCAACCCCAGGGCGATCTGTACCAGCAATATTGCGACCAGCAAACTTCGAGTCTGTTTGTGCCCCCTGGAAATAGCCAGGGCCAGGCCATACCCCGAGATCACTGCAAACATCGAGGCGAAGGCAAGCCAGCTGATCCACGTCGAATAATGCTGAACCAGCAGCGCAAAGAGCTGGCAGAATCGATCGGACAGTTCCATGCCGACCGCCGCCATTCCGATCAGCGCAAGCAGCAGCGAGATCGCCACCAGTAGCGGGGAGCGGCTCAGTGCATTGTCGACAGTCAGTTCGGAGTCTGACCTGGCTGCACGAAATCCGCAGGCAAGAGCGAGCCACGTGAGCAGAAATGGACCGGCCAACAGTAACGGAATCATCGGCACTCCCCATCGATCAGCTGCGATGCATACCACTGCATCCGCGGCAGGTGATAGGGGCCCTTCCAGTGATTGCCCTTGAGGTGCAGTGCCGGGGTTCCATCACGGTGCAGGTAGCCATACCACTCGCCATGCTGTGGATCTGCGAAGTGCTTCCGTGACCAGTCGTGAACCATCTGGAAGCGTTCGGCATGGCGTTCATCCCCGGTCAGTTGATACGCCAGTAGCGTCGCGATGATCGCCTCGGTGTGGGGCCACCAGTACTTCATATCGTGACTCGGCTCCTGCACCGGCCGGTCGTACAGGCCTCGAAAAGAATAGAGACCTCCGTATTCTTCATCCCAGCCGCGTTGCCACATCCAGTCGAGCATCTGGATCCCCAGCGACACCAGATGGGCATCGCCCCCTCGATATTTGGCCTCGTGCAGGATGAACCACGCCGCCTCGATGGCGTGTCCAGGATTCAGCAGGCGACCTTCGAAACTGTTGATGATGTGGCCGGTGGGGGACACCGTTTCCATCACCACAGCCAGATCCTCCTTGCAGAAGTCCTGCTCGATCTCTTCGATGCAGCGATCGATCCAGGAGTTCATCAAGTCCAGTGAGGCATCATCGATGTTCTCGCGCAGCGTCTGGGCCAGGTGAATGCAGATCATTCGCGGGCCGATACCCTTGCTGGGGCGTGTCGCGGGATCGACCTTGGCCTCCATCTCACCGGGCTGAAAGGAAACCCGGGTGTAGATCTCGAACAGTTCCCGGGCGCGCTCGGCCCACTGCTCGTTGCCGGTGGCCCTGGCACAGGCAGAGTAAGCCATCGAGGCGAACGCCTCCGAATAGACATAGCGGCGCTTTCGAAGCGGTTGGCCATCTTCCGTGACGAGGAAATACATACCGCCGTCATCATCAAAACCGTGCTGCTCCAGGAACAGCAGGCACGAGGTCGCCACTTCGAGCCATTGTGGATCCTGCTCGACGCTGTTGTAGGCGGTGGCAAACATCCAGGCGGCACGGCCCTGAAACCACATCGCCTTGTCGCCATCGATGCGTGTTCCGTCTCGATCGAGCGATGTGACGATGCCACCATGCTGGCGATCCCAGCCGTGCTCTAGCCAGAAGGGCAGCGTTTCTCCGACCAGGTCGGAGCGATAGCTCTCCAGTTGTGGTCTCAGATCATCCAGCGTCATTGCGGACATCCCTCAGTGTCGCCAGCGTCAAGCCGGCCAGGTCACGATCCTGCCCACCCGTCATCAGGCTGACCAGATAGCCGACCACAAAGCAGGTGAGCGAACCGATGGCAGCATACAGCAGAAAATTGATATCGGTCCCGAACGCCACAGCGATGGTCGCGGACGCCCCCGAAACCAACCCCACCAGTGCACCGGTTGCGTTACAACGGCGCGTGAACACCGCCAGCAAGAACACCCCGAGCAGCCCTCCACCAAAGAGCCCCAACACCCTCTGGAAGAAGTCGAACAGGTACTTGATCTCGTAGGTGGCCAGCACCATGGCAGCGCCGGTACCGATGACACCCAGCACCAGGGTCAACCGCCGAGCCAGCTTCAGGAAATCCTGTTGCCTCCCCCTGGCCGAGAAGCGGCCAACAAAATCATTCACCACTGCGGCACTGATGCTGTTCATCGAACTATCGAGCGAACTCATCGCCGCGGCAAAGATCGACGCCACCACCACACCGGCGACCCCCGATGGCAAGTGCGTGACCACGAACCACGGCACCAGTTGATCGGTCGCCGCCGGCAGCATCCACTGCTCCAGCGGGTGCGATGTGTAGTAGACATACAGTGCCGTCCCCAGGCCGTAGAAGAGCAAGCCTGTGGGAATGGTGATGATGAGGTTGAGCCACAGTCCCTTGGCGGCCTGCTTCTCATCGGGGGTGGTGAGGTAGCGCTGGATCACCGTTTGATCGCTGGTATAGGGCACCAGATTGGTGAAGAGGAAGCCGACCATCAACACCCAGGCGACCATGTCAGAGCTGCTCCAGCGCCAGTCGAAGATGTGAAACTTGTCAGAGACCTGAGCCGCCTCGATCATCGCCCCCAGACCGCCCACATCCTGGATCGTCACGATCAGGCACAGCAGGGCGCCGCCGATCAACACGAACACCTGTAATACATCGGTCCAGATCACCGCCGAGATGCCACCGAGCACGGTGTAGATCGTCGCCAGCAGCCCCATCAGGGCGATGCACAGGTAGGTGTCCATCGCCGTCACGGCAGACAGGGCGATCGCCGGCAGCAGCAGCACGATCCCCATCCGTCCCAGCTGAAACAGGATGAAGATGGCACTGGCGAGCACCCGCACCGCCACCGAAAAGCGCGCTTCCAGATACTCGTAAGCGGTCGTCACATCGAGGCGTCGAAACAGTGGCAGGAAGCAGTAGATCACCAGCAGCAACACCGGCAGCAACATCACTGAGCCGACAAAACGACGCCAATCGGAACCGTAGGATGTGGCCGGGATCGCCATGAAGGTGATGGCAGAGAGTTGCGTGCCAAACACCGACAGCCCCGCCGCCCACCAGGGGATCTTGCGGCCCGCCAGGAAGAAATCATCGGTGGTGGATCCACGGCGTGCGAAGTAGATGCCGATCGCCACCATCAAGGCGAGGTACAGACCGAGCACCGCATAATCGAGGGCTTCGAAGTGGGCCACCGCTGCGGTGGATTCGAGCGACAGCGCCTGTACCTTCGGCGTCCGGATGCCCGGCTGTGTCTCTCCTGACGGGATGACGATCTGGCCTTGCCAGTGCACCGCTTCGGTGGTCACCACTGCCACAGGCATCCGGCCCACATCGCTCCAGCGATCGGTCACGGTGTCGTAAGACAGCACCCTGGGCAAGAACTGCGGTCTCACGGCAGGTGGCAACACCTTGCCGTTGTTGTCGAGGATGTAGCGGTCGGTAGAACCGCTGAAGGTCAGGATCGTGCGAGTCCCCACCGACTCGGCGCAGGAGGCAGAGATGGGCCAGCGTTCGTTGGCGAACTTCTCCTCACCGACCAGATGGCGCGGATCATCGAGCAGTGGCAGGGAAGCCACCTCGATCCAAAGCCGCTCCAATGGCGAATATCGGTAACTGTCGGTGTAGGCGTGGAAGCGCGGATCACCCTGATCGGTCTCGCTGGTGCTCGTTCCGGAGAAGAGAAACAGGCACTTTTCGCCGCCGGGACCCTGTTGAACTGCCGTGCTCATCTTGAAGCGCACCGGACCCGGATGCTCTGGTAGCGATTGCCAACCGCTGTCGATCGCGGCCAGGTTCAGTTGCCAGAAACCCCCGGTCAATTGCAGGTCACTCTTCTGATGCTTGCCCTGGCACAGATAAACGATATCGCCGATCGACTCGGCCGATCCAAAGGCACTCGCCGCTGGAAGATCGGGTAACGACTCGAACAGGACCTGTTTCGAGTCTGCATCCCAGCGCATCAGGAACGCCGTCGAGTAGACCTGATCGGCATCGGAACCGCCCACGACGACGACGCCTCGCGCTGTCGATGTGCACGATGCGTAGGCGAGTGGGCGTGGCAGTTTCTGGCCGGTGAGCCATTGCTCTTCGCCGGGAAGCAGCACGAAAACATCATCGTGCCACACCTTGCTGCCACCCTCGGTCAGGGGTGTCGGGAAATTGGCACCCCCGGCGACGATCAGTGCGCCACCGTGGGTTCCCACCAGCGGTCCACCGAGGCCGATCTCGGCGGGCACATCCGGCAGCAGGGAAAAGTTTGGGTGGCTCGATTCCTGACCATTCGCCGGAAGCGATACCGTGAGTAGCAGCAACAGCAGCCCCAGGAAGTCACATCTAGTGCTCATCGGTGAGCCCCTGTTTCAGCCCCGATCGCGCCTCATCCGAGAGCGGCTTCCACGGCAACCGAGGCGGCCCACAATCGAGTCCAAGGAATCCCATCGCTGCCTTGATGGCATTGTGGCCGCCATGTCGGAGGATCTCCTCGACCCGTGCCGTCGCCACGGCTTGATGTTGTTTCGCCTCATCCATCTTTCCCGCCTGGTAGGCGTCGATGACCCGGCGGTAGTGGGGGGCCATGAAGTTGTAGGTGCTGCCGACCGCCCCATCGATCCCCGCCTGCAGTCCGGTCAGCAACAACTCATCACAACCAAACAAGATGTTGTATCGCCCCGACCCGTACCCGACACACGCGGCCAGCTCATCGAACTGTGGAGCGCTGAACTTGATGCCGGCCAGCGTCGGTAGAGACTCCCCTCTCTCCAGCAATTCGATCATCGATAGATCGACACCTGTGATGGGAGGGATGTGGTAGTAGTAGAGGGGAGTTTCCGGTGCTGCTTCTGCAATGTGGTGCAGGCACTCGACGAGCACATCGATGGATGACAGGGGAAAATACGATGGCGGTACCACGGCGATCGCATCGGCGCCCAGTTGCTGAGCGTGGGCAGCCAGCGTACGCGCATCGCTGAGACTGTTGTGCCCGACATGCACCACCACCGGCACACGCTTCGCAGCCGCCTCGATGTAAGTCTCGGCCACAGCCGTCCGTTCGTCGATGGTCAGAGAGGGGGACTCGCCGGTACTGCCACAAACGAACAGACCATCGACACCCTGCCCCAGCACGAAATCGCACACGTTGGCGATGCGCTGCAAGTCGATGGCGCCATCGCTCTTCATCGGCGTGAAGGTGGCCGCCACCAGACCGGTCAGTAGCGGTGTTGCTGTCTCAGTCATCGGCGAAACCGATCCTTGCGCCGATCATGACGACCCGCCTCCGGAGTCTGAAAACCACTCCACCCCACACTTTGAGCAGAACCTCATCGATCCCCTGTCCGGATGCGGCCAGCGCCGCTGTCCCAACCAAACGTTGCAAGCAGGACAACGGTTTTCTGTGAGATTTTGTCCTGCCAGAAACAATACGCCGATAAGAAGCGTTCCAGTACAGAGATACTGCACAATTTCAGTGGTGGAACTCTCACTCGAGGGGTCGCGGATGACAAAGATGATCATCACGAACACTGAAAGAAAACAAACCGAGATGATGCGCCGACGAACTCGGGAATTTTCCCGACACTTCTCGGCGAACTGTTGCTTTTGATCCTCGTTCAGTTGAGCCATCACGCCTCCACTGTCGGCACCCACGGCATGGATGGCACAGGTGGGGAGTCCCACTTCACTCCGGACTGTGAACCAGGCTCCATCACTTCTGTTCCTGATCGCCGGCATTCAACAACTCCTCGATGCTAGAACTCTGCAGGAGATAGGCCTCAATTCCATCCTTGGTCGGAACTCCACGCATCCGAGAAAATCCGCTTTCAGATTCTCCCAATAGATCGGAGAGATCGATATCAAGTTGATTCACCATGACGGATCCATCCAGTTCATGATCGATGAAGAAGACGGTATCGCTGGTGACCTCATAGTCGGAGCCTTCGATGGTCAGGGTAGCGAGGAAGGGGTCTCTTGAATTGAACTGATGGTCGAAAGTAAATTCTACATCACGCATTTCCTCGGAGGATCGAACCGAGACCGAGATGGTGTGCTGTACGCTGCGCCCATAGTGATTGCGCAACCAGGCCATACCCCCAGCATTTCCACGGACCGATGTACTCCCTGAAACACCCCACTGCTTGGTCTGCTCGCCAGGTTTTACCTGTTTCCCGCTCACATGATCAATCAGCAGCACTGAAAGTCCATCCTCCCAGCCGTAGTAATGATAGTAGATTGCTATACTCCCCTGAATAGCAGCTGGCAACTCATCCACACGGCCCTCCAGATGCTTGCAGTTTGGAATCTCGGGGATGGATTTGAAGGCAATCGGCGTGATCACCATCAGCAGTAGCACCATGATCACGAGCGCTATCAGGTTCTTCTTCTGCATCGCCCCGACCTCCTCTTCACGCCTCCACTGTCGGCACCCACGGCATGGATGGCACAGGTGGGGAGTCCCACTTCACTCCAGGCAGTGAACCAGGCGCCGTCACTTCTGTTCCTGCTTGTCGCGAACCAGCACATCCAGGATGGGTCGGCTCTTCAGGATGTATCCCTCGAGCTCGCTGACGGTCGGAGCCTCCATTTGACCCGTAGATTCGTTCTCGTAAACAGCGAGTTCCGACAGATCGACATCGATTAGATGTACGGTCGGCCCTGTCTGATCAAAGTCGACGGCGATGATCATGCCGCCAGAGATGGAATAACTCTCGTCGTTGATGGTCAGGTACGCTGAGGCTGGATCCCACGTCTCCAGGGTGTAATCACCGGAGATGGAGATCTCTCGACTTCCTTCAGGGGATGGAAAAGACAGCATGACCGACTTCCCCTCACGACAGGTTATCGTGAGTTTTCCCAGAAAATCGCGATTCCAGCTGGTGCCGGAGCTGCCAGAACGGCTCATCGAGTGCGCTTCCCTGGGGTTTATCCGATCCAGGTTGTCGACCAGAAGTAACGAATAGCCCTGATGACAACCATAGTAATGGAACTCAAGGTCGTGTTCCGCAACCCGGCCATCGACACTCTCGAAGGGAATCGTTTTGTCGATAATGTTGAAGGCGAACCACACCGTCGCCATCAGCAAGATCAGGATGAAAGCAGTTGCCAGTACGTTTCTCAGCAGCATCGATCCTGCTCCTCCCTCACGCCTCGATCTTCGGCACTATGTCGGTCTGCAGCTGGGGCGCCACGGCACGGATGTCGCTGGTGGGAAGTCCCAGTTCACCCCGGATGATGTTGACCCCCTGGGCGATGGCGGTCGCCTTGAAGAAGGCGATATCGCGGTTGCAGCCCTGGCGACCGAAGCCGCAATCGCTCGAGATGATCAACTGCTCCGGTGCGATGTACTTCAGGGCATGGCGGATGCGTTCGGCGATCTGCTCGGGACTGTCAACCTGTAAGTGTCGATGGCTGACGACGCCGACGCAGACCTTCTTCGGCAGGTTGCCCTTACCCTCGCCAAACATCTCGATCTCGCGGAATCCGCGATCGGTCATCTCGACGGTCCAGACATCACCCTTGCACTCGTTCATGTACAGATCGAAGGACTCCTCGTAACTGTCATTGTCGATGACGCGCTGCATGTTGGGGTTACCCCAGCAGGTGTGGATCCACAGCTCGATGTCATCGAGACCTTCCACCTCGCGATTGAACGCCTTGAGCATGAACTGGACCTCGTCGCTGTCTTTACCGTAGGTGTTGGCCCAGAAGTGCAGCGTCGGTTCCTCGATCTGGATGCACTGACAACCAGCGTCTTTGAGCCGGTGCAGTTCGGTGTTCATCGCCACCGCCATGTCCCAGATCAACTCCTGGTTGTCGCTGTAGTGGGGGGTGTGGATGTCGAGGAATAGCCCCATCACCTGGGAACAGCAGGTACCAAAACGCACCGGCTTGTCACTCCTGGCCTGGGCCATCCGCCAGATCTTGTCGTAGTCGAGGGGCCGGTGCTCGATCTTGCCGACCACCCGGGGCCAGCGCCAACCGGTATAGATCTCGTTGAGCAAGGTCCCTGGCGGATAGCGCAACCATGGCGAACGAGTCTCTTCCGACTGCAGGTGATCTCCACCATCGAAACCGGCCCAGCGCTGCAGCGGGTAGTGATGCCAGGAGCGACCGGCCATGTCGTTGTCGCAGTGCAGATCGCCGTGAGTGAGGATGTCGAGGCCGGCACGGTCCTCATCGCTGATCACGGTGGCGAGCGCATCCTGGTACTTCTCGCGAAAGTTGGTGTCCATCATGCAGGTATCAAGCGGTCGCCCCCACATGCTGTCGTCGAACCACCTTGGACGCGGCCACGAACCGGTGACGGTACAGGGTAACTGGATGTCCTTGGTGACGGTGTACATCAAGCCTCCTCACGGCGTGATCGAATCTGCAACTCAGTGACGGTACACCGCAAGCCCGGAGGTGGTCAATGATGCACGTGGCCGGAGGAAGACAACTACTTGCGTTTCCTGACAACAACGGTACCGGCGAGCTTGTCGTGCCACCCCTGTTTCCTCTTATCCAGCCCGACCCAAAGGATCCCCAGGCCGAAGGGAAAGAGGGCGATAAAATAGCCAAGATAGCGACCGATCATCTGTCCACCGCTGGGGGCTTCTCCAGAGGTTGCATCGACAATCACGGCGGAGAACACCATCTTGCCCGGTGTCGCCTGCTTGGCGATCCAGAAAATAACTACTGCGATCGCTGGCAACACCCATGAGACAAGAAAACCGATCGTGCCGCCGAAAACTCCGGGCTCTTCTACCACGGTCGCCCTGGATTCGAGCAACCCATAAAGTTCTTCCTCACTGGTGACACGGAGTAAGTCGCCCCAGAATTCGAACGGCGGCAAACCGTAGATGACGATCGTGACGGGGAGGATGATCATCAAGAGCAACAGGGAATCGATCAATGCTGCGCAGGTTCGGGCCCAGAAACCGACGTATTGTGGTGCTGGATCCTGCGTCATGGTTTCTCCTGTTCCAGAGACCCCGCTCTGCTAACCGGGGGGTCGGCTGGAGCATGATGCCCTGCAAGATGGCCCACTAGCCAGTGATTCAGATGGGCAAGGGGCCACAGGAAGACCACGAATCCGGTAGCGGTGACACCGTATAATGTCGCAAAAATTGTCTGATATA
>QNYK01000100.1 GCA_003973385.1 Bacillota bacterium | reverse complement strand
TTGCCGGCCAAACAGAGGCTCCCCTGGTGATCCGTCCGTATCTGAAAACGATGACGAACTCCGAGGTGATGGCGCTGATGACAGGAGGTATTGCCACGGTGGCGGGCAGCGTATTTGCAGCCTATGTCAGTCTTGGAATCGACGCAGGGCACCTGCTGGCGGCCAGTTTCATGTCAGCTCCAGCAGCTCTGGTGGCAGCAAAATTGATGGTCCCCGAGAAGAAAGATCTGGGTGATCCAGCCTCTGCAAAACTGGAAATCAAACGAACCGACTCCAATTTGCTCGACGCAGCGTGCCGGGGAACCAGCGAGGGGTTGATCCTGGCTCTCAACGTCATAGCGATGTTGATCGCATTCGTGGCCATCGTGGCACTGGCCAATGCGTCGCTCGCCTGGTTGACCCAGCACATCTCCTACTGGGCACTCTCTCTGGTGAATCTGGTGAGCCAGGGAGATCACGCCGTGCTGGCGGAATCACCCCACTTCAACCTGCAAGACGTCTTCGGTTGGATCTTCTATCCCTTTGCCTGGTTGCTGGGGGTCGACTTCAAGGATGTGCCAGCGGTCGCTTCGCTGATCGGAATGAAGACGGTGCTCAACGAGTTCGTGGCCTTTATCGAACTCTCCGGGGTCGACACTCTCAGTGAACGCTCCCGCGCCATCACCACCTATGCCCTCTGTGGCTTCGCAAACTTTGCCAGCGTGGCGATCCAGATCGGTGGAATCTCGTCGCTCGAGCCTTCCTTGCGACCACGACTCTCCGCTTTGGGATTGCGTGCACTGGTCGGTGGCACCGTCGCGGCGCTGATGACTGGTTGCGTCGCCGGATTCGTCATGCCGTGACGGAACCATTCGATGTCCAGGCGGCTTGTCGATGGATTCGCGATCAGTGGCGCGAACTGGGGCGCGATGGCCAGCAGGACTGGTCCGAAGTCCGCCCCGATGTGGGGATCGTGCTCGGTTCCGGCATCCAGTTTTCAGAGGGCGCCCTGACGGAGTATTGCCGCATCCAGGTTCGCGACATCCCTGGAATGCCATCTCCCTCCGTCGACGGGCACGGTGGCGAGTGGATCCTCGGCCAGGTCGCGGAGTCCATGGTGCTGATTCTCGGTGGCAGGGTGCACCTGTACGAGGGCTACGATGTGGAAGAGGTGGTGCGAGGGATCCGCGTGCTCGCTCACCTCGGTGCCCGGGGATTGATCCTGACCAACGCAGCCGGCGGGATCCGCGAGGGCTGGAATCCCGGAGATGTGGTCGCCATCGAGGATCATATCAACCTCCAGGGCGTGACTCCGAAGTTGCACAAGCAGACAGCCGCTCCGGTTCGCAAGCAACATCCCTGCTTCGACCACGAATGGATCGATCGAACCGAGCAGTGGTGCCGCAAGGAATCGTCGAAGGGGGCGGTGCAGGGCTTCCCCCGGGGGGTCTATGCCGGCCTGCCAGGACCCACCTACGAGACTCCTGCAGAGGTTCGCATGCTGCGCAAACTGGGTGCGGATCTGGTCGGCATGTCCACCATCCAGGAGGCGATGACGGCGGTCGATTGCGGACTCCGTGTTCAGGGCTTCTCACTGGTGACCAACCTGGCGGCGGGGATGTCGGGGCAGCAACTGAGCCACGAGGAGGTGATGGAGACCGGTCGCCGGTCACGGGGGCAGTTGCTGAAGATCGTGAACGCGGCCATCTCGACCTTCGACCCCGCTGGGTCGGGCATCAGACCCTGACGAGGTCTCTCCTCACTGGAGACTCAGCAGGGCATCGAGGGCGACCTCGACGCAACGATCCTCAAGTGCTGGTTTTTCGGCGTGGGGCACGAACTCGTCATGGTGGCGCCGACCGAAGACGGTACACACACACCCGGCTCGCCAGCCACGTAGCGACGCCAGCGTGAAGAGGGCCGAGGCTTCCATCTCCATGTTGGCGACACCGATTCGAGCCAGTTCAGCGATCACTTCGGGGTGGCGTGGCGGGAATCCGTGCTCGTTGCGTCCCTGTGCACCGTAAAATCCGGGCGCTGTGGCGGTGATGCCCAGATGCACCGGGTATTGTTTTTCTCGCGCCTGGCCCAGCAGCGCCTGAATCACATCGGGATGTGCCACCGCTGGGTATCCTTCAGGAACATATGTGGTCGAGGTGTTCTCCATCCGCACGGCACCCCAGCTCACGACCAGGTCACCCAGTGCGATGGCAGGATCGATGCCTCCGCAAGATCCAGCGCGAATCAGAATCGGGTCGTCGACGACGGCTGCCAGTTCAACCATGGCGATCTCGATGTTGCTGGCACCGATGCCGGTGGCCATCAGGGATACCTGTTCGCCGCGCCACTCTCCGGTGATGGTCAGGAACTCACGGCAACTCCATTCCCCATCGATGCGATCGAGACGAGCGGCGTTGCGGCGGACCCTCTCCGGATCGCCAGCGAGCAGGATCTTCTGGGCGGCATCTCCTCGGGAGAGGCCGATGTGATACTGGCGATCTGTGTCACCCGTGTGCTGGGACATCTATTCCTCCAGTGGCCACGATACGGCCAGGGCCAGGATAAGCAAATCGAGCGATTTCATCACCCCGGACGGGCCAATTAATCGGCAATACCTTGCCGATGGTGCCCGGGATAGCCTCGTGATACCTTGAACAGGTCCCAGGAAGCTGGCTTCATGGGACAGGCTTTCCTGCCGATGCGGGGGGAAGCCGAACACCTTTACCGAGCCCGCACCGGCCCCACCCGGTGCCGAGGGAGGAACGATGATCTGGCAACAACGCGCTTCAAGAAGCCTGCTGGCACTAATCCTGGTGCCCGTAATATGTGGATTTCTGCTCGTCCAGACGGACGTGATGGGATTCGCATCTGCCGATTCCAAGGAGATCAAGAAACTGGTCAAGGATTTCAAGAAAGCAGTCCGGGGCGAAGAGCATGACAACGCCATCGATATCGGGCGTCAGATCGCTACCTATGGCACCGAGGACGCCATGGAGGCCCTCTACGACCTGGGCTACAAGGAGGGGCGCAATCCCAAGGTATATTCCAGCGTCTGCGAGGAACTGTCACGACTCGATGGAATCATCGAATTCATCTCCGAGCGGTATGACAAGATCGATAGCAAGAGTGATTTCCGCGAGCGGATGTACCTTGCGGATGTTCTGGCCTTCCCGACCAACAAGCGCGGTGAGATCAACGATCAGATCATGAAACTGGCCAAACGGCTTCGCGAGATCGAGGAGGACGGATTGCCTCCGGGAGCGGATCCCTCGATTCCTGATCGGATGAAGCAACAGCAGGAGTCCTTGAAGAAGCAGCTGCAACGGTTGAGGGGTACCGAAAATGACGAGGCCCTGACCCTGATGGTTGAATTTCTCGGTGACAAGTCGGCATTCGTCCAGGGAGCTGCCGTCGAGGCGTTCCGCAAGAGCCAGAGTTCGATCGGAGTGCAGCCTCTGATCACACTCCTCGAAAAACTGGTCAGGAAGCGAAAAGATGTCCTGTATCACCAGGTCAGGGACGCGTTGTGGGAGTTGACCGGCCAGGATTTCGATCTGATCGAGGAGTGGCACTCCTGGTGGGAACCTCGCCAGAAAACCTTTGACCCGATGGAAGAGATCCACGACGGCAAGACGGGCGTGAAGCGCAAACGACGCGGAAATGATCCCGAGTTCTGGGGCGTCCCGGTCGAGTCGAAGAACATCGTCTTCGTGATCGATACCTCCGGTTCGATGAGGTATGTCCACAAGGATGATATTCCCGGGCTCGGCCGAGGAGACGGTTCCGATGGGGGAGGATCTTCTGGCGGCGGCCAGCAGACCCAGGAGCAGGACCGACTCTCCAAGTTCTGGACCCGGATGGAGATGGCCAAACGCGAGTTGCGCAAGGTGCTCAAGAAGATGTCGAAGGACGCGGCCTTCAATTGTGTTCGCTTCGACACCACTGTCAGCAAGTTCAAGAAAAAGGCGACTCCGGCCAGCTCCGGAAACAAGAAGTCTGCGCTCAAATGGGTCGATGGTCTCAAGCACAACGGCAACACCAATACCCTGGATTCACTGATGGAAGCCTTCGGCCAGGATGCCCGGACCAATACCATCTTTTTCCTGTCCGATGGTCTGCCTTCCGTCGATGGAAAGATCAATGACCCGACCGAGCCGATCCTCGACAAGGTGTTCGAGATGAACCGGTTCCGAAAGATCAAGATCCACTGCTTCGGATTCCATCCGTTCACCCAGGGAGGTCAGCAGATGCCCGGCCTGGCGTCAGCAAATACGTGGCTCAAGCGCCTGGCGGAATCTACCGGCGGGACCTACACGAACATGAAAGTCGACAACAAATTGAATCCTGACAACCCGGGAGACTGAATCCTGCATCGGACCTTGACTACAAAGACGCCGACATCGGTGGATCCGAGGTCGGCGTTCTTGTTGGTACCTGGTGCCTCGGGCTGATGTTGTCGCGCGCAATTGTTACTCGCGTACGATGCGTACCATCGCCCAGTTGGCGCGATCCAGGATGTGATGTCCTGGTCCCAGATCGACGACCAGGGTGAATCGCTTCGCATCATTGAGCGGGATCCTGAAATCGACTCCCGGATCTTGCCAGGAAATGTCGCCGGGGGAGAACTTGGCCTCGCCGTCAACGAGGATACTGAATGTAGCGCAACCGATGTTGACCTCTTCATCCGGCGGCCGACTGCTCGCATCCATGCCAGCGATCCCTACCAGAAATTGATCGCCCGGTGCGACTTCGTAGGTCAGACGGCAAAGCGAGTGGACTCCGATGCCAGCGGGAAAAATACGGGCACCGATCTGGATCGGCTTGCCGATCACATTGAGATTCTTTCGCCATTTCCATGGGAACCAGTCGGTTCCGGGTATCCCCTCCTCGACCTGGATCGGCTGGCGACTCGCCAGTTGCACTACCCTGCCCAGTTCGAAGTGGATCTGCAGCACCCTTGAGATGGGTAAGGCGATCTGTTGATTCACGGAGCGGTGCATGAGGAGCGATTCCGAGTCGATCCTATCGAGCGAGCCCACCAATGAACTGCCATCGAGGGTCAGTACGCGAACCGGTACCGATCCTGGCGCTCCGACAACTTCGCCTTGAGCGGTTTCGACCAACCGAAATGCGCTGACCTTGTTCCATGGAATGCTGAGTTGACCCAGAGAGGAGTCGTCAAATTTGACTCCGGTAGGCTCCAGCGTCTCGAGGATTCCGGTCAACTGGGCTCCGTCGACCGTCAGCAGCAGGTCCGAATCGGTGCCCTTGCCCTGAAATGGAAGCGTCGGGGCAGTCGCAGATCGATACTGGACCAGATCATCGATGGGGATCTGAATCGGCGCCATCAACGAAGGAGTGACCCAGGCGAAGGAATCTGGCTCTGAATCGGCCTCGATCTTCAGTTGCCCGCTCCAGAGCGAGCCGTCGCGAAGCAGGATCTGGTCGCGAGGCTGCGCTTCAGCGAGATGATTCGGATACGTCAGCGAAAGGACATCTCTGATCGGGAATTTCTTTCCCTGAAGGGTCAGTTGCTGCTGATCCTGCTCGAATTGGGGGCTTTCCGTCTCGATGGTGCCGATCACGGTCTCGACGGTGACCGGGATCCCCGGCCTTGCATCGTCGATGGGCGTGCCTCCCAGCAGGATCAGCAGCATCGAGAAGTGCGAAGTCACAAGGTTCATCGAACAACCTTCCGTGGTCAGTCACTGGCCGCGGGGCACAGGTGGGGCGCAGCCATGATGAGGGGTGGATCGTTTCTGTGCAACGCGCGCTTCTTGACCGCAGCGGCTGGCTCATCTATTCTCCCCTCGGTACTTGCCGTGGGGAAAAGGGGGATCACGTGGGGCGTCGTCAAGGAGATCAGAGCCTGTTCGAAGCCATCCGGAGCCAGAAAGGCTCTGCTGAAACACATCGCGCGGCTCAAGCGGAGGCTGCCAGGGAGCCCAGTGCAACCCGGTCAGAAGCCACTTCGGGTGACGGGGATCAGTCGAGGTCGCGCAAGAGGGTGGATCTGGATGACCCTGCCAAGCGAATCCCGACCGCCACCAGACTGGGTCCCATCCCTGATGTCAGTTCTTCAATGGCTGGAGATGGGCACCCGGGGGGCCGCTCCTTCTGGGGTGAGGCTGTCGAGATCAGGCGAGTGACTCTGCTGCTATTTGGCATCGCATTTCTGGTGATGGTTGCCGTGGCTTACATGTCAGGCAAGAGCTCTGCTCCGGTTGAGTTGCCAGCAGGGATGGCGGAACTGGATCGACTTCCAGTCAGCGAAAATGCTACCTGGCCGGTACTGAACCCCGAGCCAGAAGTGCGCCCTGCAATACGCAACATCGTTCAGTCCGATATCACACCATCGGGGTTCGATTCTGCAACTTCCACTGCCGATGTGGTGCCTGCTATCCCTCCAGAACAGATCGCCGTGGTGCAGTCCAGTCAAAGTCTTTACGCCGTGATGATCGGGCAGCAACTGAGTAAGGACCCGGCAGTGGTAGACAAGTTGGTCCAGTATGTCGATTCCGGACTCACCTCTTCGAAGGCAAGAGTCCGGATCAGTGACTCCAGAAATGGAAGAAACTTCAGCGTCTTCGTAGGACCCTTTGAAAACCTCAAGGCTGCTCGGTCCGCACTCCGGGAAATCCAGGTGCTCAGGCCTCATCAAGGTGTTCGATTCCGCGATGCTTTTCCGACCAAAATGGTGTTCACTCCCGATGAACTCCAGAAGTATCAATTTGGAAATTGACCCTTGGTGAACTTCGTCCCTCAGTGCTATCCCTGCGCTCTTCGCCGCGCGCTCTGCACGGCGGAACGAGTCAGTGATGATGAATGGTTGCAGCAAAAAGTAGTCGACGAATCGATGCAGTTCCTGCGAGATTCCGAGGCGGGTCAGACCCCCGCAGAAAAGGTAGGAGGCCTGCTGAAGCGGGTCCATTCCGTGCTCGGTTCCTCTGACCCGTGGAGAGAGATCCGGGAGCGCTGGTTTGGCGAGATGCAGGAGGCGTCCTCCGGGATGCGAGGGCTGGTCCAGCAGGACCCGGATCCCCTGGGCCGAGCACTGTTGCTGTCTGCTCGCTGCAACGTCTTTGCCAACGAGATCCTCCAGTCCAAGGCGATCCGTGAGGATCTACGGCATCTGGGAGTTCGTTCGGGCGACCCCGTCGACGCTGAATTCGCCCACGATGAGCGAGACCTGCTCGATTCTTCCATCTCCGCAGCGAGTCACATCCTGTTCATTCACGATACGGCCCCGGAATTGCCTGCTGATCTGATCCTGATGGAGCAGATCCATGCTCGGAACGCAGATATCGACATCACCAGTGTCGTCTGTGCGGTGCCGATGTTGCTGAAAGCGTGCCCGGAGGACGCGGATCGAGCAGGTGTGGTCGGTGAAGGAGGAGCGGGCCAGTTGCTGGCCTGGAGCAGTGATGGTCTGGGTCTGGTGCTCGACGAGGGCTCCGAGGATCTTCGCCGTGTCGTCGAGGAGGCCGATTTGATCGTCGCCAAGGGGTCCGCTCACCACCAGACGCTGTCCGGACGGGGGCTGCCCGTGTTTTCTCTGGTACGAGCGAAATGCCCCGTCACCGCAGCGGCCCAGAGCTGCCGTATCGGTGACTTGTTGCTGATTCGAACCGATTGAAATAGCCGGCTCATGGCACTCATCGAGATCACCGGTGCTTCCGGGCCCATCCTGTGGGGGACCCGTCTAATCGGATCCTCTTGGCGCCTCAAGTTGACAGGCTGTGTCTCTCCACCTAGGATCCACACTCTCTCTGGCTTCCTTATCGGGTGCCCGGAGAGTCTGCACCGGGCTGGATCTGCTCAGCGAACCTGAGTGGTCGGTCCGGGACGACATCTGTCACTCACAGCCAGGTGTCCGGAGGGGAAGGAGGATCACCTTGGAGCACGCCGCAAATCAACACCATCAGGAATGCAGCATCGAGTTGCTGACGAGTCGCGGATCGCCTGTTTCACCCTCCGTCATGAAACGCTGCATGAAAATCGTATCGATCCTGTTGCTGCTCGGAACTCCCATCGGCGCGCAGGATGAGCCGGTCCGTGGCCAACCGACACTTCAACCCTGGATGGGTGAAGTGAAGGGTAGTGTGGTCAATATCAGGACCGGGCCTTCGATGAATCACTTTGCCTTCTTCCAGCTTCGTGGAGGTACACGCCTCATCGCGCTGGGTGGTCAAGGTGATTGGGTCGAGGTTGCCATTCCTGCAGATCGTCCGGTCTGGATTCACGGTGATTATCTGAAGCCTCAGGGAGATGCCCTGCAAGTTTCGGGTAGCCGAGTGAGAATTCGGGCCACTGCAGGTACGAAGCACGCTCCTCTCGGGATGACCGAGCAGGGGCAGAGTGTCAGACCCACGGGCAAGGCGGACAGCGCTGGAACCTGGGTCGAGGTGTACGCACCTTTGAACGCGCATGCCTGGATCCATGGCGATTATATCCGTCGTGTTGAGTCCGAGTTGAATCCGCTGCATCTATCAAGGCAGCACAAGGTGATGAGTAGTTTCGCAGGAGCGGGTGGCGGTGTTAGAACAGGTGACAGTGTCAAACCTGTTACTGAACCTGCCAGTGGCGATGATAAGGATGTTGAATCCAGGCCAGCAGTGGACGAAGAGGATCTGGATCCAAACACCGTCAAGATTCCTGCATTTGATTCTCCAAGACTGAAGAAGTTGTTTGAAGGTTTCAAAAAAGAAACCGAGAAGAACCCCGTTGAATGGAATTTTGACAGGATCCTGGAGGAGATGCGAGTTATCGAAAACTCCACCGAGGATGTCGGAGAGGTAGAGGTCGTTCGAGACCTTACCCGCACCATTCGCGAACATTTCATGCCCTTACACCGCCGCTTGGTTGAAATCCAGCGGCAACAGGAGAAGGCCAGGTCGGAGCGAGAGCTCGCCAGGGCCAAAGAAAACGAGATTTTGCGGAAGACTGGACACCGCAGTACCGACCCTGGAGTCAAATACCAGGCTGTCGGCTGGGTCGTCCCGCTCGGGAAACACCGGGATGTCGAGGCTACACACAAGTTGATGAAGGGGAATCAACTCCTTTATCACCTCGACGGCGGCAAATTGAATCTTGATCAATACGTGAATAAAAGAGTTGGAATCGTGGGCACTGTTGAAGAACAGGATCCCAGCACAGGAGCCCGGCTCATACGCATCAAAGGTATCGAGGTTCTCTCGCAATAGTCCTTCGAGGCTGCCAACCCCTGGTCTTTCCCCTGCAGACTCTTCTGCGGGAGGATGGAAATGCACTACAGTAGCTACCCTTTGCTTGGAGTACTCCTCCAGGAAACTGATCCAAACGATTACCTGATACCCGGTGGTCTGCTTCTGGCCGGCGTTGCTGCGCTCTTCATCATGATGCAGCGATCGACGACCAAGATTCAGGAGCAGCGGCGGGTTCTGCTTGAAGAAGCGCGAGACGAAGCGGATCGGATTCGAAAAGAGTCGCGCCAGGAGACCCAGGATTGGGCCAAGCAGCAAAGAGCCGATGTCCAGCAACATCAGCGTGAGTTCAGGGAAGAAGCTAAAGAATCCGAGAAGCAACTGAGCAAGCGCGAGGACGGGCTCGAGCGCCGGATGGCGCTTCTATCCAAGAAGGAGTCAGGTTTACAGGCGGAAGAAACCAACCTTACAAATCGAAAAAATCGAATGGACACTCGAGAGACGGAACTGGACGAGGTGATCGACCAGGAACGAGAAAACCTCGAGCGAATTGCCGACATGACCCGGGAAGAAGCTCGAGTTTCACTGGTCGAGAAGATGCAGAGCGATGTTGAGCACGAGGGAGATATGCTCATCCAGAGGATGGTGGAAAGAGTCAAGGAAACTGTGGATTCTCGCGCACGGGATATCCTCGCTACGACACTTCAGCGGCTCTCCTCGGGATACTGCCAGGAATCCACGGTGACCAGCATCGAGATCGCCTCTGACGACATGAAGGGGCGAATCATCGGCCGTGAAGGCCGCAATATTCGAGCCTTTGAGAAAGCCACAGGGGTGGATGTCATCGTTGACGATAGTCCGGGAGTGATCACGCTATCCTGTTTTGACCCGATTCGTCGGGAGATGGGTGGACGATCCCTCAACAAACTGCTGCAGGACGGTCGAATCCATCCGAGTCGTATCGAGGAGGTTGTCGCTGAGTCGAAGAAAACCCTCAACGAAGAGATTCAGAAGGCGGGAGTGCAGGTTTCCTTCGATCTGGATCTTCCAGGAGTACATCCGAAGCTGGTCACTATGCTCGGGAGACTCAAGTACAGGACCTCCTACGGCCAGAATGTGCTGTCGCACTCCGTGGAGTGCGCGCAGATCTGCGGCATGATCGCTGCGGAATTTGGACTCGATCAGGATCTTGCCAAGCGCTGTGGGTTGTTCCACGACATCGGAAAAGCTGTGGACCACCAGTACGAAGGAGGACACCCGGAAATCGGCGCTACCATCCTGAAGCGCTATGACGAGGCAAAGGAAGTCGTCAATTCTGCTGCAAGTCACCACAACGATGTCCCTCAGCTGAGCATCTATGCAGTTTTGACTCAGGCCGCTGACTCGATCAGCGGCAGTCGCCCCGGAGCTCGTGGCGAATCTCTCGATCGTTATGTCGAGAGGCTCGAGAAGCTGGAAGGGCTGGTCAACTCTTTTGCCGGGGTCTCGAACGCTCAGGCGATCCAGGCCGGGCGCGAGGTGCGTGTATTTGTGAACGCGCACAAGGTCAGTGATAAGAAGGCAGTTCGTCTGGCTCATGAGGTCGCAAAGCAGATCGAGGAGCAACTGACCTACCCGGGTGAAATCAAGGTGACATTGATTCGAGAAACGCGAGTGGTCGAATATGCCCGGTGATGTACACGAGACCAGAATCCTGCTGATCGGGGATATCGTCGGCAAACCTGGGCGAAGGATCGTCCAGGAGATGCTTCCAGGATTGCGTGAGTCCCTCAATCTTGACATGGTCATCGCCAATGCAGAGAACTCTGCAGCCGGGTCCGGAATTACACCAAAAATATTTGCAGACCTGAGGGCCGCTGGAGTCGATCTGATGACTCTTGGCGACCATGCATGGAAGCGCAAGGACAACCTGGAGGTTCTCGATAAGGAGCCGTTGTGCTTGCGTCCACATAACTACCCTGAAGAGGCAAAGGGCGCCGGATGGTCTGTTGTGGAAACGGCTGGCGGGGTCAAGGTCGCCTACATCATCGTGCTGGGGCGAGTGTTCATGGATTCGGTCGCTTGCCCATTGAGGACAGTGGATAAGGTTCTTGAACAACTTCCTGAAGACGTGAAGATTCGGATCATCGAGTTTCATGCCGAGGCGACCAGTGAAAAACAAGCTGCTGCGTGGCACCTGGACGGACGTGCGACTGCAGTTGTAGGAACCCATACGCACGTTCTTACTGCAGATGCTCGGATCCTCACTGAGGGGACCGGCTATATCTCAGACTTGGGGATGACAGGCCCCTACGACGGAGTGATCGGACGAGACTCGAAACCGGTTCTGCACAAGTTTTTGACCTCGATGCACGCCCCTTTTACCGTTGCAGAAAATAACGCTCATCTGTGTGGAGTGTTGCTCTCTGTCGATCCCGATACAGGTCGGCTTTCTTCCATCCGCGCCGTCGATATTGCTGAATCCGAGGACGGCAGATTCAGCCATGAAGTCATTCAAGGGCCGGAATCCAGCAACTGACCGACTTCTCATCCCCGACCTTCCGTTTCCTGATACCATCGCAAGTTGATAGGGGGCTTCGTGCGTGTGCTGGTTCAAAGAGTTCAGGAGGCCAGGGTTGAGGTTGCTGGCGAGGTCGTGGGCAGTTGTACGAGCGGTCTGTTGCTGCTGGTCGGACTGGGTGCCGGTGACGGCCTCATCGAAGTGGACTGGATGGCCCGCAAGATTGCTGGGCTACGAGTATTCAGTGATTCCGATGGTCAGATGAATAGAAGCGTCATCGAAACTGAAGGGGACATCCTGGCGGTCAGCCAATTCACGCTCTATGGCGACTGCCGAAAGGGTCGCCGTCCTTCCTTCGTCGATGCACTGAATCCAGCCGATGCCGAACCGCTGTTCGAGAACTTCATCGATCGACTGCACGAAGAAGGCATTTCTCGGGTGGAGAAGGGTCGATTCGGAGCAAACATGCAGGTCCATCTGGTCAACGATGGGCCAGTCACGATGTGGATCGAGCGCGAGGCTTCTGCATGAGAGAGCAGTTCCACGATCATTACCTGGTGCTGGGGCTCGATCCTGGCTGCAGCGCTGATGACGTGCGTTCAGCCTTCAGGAAGCGTCTGCTGGAGGTTCATCCCGACAAGACGGTACACCCGATAGATCCCGACGCGATGCGAACACTTCTGGACGCATTCGAGGTCCTCAGTGATCCTGACAGCCGAGAGTCCTATGACCGGGTGTGGCAACTGATTGCTGGCAAGAATCCTGACCTTTCAGCGATTCCTCACGTGACCGAGAGCGAACGACCTGCTGCACGAGCTCGATCGATCCTGTTTCTGCTGCTGGAGGAGCGAAATGAAGAGGCGCTCGAACGTTTCCAGGAGTTGGAGCCAGGCGCTCGAATATTGCTGAGAGATCACCTGACTTCGGGCGAGTTTGTCGATGCGTGTTTCTTGCTTGGCGAGATCGAAGAGAACAGGAAGAATTTCAAAGGCGCACTCGAATGGTACGAGGATCTGATTCGAGTCGAGCAACCACGCACCCAGAAGCGTCCCTGCTATTCCGAGGCGAGGGAAAGGGCTCAACGATTGCTCCTCAGGCGCACCAAGATGCCTATCGATCCCCGAGTTGGCCTGGAATTCCTGCGTCGTGCAGAACTTCTGGGGCTCGATCGTGCCGGTCGTGCAGAAGTGGCCAAGAAACGGGCAATCTGTTACCTCGAGATGGAGATGAAGGTAGAGGCCGCGAGGCACTTCCAGGAGTCGATACGTCTTCAGCCTCGAACCAAGGGGATCGACCGACTCCGAGCGGCGCTGGAGGGGTATCTGGAAGATGAGTGACACCGTTCATGTCGTCATTCTTGCCGGTGGGGAGGGGAATCGCCTCTGGCCCTGGAGCCGCGAGGGCAGGTCAAAACAGATGCTGCCGCTGTGGCAGGGGAGATCGCTTGTCGAGGGCACGATAGAACGATCGCTGTCACTGGTACCCCATGAGCGAGTTCACCTGGTAGCCATCAGCGGTATCTTGCCCGACCTGTCACCTTGCCGGTGGATCGAAGAGCCTGTTGCCAGGGATACGGCTCCCGCCATCGTGCGCGCCGCAGTACGAATCCATGACCAGGATCCATCTTCCTGGATTCTGGTGCTGCCAGCCGATCATCTGGTACTGGATGGCGACCTCTTTCGCCAGACGATGCGCCAGGCGATCGATCAGGCACTGGCTGGGCCAGACCAGATGTGGTTGTTCGGATCGCCGTCGACGTCAGATCGGTCATTTGGTTTCATCTTCGCAGAAACGGATTCATTTGCTTCTGGCGTCAGTCGATTCGTCGAGAAGCCTGATCCTGCACTGGCGCAAGAAATGCACGACAAGGGGGCCCTGCATAATAGCGGCATGTTTCTGTGCAGGTCTGGATTCCTGATCGAGAAGGTGAAGGAATTCTTGAATGAAGAGTTGAACAGCGAGATCGATCTCAGCGACCAGGTTCCCGCGACTTCCATCGATCACTTCTTGATCTCTCGCGAGGAATTTCAGCCTCACCTCACGGTTGCCAGGATCTGGTTTTCCTGGACTGACATCGGCCGCTGGCCAGCGCTTCGGCTGTGTCAACATCTCGATGAGCAGGGTAATCTCAAGGTGGTCGCTCACGAGTTGTTGAAGAAGTACCAGGCTCCTGGAGAGCCGATCTACATCCGGGCACAATCTGCACATGTCGAGAGTTGTGGTGGCCGCCAACTGGTGTTCCTGGGTACCAAACCATTGAAACTGGAGTCGACAGCTGATCGAGTCGTGGTCAACATGGCACATGAAGATGGTGATGAGATGCCTGTCGGCATCGGGTTCTCTGACTGCCAGGGATTGATCTGTTTTCAAGAAGGTGATGTAGAGGTTTCGGTCAGCGGCGCCCGTGGAGGATTGGTGGCTGTTTCGCCTGACCTTGTGGTTGTAGCCTCGGAGGCTGAACTCCTCTCTGATGGTCTACGAGATGTGTTGCTGGAGCTGGCCCAACGAGAAGAGGCCATCCTGTGAGCGTGTGGATCGGGGTTGACCCCGGAGAAAAGCGAAATGGTCTGGCCAGAGCAGATGGGCTGGGAGTGCTGGCCACTCCGAGAGGAGTCGTTGGAAACCGAGACGACCTGGTCAGTTGGATCCTGGAAACTGACTCCGAGCATGGAGTTGCAGGAGTCGTCATCGGTATGCCTCGCAACATGGATGGGTCCTTCGGACCGATGGCGATCCGCTCCCTGCAACTCGTCCGATGGTTGAGGGAGAGGATCGATTTTCCCGTTCAACTCTGGGATGAACGCCTGACTTCTGCGCAGGCGAAGGCACTCGGTGGCAGCAAGGAACTCGATGCACGGGCGGCAGCGATCCTGCTCCAGTCCTTTCTCGACGCTGGAGCGCCCGATTCGCCGGATCCGCCCGGGTTGCTGGAGGCTGCGGATGGGGCGAATTGAGCCTCAAGCGGCCACTTTTGCCACTCCGGGGCTGACATTGGCTTGCCCTTCAGGGGCCTCACTGTAGCATCTCACTCTGGTCTGGTAGGGCCGCGACGGTGGAGGCTGTTCTTCATCGGCATGTGGTCGTAACTGTTACCATAACATCGACAGACAGGGTTTCATCGGAACATGAGCATCACCGCAGAACGCAAGACCGCCTTGATCGAGGAGTTTCGTACCTCGGAGAACGACAAGGGATCGGTTCAGGTACAGGTTGCTATCCTGACCGAGAGAATCCGAAATATCACGGAGCATCTTCGAGTCAAGAAGAAGGACTTTGCCGGCCGTCGTGGTTTGCTGGTCCTGGTCGGTAAGCGGACTCGCCTGCTGAAATACCTGCAGAGCAGGGACCGTCCCGAATACCTCCGTTTGATCGAAGTCCTCGGGCTGCGGCGATAATCCGCCAGAATAGTTGCTGCAATTGCGCACCAGCTCGTTGAAGAGGCTGCATTCGATGTTCGGTAACTCTGTAACTCAGCCTCGTGGCGGAGTCCCACCTACCAGAGTGACACCAAATCAGAAGTAATTAATTTAGAGTCGAGAGAAATCAGAAGAAGGCGCATGGGCGTCAAGGCAGCAGTGGCTGTCAGGAGGATCGATGAAACATATTGTTACCCGGGAGATCGGGGGGCGAACCCTCAGTATCGAAACCGGATTGATTGCAAAGCAAGCGGCAGGAGCGACCATCGTTCGCTGCGGCGACTGCGCTGTTTTTTGCGCAGTGACATGGGGTGAACCCCGCTGGGGAGGTGACTTCTTCCCCCTGACCGTTGATTATCGTGAGAATAACTATGCTGCGGGCAAGATCCCCGGTGGATTTTTCAAGCGAGAAGGTCGCCCCACGACCAAGGAAATCCTGACCGCCAGGATGATCGACCGCCCGGTGCGTCCTCTGTTCCCCGATGGATACATGAAGGACGTGATGGTGACGGTGGCGGTTCTTTCCGCAGATCGTGAGAACGATACTGATATCCTGGCGATGATCGCCGCATCCTCGGCACTCTCCATCTCCGAGTTGCCCTTTCAGGGGCCCATCGGAGCGGTTCGTATCGGACGAGTGGATGGAGAACTGATCATCAACCCGACACACGAACAGCGTGATCAGGGAGATATCGACCTGGTGGTCGCAGGTACCGATGAAGCGATCGTGATGGTCGAGGCTGGAGCCAAGGAAGTGGCGGAAGCCGATATCATCGATGCTCTGGAAAAAGCCCACGAAGTCTCCACCGAGGTGGTTTCGATGGTGAAGGAGTTTGCCAAACTCGCCGGCAAGCCGAAGATCGAGTTCGTGGCTCCCGAGGTGAACGAGGAGTTGAAGGCCAAGGTCTTCTCGATGGCCTATGACGGCGTTCGCGCTGTGATTCGCACCGATGGAAAATTCGCCCGATCCAACGCGATGAGTGCCGTCTGCGATGAGGTCTTCGAGCAGCTCTGCCCGGAGGATCAGCGGGAAGCGGACACCTGCGAAAACGACCCGAAAGAGGTCAAGAAGTTCCTCTCCTCGGTCAAGAAAAAGGTCGAGCGCGACATCATCATCGAGGATAAGAAGCGCAGTGATGGCCGTTCATTCACCGACATTCGCGATATCGATACGGATGTGCAACTGCTGCCGAGAACTCATGGTTCGGCGTTGTTCACCCGAGGTGAGACTCAGGCGATCGTCACTGCAACTCTCGGTACATCCTTTGACGAGCAGAGAATCGATGGACTGATCGACGAGAAGCGCGATCACTTCATGCTGCACTACAACTTCCCTGGATACTGTGTCGGAGAATCGTGGCCCAATCGTGGACCCAAGCGCCGGGAGATCGGCCATGGAGCCCTGGCAGAACGTTCCATCCGCCACATCCTTCCCGATCACGACGACTTCCCTTACACGATTCGTATCGTCAGTGACATCACCGAATCCA
Organism: Bacillota bacterium; assembly: GCA_003973385.1. Classification (GTDB taxonomy): domain Bacteria; phylum Planctomycetota; class UBA8108; order UBA1146; family UBA1146; genus QNYK01. The sequence goes on along the minus strand of QNYK01000100.1, from coordinate 20,022 downwards.
ATGGATCCTCGTCGATGGCGAGTGTCTGCGGAGGAACCCTGGCGCTGATGGATGCAGGAGTGCCGCTCAAGCGGCCTGTTGCAGGAATCGCCATGGGGATGATCGAAGATGGAAGCGACCACTACATCCTCTCCGACATCCTCGGCAGTGAGGATCACAACGGGGACATGGACTTCAAGGTGGCTGGCTCGCAGAAAGGGATCACCGCACTCCAGATGGACGTGAAGATCTCCGGACTCAGCCGTGAACTGATGGCTCGTGCTCTCGAGCAGGCCCGTGAGGGACGATTGCACATTCTCCGCGAGATGCTGAAGAAACTGGATCGACCCAGAGATGAGGTCTCACCGCTGGCTCCCAAGATCATGAGAATCACCATCGATCCCGAAAAAATCGGACTGGTGATTGGCCCCGGCGGCAAGGTGATCAAGGGTATTCAGGAAGAAACCGGAGCCACCATTGAAATCGTCGATTCCGGAGTCATCACCATCTGGGGCAAGGGCTTTGATAGCGCCAATGCTGCCCGCGAGCAGATCGAGATGATCACTCAGGATGTCGAGGTCGGAAGGATCTACGACGGAAAGGTCGTATCGATCAAGGACTTCGGTTGTTTCGTCGAGGTGCTGCCTGGCCAGGAGGGTCTCGTCCATGTCTCTGAACTCTCCGGTGACTATGTCGATGATGTTTCCTCGGTGGTAAAACGGGGTGACTCACTGCGGGTCAAGGTGCTCGAGAGTGATCCTCAAGGCCGACTTCGCCTCTCCCACAAGGCTGTCCTCATCGAGGAGGGCAAACTGGAGCCGACGGTTGCATCGGACGATTCTGGCCGAGGAGGTCGACCCGATCGTGGCGGCCGAGGCGGCGGAGATCGTGATCGCCGTGGCGGCCGTGGAGGCGACCGCGGAGGTCGTCGCTGATCAGCCAACAGCAGGGGGGCGATCCGGATGGATCGCCCCCCTTTTTCATGCAACTCTGGAGGTCTGAGTGAGCGCCTGGCTACTTCGAGGCGTCCGGAGGTATCCCGGAGACTCAGGGGAGCGCCACGATCTCCGTATCGATGATGGTGTCATCAGCAGCTGGTCTGATGCAGGGCGTGGTGACGCCACAGCGGCGACCGTCATCGATCTCGATGGAAGCTGGATACTGCCAGCTTTTGCTGATAGCCATCTGCATCTGCTCTATTCCATCGAGCATTCACGCCAGCATGACCTCGCTGGAATTTCATTGGAGGAGATCGATGGATGGCTGGCCGATGCCAGCGATGGGACTGACAGTATTTCATTTGTCGGCCACGGCTGGAAAGATCCGTTGCCCGGACAGATGCAGCCAGACCCACGTCGCCATCTCGATGGCTCGAGTCGTGATGTCCCGGTGTTTCTGTGGAACGCCGACCACCACAGGGCCCTTGTATCCAGTGCTGCGCTTCAGTGTGCGGGAATCGATCCATCTGGGCATCCTGGGATTGTTGTGGAAGAGGCTGCCGAGCGTGTCTGGTCCAGTTTACCGAGGAGTGCTCGATCAGATGCTGCTGGAGCCGCCAGCTGGTTGCTCAAGCAGGGGATCACGGCAGCCACTACATTTGACAGGGGAGATTCGATAGACATCCTGCGGCAGGAAAATAGCGCGGGTCAGTTGGGGATTCGTATTCGACATGGCATGCCCGAGGAGTTGTTCCTGGAGCGGACTGATTCGGCAGGTGATTGCATTCCAGAGGGCGAACCGAGTTCCCCCTTTGCCGTTCGCTGGATCAAGATATTCATCGATGGGACTCTCGGCTCACGTACTGCGTGGATGAAGTCGGCATACTGTGACGACCCCGGGAACCTCGGTATTTCTCGAAGATCCGGAGAACTCCTCGACAACACTGCACGTCTGGCAGCGGACAGGGGCTGGGCACTGGCCATCCATGCCATCGGGGACGCCGCCGTTTGTGAAGCAAATCGGGTCATCGCGCTGATCCGGTCGCTTCGACGCGAAGCGCTGCCCGACCGGATCGAGCACTTCCAGTGCTTTGACCCGTCAGATCTGGATTCAATTCGTGCGACAGGAAGCATCGCTTCGATGCAGCCGTGCCACCTGTATCAAGATCGGCAGATCTTGACGCAGAGGTGGGGTGAGCGAGCTGCCCATGCCCTGGCATTGCGGACCATCGACGAGGCAGGAATCCCATTGATTCTCGGCTCTGACGCTCCCATTGAAAGCGCGGATCCCTGGCGCGACATCGATGCAGCGGTGCGGAGGTTGCCGCCCGATGGTCAGGGAGATAGTTTTCATCCGCATGAGTGTGTCTCATTTGACTGTGCGTTTCGCTGGAGGACTGCAGCCGCTGCCAGTGCTAACTGGCTGCCGGCGGGGTGGGGTACACTTGCCGTGGGAGCAGAGGCAGATCTTCAACTGATCGGTGCCGACGATCCTCGACAGGTGCGAGATCAGGAGCAGGCGAAGTTGATCGATGTCTTCAGCCTCGGACGTTGGCGCCTGGGTGAGATGGGGGCCGATGAGGGCTGATCTTCATGTCGATACCCTGTGGAGACTTGAGGAAATGGGTGGGGGTCTGTTTCCCCAGCGTGAACAGCTTCACATCGATGCCAGTAGGTGCAGGGAAGCGGCTGTCAGCCTACTCTGCAGCGCAGTTTTTACCGAAGACGCCAGGGCAGACCCCTGGAATCATTGCAATCGTCTGCTCGATGTCCGTGACCGATTGCATTCCGACGCTCGGGAACCGTTCGAGATGGTAGTGGATCCGGTGCAACTGGAAGCTCTCGGAGAGTCGAAGACCGGAATGCTCGGAACCATCGAAAACGGCAGCTGTCTTGAAGGGGATCTATCACGACTTGAACTGCTCCACGATCGAGGAATCAGGATCCTTGGAGTCACATGGAACGGGGCCAACGAACTGGGTCAGGGAGTGCTTGAGGACGATCACGAGGGGCTGACATCCTTCGGCAAGGATGCGATTCGGCTCGCTTCAGAACTGGGGTGGGCCATCGATGTGACTCATCTGAACCGGGAAGGGGTGATCGATGTCTGTGATTCAGGGGCTCCGGTTGTGGCGACCCACTCCAATGCCCGCTCGCTTCATGAGCACCCCCGCAATCTGTCGGATGAACTGCTTCAATTGATCTCGGACAGGGGAGGGATGGTGGGTGTCAACGTCTATCCGCCATTCCTGGCACCCAGTTCTGAAGCGGTCAATCTCGATACTGTGGCGAGGCATGTCCTGCACCTGATGGAGTTTCTGGGGCAGGAACGGGTGGGTCTTGGAACCGACCTGGATGGAATCTCGACACTACCCGAAGACTTTCGTGACCATCGTGATCTGGATCGTCTCGCTCGTGCTCTGTTACAAGCGGGCGTTCCCTCGGGGGGCGTCGACTCGGTGCTCGGCGACGGATTCGTTGATTGGTGGAAGAACTGGAGCGTCAGCGGACGATCATGATGCGTCACTCGCCGGTCTGCCTGGTTCTGAATCAGGAATCGATCGGTTCACTCGCTCGATGAACGCTCGGGCCTTCACATCGCCCAGCAATATCCAGCGAGACCGTGCAATTCGCGTCTGAATTGATTCTGAGCTGTAGATGGCACTGGTGATATGGCGACCGGTCGCGGTGAAGATGTGAATCCTACCCTGGGGTCCCCTGAGTACGATGGTCGACTCCTTACGATCCTGAAATAGATCTGCTTCGGAACAGGCAAGCAGGTCAGGAATCGCTGCGGAGGTGGGCCTGTTGGGGTTCTCTGAGCGTTCCTGTGCATGCTTCGTTCGCCGTTGTGATCTCCGACGAAGAGTTTCGAGGTGTGATCTGGAATCGATGAGGAGGTCGACCACTCGCTCACGACATGACTTCAGGGAATCACGCTGACCGCGAGTTGCCTCGACCACCAGTTCTTCCTGGAACCGGTGCAACGCCGATTTCAGAGATCCGATCCATCCCGACAGGATGGAGCGGTTGTTTTCGCCGAGGAGGGTGGCGAGGTGGTGTGGGGCTGGAGTCGTGGAGAGCAGATTGAGGGAATATCTGGGTACGATCCTCCCGGCCCTGGATTCCACGACCAGCGCAGTGACGCTGAGATTGTCGTGGGAATGCCCCGGCAGGGGGAAGCCTCCCGCCAGTAGTGCCCCGACAGGACGGGCAAAGAGAGAATCAGAGAGGTATTCTGGCAAGATCTCGCCGAGCAATTCGCCCTCCCCACGCCAGCAGATGACAGGGCCTGGATCCTCGCCGTAGAGCAGGTCGATTTGCTCATCGCCAGTCTCGATGAGAAGCGAAGCGATGTCTCGCCAGAGTGGAATCCCTGTCGCCGACCAGCCGACGAGAACAGACCTCTGGTCGCCCGGCATCGAATGTTCGCAGACTGGAGCGTCGCACCAGTAGCAGGGGGCATGGCCAAACCTGTGTCCCAATGCTTCGGTTTCCCCCTGAATCCTGAGAGACTCCACCTGCGCGAGCAGGGCATGTGAAAATTGGATGGAATCAGCGTGATGATCGCGCTTCAGGTGCATCGGAATCCGCAGATTCAACTCGATGGCTTCTGGAAGGCCGGAGAGAGACTCGTCGCCATCTCGGGTCAGAAGAGTCTTCACGAGTCCCCGGATTCGCCGGTGGATCGCCTCAGCGGCTCGAGAGCGTAATTTGCCTGGCTGTTTGCCCATGCTGGATTCTCCTGCCTGATCCTAGTGGTATCGGCAAGCGGAGTCAGCCTTGTAGATCCCTCCAAACGGGTCTAGGCTTCCCGTCATCGACGGAGGCCTGGATGCAGAGATTGCGGAACCACACGATCAAGCCTGCCACGGACTGGCGAGGGTCCGGTCAGTGGTTGCTGTTGCTGGCCCTGTTGCTGTTGCTGTCTCCGGCAGTACTCGCAGATTCAGGGTTGACCGCAACTATCCTGGCAGAGGCAAAGAAACTGGGTCTCAAGTCTGAAGAAGTTTCATTTTCGCTTCGATTACCCGATGGGGATGTGATCGAGCATCGGGGCACCGAGGCGAGGGCCCCCGCTTCTTGCATGAAACTGGTCGTTGCTGCGGCGACCCTGGATCTGCTCGGTCCTGAACACCATCTCAAGACGGAACTGATGCGACTGGGACAGATCGAGGACGGCGTGCTCAGGGGGGACCTGCTGGTGATCGGAGGCGGTGACCCGGCGATCTGTGGCCGCGAAAATAGCACCGATCCGTTGTGGGAGTTGCGGCCCTGGATGGCAAAACTCGAGACAGCAGGCATCGACAAGATCGAGGGGCGAGTTCTCGCCGATGTACGTTATTTTTCCGGTGGAGGGGTGCATCCGGACTGGCCCAGGGCTCAACTCCAGCGGTGGTACTGTGCACCATCGGGCGCGTTGAATCTCAACGACAACTGTATCGACGTATTGATCGGTCCGGTTACCGATGGCGAGGTATCAGTACAGCTAAAACCGATGCATCCGTTGCTCTCTCTGCGAAACAAGCTGGTGGTCACCAGCAACAAGAAGGACCACCTCTATCACATCTCGCGAGATGCAGCTGGCTGGGGGGTGACGGTATCAGGGAAGTTCCTCCGCACCTCGGGGCAGAGGACTGAATGGGTCACGGTTCCCGATCCAGCGGATGGGTTCGTGAGTATTCTGTTGCAGATGATCCGGGATTCAGGGATCTCGGTCGAGGGAAAGATACTGCCTCCAGCTTCCCGTGCGCTTCCTGTCGCCAGCACCAGCCATACACTGGCTTCTCGACTCCCCGTCATGCTCAAGAATAGCCAGAACCTCTATGCCGATGCTCTGGCCAGGGTGCTGGGGCGTGAGCGTGGTGGAGATGGTTCGTTCCAGTCCGCCGCAGCTCGGTTAGCGGCATGGATCGATGGCCGTTTTCCTGGGCATGAAGGCGTCGTGGTGCGCGACGGGTCTGGACTTTCGCGACAAAATCGACTCGACGCGAGGCTGTTGCGACAGATCATCGAGATGGCCCTGAAGAGTCGCTGGGGATCGATCCTGCTCGACGCTTTACCCGTCGCAGCAGTCGATGGAACCCTGGATGGACGATTTCAATCGACACCCCTTGCGGGAAAATTGAGGGCCAAGACCGGCACCATTCGTGGCGTCATCTCACTCGCCGGTATGTTCGAGACCTCGGCGGGGCCGGTCACCTTTTGCCTCATCTACGAGGGCCGCCACGGATTCGCCTCCCGCGCCAGGGACTGGCAGGACCGGTCGCTTCTGAGGGTTGAAACCGCTCTCAGAGGTCGTTCAGAGGGTCAAGGATAACGGGCACCCCCCTGTAAAATCTCCTTTACATCTGGATCGGGCATGCGACCATCGAGCAGCCCCAGGGACCACTGCCCGAGCCCGAGACGGAGCCACTCAATTGGACGCGCCAGAGCGTGCACGACGAGAGAATCAGCCGAAATCATCGGCGATTCCTTCTGAACTTGTCATCCGTGATATCGCGGGGGAACGCCGTATTGCGATCGATGGCGACTCCCTTGCGATCGGTCGTTCTCGAGAGAATGACGTCGAGATCGGGGACATCTCATCCTCTCGCATGCACTGCAAGATGACGAAGATCCAGGGTCGCTGGCACATCGAGGACCTCCGTAGTCGCAACGGCACACTGGTCAACGGAATCCTCATTCGGCGACAGCCATTGGTGCCTGGCGATCTGATCGAGATCGGCAAGACCCAGATCTTTTTCGGTGAGATTCCAGAGGTACACCAGCGCAACTCACCTGCCGGTGAAACTCTGGTGTTGAGTACCGAGTACTTCCTCGAGCCCATCGTGGTCGAGGAGCCTGCCGATGATCCGATTCGATTTCAAAAGGAAAGGGAGATCTTTCTCAGGCTATTGGAGTTGACGCGCGACCTTGGAGCGATCCTGGTCACGGAAGAACTCTTCGATGTCATCCTTCAGAATGTCATCGAGATTTCCGGTGCTGAGCGAGGTTTCTTGATCATCGAAGATTCGGGAGAGCTGAGGGTCGCTTCGTCGAGAAACATCGATCGGGATGTTGTGCGTCGAGCACACCTTCAGGTCAGTCAATCACTGACTCGAAGGGTCATCGATTCGGGAGAACCCGTACTCACTGGCGACGCCAGGAGCGATCCTCGCTTCCACGAAAGTGCCTCCATCGCCAATCTCAGACTTGAATCGGTGCTGTGCGTTCCTCTGCGTCTACGCGGAAAAGTACTGGGCTCGGTATACGTCGATAATCGATTTGAAAAGCACTCATTTCATCAAGGGACCCTTCGTTTTGTCCAGTTCCTGGCCGATCAGGCTTCCATCTACATCGAAAATGCTCGCCTCTTCGAGGAACTGCAGAGAAAACAGGCCGCGATCCAGGCCTCCAAGGACCAGGTCGAGGATCTGAATCGCGAATTGCAGGCGATGTTGATCTCCAGGGAGGTTGAGCCCGAGGAGGTCAGAGAACTACTGAAGCGAGGTGCTCGCCCTGACCTGAAGCACTCCTTTGACCGTATCGTTACCCGATCTCCAGGAATGTTGCGCGTCTTCGAGTTGCTCGATCGCGTGATCAATACGGATATGCCAGTGCTCGTTCTCGGTGAAAGTGGCACGGGCAAGGAACTGGTGGCGCAGGCTGTGCATGTGGGCTCTGATCGCCAGCATCAACCATTCGTATCGCAGAACTGTGCTGCCATCCCCGAAAATTTGCTGGAGAGCGAATTCTTTGGACATTCCAAGGGAGCCTTCACCGGAGCTCACCGCGACAAGAAGGGGCTCTTCGAACTCGCCGATGGCGGCACACTGTTCCTCGACGAGATCGGGGACATGAGTCCTGATCTGCAGGCCAAACTTCTGCGCGTGCTCGAGGACGGTGAGTTCCGGCCAGTGGGCGCCAGGGATACGATCCGGGTGGATGTCAGGATCATCTCCGCCACCAACCAGATCCTGGATGAACTGGTGAGAACGGGGAAATTCCGGGAGGATCTCTACTACCGCCTCAATGTACTCACTGTCCAATTGCCGGCACTTCGTGATCGTCGTGAGGATATTCCATTGCTGGTCGATCATTTCATCGATCAGGTTTGTTCCAGACAGGACCGTGTGCGCCCGAAGATGGATCCCAGGACCCTCTATGCCCTCTATCACAGCCCCTGGCCCGGCAATGTTCGTCAGCTTGAAAATGAGATCGAGCGTCTCGTCGCGCTTTCCGAGGGCGTCATCCTTCCAGAGACGATCTCTCCATCGGTGCTGGCCCACGGACCAGGAGTGGGAAAAGGCGATAGCGAACCGATGCGAGGCACCTTGCGTGAACTCGTGGCGGAGGCCACCGAAGGGCTTGAGAGACAGGTTCTCGATGCCACGCTCGAGGAAAATGGCTGGAACAAGAGCCAGACTGCTCGACAACTTGGAGTGTCCAGGCCAACCCTGGACCAGAAAATCGACAAATATGGGCTCAAGAAGAAGTCTGACACCGGTGGGGGGAAGCGTTCATGATGGGCAGGATTCGAGTCGAAGAGTGTGGTCGTCAGACCCTCGTCGAGATTTCCAGCGAACCGATCACCATCGGAAGGGATCCTGTATCCCGCATCGTGATAGAAGACCGACTGGCCTCTCGCCAGCATGGCAGATTTTTCTGGGATGAAGACTCTCTCGTTTACGAGGATCTGTGCTCATCGAATGGAAGCCTGTTCGATGGTGAAAAAGTCGAAAGGGTGGTTATTTCGAACGGCGCTAGCATCTGCATCGGAGATGCGAGATTGACCATCGAACTGGCCGAGTCTGTAGGTCATCCAGAAGACACAACCCAGATGCCGGTATCCGAGGTCGGCGGTGCCATCGCTGAAGATGAGCCGGCGGGACCACGATTGTGCTTTATTCGCGATGGGAAGAAACGTTGGATCGCCGCAGGCCATACCATGGTCCTGGGGCGCGGGCAAGATGCCGATGCCATCATCGAGGATCCGAGAATCTCCGGAAAGCACGCAACCCTGACGCAACAGGATGGTCATTGGTTCATGGTAGACCTCGGGTCAGGAAACGGAGTAGTGGTCGAGAATCGGAAGGTGGCGAAACTCGCCCTCCATGATGGTGTCGTGTTTCGCCTTGGAACTATCGAGTTCGAGGCCATCGGATTTGGCGAATCTGTTGCGTCTCCAGCAGCGGAGGGATCCCTCAACAGGCCAAGACAGGTCGCGGCAACGGGATCCTCGGGCGACTTCTCTGTGGGCAGAAGTACTCGCGTGGATGTGGGCTCTCAGGGGTCACAAGGACTGTTCACGGTGGCGTTCATCCTGTTGCTCGGTGTGGTTCTATATTCAGGCTACGGCCTGTTGCAGGATCTGGCGACCAACCCGGACCTGGCGGTTTCCGAAGGTGACCGGCTGTCAGGCGCGGGGCACTTCGAACTGGTCCCCGTCGGCCCGATGACAGCGGGTCAATGGCTTCTGGCCAGCCCCGGCGACTCGCTCGAGATCCTCAGCGGTGAATCCGCACCGCAAGGTCAAAAGTGGCTTCAAGCGCAGGGTGCGGTCGATCAGGCGGGTGTTTTCCGTGTCGAGTTCTCGCAGTTGCTAGAGGTGGGGCAATCACAGGGGCTTCGAATCACCGCTCGCCTCAAGAGGTCTGGATTCGACAGGGTCGGGATCTGCGTCCGCTGGATCGACCCTCGTGCCGATGGTGACCTGGTCATCGCCGAGGATTTCTCATCTCTGAAGCAAGCCACGCAATGGAGTGGTCATGCTGCAGAATTCACTCCTCCAGTGGCGGGAAAGGGAGGCTCTGCAAGAGTTTCTCTGGTGGCACTGGGCTCTGGCAACGGTCAGTTGTCGGCGGACCAGGTGGTGGTTCGCGGAGTAGAACTGACAAGACCTTCACCTGCAACGATCACGGCAGGTGAAGCGGAACAGAAGATCGTATTTTCCATCGACGAGACCGGAGTCGGCCGCTTGATTCGGGGGCGAGGTGAGTTGATTTCCGATCTACGGATCGCGATCGGGCCTCCCCGCTTGATGCCATGGGGACAATTGCTCCCGACCCGGAAAGAGCAGATCGTCATCGGGGATGATGGATCGCTCAGGCTTGGCTTCGAACTCCAGGAAGAGGGTGAACAGGTCGTCATTCAGCAATTCGCGAGACCGATCGGATGGAGAATCGCAGCGAGCTGGGCTCCGCAACGCCCCGTTCCTCTGTTACTCGTCGGGAGAGTTTCTTCGCGTCGACTGGATGCCCCGGTGCAGGTTTTCAGCGGCGACAAATCAGGTACAAGCAGCGAACGCCTCGGCGATCTCGTGCCCTGTGTGGGAACGGAGATTTCCGTTGGAAAAGGCAGTGATCAGCTGGTGATTTCGTTTCGGTCGGAGATGCAGTTCTCATTGGTTCCTGACGTTTCTGGACGTGGTGGATTACTCATCGCAGATGCCGGCATCGTTGTTCCTGGAGATACGGTCGATATTTCAATATCAGCCAGTAGTGAACGCGAACAGGCACGCGTGATGGCAGCGATCGCAGATGTCAATTCGTCGATTGAATCGAGAGAAGAGGGGCATGCCTTCAGGTTGGCCAAGGAGGCGAGGGCTGCATTCCCATGGCGAGCTGACCTCGGCCGTAAATTGGATCTCATCGAGCAGCGAATCCAGATCGAGGTGGACACTGCGATGGCTCAGATCGACGCAGTGCTTGACGATTCCAGACGTTACCCGGGTTCTCCGACGGATGACTATCTGGAGCGCATCTGTCGCGAAGCCATCGTCAGATTTGTCGATCTGGATCCAGCAATTCGATCTCAGGAGATTCTGACCTCTCGCGAACAGGTGGCCACCAGCGAGCAACAACTGCTTGCCGAGGGGCGAATCGACCTGCTCCTGGCCCGTGGTCGCGAGTCACTGGGGAAAGCCCGCTTCGAGATTGCCAGATTCTACTTCCAGTGGGTTGTCGATCATCATCCAGAGACTCCAGGAGCTGCGAATGCCCAGCAGGAACTGAAGCTCATCGACGCAAGGGGGAACTGATGTCCTACCGCGGACAGGCCACCGTTATCGAGTTAAAACCAGATCGCTGGCGTGCAGTTCATGTTCGCGGTGAGGGCCACTCGGTAGATGTTGTTGCAGTGGAAGAGTCGGTGGCCACAGGAGACGAAGCGCTAGCGAGCTGGATCAAGGAACTTGCAGCGGCAGGTTTTCCCGTGACCAACACAGTGCTAATTCTCGACGCTGAGAACTCATCGCTTCGCTATCATAGCGTCCCACCGGTTCCCTCATGGCGCCTGGATCTGATCCTCCATTACGAGATCGAGGAGATCGCCGAGAAGAGTGGTGAAGCACTCTCTGGCGGTCACATGGAATTGCAGGTTCCAGAGAGCCTGTCCGAAGACACGCTACTACTGCTGGGGGTCGGGAAAGATGCCGAGATCCAGCCGATCATCGATGGTGTTCGAGACGGCAAGGGTCAGGTGCGGTTGGCGATCCCTTCCGCGATCGGTACTTTTCAGGCACATCTGACAACGGGTAAATTCGCTGAAGATGAAACGGTCTTGCTCTGTGATGTGCAGGAGACAGAAACCCAGGTCTTGGTGGTCAGAGACGATCGATTGCTCTTCGCTCGCACTGTTCGTATCGGGCTGCAAGATATGATCAATCTGGTTGCCGAGCGTTGCTCGCTAAGTCCCTCGCAGGCGAGAAGGATGATAGACACCTTCGCTGCAGGAGATCTGGTGTCTGGTGAAGATGCCTTGATCGGCTGCCATCGAGGCTGGATCAGTCAACTGACTCAGATGCTTCAGTCTTCACTGACATTCTGTCAGGCACAGTTGAAAATGGAGGAATTGACAGCCGACATCGTGCGTCTGTCTGGTGTCGCCACCGATTTACTTCTCCATGGAGGTGAGCTTCAACGCTCTCTCGATTGCGACATCGATGTGATCTCCTTTCCCGATTCTCCGGGTCCAGCGTGGACACTGGCGGTGGGCGCCGGGGCTGCTGCCCTCGATGGAGAAGAACGAGTTGTCGACTTGCTCCCGGATGCTGAGAGAAAGCGCAGAACATTTCGCGATCATACTCGCTATCTGTGGGCGGGAGCTGCGGCGCTGGTTCTGGCACTGGGAGTCCAGTTCCTCGATGTGTCGCTTGCATCGGGGCGAGCCAGTGTAGCTTCGGAGACCATCCGCAGCTGGCGTAGCGATATAATGACCTGGAAAGCTGCTGAAGATCAGGCTCGCGAACAGAATGATGTATTTCGTAAACGTGAATCCAGAATCGTCCAGGAGATGGAGACAGGGCGCTTTTACGCGCGGATCCTGGACCGGCTCAGAGAGGATCTTCCAGGTGAAATCTCACTTGAACAGATAAGCCTCAGGAGGGTTGCCGGGGATTCTGGCATCGGCATCGAGATTGAGTTGAGTGGTCTCGCGGATGACTCGCGTCGGAAAGGCCTGGAAGCGATCCAGGAATTTCAGCGTATGCTCGAGGCTATCCCGGGAGTGGAACGCGTGCGTGTAACACCAGACGACACGAAGTCAGGCGCGTACCCCTTCAACATCCTTGTTTCTCCGGTCGATTCGATGCCCGAGAGTTCTGGGCGCAGTGGCCCGAGAAGAAGAATCAAGTCGCCGTTTGGAGGCAGGGGATGATGCAGGAAATATGGCAAAAAAATCGCAAGGTTCTGATTCAAGCATTGTCTGCTCTTGCGATATTTCTTGTCGCTTCCAACCTTGCTCGCGGTTACCGCTCCGAACATGAGAAGTACCTGCTTCGGTACGAGGAGGACGCTCAGGTCGTGGCTCAGGATCTGGATGAACTCGACGGCATCGTCGATGTGGAGAGAAAATCACGATCAGCGCTGGAAGCACGAAATCAGGATCTGCTGAAAAAGTTGGGGATCTCCTATTCAGTGTCTCATCAGCCATCCCGAGACGAGGCATCGGTAAGCACCGATTTCAAGCGGGCCAAGGATCTGGTCTGGAACGGATTTCGAGAGAGTGCCAACCGCAACGGTATGGTGACACCTGCCGAGATCCCTAACTTCGATGAGCGGGGTGATCTGACCCTTGAACAATGGGCGGACCGCTATCTGTTACTCGAAGTACTGGATCGATTCGTGAAGGTTTGCCTCCAGGGTGGGATTTCTCGTATCGATCAGGTGGCTCCCGGATCCAGGATTCAGGAACCGCTCGAAGACGAAGAAAAGGTTCTCGCTCGCTATCCGCTCAATGTGAAGATTGTTTGCTCCCCGGAACAGTTGTCGGAACTGTTGGTCAGATTTCAACGAGATGGTGGATTTCTGTCACTGGAACCCAGCAGAGTGGTGCCGGAAAAGAATGGTGGAAATCTGATCGAGGTCGATCTGGTGGTTGCCGGTATCGACATGGAGGATCCGAGAGAAGAGAACACTCAGAATCGAAGAGGGACCGGTCGGTCCAGGGGAGGATTCTGATGCGCTGGAACATCGAAAAGGGTTTCTTTGTCATCTGCCTGGGGATGTTTCTGCTGAGCTTGCTGACGCTAGCTCAGACCTTCATTCTTGGCGATCCGCTCTCTGGAGTGGATCTCCGTAAACCCGGTTCCAGCGACGGAGGAACCGTTGGTGGGCTGGTTCGACTCGAGTGGTACGAGCCGATCCCCATCGAGGTCGCCAGAAATCCCTTCGAGACGGTCAGTGAGTGGAAACCTGCCCCCGTGAATCTGCTCGGAGTGCCCCCTGTTGGCGATCTGCCGCGGCGGGTCCCGCTCCCGGTGCTGGTCTCCAGTGACCCCAGAACCAGGCTACGGGCAGAACTGGCTCCTCCCGAGGCGCAGGATGATGAGGAGGAGTCCCAGTGAAGAAGCTATCGCTACTCCTCAGCGCGCTGTTGTTCCTGTCGAGTGCAGGTCCTGTGACGGTGGAGGCCCAGGATGGAGATGACCTGGAGATCCGAGCCCTGGACCAGATCGTTTTGACCAATGGGAATCGATTCGAGGGCAGAATCCTGGCGGAGTTGAGCGATCTGATCCAGTTCGAGACCGGGACCGGAAAGGTCTCTTTCCCGAGAACTGACGTGAAGCAGATCCTCTACAGAAACCCACCGGAGAAGGTGTACGAGACGAGACTCCGGCACGGGTTTGATGAAGCATCGTTTGAAAGCCAGTTCGCGACTGGCCGCTGGTGCTGTGATCCAGCTGTTGGATTGATCGGCAAGGCCATCCAGCACCTCGAGGCGGCAGTAAAGATCGATCCTGCTCGCAGGGAGTCTTACCTGGTATTGCTGCCACTCTATCAGTTGAATCCGGCCGACGATTACCCTGATCCTCAGATACTGGAGGTCTCTCAGTGTCAGACCTTACTCGCCGCAGTGCGCGCGCGCGTGGACATCGATGGTATCGACGAACTGGCAGTATCCTCATTGATCAGGATCGGTGAACTGGAAGCCGCAGTCTTGTTGCTGACAGAACTGACCGATGGCCCCGTGACAGACCCCAACGTTGCTACGGGCCTCAGAAAGTTGGTGGTACTTCTCGATTCGATGGGCAGGAATGAAGAATCTCGCAATGCTGCGATGAGACTGCGCAGCGGTGGCGGTGGGAGTGATGCAGAAGTCTTGCAACGCGAAATTCGCTGGGCAGTTCTCGATTATGGGGCAGGTGTTCTCGACTCTCGTGATTCGATCGAGCAGATGGTGGATGATCTGATCGAGGGCGGAACCATCTCTGGAGAAGCCTATCTCTATCGCGGGACTGCACGACTTCTCGACGGTGATCTCGTAGACGCCGAATCTGATTTCAAGAAAGCATTTCGAGCGGGCAGTGTCGACGCGGTCGCTGCAACGACCTTTGCGCTGTCATTCGCGCGCCAGGGCCATTTCGAGAAGGCACTGGACTTGCTGGCCTCAGCATCGGCAGGCACCCAGGTCGAGGTGGATTGGCGACTTGTTGAGGCCTACGTCCTCGAATCACAGGGGGAGACCGAATCTGCGCTGGAGTTGTATCAGGAAGCGAGCCTTCAAGATGAGGCCCCCTGGCAAGCCCGTTTGCTCGGCATCGAGGCGAGGCGAAGGGCCGAGAGCCAGTGGGATCCCACTGGCGATGTGCAGAAAGTGCTCCGTGCTGAACTGCTGACTCCCGCTGCTTTCGCCGAGTGTTCACTGGTACTGGGGGATCATGCATTGACCCGGGGGAGGCACGCGGAAGCGAGGCGCTGGCTCGAATACGCCATCGCCAGTGGTCTCGACGGTCCCGATGTGATGTTGCGACTGGCGCTGGCTCAGCGAGGACCCGGGGGCGATCCAGAGCGAGCGCGTGAGGCGCTGGGCCGGGTCACAAGCGAGCAACCCAAGAGTCCGGATGGCTGGAATGTTCTGGCTGAGTTGCTTCATTCCGGTGGAGACCTTGAAGCCGCCAGATCCGCCCTCGAGCAGACCCTTTCACTCTTCCCCGAGAAGATGAGAGAGTCCTGGGATCCAGAGGCCCCCGCTCCGTTGCGCTGGGCGATGCGGGCCTTGCGCAGAATCGATCGAACTCTGGGGGAAGAGTACTGGTTCGATGATTTCGAACGGGATGAAAATTCCTCGCTACAGAACAACTGGCGCGAAGAGGAAGCCTACGGGATCTCGATCTCGGTTGTCGATGGTGCCGCCTTGCTCGATGGTATTCAGAAGCATCAACCGGATCGTCTCACCACGATGAAACGAGAAATACTGACTCCTCGCCTGACGGGAATTCGAACCACATTGCGCCTTCTTGCTGGCGGACCAGGAACGAGGGTTGCATTCCGGATCGAGGATCAATCCGGCGGTGGAGTCGTGTATTTCCGCGATCCCGATGGAACCCTTGGTTTTGCCGTACTCGGTGGCAAGGAAATTGACATGGTGCGTACCGATGATTCCGAGATGGCAGAGGAGTACGACCTCATCGCATCGGTATGGCCGAACGACGACCGTGCGCATCAACTGGAGATTGTATTCTCGGACGATGGGAAAGAAGGTGCTGAACTGTGGTTCGACGGCGTTCGCGTGGCTCGTGGTATCTCGTACCGACCCGCTCGGAAGTCTGGACTGACGGCTGGATTTTCTGGCCAGGCACCTCTCGATGAGCACTACAAGCTGGCTGTGATGGAGTTCGAGGTATTTCGCCGCAAGGCGAAGGTGGTGCGTGAAAGAGAGTTCTAGATGAAGTGCTCCCGCGAGTCAGGCTTCACCCTGATCGAATTGCTGGTAGTCATCGCGATCATCGGGGTGCTGGCAGGAATGGGCACCACGATGCTCGGCTATGCGACGAAGCGGAGCGCCATCGGTCTGGCAGAGCAGGAGATCCAGAGACTCATCCTGGGAATCGAAACCTATCAGCTCGATTTCGGAGACTTTCCTCCAACATCGATGGAGGAAGAGTACGAGATTTCCGGGAACGGTCTCGACGAGGGCATCGAGAGCCTGGTCGCACACCTGGCCAGTCGATCACGGGGCCGCAGCTACTTCGAATTCAAGGAACAGTACCTGGAGAATCTCGATGGAGACAGACTGACCGACGCAAACCTGGTCGAGCAGATGCGCTGGGTGTTTGGAGATGACCAGTTGCGAGAGTATGTCGACCCCTGGGGGGTTCCCTATGTCTACATCCACAACAGGGACTACGTTCGTGAATACTCGGTCAGTCAGGAAAACGGACCCCACAAAATCTCGGCAGGGACATCGAAGAAAACAGCCACATTTCATGAGCCATTGCGCTTTCAGATCTGGTCTGCCGGACCCGATGGGCTCCACCAGGCAGGCGAGGGAGACGATGTCACACCATGGTGAGATCAGGCAGTAGAACCACGAGTGGCGTGACCCTGATCGAACTCCTTGTGGTGCTCTCGATTCTGTCGTCACTGCTGGCGATGTCGGTCACCGTTTTTCGGTCCTTTGGCGACGCACAGACTCTTGAGATCACTGCCAGCAGGGTGTCGACCACCGTCAGAGCCGCTCGAAACTGGTCGATATCTTCAGGAATGCCGAGTCGTGTTCTGGTCGACTGCGAACTGCAGAAGGTCACGGCATTTGGCTTCCAGCTGGTCGCTGCCTGGGATTTCGAGGATTTCGAGGGCCTCTCCGATGAACAGTTCCTGGATCGCGGTACCGTGACGGTGGGGGCCTATCGGCAGCGAGCTGAACTGGTCGGGCAGGTCAAGAGTTGCCCCGGTTCGATAGGCAAGGGGGCACTCTTTGTCGATGACGGAGCTGCTTTTCGCGCCAGAAACTTGCCCAGCTACCAGGGTAGCAACGGTGTTTCCGTCGAGGCCTGGGTCAACTTCTGGAAACCTCCCTGGCAGGCTCGCGATGGGATTGAACCCGATGGAGGGATCTCGGATCCACGTCGTGAGATGAGACTGGCAGTGCTGGGAATCCCTCACGCCTTCGAACTGGGGCTGCTGGGGGACGGTGCAGTCTACATGGAGATCGGTGATTCCGAGCGAGCCATCGAGGGCGAGTACATCCGTGTTCAAACCGAGGGAGCGATCGTCATTCCTGACCGCTGGGTCCACCTGAGGGCTACCTTCGATGGCACCCAGATCGTCCTCGAGGTGGACGGTGTCGAACACGAGTGGGTTCCCGAAAGATACGAACTGATTGCAAAGGCACAGTGGCCACCGTTGCCGAGCGCAGTGCCACATAGCGATTCGGAACTCTGGATCAGCCATCCGGATCGGTTTTTTCTGGGAGCCATCGATCAGATTGTGCTGAGGGTTGCGACCAGTCCTGCAGTTGTTGAATTGCCGGTGGGTATCGAACTGCTGGGACCTTCTACGTTAATTCATCTCGATAGTCGCGGTGCTCTCGATCCGTTGCACCACAATCTTCCGGTGGTGATCCACATCGCAGAGGTGGGAGATTTCAGTGAGGCAGAGATTGCCGATGGGACCGCTGTCGCAGGTGAGGGCTTCCGGGAACGGATGGAAAGAGAGCGACGGGAGCGCCAGCATCGGGATGAATCCATCGAGCAGGCATTTGGTGACCCGATCGCTGACCTGATGAATCATCTGGAGAGCTGGAATTCCGAGCCTTCCGAACTGCAGGAGGGAGAAGATCTTCCGGTTCAGATTCCGCTCGCTCCAGGGATCCACTTCGGCCTCGGGGATGTGGACGGCACCACCGTTCTCAGGCTACACAATGTGGTCATCGACCTGACGGGAGCGATCCGTGGTTAGCGGTAGCCCGACACAACAACGTGGCATGGCCTTGTTGATGGTCATCCTGGTGCTGGCTGCACTGGCTGCCATCGGAACTCCCTTCGTGATCTCGATGAGATTACAAGAAATGGGAGCCGCTCATTCGGTATCCCAGCAGAAAGCCCGTCTCGGCGCCAGGAGTGCGCGTAGCCATGCGCTCAGTCACCTTTTTGATACTCACCACAGTCGAGAGAGAGACAACTGGTCTCCGGGATCCGCGGCTCCGGACCTGATCGACGGACTCGATGAACTCGATGTGGTATTCCCGGAGAATTTCAACGCCACTGCAGTGGCTGGAAGTGGTCCTGATGTCTTTCGGGTACGGGGAGATTCTCGCCTTGTTCTTGACGCACGAGTCACCGACGAGCAAGGCAAGGTCAACATCAACACCTCGATGCCAAATCTGATCGGAAATCTGCTGGCCGGAAGTCATCTGTCAAAGGCGATCGGTTACGAGCAAGACCTCGGCGAATTGCCCATCGATGACACCTCGTCATTTCCTGCAGATGATGATCCAGATACCATCGATGGGGTTGTCGTCATTCTCAATCCGATATTTTTCACGGTGGAGGCGATCTCTTACACGGGGAAGACAGAAACTGCGCTCACCGGTATCTTTCGGGGCCAGTATCTGTCGGGAACCTGGGAGCACCAGAAGGGCTGGCCAGTCTTTGACCTGCGAGGATTGAAGGTGTTTCTGCACCGTCTGGCCAACCTCTCAGATGGAGAGATCGCTACCTTCCGCACACCCATCGGGATTCGCCAGATAGCGGACTGGTCGGTGGTCCCCTACTTCCTGCAGACCCTCGCCGTGGTCGGTCTCAATTTCGATAACATGGCCGAGTGGGGGCTTACGCCGGAAATGCTGGTCCGTGCCGGCCTCGATCCCGCCATGCTCCAGAAAGATGCAGAGGAGGTCGACGAGGCCGAGTATCGCGAGGCGCGATCGATGCTGCTCAAGAACAATATTCCGAAGGAGGTCGTGGACCTGATCGAATCGGTGCGTGGCAAGGCGGCGGTGATCGAGGCTGCGAAACTCGCAAAGGATGTTTTCAATCTGGACAAGGCGCGAGGCAATGCGTTCAAAGGGGTTTATCTGACCTTCATCGCACCCGAGTTGAAGAAGATAAAGACGCGCTCCAAGAGCTACTTCCCCAGCGCCATTCTCGCTTATCAGGAAATCTTCGACCTGCCGGGAATGGAGACGTTTTCCGCCTCCGAGTTCGAGCAGATTCGCGACTATATCACGACCACATCGACGCAACCGAGGGCGTGGTCCCAGGAACAGATGGTCGAGGGGAAGATCACCAACAATGCGCTGCTGGGGGTGCCTCAGATGCGGCTCCCTCGTTACGATTTCTTCAATCCTGGCACGGTGGTCAGGATTCGAAGTATCGATGATCCTTCCAAGGTCGAATACGGTCTTGCTGCGGGAGCATTCCCGACACCACGAAGAGGATTCCGCGGCATGGGTGCCGGAGCGATCTTCCAGGGGGGAGTGATTCTCAAGGAACCGCTCAGGTATGAATGGGCCGAACGAGAAGCTCTGGTCAGCGCAGCCTTACGCCATCCGATCAACATCAACACCGCTCCACGCAAGGTGATCGAGGCGGTCCTCACCGGACTGACGACCGACCGCTTTCAACCACGATTCAATTCGGTCACCGTCTCTGAAGCGAAGGCACTGACGGATCTGCTCATCGACGCGATGCCCATCATGGGATTTGCTGACTTTCGTCAGGTGGTCGAGAATGCACAGTTGAGCGGAGTGCTCGGTGGCCGCGATTCCGAGGCGATCCTGATCAACGCGCTCAATCCGAATCAGCCTCGCCTGTCGATATCGACGACCGGATTCTGTTACTCCACATCCGAGATCTACACCGTCGAGTCGACCGGAGTTTCACGAAATGCAGCGGGGACAC
>QNYK01000097.1 GCA_003973385.1 Bacillota bacterium | reverse complement strand
GGACTCTGCGACGCTGGCGACCCGGACGATGACAACGATGGTGTAGCGGACGGCGACGACAGTGCGCCGCTCGATAACACCCAGTGTCGTGACGTCGACGGCGACGGTTGTGACGACTGCTCCAGCGGAACCGACAACCCGGCCAACGACGGTACCGACACCGACGGTGAGGACTCTGCGACGCTGGCGACCCGGACGATGACAACGATGGTGTAGCGGACGGCGACGACAGTGCGCCGCTCGATAACACCCAGTGTCGTGACGTCGACGGCGACGGTTGTGACGACTGCTCCAGCGGAACCGACAACCCGGCCAACGATGGCACCGACACCGACGGTGACGGACTCTGTGACACTGGCGACCCGGATCTCGATGGAGACGGCATCGACAATGTCTGTGATGTCGACCAGACCGCCGGTGCAGACTGCGACGGCGACGGAAAACTGGACAGTTGTAACATCGCCGACGGTGAAGCCACCGACTGTGACGGCAATGGCACGCTCGACTCCTGTGACCTCGCCGGTGGAGCTTCGGATTGCAATGGCAACGGAGTGATCGACAGTTGTGATATTGCTGCAGGTGAGCCTGATACCGATGCCAACGGTATTCCGGACGTCTGCGAGGCAGTCGACTTCATCCGCGGTAACGCCAACAACGACGCCAATGTCGATCTTGGTGACGGAATCCTGGTCCTCGGTTACTTGTTCTCCGGGTCTGCGATTCCATGTCTCGACGCAGCGGACTGCGATGACAACGGACAGATCGATATCACCGATGCGATCTACCTGTTCACCTACCAGTTCGCCGGAGGAATTCCGCCGCAGGCGCCGTTCCCGAACTGTGGTGAAGATCCGACTGACGGGGATCCCCTCGACTGTCAGATCACTGCCTGCCCCTGATCTCAGTGATCAGTGGCGTGTTTGCGCCGGCCCCGTGGAATCATCGATTCCACGGGGCCGTTTTTATTTGTGCAGCTGTGCATAGGGTTGCGGGGACAGGTTCCAGCAGGGAACCTCACTGCCATGAGTGGCCCAATCATCCTTGCGTCTGCATCACCGAGACGCCTCGAATTACTTCAAATGGCGGGTTACGAGCCGCTCGTCGCACCTGGCTCCATCGATGAATCGACACTGCCTGGTGAGAGTGGTGTCGATCTGGTAGTGCGCCTGGCTCAGGCCAAGGCCGCCACCGTCGACCTGAGCGGAGACCCGACCCGGGGCCCGGTGGTTGCGGGGGATACCGTCGTCGTGCTCGACGAGAGGATCCTGCTCAAACCCATCGATGCGGTGGACGCCCGGGAGATGCTGGAACAGTTATCCGGGCGAGTCCATGAGGTGGTCAGCGGCTGGTGTGTCCGCTGTGCCACGGTGCAAGGATCAGGGCACCAGATCACTCAGGTACGGTTCAGCAGCCTCTCCCGGGCCCAGATCGACTCCTACATCGAGACCGGCGAGCCGCTCGACAAGGCCGGATCCTATGCGATCCAGGGCGAGGGTGGGGCGTTGATAGAGGAGGTTCGAGGCTCCTGGTCCAATGTCGTCGGAATGCCACTGCTTCCGGTCGTGGCAGCGATCCGAGAGTTCATGGTGCGTTGAGGCCACCGCCTCGTGTGAGTAGACTCTGGAAGTGAATTCATCGGTTGTCTTGAGGATGCAGGAGGTTGCTCCCGTGAATTTTGACCCGACCGCCATCCCCGATCTCATCGGGCGATTTCATCCTCTGACGCTCCACTTCCCGATCGGGTTGCTGATGTGGGCTGCAGTGGTGGAGCTGGTCGAGGTGATCAAGAGACGAAGCATCTCCTCAGCCGGGCCTGTCTCGCTGCCGTTGGTGATTCCCGGGGCAGCGGCTGCCGTGCTCGCCTCGCTCAGCGGTTGGTTGCTGGCAAACCCGGAGGATCCTGACTCGGCACTGGCCTGGCACCGCTGGCTCGGGGTCAGCACCACCGTGCTGGCACTCTTGACCGCAGGAGTTGGTGTTGCGGTGGTTCGTGGACGGATCGCCAAGAGCAATACCTATCGGGCAGCCCTGTTCCTGTGCGTACCGGTTCTTGCTGTGGGTGGGCACATCGGAGGCGAACTGAAGTGGGGGGAAGGGTTCATCGAGAAGGGCCTGGAGAAGGTCTTCTTTGCCAACCCCACGGCTGAGGACGGCCCTCCAGGTGGTTCCCTGGCGCAGGCCAGTATCGATGTACCGCAGGAGCAACTGGGCCTGCGACTCTACCATCAGCAGGTGCGAGCCACTCTCGACAACCACTGTGTGAAATGCCATGGACCCGACAAGACCAAGGGCAAGTTGCGACTCGACCTTCCCGACGACATCAAGGATCCGACCAGGGAGACCCCTGTGATAATCCCCGGAGATCCGGACTCGAGTCTGCTCGTGGAACTGCTGCTGCTGCCAGCGGACGACGAGGATCGAATGCCTCCGCTCGAGGAGCCTGCGCTCACTGATGAACAGCGCCGGGGCATCGTCGAGTGGGTGCGTGCAGGTGCTCCATGGCCCGCTGAAGATGGTCTCGCCGAAGATGGTCAGAACGGTGTCGTCGGGGTCGCAGGCGAGGTGGGCGCTGCTGGAGAACTGGGAGCGGCTGGAAGTACAGTGCCACCAGCCCCGCAACCCGATGAATCCGCCGATGAATCCGCCGATGAATCCGCCGATGATCCCGAAGGTGATCCAGCCGATGAACCGGTCGAAGCAGAGACAGACCAGGTCGATGCTTCAGAGGCGGTTTATCTCGCCGATATTCAGCCAATACTCGAGAGCCACTGCTACGAATGCCACGGAACCGAGAAACAAAAGGGGGATCTGCGCCTCGATCTGCGGGAAGTGGTCTTCGGCGAACGCGAGTTTCCGACGATAATTGCGGGGGATGCCAGTGACAGCGAACTGATCCTGAGGGTCTCTCTACCCGATGAGGATGAAGATCGGATGCCGCCCGAAGGGGATCGTCTCACCGAAGAGGAAATCGCTGCGATCAGCAAGTGGATCGATGAAGGTGCCGGTTGGCCAGAGACGAAACCCATCGAGATTCAGCCCTCCGATGCCGGGGTTGGACCTCCGACAGCAAGAGCACGCACTCCGGGGCAACTCCCCGACATGCCCTCGATTACCATAGAGGATGAGGCGATTCTCGAGTCGATCGCATCCTGTGTAACAAAACTGAGGTCAGAAGGGGTGAGGGTGGCGCCGATCTCTCGCACCGACGATTCCCACGAAGCGGTGTTTCGACTGCTTCGCAAGGATGCCAACGACAAGATGCTGGAGGGTCTGAGGGGACTGGAACCGGTATTGACCCGACTCGATCTGGCAGGTACTTCCGTGACCGGCGAATCCATCCGTGATCTATGGCGGTTTGGAAAGTTGAGGGTTCTCAATCTGTCTGAAACGTCGGTGACAGATGACGATGTGGCGGTTCTTGCAAGTCTGCCAGATCTCACGGTGCTGAACTTGTTCGGAACCCAGGTCACAGATGATTGCCTGATGTTGCTCGAGCGAATGCCATCGCTGCGCAGGGTGTACCTGTGGAGGACAGAGGTGACCTTCGATGGAGCCAGCCGGCTGTCCAATTCGCGCCCGGAGATGCTGGTCGATAACGGCGTTGCTCCGTCACCTGTACCACTCAAAGCACCGGTCAAGGTCGAGTCGAGTGGAGCATGGCCTGGCAGGGAAGATATCGCCGATGAGCATGTTCATGATGGATCGGTGGAGACCATCTGGGCAGTTCCGGAACAGGACCGCAGCGGCTGGATCAAACTCACACTCGAGAAGCCTCATCGGATCGTCGGAGTGCGTCTCGATGAGGGGGCATTTCCCCGCATCAGGAAATTCTCAATTGAAGCTCTGAAGGGTAACGACTGGGTTGAAGTCGCCAGTGGAACCACCATCGGATCGAACAAGAGTCTTCTCTTCGAGGCGTTCGAGGCGCAGGACTTTCGCCTGCAGATCACAGAAGCGATCGAGACGCCGGTGATCGCTGAATTCGATCTCCTGATCAATTGAGCCCGGGCTCGTGATTCGAAGTCAGGCCGATCCGTCCCGTACGTTTTTCTCCGCCTCCTCGAATATGTTTTCCCAGGAGTCATCGAGTGCTTCCAGCAGCGATGAAGTGCTCGAGACACTCGAGGTGGGATGGGCCCTTTCGGGAGGCACTCCGCCTCGACGGCGCGTCCTCACGACTCGATCAATCTCGATCTTCTGATCATCGGAGAGTTCAAGACGACGTGAGAGTTCCATCTGAATCTCGTCGAAGGATGCGATGCTGAAGAACGGTTCGGCATCCAGTTTGTCGCGCAGCGTCTGGATCGCCGCGGCGGGAGGAACATCAGGAATGGCGACGATGACGACAGAACCTATTCGAGAAAGGGGCAAGGCACCGTGTTCCCATGTGAAGTCCCGATCGAGCAACTCCAGAAGTTCTGCATCGATATCGTATCGTGACAGCGGGATCATCGGCAGCTGATGTTGTGCGCACAGACACCTGGCCAGATCGACTTCAGTGAGGGGTGTCTCCATGAACAGAGATTCGATGATGCTCTCGCCTGTCTGGGCACTATGGGTGCGTGCCGCTTCGATGTCAGCGGGGACCAGCAGTCCTTCCGAGACCAGAATCTCGCAGGTGTCCCTGTATCGGACAGTTCGCATCTGGACCGATCTCCTTCCACTCAAGAATAGGACGCTGGCAGCCATCCCGTCAAATCGGCGATGGGACGGATTCGAGATTACAGGCGATGCTCCGATGTCCGCTCGCCCGCGGAAGGAGACCTACCCTGCCCGGAAAGACCTCTGGTGGCCTGGAACTGGCCACCACGGGAGCGATGGTGATCGCGCGAATTCGCCCGATCCCCGGTGCTCCCCCCAGATGGATCGTCAAGGCTCTCGGGGCCCTCTCTCGAAAGGTAAGCGAGCACCCGGGTACCCTACTTACCCTGATAGTACCGCCAACAGAGCGCCACCCTCCGGCGCTCCTGAGGCGAATCGCCCAGCTGGCGGATTCGGTGACTCAAGGTGGCGGGTTCATGGTGATTGTCGGATCCCGATCGACCCTTGAAGGCTGGACGGCTCCCGAACTGGTCGTTCCGATCGTCGATACCCTTGAAGAAGCCGAGGCACTGCTGTTGCCCTAGTTGTTGTCCGGTGGCTGAAGTGGCTGTTCGCCGAGGGAGGCTTCCAGAGCCTCCTCCTCGACATCCGGTTCCTCCGGAGAGTTGAGGAAGGCGTGCAGCGACTCGGCCAGTGCCACGGATATCCCTTCGACTTCTGCAAGCTCCTGCGCCGGCGCAGCCCCGATCGATTTCAAGGATCCGAAGCGTTGCATCAAGGCTCGCCGTCGGCGCGGGCCGATGCCGGGAATTTCCTCGAGTCCGCTCACGAGCTGGCTGCGTCGACGCAGTTCTCGGTGATAGGAGTTTGCGAACCGGTGCGCTTCGTCTCTGATTCTCTGGAGCAGAAGGGATGCGGGGTCGTCTTCTGCCAGGTCGACTGGATCTCCATGATCGGGGATGTAGACCCTCTCGGTGGTACGGCGTCCCGAACGCAACCTGTCCTTGGCGAGACCACACACCGAGACGCCGGGGGCGTGCTTCTTCAGAATCGCCACCGCGCTGGAGAGTTGCCCCTTGCCTCCGTCGACCACGACAAGGTCCGGCAGTGGATCTCGATCAGGTCCGTCGCGAAAGCGCCGTTCCAGCACCTCTGCCATGCTGGCGAAGTCGTCACTCCCTCGTACTGTTCGGATCCGGTAACGCCTGTACAGGTCGGTGTCGGGCTCCCCATCCTCGAAGAAGACGCGGCTCGCCACGGACAGGGTGCCCTGAATATTCGAGATGTCGTAGCACTCGATGGTGCGGATCGGGTGATCTGCCTCGATGACATCTGAGAGTCTGGAGGCGATCTTCTGCTGCAATTCCAGCTGGTGGCCATCCGATTCAGAGCGGGCCACGGCGTTTCGCCTTGCCATCTCGAGTAGCCGAACCTTGGAGCCGCGCTTCGGGACCTTCACGACCACTCTTCTGCCCGCCTTCGAAGCGAGCCACGTCAAGATGACATCGAGCCCCTGTGGTTCTGCTGGCACCAGGATCTCTTTCGGCACGAACTTGTCGCCATGGTAGTACTGCCCCATGAACGCCTGTAACAGGTTGGCGTCTGGTTCTCCGGCATCCCTGCAGGTGTGGGTCGCAGATGAGATCACTCTACCATCGCGAACCAGCAGCTGGTGGATGGAGCAGAGCCCACCGCTGCGGTGCAGTCCAATCACATCACAATCGCCTTGCGAATGTTCCTCGACATGCTGTCGCTCCATGATCTTCTCGACCGCATTGATCTGATCTCTGACTCGCGCTGCGTCCTCGTAATTGCGGGCTTCACTGGCGCGCTTCATCTTTTCCTGGAGTAGATCGAGCAGTGATCTATCTCTTCCTCTGAGCAATAGCAGCACTTCTTCGACCATTTTTGCGTAGGATTCCTCGTCATCGAGACCAACGCACGGTGCCGTACAGCGGCCGATCTCGTATTCGATGCAGGGACGCTGGCGACTGTCGAAAAACGCATTGGAGCAACTCCTGAGCGGGATGTATTTCTTGATCAGACGAATCAACTGGTGGACCGCCCGCGACGAGGAATACGGACCGAAATAGAGGTGCCCATCATCCTTCCAGCGCCTGATCGGATGCACCCTTGGCCACGCTTCTGCAGTGGTGACTCGAAGCGACAGATATGTCTTGTCATCACGAAGTCGCAGGTTGTAGCGAGGGCGATGCTTCTTGATCAGATTATTCTCGAGTAGCAACGCTTCCAGTTCATTGGTGCAGACGATGAAGTCGATGCTCGCGGTATGCTTGACGATTCGAGAGAAGAGGAAGCGTCCGTCGTCGGCACCTGCCTGGAAGTAGGAACGGACGCGGGACCGCAAGTTTGTCGCCTTTCCAACATAGACCGTCTGTGTGCGGGTGTCGGTGAAGATGTAAACCCCAGGTTCTGTGGGGAGAGAATCGAGTTGCTTGCGCAGAGTGTCGGAGATCTCAGGTGATGGCGACATCGCTGGTTTTTCGCAGGTAGAAGTGGTGAATCGGCATGCACTTCGAATGAAATCTCTTTTCGAACAGGGTCTCGACATGCTGGTCGATGTCCATCGGATGATCGAGCCACTCCAGCTGTCCGGTCATGCTCTCCAGGGATGCAACCCCGGCAAGTGCAGCGAGGGCTTGCCGCGCATAGCCTGGATCGTCGGTGCGAATTTCCAGGGTAGCTCCGGGTTGCAACTTCTGGGCAAGCAGCGCCAGAAAAGTAGGTTGTAACAACCTCCGTCGCGCATGACGGGTCTTCGGCCACGGATCGGGAAACAGGATGAATGCCCCGTCGATGCTTGAATCGGCAAATAGAGGATCGATGGCCTCGAAGGCATCGGCGTGGAGCAGCCTCAGGTTCTCGCCGCATCCGAGCATCTCCGCCTTGCGTAGGGTCGACTCGAACTTCTTTCGGCAATGCTCTATCCCGACATGGAACTGGTCGGGGTAGAGCTTGGCTCGCTCGAGCAGGTGAGTATCCTTGCCGGTTCCCACCTCCAGCCATAGATCTCCGATTCCATCGAAAACCTGAAGCCAACCGCCTGCTTCGACGACCTGCTGGGCTCGCACCTCGCGATCCCTTTCGGACTCGGAGAGCAGTTTGTATTTTCGCAGGCGAGTCAAAAGTACCTCCCGTGAACCGTTCGGTCCCTATCAGTGCAGGGTAGCGCGGCAGCGAGCGGTTGCCAGAGAGAGTCGTGCCTGGAAGCCAGCCGGGCCGCTGAGATCCCGGTGATCGGGGAAATGATCTCAGCTCACGCAAGCATTCTTCGGATCCTGGATGTAGGATCCGGGCGGGAAATCCCCGGCAACGGGGGGAGGGGAGTAGCAGATGAATTGCTGCACCGAGGGCGAAGATGGGCCGATCCTGTCACGGGCCGGGCCTCGTCACTGCGCATTTCTGATGGCGCTACTGATGCTGCCAGGATGTGGTCTCTGGGGCTATTTCTCTTCCGGCGACGACGATCCATCCGAGCTGGTTTCTGCGGAAGGTGATTCACAGCAAGGGCCTCACACGAGGGACAGAATCGACGATGGCTCCGATCTGATTCAGCTGGAGAGTTATCTGCTCCGGAGAAGTCCCGCACTCGTGCTGCTCAGGAATCAATTGCAGGATGAGGTGGCAGCCGACCGGGATGAACCCTGGATACCCGGCGCGAGAATCGTCGATAGTGCTGCGATCGACCAGCATCGAGCGGATGCGCGGGTCGATGGGGATCGATCCATCTCCATCGATTGGCGACCGGCGACCTTGTTCGAGGGAGAGATTCGAACTCAGCAGCTCCGATCTCGAGGAGTCATCGCCAGCGCAAGACTTCGTGAGTCCAGAAGTAAAATGCTCCGCTTGCTGCGTGAAGAGTGGTCGCAGTTGTGGTTTCACCACGGTGCGATGGATCTGACCAATCGAGCCATCGAGAGCCTGGACCTCGATTCGATAGCCAGATCATCGGCACCATCCATCCAGCTGGAATCATTACGGTCACGATGGAGTGATCGTCTCGATGGTACGCAACAGGAGCTGGGAAGAACCGTGACCAGGATAAACTCGCTGCTCGGAAGATTACCGCTATCCAGCTTGCCTCGCCCCGTCGATGCGGGAGATGGGCGCTTCTTCGATGTCGACCTGCTCCCGGTAGGAAGACTACACCCGCGCGAAATTCTCGCTGCAGAGGATCTTGCGCTGGCATCCTCTCGTCTCGAACAGGCCAGCGGAAGCGACTGGCCAGAGATCGTTGTTGGAGCCAGATCCAGTTACGATGGTGATGCACCGATCGCAGGATCAGCAGGGCGCGAAGAATCGTGGACAGTGACGCTCGGCGTCGAGTTCCCGCTTGGTTTGAATACGGCTGATCAGCGTCGTCGTGAAGCCATCGATGGCCATGGGTCTGCTCGCGCAAGGCAAATTCTCGCTCGCCGTTCCATCGAAGATGAGATTGCGGTCGCGCGTGCCCAGTTGTTCGCCTGTATCCAGACGATTGACGAACTGGAGCAGCAGGTGATCCCCCGCATCGAGGAAGCTGCTGCCAATCTCTCCGGTGTACCGGTCACCGATCGCGAAGAGGCGAGGTTGAGAATCCTTGAGAGGTTGTTCGATGCCAGGCTCGGTCTGTTGCGTTCGGTTTCTGATCGTGCTCGTGCTCGAGTATCGCTGGTGGATCTGCTCGGGATCGAACAACCGGGAGCGCGGGGTATGCTCAGCAGAAGCCGATAGCGCCACTGGAGTTATTATCCTTGATCCAATTACCATGATCAGTTGTGATGAATGCTGAAGTTCTGATGATGGAAAGTGGGCAATATGGGGATGACTTCACTTTGCAGAGTTACGACCCTGGCCACCATCTTCCTCGTGCTGGGTGTAGGGGTCATGGTCGTCGCCGATCAGCCCGATTCGAAGAAGCAACGCGCCAAGGCGCCGAATGCCTCCAGGGTGTTCAGAGATGCAGTTCGCAAACTTGACGCGGTTTCCAGGCAGTCTGGCTACCAGGTGCAGTGTGATGTCCAGGGCGGACTCTCCAAGAAGGCAGATCACAAGGTCTGGATGTTCCAGGTTTATGAACAGCATCAGGGGCAAGTCCGTGGCGACCTGATGTACATGCCACAACAGAAGATCTATCGCAATCAGCAGAAGGGTGCGATTCTCATCGATGAATACTGGATGCCGCTGTTCAGCGATCCAGCAGGCGAGCGGATCCAGCGCATCATCGCTTTTCCTGCTCAGGTACTCCTCGATGCGCTCTCCAGCAAGGCGAAGGTCGAGTGGATCGAGCCGCCTGAAAAGATGGATATCAATGATCCTGATTATGTGGAGCCGATGGATGCACCCCTGGAGCCAGATGAAGGGGGCGGTACCGCTGTCGTCGAGAAAAAACAGCCCAGCTACCGCAGGATCAAGGTGGAAGCGGGTGAGAAGGTCGCGGTTCATTACTTCAATCAGATCCAGAATTCCGGCTTGCTCGGTGGATCTCTCTGAAGCATCACCAGATTCCTGGCCAGTGTGGACAGGACCCGAGCCCGTTGCAGTATCGAGGTGGGGATTGACCCCGAGACGATGCTTCCCGATGAGATTGTGATGAAGGTTCTCATCGGCAGGAAGAGTCAGGATGAAAAAGTGATCCCCGAGTCGCAGGCTTTTTCCGATGGAGTCGAACACATCGTCTTCAACTACTCCTATCAGATCGATTCATCCGAGCCGGTCGAGGAGTTCGTGATCCCCATCGGGGCGAAGAAGTACCTGAAGTAAATCTGGCACCTGTCCAGATTTACCAGCCCCAGCCACATGAGGGTACAGGGAGCCGCTCTTGACCCGATGGGCACCGGATGAACCGCCATCAACACGGATCGGATACGGGGTTTTCATGGATGGAGTTGTGGCGAGAGACTAGCATCCATGAATCGAGGCCCGAAGGCTTGCAGTGGGGTCGGTGCCTCTGAAAGGAACATCCCGTGAAACGAATCTTTTCAAGCGCCCTGGCGGTACTGCTGCTGGCCTGTGTCGGCCTGCAGGCGGCAGTCCCTCCTTCAGACGGGTCTGCTCCTGACCCGATCAAGGCGCTGCGCAGTGTCAGCAAGGATTTCCTTCGCCTCTCGAGCAAGAGCGGCTATTCAACCCGTCTTGTCATCGCTGGAGGAATGGCCAACAGCAAGGACCACAAGATCATCGATCAGGCGGTCAGCGAGGATTACTTTGGCCTCGTGCGGGGTCCTCTGATGCACATGCCGGAGCAGAAGATCTTCCGCACCCTAGACAAGGGTGCCCAGCTGGATGGGGACCTCTGGCGGGTTCTCCAGTCGACCGCTGACGGAAAGAAGCTCGATCGCCTGTTCTCGTTCCCGGAGCGGCTGCTGATGGATGCCACCATGAAGGGCAAAAAGGTCGAATGGCTCGAATCAACGGTCGGGCCGCGCAAGGTAAAGCGGGTAACCCCTCGCAGTGGAACCGCAGTAGGTGGTTCCAGCGAGGAAGAACAGAAGATCTATCATCGCTTGCGAGTGATCCTTCCGGAAAAAGTGGCACTGCAGTACTTCATCGAGGTGCAGAATTCAGGTTGCCTGTCGGGAGGCTGATGTATCTCCGAGTACCTGTCCCGTGCGGACAGGACCCAGACCAGGAGCGTCCTCGATATCGATCTGGATCCGACCACGAGAAACCCCAGGAGACTGGAACTGTTGGTTCTCACTGGCATGCGAAATCAGGATGGAAAGTCTGCTAAAGGCGATGCAGCATTTTCTGATGGGGTGGAGCATGTCGTGTTTCGCTATGAATATGTGATCGACACTTCAGAAGAAATCGATCGGTTCCGTGTTCCTGTTGCTGCTCGGAAATTGATGAAGTAATCGATTTTTGACTATTGAGACGAAGAAGGACCAACGACATGCGGGTTCCGGTGATCATCGTGATTCTGCTCCTCGGGCTACTGACGGGAGCCGCCGCCGCCGATGTGATCATTCGCGTCTACGATGTGCGTGATCTGCTGTATACGCCCAGGGACTTCCCCGCCCCGAAACTCGGTCTCGACGGCCTCGATGAAGAGTTTGGCGATCCCTTCCGTGATGAAGACGACCTGAATGGCCCGATCATCTCCGCGGAAGAACTGGTCGAGCTGATAAAAACTCACATCCAACCCGATCGCTGGGAGCAAGCCGGCAACTCTGTTCGAGTTCACAATGGCCAGTTGATCGTCGTCGCCGAAATGGAAACACACCAGAATGTCTCCGCAAGTCTGCGGCAATGGCGAATCGATGGGGCTCCGAATATCTACGCGATCAACGCCCGCGTGATTCCGAGTGATCCGGTGCTCCTGACAGCGCTTGGCTTCGACGGCAAGTCGAAACGGAATTCGCGAGCGATCGACACGAAGAGGCTGAGCACCGCGCTTGCGGGACGAACCGCGAAAGCGCACCAGTTTCCGCAGCTGAGCGTGCTCGAAGGGCAGACGAGCCACGTTCTCCGTGTCACACAGTCGGCTTACGTTGCGGATGCGAAGCGCAACGAGGAGACGGGCATCGTCGAGAAAAAGATCGAAGTTTTGAACGAGGGCGTCACGCTGGAAGCGACGGTCCGAAAGTGCGGTCCGGAGCGGATGCTCGTCACCTGGAAGGCTCAAGTCGCGCGGTCGACGGGATCCGAGTTCGCGAAAATCAACGGCACCGATGTGGAACTTCCGGAGCTGGCAATCACCTCGCTGCACGGACGCATCGTTGTCCAGTACGGCCGAACCCTCGCGATCCGTGGTTTGCCACATCCCGATGGCGAGACCGAGGGCGACTACGTCTGGTTGATCGACATCACGAAGGTGGAGCTCAAGAAGCCAGAAGCTGACCTGTAACTGATTCGATCGAGCCGAGATTACAAACGAGCCCGAAGTCGCCTCGAAGCGGTTTCGGGCTCGTTCATCTCTGGCACAACTGGTCGCATCGGCTGGCGGTGCTCCTTTGTTGTTGTTCTGATGAGGCTTTCCCTAGGAATTCGCGTTGAGGGCCTCGATGTTGCTCCGGATCGTCATCAGCTGTTGTTCAAGTTCGGCGACCAGGGCCTTTTCTCGCTCGACCACCTCGGGAGCAGCCTTGCTGACGAAATTCTCATTGGCGAGTTTCTTGTGAGAACCATCGAGGCGACCCTCGGTTTGCTTCTCCTGTTCTCGCAGTCGAACTTTCTCCTTCTCGAGATCGATCACCCCTGGTACGAAGACCTCTACACCGCTCGACACTGAAACAGCGCTGTCGATGGTTCGTTCCACGTCATGTCCGATCGTCAGAGATGAGATGCAACCCAGGTGCAATATCAAGCCCTCGAGCGAACCCAGATTGATCTCCGATTCTGCCGTGGTTCGTACACGCACCTCGAGTGGCTCACGTGGCGGGATGTTGTAGCGTGATCGAAGATCCCGGATGGTTCGGATCAGTTCACGACCTCGATCAAAGGTGTGCTCGAGTGCGACATCTCGCCAGCTGGAGACCGCAGCTGGCCACCTTGCCAGGCACAGCAACTCGTGGTCAGGGAGCGGTGCATCGATGCCTCGCAACTCGGCTATCTCCCTCAGGCTTCCCCACAACTCCTCTGTGACGAACGGCACGAAGGGGTGAAGCAGTCGTAGCACCTGATCGAGACAGGTTGCGAGCACCTGCTGCGCTGTGCCAGCATCTTCGCCACCGTCTCTGAGCCGGGGTTTGATCGCTTCCAGGTACCAGTCGCACAGTTCATTCCAGAAGAACTCGCGGGCGATGCCGATGGCCGCTGAGGGGTTGTAGTCTTCCAGTTGTTGTTGCACTTGCTGGCAGGCATCGCTCAACCGCGACAGGATCCAACGGTCCTCCATGCCAAGTTGATCCGCTCGAGCGGGATCGAACTGGTATCCCTCCAGATTCATGAGGGCAAAGCGGACTGCATTCCAGAGTTTGTTGCAGAAGTTTCTACCGACATCGAATCTGTCGCTGATCAGCTTGGCTGCAGGAACGTCTTCCATCGTCCCGAGCACGTCAAATTCCTTGCCACTTTCCGGACAGATGTAGGTGAAGATGTTCCGGCCATGCTTCGCTGTTGCCAGGTCGATGCTGTTGGCGGTGAAGGGGCTGATCGCATGAACGGGGAGCCGGATGTCCTGGGTGCCTGTCTGCATCTCACTCAATACATAACGCATCGCATCGGTACCGTAGCGCTCGATGATGTCGACGGGGTCGATCCCGTTTCCTTTTGACTTGCTCATCCTTTCACCCTTGCCGTCGAGGATGATGGCGTGGAGGAACACATCGGTAAAAGGCAGGTCGCCGAGGTTGTAGAGGCCCATCACCACCATTCTGGCGACCCACAGCGTGATGATGTCGCGACCAGTGACGAGGCATGAACCCGGGTAGTAGTAGGAGAGGGTATCCCTGTCGCCCTCGGTGAATCGGCTCTGCCCCGCTTCGACGGAGGCGGTCTCCGGGTCTGGCCAGCCGAGTGTGCTGTGGGGCCAGAGTGCGCTGGAGAACCAGGTGTCCAGAACATCGGGATCTCGCTCGAATCCGAATCTGTCCAGAAGTTCCGAATCTGCCCCCTGCGTCGATGGATCTCTCAGGCAAACGAGGATCCTTCCACCGCCTTCAGGGGCGTCGGTTGGAAGTGCCAGCGGTCGACTTGTGATCCCATCCACGAACCGGACACGAACATCGTCCCGCTCGTCGATGTGTAGATTTTCGAGAAGGTCGATCAGTGGCTTCTGCTCGAGTTCGGCGGACCAGATGGGGATCTGGTGTCCCCACCACAACTGACGGCTGATACACCAGTCACGCTTTTCTGCCAACCAGTTGACCAGTGTTTTCCTGTAGCGTTCAGGATCTGGATGGAAGTTGACCGTTCTGCCAGTCTCGGATTTCCAGCCACTGCAGGCATCGATGGCTGCCTGTGCGAGGCCTCGACCTTCAAATTCCAGATCGGTGCCACGGCCGAAGGTCACACCCTGGTCGACATCGCCCATCTGGACGAACCATTGCAGGGAAAGGTACGGTTCGATCGGGGTTTTTGATCGATCGGAATGTCCGACCTCGATGTTGCGTGCTTCTATCTCCTCGAGCAGCCCAGCAGCCTCGAAGCGACTGACCACTTCTTTTCGTGCCTCGAATCGATCGAGACCCGAGCAAGGTCCAGCGTGTTCATTGAGTGTTCCGTCAGGGTTGAGGATGTTGATCAGGTCGATCTCATCGCTGTGGCGAGTCCAGACATCGTAGTCGTTGGGGTCGTGACCCGGGGTGATCTTCACGCAACCAGAGCCCAGCTCTGGTTTGGCCCACTCGTCGGTGATGAGAGGGATTTCGCGATCGACGATGGGAAGCCGGATCATTCGTCCATCTTTCGCCATCTGGGCGAACTGTTCGAGCAGTGGAAGATGACTCTGGCGGCGCGCATTGAGCAGCTCGATCTGCATCTCGATGTCTTGCTTGCTCTTATCTGGAGCTCGCTCGAGTCGTTGCTTTGCGTCCTCGATTCGCATTTCGAGGGCTCCAGAGGGGTCGGGGTGGCAGGCAACCGCCGTATCCCCGAGCATCGTCTCCGGTCTCGTGGTCGCGACGACGATCGTCTCCGGTTCCCCCGGTTGTGGATCGATCACTGGATAGCGCAGGTGCCAGAAGTGGCCATCGACGCTGCGGTGTTCAATCTCGTCGTCAGAGACGGCAGTCTGCAGGTGACAATCCCAGTTGACCATCCGGTTGCCCTGGTAAATCAAGCCATCGTCGAACATGCGGAAGAAGGTCCATGTCACCGCTCTTGCACAGGTCTCGTCCATGGTGAATCGCTGGCGCTTCCAGTCACAGGAGCATCCCATTGTCTGCAGCTGGGAGATGATTCGTTTCTGGTACTGGTTCTTCCAGCCCCAGATCCTTTCCACGAGGCCATCCCTGCCAACGTCGTGGCGGGTTTTCCCCTCCAGTTCGAGCAGGCGTTTCTCGACCACTGCCTGAGTTGCGATCCCTGCATGGTCAGTCCCCGGCATCCAGAGCGTGTTGTCACCTTGCATCCGGTGCCAGCGAGTGAGGAGATCCTGCATGACATTGTCCAGGGCATGTCCCATGTGCAGTGCTCCGGTGACATTGGGAAGCGGCATCATGATGACATAGCGGTCATCCCGGTCGTCAGGAGTGGCATCGAAGGCACCGGCTTCGAGCCAGCGCTGGTAAACGCTGCGCTCGATGCTTGCGGGGTCGAAATTCTTGGCGAGTTCTTGTGCCATCCATCCTCGGCTTTCTGCGTCCGAGGATCGAGGTCTGCTGCGGTCAAGTCAAGGGAGACGGGCAGATCGGTGTGCCATGCTGGATGCCTGGTTCCGGTCGGGATACCGTTGGGGAACCGCCTGCCGTTGGTGCGACCCGGTCAGGCCAGAAGTGGAGCCTGTGATGCGAGGTTTGAGGAGGATCCGGGACCGGATCTCCATGCTGCTCAGAATACCCCGACGCTGGATCGGGCATCCTGACCTGCGGTCGCTGGAACGCCGCGTGGATCGCCTGCAGGGCGACAGCGAACGGTTGCTGCTCCGGTTGCACCCTGGTGTTCAATCGATACCGTGTGGAAATGGCCACGATGGAGTCGATCTCAAGCGGATCGAGGCGAGCCGATTTTCCCAGAATGGGGAGGACGGCGTGTTGCTCCACATCCTCTCCGAGGTGGGGGCGGTCGATCACAACATCGTCGAGATCGGCTGCGGCGAAGGGATCGAGTGCAACTCGGCTCTGCTGGTGTGCTGCTTCGGGTGGAATGGCCTGCTCGTCGATCGAGATCGCCTCGCTCTGGATAGGGCAAGGGCCTTCTTCCAGTCACGCAGCGCCACCGACCGAGTGCAACTTCTCGAGCAGGAAGTGCAGCCCGATGCAGTGGATGAACTGATTCCCGGGGAAGATCTCGATGTCCTGTCCATCGATGTGGATGGGTTTGATTTCTGGATCTGGCGTCAGTTGACCCGTTGTCGGCCGCGCATCGTGATCGTGGAGGTCAATGCCTCCTTCGGCCCTGATGTGTGCTGCACGGTACCCTGGCAATGCGGCGATTCGAATCATGACAGGTACCGCCGCCACCTTCGAGGCTGGCACCACGGGGCGAGTCTGCGGGCGATGGAGGCGCTGGGCCGGAGCAAGGGCTATCGGCTTGTGGCCGTCGAATCGACAGGCACCAACGCCTTCTTCGTGCGCGGGGATCTGGCACCCGATTCGCTTCCTGCACTCGACCCTGCTTCGGCCTGGCGTCCCCACGGGGTTCGAAGCCGAAGGCATCCTGCAGCATCTCAGGCAGAATCCCTCGCTGCGCTTCCGGTCACGTCAGTGTCGGAAGATGGTGAAGTGTGATCCGTGCATCGATCAGGACATGCATCCGTAGATGGTGCATTCAAGACAGAGCATCATCTTCAGAGAAACAGGAGGTCTGACCATGGCAGGCGACCAGACAGAACTGATACACGCAGGCGAGCCTGATCCAAGAATTGGCGGCGCAGTAGTCCCTCCCATCTTCCAGAGTGCTACCTTCGAACAGATTCCTGGTAGTGGCTATCACGATGGTCGCTACATTCGCCTCTCCAACACGCCGACACATGACCACCTGCACCAGAAGCTCGCATCCATATGTGGAACCGAGTCGGCACTGGTCTCCTCGAGTGGCATGGCAGCGATCACTTCCACGCTACTGACACTGCTCGGCAGCGGTGACACCGTCATCGCTCAGGACCGACTCTACGGTGGTACCGAGAGCTTTCTCAGCGGTGAAGTGCAGCGATGGGGGATCGATGTGCAACGATTCGACGCCTGTTCGCCGGGGACATGGCAAGATCCTCCTGCCGGGGCCAAGGTGGTGTACTGCGAGGTCATCACGAATCCGACATGCAGGATCGGCGATCTCCGAGCGGTGGCAGCCTGGGCCAGAGAGCACGGCCTCGTCTCGGTGATCGATGCTACCTTTGCAACACCGGTGCTGGTAAAGCCTGCCGAACTGGGTTTTGACATCGAGGTGCATTCTGCCACCAAGTCGATGAACGGACACGGGGACATCTGTGCCGGGGTCATCGCAGGTAAGGCGAAACTGGTTCATGAGGTGCATCACTGCCTCAATCACCTCGGCGGCCATCTCGATGCTCACGCCTGCTTCCTGCTGCATCGGGGCCTACGCACCATGGCTTTGAGGGTCGAGAGGCAGTGCCAGAATGCGCTCGCGATCTCTCGCTTCCTCGAAGGGCATGAAGCGGTGTCTCTGGTCAATTACGCAGGTCTCGAGAGCCACCCCGATCACCACCGCTGTGTCGAATTGATGGGAGGCAGAGCGGGTGGAGTGCTCTCCTTCGATGTCGCAGCAGGAGCGGAGGAAGCGGAACGAATCGCCACTTCGATGCGCTACATGGCGACGGCACCGAGCATGGGTGGCGTCGAGACACTGATCATCAGGCCCGCCAGTTCTTCCCATGCAGCGGTGGATCCGCAGGTGAGGCGCGCAATGGGTGTGCCCGATTCACTGGTGAGGATCGGATGCGGAGTCGAGGACGCAGCAGATCTGGTGGCTGATCTTGCTGCAGTGATGGGAGAGCGTGTTTGAAGTTGATCGGTCTGGTGACCTGTCGGGATATTCCCGAACCCGATCCCGATGAGCAGATCCAGATCGAAGCGATCCGCGCTGCAGGGGGCGACGCTGAACTGGTTGCATGGGATGATCCAGACGTGGACCTCACTCGTTTCGATCGGTTGATCCTCCGTTCATGTTGGGACTATCCGTGGAGAGAGGCGGAGTTCAGGAACTGGCTGCTCTTTGCAGATGGCGAGTCGCAACTGTTCAATCCGCTCGATGTGGTGACGTGGAATCTCCACAAGGGATATCTACTCGACCTGTCCGCTGCGGGGGTGCCGGTGGTTCCGACCCATGTACTCGCCGCAGGAAGTGGAGCAGATCGCCTCCTGGAGATCATCGAGGAAGAGGGCTGGAATGAGATCGTTCTCAAACCGGCCGTTTCTGCTGGGAGCTGGCACACAGATCGATTCGGAGCGGGTGAATCGACCAGGGCCGTCCGGTTTGTTGAAGAACATGGTGCCGATCGAGACCTGTTGATCCAGCCTTATGTCCATTCCGTCGATCATGGCGGTGAACGGGCCAATGTCTTCATCGCAGGACGCTGGACTCATTGCGTGTCGAAGCATCCTCGCTTCAATGGCTCCGAGGAGCATGTGGGAACTGTCCAGCAGGTTCTCGGCGATGATCGGGAGCTGGGACAAGCGGCCCTCGAATGCGCTCCAGGCCCGGTCCTGTACGGGCGCGTCGATACGGTCAGAGATGAACAGGATGAGCCGATGGTGGCGGAACTCGAATTGATCGAACCGACTCTGTTCCTGAAGGAAAATCCGCAGGCATGGCGGCTGTTCGCCACTGCCTGCATCGATACAGATCTGTGATCTGCTTTCCCACAGGTTTCCGGCTAGTTTTCCACACGGTATTGATTTTCAGGCTCAATTCCTGGTACCGTAAGCCCGAGCCGCCCGTGGGAGTCCGGATTTCCGGGTAGGGCGGTCGGGGGAATTTCATGGGGGAACGGCAATGAAGACATTCGGTATCCGATTTCTGGTGGCCATCTGCTGCTTGGTCCTGGTCAGCGGTTGGGTCAGTGCCCAGCCGGGTAGCATCATCACGCAGACCAACAACAACGCCTTGATTGATACCTCCACCACGGGGATCAATGACGGCGTCGTCACCAAGTCGCTCGCCAACCAGGTACTCAATAAGCTGGTGGGCTCCTGGAGGTTCGAGTACGCCCTCAGCGAGGATCTGGGAGGCTATGCTGCCGGAACTCCGGTCATGGCGACGGTCACCTACAGACGCGACTTCAAGACAGGCGGGCTCTACGGCTTCGCCGAGACGCTGACCCTCTCCGGTTCGCAGGTCAGCAACGGCACCTACTTCATCAACTGGAATGACACCGCAGGGCTTCTGGAGTCCCATGGACGATTCGTATCCGGAAATGTCGTGGCCATCTTTGACGAATACCTCGATGAAGTGAAGGGTAAAACCTACTGCTGGATCGGACAGCGAACACAGGACGGTGTCGCTTCTCCGAACGTGTTGATCGAGCGCACGATTCGCAACAACAACTTCAATGTTGTCGTCAATGAGTTGTCTGCTTCTGGCAACCCGATTGCACAGGTATGGAATGTGTCCGGTGAACGGCTCAATCCCCTGAAGGAGTGCCTGGGACCCTTCGTGGCACTTGCCAGCGATTGGCAGTCAGAAAGTTACTCCGATACAGGAGACAGGATTCGCATCGAACACAGTGGATACTGGGCTGCCAACGAAGCATGTCTCGTGGTGGAAGTGAAGAAGTTCACCAACGATTCCATCTCCGACAACACCATCCAGACCTTTTACTATGATCACGAGATGTTAAGGATCGCTTTCACCGAGATCGGTGCAAATGGATTGGTGTGTACCGGTTACATCTCCCCGACGACCGAGAGGAACGGAACTCCATGTCAGTTGAGGGTACTCGATGCCGCCTTTGGCAACGGAGCCAAGGTCAGCACCATCAACAAGATGTATCTCGTCGATTCGAGGACGATCAAGATTGACTTCGAATGGGCCTGGTGGCAAGGATCCGACATCACAGCAGAAAATGATGTCGTCGATTTCGAGCAGCGATTCGTACTCAAGCGTGTTCCGGCGCATAACAAGGCCATCCCTCGGCCGGCCTCTTTCTGAGTCCGGCTGAACTACAACTGCGGCGGGGAGGTTTCCTCCCCGCCGCGGCTGTTCCAGATCAGGTTTGCCCGTCGGCCCCGGGCCGGCTACTCGCTGCGGTCTCGTATCAGGTTCATCAGCTCGACC
The DNA here is from genome assembly GCA_003973385.1 of Bacillota bacterium. Classification (GTDB taxonomy): domain Bacteria; phylum Planctomycetota; class UBA8108; order UBA1146; family UBA1146; genus QNYK01. The sequence goes on along the minus strand of QNYK01000097.1, from coordinate 16,465 downwards.
AGTTTCCTCGCCTCTTCCGGATAAGCGCTGACAGATCACGAAGTTCTGCCGGATCCGAAGTCAGATCAAACAAACGCGCTGGAGCATCCCGGTTGTCTCTCAACATTTTCCATCGACCGCTTCGAAGAGCTTCCTGCTGTTTGAATCGCCAGTACAACTACTTGTGCGCTCGTTGCTACCTACCAGCGCGGGGAGGTCAATGTTTATCCGCATCGGGAATCCGTCCCGGTGCTCTCACCTCGGAGCCTTTGATCCCGGAGAGGCGATCTCCCAGTTTATTTCGCATCGCATTGGCGCGTGCTGACATCTCGACCACAACGCCAGGGTGCCGGGCCTTGACATCATTCTCCTCGAAGGGATCCGCTTGCAGATCGTAGAGCACGAGAGGCGTTTCGATTCCGTAGTTGTACTTTGCAGGAATGCCGTTGTTGCCTGGCGGCCGACCCTCGAGGCTTCGGTACTTGTGCGGGAAATGGAGCTTCCATCGACCCATTCGCATCGCCTCCAGGTCTCCACGGTGATACCAGAAGAAGAGTTCCTCATGTGGTGGCGGAGCGCTACTGTCACCTCGAAGCTGTGGAACGATACTGACCCCGTCGATCTCCTTTGCCGGCGCCTGACCTCCGGTCAACTCGACGATGGTCGGCAAGATGTCGATGGTCATACAGGGAGTCGAGCATGTGCTTCCAGCGGCCACTACCCGGGGGTAGCGAATCACGCAGGGTACGCGCACTCCGCCCTCCCAAGTGGTCCCCTTGCCCTCTCGCAGGCCTCCGGTGCTGCCCGCGTGATCACCGTAGGAGAGCCACGGCCCGTTGTCGGAGGCGAAGATGAAGAGGGTGTTGTCGAGGATGTCGTGCTTCTCCAGTGCGGCGCGGATTTGACCGACTGAATCATCGATCTCCCGAATCACATCGCCATAGGGCCCGAACAGCGTCGTCTGTCGAAAGCGATGGGAGACACCCAGTGGCACATGCGGCATCGAGTGCGGCAGATAGAGCAGGAAGGGCCGATCGGCATTCTTGTCGACAAACTCGACCGCACGCCGCGTCAACTCGGCAGTGATCTTTTGCTGGTCATCGAGGGTCTTGATGATGTGATCGACCTTGTCCTGCTCGTACCACGGAAGCGGCGGCCAGGCTTTCGGAGACTCGGGGTGTCCTGGCCACATGTCATTGCTGTAAGGAATCCCGCAGTACTCATCGAATCCCTGTGCAGTGGGAAGAAATGGTCCGTGGTGACCCAGGTGCCACTTGCCGTAACAGGCGGTGGCATAGCCGAGCGGCTTGACCACTTCCGCGATGGTCAGTTCCTCTGGATGGAGTCCTATCTTCGAGGATGGAACCAGTGCGCCGCTGATCCCGACCCGATTGGCGTAGCAGCCGGTTATCAGAGACGAACGGGAGGCGGAGCAAACCGGCTGACTGACATAGAAGTCGGTGAATCGCATCCCCTCGGCTGCGAGTTGATCGATGTGTGGGGTCGGGATCTGTTTCGACCCGTAGCAGGAGAGATCGCCCCAGCCCTGATCATCGGTGAATACGATGACGATATTGGGCGGGGCCTGGCTGTCGGAATTGGCTACGGATACACCGGCGACGGAGCAGAGCAGCAACAGGATCGTGAGCCATCGGCTGTATGGATTCATGCAAGGGAGGATACCCCCCGCATCAGGTCGGGTCAGCCCAGGATTCCGTAGCCGTAAGCGACCTCTATGGGGGCATTTCGCGTGAATCGATCGGGGGCGAAGAATGCCGGATCGAAGTGGCACGGGTCACCTGTGCCGATCTGGGCCGCGACACCACGAGCCACGGAAGGAGACAGTTTGAAGCCGTGACCGCTGAATCCGCTCACAATCCACATCCCTTCGAGGCCAGGGACAGGCCCGATGAGTGGATGCGAATCGGGGGTCACGGTGTAGAGAGCACCCATGCCGCCCCAGGATGCCGATTGAGCGTAATGGGGCAATCGCAGCGACAAGCGGCTACGGCAAGACTCGATGAACTTCTGACTGACACCCTGGTCGTAATGGTCCGGATCATCGACCACGGCATCGACATTCATGTCGAGTAGTCCGACGCGCGTCCACCCTGCGAGTTCTGGCTTCCAGTAGAGCCCATTCGTGAGGTCGCCATAAATCAAACGGCTTTCGGCTGCGTGTGCTGGAGGGTCGAAGAAAGATTGCTCCGGGCGAAGCGCCGTCAGCGGCAGGGTGACCCCCGCTTCTTCGAGCAACTGGCCCGCCCATGGTCCTGCGGCAACGATCACCATCTGAGACTGCAGAGTGGACCCGTCGTCGAGGGTGACACCGAGTACCCGATCGCCTTCACGCACGAACCCGGTCACGCGGGTGCCGATTCTGATCTCTGCACCTGCCCGTCTAGCGGCTTCGATGACAGCGTACACTGTTCTGACCGGGTGCACGTTGCCCGCTTCCGGCTCCCAGGCTGCGCACTCGTCGTCAGCAAACTGACCCGAAGGCTCCAGATCCCTGAGCTGGGTTGCATCGAGAACTGATGTTTCGACCCCCATCGAGACCTGCAACTCGACATTTCGAACCAGGTTTGCCCGATCTGCTGCGGTGCAGATGAATGCCATGCCGGGACGGTGAAAGGCGATATCGGTTCCGTAGCGCTGTTCGAACTCGGAGTACCAATGAAGGCTTTCTCGAGCCATACCGATGGTCACCTTGTGGGAGTAGTGCTGGCGCAAGATGGCGCCCGATTTGCCGGTTGACCCGGCACCGGGGAACGATTTTTCCAGAAGTATGACGCTGCCCGATCCGGACTCCGCCAGTTCGAGTGCCATCATCGCGCCCATGATTCCGCCGCCGACGATGATGTAATCGCTGTGCGCCATCAGGATCTCCCGCGTCCGTTCCGGTGGGAACTCTTGGCGTCTTCCTTGGCGAGCTCCCTGGCCAGGTAACCTGATACCTTGAGGAACCCGTTGACGTTGGTCGCCTTCTGGATGTCCTGACGATAGACGCTGGTAGCGTTGATGTCGATGAAGCATCGACGGCCACTGGCGGTGTCGATCCATTCGACGCCACCGATGTCCAGTTTTGCGACGCGCAGGATCTCCCTCGCCTGGGCGATGGCGTCATCGGGAACATCGGTCCATGTTTCGAAGCTGGCTGCAGCCTCGATCCCCTCTTCGATGGGGTTTCTCGGGCACCCCTCTGCAGGGCACAGATTGTAGGTGTTCTGAGGTGTGACGCGCATCGCGAAGAGGCACTCTCCGTCGACGAACTCGACCCTCGCTATCGATCCATCGGCGGGCACGACGATTTCCTGGAGCAGCATCAGGTGGCCGGGTGCGAACACTTCATCGTCATCGATGAAGGCAAGCAGATGTTCCCTGTTCTCGATCCGACGGACAAAGGCTCCGCTACCACCGGTGTCAGGTTTCAGGATCAACGGAAAGACCAGATTGTCGATGACTTTCCGAACTGCATCACGACTGCTGACTACTTCTGTTTTTGGAACATCGACACCGAGTCCGCTCATCAGAATCTGCTGAGCCACCTTGCTCGTTTCGAGGTGGAAGGATCGAGAACCGTTGATCACCTTGGCACCCGATGCTTCCAGCGCTGCGAGCAGTGCGTGAGCATGTGCTATCGCGCCGTCATTACCTCTGAGGTACGACGACGGGGATACTCGGTTGAGGTACAGAGTATGTTTCCTCGCATCGAGTAGATCAAAGGAGTGTTCTCGAACATCGATCGGTTGGTAGGGGATGCCGGCTTCATCGAGGGAATCAAATAGTGGCGATAACCAGGCATCATTTTCAAAAACGATGCCGACGCTGGGGATCTCTAGATCTGCCGGCAGGATCTGTGATTCCAACCCGGAAAGGACCGGTTCATCGGTCTCGGTGGGCATCGGTGTGGAGGAGTCGTTCTCCATGGCAACCTCCCGCAACTGGGTTCAGGAGCCTCGCACCCATGGCGCGTTCACTCCTGAGAAATCTACCCGTTGGATACCCATGTTGTCGAAGTGTGGATGCCGGCTGAATTCGCTGGATGCCCTCAGATGCCGTGTGGGAGCCAGATATTCTTCACCTGGGCTCCCCGATCCATCATCCGGCGGGAACGATCCGAGAGTGATCCCGGACGCCAGCACACCTTCATATTGCCAGCCGCAGCTGATTCCAGCTGGGACGCGAGCAGGTCGTCAGAGACATGCCACAGCAGGTCGACATCATCGTGTGCCGCGATCACCTCACCGATCTCGGAGGCATCGCCGGTGAGCAGGTTGAGGGCTCCCGCAGGAAGGTCGGAGTGTTCGATGATCCGGCACATCTCGACGGCGGCGAGTGCCGCTGTCGATGGCACGGCGATGACGCAATTTCCGGTCGCCAGTAGCGGAGCCGAGAGCGCAACAAGTCCCAGCAGAGGTTTTTGCTGGGGACAGATCAGGCCGGCAGTACCGAATGGTTCGTGCACCGCGAGAACCAACCCGCGCCACGGCGTATCGTGCACCGCTCCATCGTGCTTGTCGGCCCACGACGCCCACCAGGTCCATCGGGAGACGGACTCATCCACCTCTTGCTGCGCTTCGGTAGATCCGCAGCCGGTCATCTGGTCGATCAACTGCGCCAGTTCATCGCGGCGAGGTTCCATGTTCTCCGCGATGAACCACAGAACTTGCGCCCTGACGTGTCCGTTCATCGCGCTCCAGCCACTGCGGCTGGCCGCTTCGACGGCATTTCGAACATCTTTTCGGTTCGATCGTGCCGCAAGTCCGATCAGTTCGCCGCCGGGTGTCTGGACCTCGAAACTGTAGCCGCCATCGGGGCGAACCTGTTTGCCACCGATATAGAGCTTTGCAGTTCGGTCGAGTGATCCCACCGCATCCTGTGCATCGACGAGTTCGGTCGTGTTCGCATCGGTGTCCTCGTTCGGACTCATCGGTTTCACATCGCGCAGGTATGCACGTAGGCCTTCGCGTCCTCCTTCGCGACCGAAGCCGGATTCCTTCATGCCGCCGAAGCCACTCGATGCATCGAACATGTTGGTGCCATTGACCCAGACGGTTCCCGCCTCGACCTTCCTGGCGACATCGAGAGCGGTGTCGATATCCTGACTCCAGATGCTGGCGGCGAGACCATAGCGGCTGTGGTTGGCGATCTTGACCGCTTCCTGTGGGGTCCGGAAGGTGGTCGAAACCAGCACCGGACCGAACACCTCCTCGCTGGCGATCTCGGAGGCCAGCGGTGCATCCCTGAACAGTGTCGGTGGAAACCAGTAGCCCTGCTGCGGCAGTTCGATGTCGGGCTGGAAGCACTCTAGCCCCTCGCTGATGGCTCGTTCGCACATCGCTTCGACCTGATCCAGGTGCTGCTTCTCGACCATGGCACCGATATCGATCGCCTTGTCGAGAGGGTTGCCGACTCGAAGGCGGGACATCCTCTCCTCGACCTTGCGGTGCACTTCTTCGGAGATCGATTCCTGAACCAGCATACGGCTTCCGGCGCAGCAGACCTGGCCCTGGTTGAACCAGATGGCATCGACGAGCCCCTCGACGGCACTGTCGATGTCAGCGTCCTCGAAGATGATGTAGGGACTTTTTCCTCCGAGTTCCAGGGTCAGTCCCTTGCCGCTGCCGGCGGTGGCCTTGCGAATGATCCGACCCACCTCGGTAGAACCGGTGAAGGCGACCTTGTCGATGTCTGGATGCGAGACGATGGCGGCTCCGGTATCCCCATCGCCTGTGACGATGTTGAGGACGCCAGCGGGTAATCCCGCCTTCTGACAGATCTCCCCGAAGAGCAGCGCGCTCAGAGATGTCCATTCGGCGGGTTTCAGCACCACGGTGTTGCCACACGCCAGTGCCGGAGCGACCTTCCAGGCCAGCATCAGCATCGGGAAGTTCCACGGAATTACCTGGCCACAGACTCCCCACGGCTCGGCACCCGGATCGGTCTCATCGAGCAGGTGTGCCGAGCCGGCGTGGTGGTAGAAGTGTCTCACCACCAGCGGGATGTCGAGGTCCCTCGTCTCTCTGATCGGCTTGCCGTTATCGAGGGTCTCGATCACGGCAAACAGACGACTCTGCTTCTGGATGCTTCGCGCGATGGCATAAAGGCATCGTGCTCTGCCCTCTGGACCCAGCTCTTGCCACGCCGGCAGAGCAGCACGAGCGGCCTGCACGGCTCGGTCGACATCATCGGTGCTTCCCTGGAGTACATCTCGAAGAGTCTCGCCGGTCGCCGGACATCTCGAAGCAAAGCGCTTCGCGCCATCGGGAGCGAACCAGTCTCCACCGATGAAATGTGCCGGCTGCTCTCCGCTTCGCTGGATCCACTGTCGGGCAGCTTCATCGGACTCGGGAGCGGGACCCCAGTCGAGGGTCTCCAGAGATTCGCCAGGATTCGGGTCATCGGGTGTCATCTTTTTTATCCCATCGGATGCCGGTGGGCGGCGGAATACCGTCCGGTGGCGTGGAACTCCAGTTGTCTTTCAAGGTCTGTCAGCAACGAGGATGCTCCGATGCGGTAGCGATCTGGCGCCATCGACTCGGTGCCCAGTTCTTCACGGATCAACATCAGGAAGGCGATCGCCTCCTTGGCAGTGCGGATTCCGCCGGCGGGTTTGAACCCGGCGAGGATTCCGGTTCGTTCTCGATACTCCCGGATCGCCCGGAGCATCACCAGTGCCACCGGCAAGGTGGCGTTGACCGGCTCCTTGCCGGTCGATGTCTTGATGAAATCGGCACCCGCTCCCAGACAGACCCGGGATGCGCGCGCGATGCGGCGTAGATCTCCCAGTTCGCCGGTCGCGAGAATCGTCTTGAGACAGGCGTTGTCCCCACACGCCTGGCGATAAGCAGTGACCTCGTCATGCAGTTGCTGCCATTTTCCTTCGAGTACCAGGCTCCTGGAGATGACGATATCGATCTCGTCAGCACCGGCCGCGATCGAGGAGTGAATCTGATCGACCTTCATCGGGTGGGGGATCTGTCCCGCCGGAAATCCGGTCGAGACGGCGCAAACCTTGACGGGGGATCCTCTGGTAGCCTCTCGGGCGGCATCGATCAGGTTGTGATAGACGCAGACGGAGGCGCAGTGCAGATCGAGGGGAAGGCCGTGTGCTTCGAGGATATCGCGGCGAACAGGGCTTCTCGCCTTGCCGGCGAGTCGACGTACGGTGCCTGCCGTGTCATCACCGGCCAGTGTGGTCAGGTCGATACAGGTGATGGCGTGGGCGAGCCAGCCGATCTGCCACGACTTCTTGACGGTCCTGCGGCCGGTCAGGCTGCTGGTTCGCCGTTCGACCGCCGAGCGGTTGACACGGGCCGACAGCACCCAGTCCAGATCGAGATCGCCACCACGATTGAGCAATGTTGCCTCCTGAGTTCATCATCATCGGTTCGCCGCCTTCACAGGTCAACAATCTCTGACGGATCGAACTGGAATCAGTGCTCGTTCTCCGGGGTGGCGGAATCGTTACAGAGGCTGGTGAGCCATTGATGGGCACCCTCGAACCACTCCAGCCATGATTTCTCGGAGTCTGGATCTTTTGCCTTTTTTACCGCCTGGATCCTCAGCGTGCGTTCCTGCTCGATCGCCCGCTGGTATCGCTCCAGATCCTCGGGCTGTGGATCGGCGACCGCCAGTGCCGACGCCATCAGCGCCACGCTCATGCGCCGCACCATCCTCGGATCGACATGAGACAGGCGATCGAGGCTGGTGTGGTAGGCGAAATCGGTGAAGTGCCACATCAAGATGGCGGGCACACCCCGCCCGAGGAACACATCATGGTCGCTGCCACCCTCCCAGGGGTGTTCACCGATGACCCAGCCGTTCGAGGTCGCCGCTACATCTTGCATCGCCAGCCTTGCGATGATGGAGACCCCGCTCGGCTGCAGATCGGATTCGCGAACCCGGCCCGCCCCCCAGGGCGTGTGTGAATCGGGAGGCAACACCCTCATCGCCCCGGGATCGGGGGAGCGCTCCAGCAGAGCGATGGCTCCCGTCATCCCTTGCGAGGCTCCGATCATGTCTGCGGAGAAAGCCGCGATGGTCTTTCTCTTGGTGTGATCGAGGAAGATGCGACTCATCGTCATCTCGTCGCCCCAGACGAACGAGATACTGCGAGCGGGCCATTCGATCACATTCTTCTCGAGTGCCATCACGAGCGAACGAACGCCTTCCATCTGTCCGCCGACGCCGCTGGCGTTGTCCACCGCACCGGGTTCCTGCACATGAGCAGCGAGAGCCACCACCTCGTCAGGAATGTCGCGGCCAACAATCGTCGCGACCACGGTACGCAATCGACGCTCATCGAGCTGGACGACGGCTCGCAGGGCAACGCGCGCCCCGGGATGCTGGCGAAGTGTCTGGTGTACTCTCGGCGAGATCATCGCGACTGGAAACTCGCCACTTCGGACACTCGAGTAGTGGATGGCATCGAGATGGCGATCGCCGCCGGTGGGGTCGACGGTGAAATCGGCGAGTTGTGACGAAAGCACCGCAGCGGCGCCCTTGCTGCGGGCATCCCGCATCGCTCTACCGATCGATCGGTCGGTGACGAAGACATCGCCCTTCTTCAACTGGTCGATGTCAAAGCAAAGAGGACCCTCCACATCACAGGAAGGAGCGTGGACCGGTAGCATCGTTCGATGCGGGTCGCGGCTGTTGCGAAAGCGAAGCAACGTCTGATCCGGCTGGTCCGGTTGCTTCAGCACCAGACTGGCCGATTTTGGTGTCCACGCCTGAGAGCGCATCGGGGTCTCGATCACTTCCAGTTGCAGCCGATCATCGGTGCCGAAGCCGATCTTCTTCAACCGTTCGAGAAGATGATCCAGAGTCGCCTCGAAACCCTCGTTGCCCGGTTCCCGGTACCATCCATCGGCGAACTCGATCGTCTCGAAGGCGAGGGCAGGATCGTACGCGGCAAACAACTGGCCAGCCCAGCGAGCGGTCGCCGAGGTTCCGCTGGTGGCGACCGGTCCCGGGTGTTCATCGCTCCCCTTCAGGGTTCCACCCTCGATCAGCCGAACCATCTCCTCACCGAGCACATCGCCGATACCGAAGTAACTCTCGGCGTTTCCGAACCAGTGATGGCCGTGACCCTTGTTGGGAGAATCCACCGGTCTGCGCATGAACTGGGCGGTCGAGACATAGGAGACGGTGCCGCGGTACTGCGGTCGTTCCGCCACCGCAGCCTGAGCGTGTCGAAGCGGCAGGCTGCCGGCGTTTCCCGTCTCGCCGATCACCACCGGCAACTGCGGAGCATCGAACTCCTTGCGCAGGTCGTCGATCAGGTGTGCCAGGTTCTGTTCATACGCTTCCACTGCTCCATCGGTGAACATGTCGTTCCAGCCCTGGAACCAGAAGAAGCCGCGCAGTTCGGTGGGGCGTCCGGCCAGATCGGGAAACTCGGTCTCGATCGCCGCCAGCGCCTCGCGGTACTCCTTCAGCATCCGGGTGTAATAGGGGCCCGTCTCACCACCGGCACTCGGCGGCCTGAAATCGACGTGCAGGCTCTTGCCGCCCCAGCAGGTCTTGATCAGCAGCACCGGCGCTTGGTTGGCATCGCCGAGGCGGTGGCCGATCTGCAATTCAGGGCCGAAGTGATGCAGGTCGTCATAGACGGCGAAGCCGATGGAAAGGGGACCGCTCTTGAGCACGTCGTTGCCGGTGCGGTATCGCACCTGTACATCGTCACGAGTCGCCCAACTGCCATCTTCGTTTCGCAGATGCCCCATCCGCTTCGCCATCGCCGGATCATCGAGCAGCCGGATCAGTGTCCCGCGGCCGCCGTTGTAGTACTGCTCGTGGACCAGATCGACCACCGCCTGACCCTCCATGTTGGACTGCCCGGCGAGCAGAAAGACCTGGATCGGTGCCTCGTCGGCCGCAGTCGTCGGCGCAGTGGCCAGTGCCAGCAGCAGCAGTGGTGAGAGGAACATCGGTATCCTTCCGGAGTGGTGATTCTTGACGATTTCAGGGTACTGCATGTCCGCGAGCGATGCGGTACGGGATCAGTCCTTCTCGACGATCCGCTGGAACAGGATGCCGCTCATTCCGCCGGACTCGATGGTGAACCCGGTCACTGCATCTTCCTCATCTCGAATCAGGCGCATCTTCAGCCACCAATCCACCGCCAGCAGGTCGTCTCCGGTCACGGCGATCGCCAGCGGTTCCCCCTCGAATCCGACCAGAGCCACATCGGTACCGCCGCTGTGGATGATCGACCACTCCCGATCGAGCTCGCTGGAGTGGTATCGGCCCAGCACCTGACGGTGATCCCACTGCTTCGCATCTTCTTGCGATGCTGCGCTGCTATCCGTTCGATCGCGTCGATCGCTGGCCCTGTCAGGCCGTTGAAGGAGAGCAGGGACAAGACCCTCGACCACCAGCGCGGCGATCTGACGGCTGACACGGCCCGGGTTGAAGGCGCTGCAGTTGCCGAGGCAGATGATGACGATGCCCTGCTCCGGAAACGCCGCCAACGAGGTGCGAAAGCCGACCCAGCCGCCGCCATGTTGCAGCATCCGCTGGCCACGGAAACGGGTATCGACGACGCCGAGGCAATAATCGAGCACCTCTCCATCCTTGAGCGTGAACTTCTGTTGCAACCGCTGCAGCAGGTTCGCGCCCAGGCGGCCCTCACCGAGTGCGGTGGTCCAGGTCGCCAGATCCTCGACGGTGGTGAAGACCCCGCCGTCTCCGACCTGGTCGAGCACCGTCTCGTGGATCCGGTACTTCCCCTTACCGATCGGAGCGTAGCCGGTGGCTCGTTTCGGTGTCACCTCGAGGTGGTTGTCGTGGTAATGGCTACTGGTCATCCCCAGCGGTGAGAAGATCTTCTCGTCTGCGAACTGGCGCAGCGTTTTCCCCGATGCGCGCTCGCAGATGACGCTGAGCAGGAAGTAGCCGCTGTTGCAGTAGGAGTGCTTCTGGCCGGGCGAGAAGTTGAGTCCCTTCTGGCGGGCGATCAGGTCGATGGTCTGTTGCCCGGTGAAGAGATCTTCATCGCCGATCTCCAGCAATGGCATCAAGGATGTGTAGTCGCGCAGGCCGCTGGTGTGATGCAGCAGGTGTCGGATGGTGATGGTCTCATCGTATTCGGGGATCTCTGGCAGCCACTTTCGAATGTCGGCATCGAGGGTGAGCAGTCCTTCATCCTCCAGCAGCAGCATGCAGGAAGCGGTGATGTGCTTCGACACCGAGGCGATGCGAAACACGGTATCGGCTGCGTTTGGGATGGAGTGATCGAGGTTCGCCATGCCAAAACCACCGCTGTAGATGATGGTGCCATCCTTGACCACGGCGATGGAGCAGCCGGGGGTGTCGGAATTGTCCCAGTCCTTCAGCAAGGTGGAGATGCGGGGTGCCAGCTCATCGACGGGTGGCTCATCCAGGGCCGTGATCGAGGGGCCGCCAGCAAGGAGCATCAGCAGCAAACTCAGGGCAGTTGCACGGCGATTCATACGGGTTCTCCACTCTTTTCATCTTCGAGTCGTTTCTTGACCACAAGATCCGGTTTCATCATCAGGAGCAAGACGATGGGGATCAGTGCACTGGTGCCGCCCAGTACGAACAGCATCCACCGCTCCCAATCGAGCCTGTTGAGCTGGCTTCCCAGGAACACACCGAAGTTGCTGACCGCCATGTACAGCGTGAACTGCGTCGCCTTTGCCGTGGTCCAGGAGATCTTCATGTAGAGGGAAAAGAGCGAGACCGTCTGGAAGGCGATGGCGCCCTTGAACAGCGGGATGATCCACAGCCCCGAGAAGGAATCGCTGACCCAGTACGGGTGCAGCAGGCCAAACGTGATGAGACCGCCCGAGGCGACCAGTCCGCCGATGAGGGCCATCTTGCGGCGGCCGAAGCGATCGCAGAAGAAGCCTCCGGCGAGCGCCCCGATCACCTCGGCAGCGACACCGTAACTGCCCTGCACCTTGCTGTAGTCGCTGGCACTCCAGTGGAAGACATTGAGGAAGGTGTCGCTGGCGAGATTGATGAAGACCCCCTGGCACACCGAGGTGAAGATGGCGACCAGCACACCGATGGCGGTGGTCCACAGAGCCAGTGCCCGGCACAACTCCTGCAGTACGACGATCGGTGAGCGCAGTGCTGCGATCTGCTTCGATGCGGCCGATCCCCTCGACCAGGGGAATAACTTCTCGCCCGATCGCTCTCTGACCATCAGGACTGCAGCCAGGATCACCAGCACCATCACCGCCTGGGCCTGGATGGCGGCATTCATGCCGTAGGACTCGATCATCACGGCACCACCATAGGTGCCCACTGCGATGCCCAACGTCTTCGATCCCCACATGAAGCCGTTGACGCGCCCTCGTTCATGCTCCTCCAGGATATCGACCGCCAGTGCATCGGTGGCGACATCCTGTAGCGAGGCAAAACAATTGTGCAGGAAGAAGACACCTCCGATGAAAACGAGCACCGAAACCGAAGTGTCTGCGGCGCTGATCTCGCTGCCGGGAAGCCACGCCAACCAGTCGATCGCCCAGAGCGGCAGATCGATGGTGGACCCCTTCTGCAGGGCATCGATGGAGCCGATACGATTGGCCGCCAGCAGCGTTGCGGCCATCCCCAGCTGGGCGAAGGCGATCCAGGGACGACGAAGTCCCAGCGCCGGCCAGCGGATCGAGTCGATCATCGGCGCCCACAGGAACTTGAAACTCCACGGCAGCACCGCAGTGCCTGAGATCAGCACCGTCTCCGCCCGGGAGTAGCCGCCCTCGATGAAGAAACTGATCAGCGCATAGATCACGAATCCCCACGGGAATCCCTGGGCAAAGTAGAGCAGACACAGCATCGCGGTGCGAAGTGTGCGGTTTTCCTTCAAGTTCAACGGCGACTCCTGTTTCAGGATCGGATCCGAAGGCCAAGCGGGTCCAAGATTAGGGGCAGGAGAGGCCCAAAGCAGCCGTTTTCCGCCATCTTGGCCCTCGGTCGGGTCATTCGGTCCGATAATTCACTGGATCGGGATGGGTAGGTAGAGCGTTGACCACTACCAGTGGGAAAGGAGAAATCATGACAACCAGAACGATCCTACTCCTCTCCTTGCTGGCTCTGGCCCCGATCGTCTCGATCGGTTGCTCTGCCCAGTACACCTACACTCGCGCCGTCGGGTCGTGGAAGAGCGATACTTTGATCGCTCCCGTCGAGGCGACGACCAGCTGGGTCGACCGGATCCGCTGCCAGCTCGAGCACAGCATCCTCGCCGACATCGAACTGAAGATACTCCCCTCGGGGCAGTACACGGTGAAACTGCATGGCCGCGAGTTCACGGGCCAGGCGCGGATCACATCGTTGCTGGGAGACGGCCTGGGAGTGGCGACCGAGATCGGTACCCTCGAGGCCGAGGGCCGCATCCGCATCGTCGACGAGAACCACATGATCCTCGAGGGAAACGGCACCGAGATCTCCCTGATCCGCTGCCGCTAGATCCACCACACTGCCCGACAACCACTGGCTCGCAGTCCGGGGCCTTTCCAATACTGACCATCATCGAACTGGATCCTTCGGTTCCGTAAGTGGATAATCGGTAGCGGGAGGCTGTCAAGATGCATTGCGTGAAGTGGCTGCTGCTACTGCTGGTGCTCGTTCCCGGGCGGGTCATCGCGGATGTCGAGGTCTGCGAGAACCCCGGGATCGATTTCGGCGGAGCCAACGGCACCCCTCAGCAGGTGACGAGCATCGTCAGTATCCCCGACAGTTTCATCATCCAGGATCTACAGGTTGTGGTTGAGATCTCACATCCGTTCATCGGTGATCTCACGGTCGATCTGGCCTCGCCGGGCGGGACCTCGCTGCGACTCCACGACAGCGATGGTGGAGACACCGATAACATCCTGCTCACCTACTCCGATGATGGAATCTCCAACGGCTCCGAACCGTATTCTGGCGGCTGCTACATGCAGCCCAGTAGCGGAACGTTGGCGCTGTTCGATGGCGAGCAGGTTGCGGGAACCTGGTCACTGTCGGTCTTCGACGGCTTCCCGTCGAATAACGACGGCACCCTCGAGAGCTGGTGTTTGCGTGCCTTCGAGTCTCCGACCCGTGTCACCAATCCGTGTGCGCCACCGCCGGTGCCCGAACCGAAAACCCCGATCGCCGATCGCGTGGTTCTGGTGCTGGTCGATGGCCTGCGCTATTCGGAAGGACTCGGCCATCCGACCCGCCAGTATGTTCCCAACATGGACTCCATCGCCCAGCAAGGTGTCATCATCGAACCCTTCTTCAACGACGGGGTGACCGTCACCATCGAGGCGATTCCGGCAGTCATGACCGGTTCGTGGGTCGGAACGACTTCGTTTTTCGACCCCGATTGTCAGGTCAACTCGATCTACTCCAACACCCCTTACGTTCATGAATACATCCGGCGGCAACTCGGTTTCTCGGCGCAAGATTGCGTCTACGTGCTCGGACCCTACTGCCCGTGGAGGGGCAGCTTCCATCGATCCTACGGACCCGACTACTGGCCCCAGTGGATCTCGACAGGCGGTGGCGACGATGCCAACTGGATGGAAGCGCAGACTCTCCTGCAGACAACAAAGCCGCGCTTTCTGACGCTGTATCTCCCCGATGTGGATCATGCAGGACACGATGGTATCTGGGCCGACTATCTCGCAGCCATCGAGCGAGCCGATGAGATCATCGGTGAGCTGTGGACGTGGATCCAATCGGACCCGGACTATGCCGACAACACAGTGATGCTCATCACCAACGATCACGGTCGTCATACGACAAACTTCCAGGGACACGGCGACGGTTGCAACGGCTGCCGTCAGATTGAATGCCTCGCCATCGGCCCGGGGATTCGTACCGGTTTGATCTCGACGATTCCGCGCACGACCCCCGACATCGCACCGACCCTGGCCCGACTACTGGGAGCAGAAGCACAATTCTCCAGCGGTGAGATCATGACCGAGATCCTCGAGCCGGGGATGTTCCTCAGAGGCGATGCCAACATGGATGGGGTGCTCGATATCAGCGATGTGGTCACCGATCTGGCAGTTTTGTTCGGAGGGGTGACCCACAACTGCCACGCCGCTCTCGATAACAACGACGACAATTCCCTCGACATCGCAGACCCGATCCACCTGCTCACCCACCTGTTCCAGGGCGGTCCGCTTCCATCGTTGCCCCATCCCAATTGCGGCGTCGATCCGACCGGGGCCAGCCTCGGTTGCGCAGGTCATCTCAGGTGTGAGTGAGGGATGGAAGACGGACTACTGTACCTTCAACAGCCAGTTATCGTCGTTCGGGAATCCACCGATGAGGAGGTAGACATCGTGATCCGCGTCGTAGGCGAAGCCGAAATGCTCCCGATAGGAAGGCTCCGAAAAGGACCTTGCGATGGTCCATGCAGGGGTTTCAAGATCGAGAATCCATACTTCCAGCCCCCTCGTGACTTCTGAATTCCCGAACAGCATCATCGTTCCGGCATTCCGGTTGTAGATCAGACTGGTGTGATCACCGGTCGGGGTGTGCTCGGTGGTGAGAGTGGACCAGTGGTTGGTCGCGTGATCGTAGACCCAGGTGCCGATCGTCGACTGATCGCGAGCGACCGGGCCGCAAAACAGCACCGTTTTCTTGTGTTTGGCGTCATAGGCCAGATTGATATGATCCTGAACGGGGGGAGACGGTTGCGGGTCCAGAGATCTCCAGCTGTTGGTCCGATGATGGTATTCCCAGGTGTCATTGAAAGTGTCGCCGCCGCCGGTACGCCGACCCCCGAACAGGATGATCACCTCATTTTCCTCATCATACGCCATTCCGTGCATCTGTCTGGCCGGCGGAGGATGCAGTGGCGAGAGTTCTACCCAGGTGTTCAGTCCAAAGTCGTACTCCCAGAGGTCGTTGTAGGCTCGTACGAAGTCGTCTCCCCCGAACATCAGAACTTTTCCGCGGGCGGGATCATAGATCATGGCATGGGATGATCGATAGGGAGGACTGCTGGCCGGATGCAAATTGGTCCATGTGCCGGTACTCGAGTCATATGCCCAGGTTTCATTCACGTTGTCCCAGTTCTCCGATCGACCTCCAAAAGCGATGATCCGCTTGTGAAGAGCATCGTAGGCGCTACCACACTCCACCTTCATCTCTTGTGCATTCGATGGAGATCGGTTCCACACGGCAGTGATCCCCGAGGAGGGAGCTAGATTCGGGAGCTGACTGCAGCAGATGCACAAAACAAGCGGCGTCAAGATCAGCAGACGGGCATGAAGTTTCATGCCACGCATGGTAGCGACAATCCGCGTCGACTACGACAGGTTGGTCGCTTCGACGAAGCCTGCCACCCGATCTAACCAATACGTCCCGCTGCCGCCGACCCCCTCCCCAGCGCCAGTCCCTCGATGTACCATGCACATCGCGCGAGGATGGTTCCCCGCTCTCTCCGGTACTCTACCTTTTGCAAAACGTTTTCCCTGGACCCTTGACCGACCCGATGAGGAGTGCACCCGATGAACAGAAGCAGAGT
>QNYK01000038.1 GCA_003973385.1 Bacillota bacterium | reverse complement strand
TCAGCGGGGTCGAGCCGTCGTTAGTCCTGGCGTTGATCTCTGCGCCCTTTTCCAGCAGCAGCGTGACGATCGCCGGGATCGAGGAGTACAGGGCGGCGACCATCAGAGGGGTATTGCCGTACTTATCCCTGGCCTCGATGTCGGCGCCCATCGCCAGCAGCAGCGTCATGATCGCCGGGGTCGAGGAGTACCGGGCGGCGACCATCAGCGGGGTCGAGCCGACGTTATTCCTGGCCTCGATCTCGGCACCCTGATCCAGCAGTAGCGTGACGATCTCCGGGGTCGAGGCGTTGCGAGCTGCGTACAGCAGCGGGGTCGAGCCGTCGTTAGACCTGGCGTTGATCTCGGCGCCCGCATCCAAGAGCAGCGTGATGATCGCCGGGGTCGAGGAGAAGCCGACGGCGTACATCAGCGGGGTCTGGCCGTCGTTAGACTTGGCGTTGATCTCGGCGCCCTTCTCCAACGACTCCTTCACGGCGGGGAGATCTTTGGTTTTGATCGCCATGATCAAACCCGATGGCCACCGCGGCGCGGTCGGTTCCTTCACCGGCTCCTGGGCGAGGCCGCAGGAAGTCACCAGCAGGCCCATCGCCACCCAGGTCATTCGTTGGAAGGTCACTGGCTTGAAAAGGAGTCGAAGATGCATCGGCAATTTCCGTTCCCGGTCGGGGATGAGTTTCCGGAGCTCCCGCCAGTGGGTGGAGAGAGGAGAGTCATCGCTTCCTGTCACAGGAGAGGGCCAGGCAGATGAAGAAGCCAGAGAGAGCTAGCATTTGCAGTGCAAAACCACCGGAGCGATCGAGAAAGATCGCAAGAAGCGGGGCACTCGCACCCCACCAGAGGGCTGATCGCCGACTCTTTCCCAGCCACCACATCTTCCCGCCAACCACAATCTTGTCGTGATCACCATCGGACATCCCTGAACCTCCATCGACCCCGGCCGCATTTCAGGCTTTATGCCCAATCAGGTTCTAACCCATCGACGTTCCCTACGCCGCCTATGCGCCGGCGCCGGCGTTGCCGGAGACTCCGAGCAGGAACAATCCCTTGCCCGCCATGTAGAGACCGAGCGCGTTGCTGAGCGCCTGGTCCTTGTTGCTGAAATCGGCGTTCCAGTACAAGAGGATCAGTCCACCGACCAGACACACGACTGCCCCTGCTTGTTGCAGGCGTTCCCTCATCACATCGTTCATCTCGGGCCACCCTTCCCTTGGTTGCGATTGCTTCGCTCGCTCGCTCCTTCGATTCCTACGATTTCCTTCGATTTCCTACGATTTCCTACGATGAAAAAAGGCCGTGCCACACCCCTCATCGAGGGTAGTGGCACGGCCTGCAAACTCGTCTGTATCGAAACTCAGCGGCGCGTGACTCAGCGGCGCGGCTGGATTCCCAGTCCACGCAGCTTGGTCAGCAGTTCCTTGCGGTGCTTGCTCGCCTGCTTGCTGAGGTCCTCCAGTCTTGCGAACTCCTTCTCGATCTCCTCGTAGAGGCGATAGGAATCGAGCAACTGGCGATCCTCGTGAAGTGCCGCTGCCCTGTCCAGCATCTCGGTGGCTGTACTCTCGATCTCTTTCATGTCCTGCTCGACGAGAAACACGATGTGGCCACTCATCACCTTCTTGTTCTTGACCATCGAAGCGAGCACCCGGATGGCACGGCCGTAGCGGCCCGCCTCCATGTGGTCTCTGGCGCTTTTTCTCTGCGCCAGATGCGAATCGCGCAAGCGCAGGCGCAGGTCACTCAGCTTCTTGCTGCTCTTGATCACCTTGACGAACTTGGGTGGGTCGACGCACAGCTGCTGCTTGTGGAGCAGGCCACCTTCTGCATCGAGGAACAACAGCGCTGGCTTGTCGTCGCGCAGGTCGTATCCGGCGAGCAGCGCCTTTTCGTTCTCCTTGAGGGTTTCCATCTGCTGCTTGTAGCAGGACCAGGATTCGAACTCCTTGGCGGCATACTTGTCGCGAAACAACGCCCGCTCGAAGTTCGCACTGCAACAGTTCTTGGCCATCGTCGAGGAGTAGAGGAACACCACGATCGGCTTCATCGAGCCGCGCTCACGATGCAGCGCATCGTAGAAGCCCTTGTCCTTCATCCAGTTCATCCACTTCAGGGAAGAACTTTCTCCAGGAGCATAGGGAGCCGCTCCGGCGTGTCCGCCACCGCCACCACTACTCGATCCGGAACCCCCGGGCACGCCGGGGATCGTCGGACCAACGCCTCAGCACTGGGCAAACAGGGAGGAACTGGAGATGCAGTACACCACCAGGATCAAGGCGACGAGTACGAGTTCTTTCGCGCGAAGCATCGGGCGTAGCCCCTCTCTACTTCTCCTCACATGATCGACCATGATAGGCCCTGGCCGCTCGGGATTCCATGCCCCGATCGCATTCCGTGGACGATTTATCTGGACCATGAGGGATACCCGGACAGTGTCCTGAATCGGCCAGATAAGGTCCGATCTCGGCTCCTGGTCTCCACTTCGACCACAATATTCTCCTTGCCTCGGTGCTCCACAGGCACCGGGCACCGTCCGACCAAAGACAAAGCCGCCCCGGGAACTTCCCTGGAGCGGCTTTGCCATCAGTGTGGCATCGTAGCGCAAGATCGGCGGGGTGCTCAGGGGCAACCCTGTTCGATCGAGCAATCGAGTCCGTCCGCGGTCGGGTCGCTGGCGCAGAAGCCATGAGGCGCTGGCAGCGGTCCGGTGCCACCGAACAGGTGCAGTAACAGCCTGACCGCGTCAGACACATCGACACTTCCGTCATCGTTGGCGTCCGATGCATCCATGCACGTTGCCGGACCATTGCTGAACATGTACCCGAGCACACCGAGTGGATCGGCGATATCGAGTGCTCCGTCACCGTTGTGGTCACCCCTGCGGAAACGAGGAGCACAGGTGGCCTCCGTCGTCGGACCGATCAGGGCGAGTCCACAGGCGCTCGTCGCATTGACCTGGATCGTGAAGGTACCGGTACCCGGCAGACTGATCACGATCGTCGAATCCTGAGCGGTCGCGGTCGTGACCTGAACTCCGTCGAGCAGGATCTGCACTTCGGAGTAGGCGGCATTGTTGAGCCAGGAGACGCTCGCATCGCAACTGTCTGGATCGACAGTGGATGTCACATTCGATGGTGCAGTGGCGTCATCGGACGGCACATTAGCCGTCACGATCGTCGGCGTACTCTCCATGTCGTCGGTGATCGAGATCACCGCGATGGAATGAATGGTACCGACACTCAGCGTCAGATCGATGTCGTTCATGATTCCTGGAAGGGTCACCGCTGGAACGCCGTTGAGTTCGACACGAATCCAGTCGTAGAGGCTGGTGTTCAACCAGGAGATGTTCGAGGCACCGGTGCATGGATCGAGGATATCCACCTGAAGGCCGATCACCGGAGAAGGCTGGTAGAAGCCGAGGCATATCTCGGACTCGGGTCCTTGCACCGTCTCGAATCGCGGAGTGACCCTGTACTGGGAAGCACCGCCGAGTGCGGAGGTGTCGGTGAATGTGGTCTCGGTTCCTGCCACGGTCCCCAGCAGCACACCACCACGACGGACGTCAATCTCGTCGTAGAACTCACCATTGGTCCAGTCGAGCCTGACTCCAGGAGCAATCGTACTGCACAGCAGTCCGGTGATCTGCAGTGGCGGCAGTTCCAGTGCACAGTTGTCCGGTCCCGAGTCACTGCCTTCCACCGTGGCGACGATCGAGTAGGCCACCTGGCCGCTGGGAGCAGTTTCATCCATGTAATCGCTGATCTGGCCCGGCAGAGTGACCAGAGCAGATCCCTCGCGCGAGATGGCGAGTGAGTCGTAGCTATCCATGTTGGTCCAGGTCAGCAGAACTCCCTGAGGAGTCTCCGTGCAATTGAAGAGCACTACCTGGCTGGGAGCCACGACCACGGAACAAAACGACAGTTCGCTGTTCAATCCGTCGACGAAGGTGCGCACCGAGTAGGTGTGGGATCCTGCACCGGCACTGGGCAGCAAGGTGTCCACGAAAGATGTCTCGGCTGCATTCAAGATGGCGATGATGGAACCATCGCGCATGACATGAGCTTCCGTCCACGGCTCAGGATTGGTCCAGTTGATGTTTCCGTCTCCGCCTGCGGAGTTGTCGCACACCATGTTGGTGACGGCCAGTGGAGGCCGCTGCACGCCACACTCAACAGCTGCAGAGGGAAGTCCGCCGGCAACGGCATGGATGCCGTAGGTGGAAACTCCTGCCGGAGAAGTCGTATCGGTAAAGGTGGTGCTGTCGCCAGCAACCGTTGCGATGGCTGCTCCGTCGCGGGAGATCACGACATCCGAGTACAGCTCGGAGTTGGTCCAACTGAGGCTCACATCTGTACCTCCAGGAGTGCTGCAGAGCAGCCCCTCAGGAGCCAGCGGCAAGCGATCGGCAGAGAGGGTGCCGGGAGCACTTTCGACATGGAGACCCGGTGTGCTGGTCAGCAGTTTGCCCACCACGTCATAGACATGAGTCCCTGCATCGACAGCAGCGTCGACATACAACTGAGACGATCCCGCCATGTTCTCGGCGAGCAGAACGCCGTCACGGTACAGATCGACGCTGTCGTAAAGCCAGCCATTGACCCAGTTCAGGGTCAGCTGAGTGCCGTTGAGGATGTAACTCAGGTTGTTGGGAGACGGCGGAGCGATGTAGATGGTGCAGGCTGCTCCGAGTCCGAGGTGGGCATCGTGACCAAACACCTCGTAAACGCGTTCGCCCGGGAGAACTCCCAGATCGGTGTAGGCCGTTTGCAGTCCCGAGGTATTGGCAATCTCGACACCGTCACGGAAGATCAGGGTCGAGGTCAGCGCATTCAGCGACCCCGGGTTCATCCAACTGAGATCGGCCTGCTGATCGAACGAGGAACACTGCAGATCGGTGACTGCTGTCGGTTGAAGGAAAGCCGTCAAACGCTCGAGCGGGCGGCCGGACGCATCGGTCTCGACAGCCCTTCCCTCGGCGCCCACCGCCGGGATCGTCTTGAAGATTTCGATCGCGTTGCCAGCACCGTCAAGAATCAAATCGCCATTGACGTCTGCCTCGGCTCCGGTCGGAATCTGCAATTCCGGATGATCGAAGGGTGCTCTTTCCCAACGAACGCGCTCATCGGTGAGTGCTTCGAGGAAAGCAACCAGCGCCGCCTTGCGGTCCGGATGGCCGATCAGGAATGGCATCGGAAGCATCTCGGGTGCCAGTGTGGTCAGGTTGTGGGCGGCAAAGTTGCCTCCTCTGGTGTAGAAATCCACGACCTGCTCGAGGGTCGAATAACTGCCGCTATGGAAGTAAGGACCGGTCAATTCGACATTGCGCAGCGACGGTGCCTTGAAGGTACCTGCGGTGCCGATGTCTTCCCACGGCTGTGGCGGAGGCGTCAGCAGGATCGTGCTCGGCGGAAACGGCAGGAAATTGTTGTAGTTGGGATCATTCGGATCCATCGCAGTGATCTCCTGGAGTCCCGCAGACATCGAGAGTCCATGTCCAAATGGATCCATGCCACCTCGACCGATGTCGTCCTCTGTCTTGGTCACACCAAGGTTGTAGAAGCCTCCATCGTAGATGGACAGCTGGAAGTCCTGCATCGGCATCCTCTCGAGAAGTCCCTCGATGGCGGATGCTTCCGGCTCCAGCACGATGTTGATCTTTGAGCTGACTGCGCTCGAGAACATCGATGTGGTGTGGCAGAACATGCAATTTGCAATGTTCAGGATGCCCAACCCTTCCTGCTCCTGGGCGGTCATCGCATCGATATCGCCAAATGGATCGAGAGGGTCGAGTTGAGCAGCTCTGAATCGATCAAAGGGAGTGTCTCCCGAGATCAAGGTCGATTCATAGAGCATGATGGCCAGTCCCCAGAAGAGCGAGAAGTTGGCCTCCATCATCGTGTACTCGTTGGCATTCGCCGGCACACCTGTGCGAGGCAAGCCAGTAGCGATGTCGATGAGCGGCGCTCCGCTGGCATCGAAGAGCCAGTCGCTCTGATGCCAGGAATTGACGAACGCCTGAGCGATCAACTGGTCATATCCGATCGATAACCCATGACCGTCGACATTGTCACGGTAGATCCCGAGAACGCTGTCGTTGCTGTGGACTGCTTGACCCGAGAGCGGTTGCAGCGCCAGCAGCTTCTTGCCGACCTGGAACAGATCCCTGCCGTGAGCACTCATCTCGGCACCACTCACGATCGGACCGACCGCCTGAGATGCCAGCGCTGCATAGTCGAGCAGAATCTGAGTCTCGGCCACGGATCCATCGGGCTGGACCTGGAGCACCCTGGCATCGATGTTTCTGGCACCCCAGTTGTCTCTTCCGTTGAAGAAGAAGGACGCACGCCCATCCCAGAACGCCTCGACGAAGTGAATCGCATTGATCACGGTCGGAGCATTGCGACCGGTGATCGATCTCATCTGAGCGGATGAACCATCGGAGTTCGTCTTGACAAAGTCAGGGACCGGGTGAGGAGTGGTGTTCTCCTGATCGCTGCCTTCGATGATCGAGACGAAGTCGGTGGCGAGGATCCCCTCCGAGCCGAATACGTCATCAAAACTACTGATCACTCCGGAGTTCGCATTATCCGGGTTGGTCAACTTGTGAAAGGGGAAGTCATCGGCAACGACAAATTCATTGAGGCCGGCGACATCCATCACTCCATCCGGTCCTCGGACCAGTTGATGTGTCTTGCGGTTATCCGCTCCTGCGTGGTAGTGGCATGTCGCACAGGATTGAACTCCGTCACTTCCTGCCTGCATATCCCAGAACAACGCTTTTCCCAGCACGATGGCCGCATCCACATCGGCGACGAAATCAAAGATGTTTCCCGGCAACGGCACAGGCATCATGTACATCGGATTGGGAGCCTCAAGAAACGGCTCCAAAGGCGGTGGAAACAACTGGATCGTACAGGTGACACCCGTGCCCTCTACCGCTCCACCGGGACCGATGCGCATGCCATGGACCGAATACACGTGAAAGGTCGCAGGTGAATCCGGATCGAGGTAAGAGGTCGCAGTCCCGACGATGTTCGACAACAGGACTCCATCCCGGCGAACTGCGATCTGATCGTAGACCTCGGTGTTGGTCCAGGTGAGAGCCACATTCTGAACATTGTTCCCTGCTCCCTCACAGGTCAGCCCGACGGGTGCAGATGGCGGTGGTAACGGGGGCCCCTGCGCCGCAAGAATCTGTGGAATACCGAGGAATAGCACCAGAACTGCGACCCACATCATGTACCGATGATCCGGCCGCCCAGAATCGCTCTCGTGACCCGTTCTCGCCTGATGACGATGAAACACGGGACACCTCCTCCCACCCGTCCGATCAGGATCGGGCAATCGAGAAGACGGGCACCAAAGATGAACCCGTCCTCTGGTGGACACCTCATTGATCGAGGTCCATTTCGGCCCCTCAAGGCCGAGTAACTCTTCCATTGGAATCAAAGTCATCTGATTCATGTAAACAACAGCAGCATTACGCACGCACTGCCTGCTTAATCAATACAGAGACTTACGATCAATCTACGATCTTACACAAATCTTCAATACAAACAAACTGTCTTTCATCCGGCAATTGTTTCCGAGAAGAGTCACAACTACTTTGATAACAATAGGTTACAATAGACATCGGTACACATATCCGATGAGAGTCAGGTGCTGCGTTCCCGACATTATCGGGTAGTCTTCAGGACTCTCGTCCCAGCAGTATCAATAGTACAATGGGACCAACCAGTTGAATTGTCACTCCCCCGTTTCGAGAGGCCCAAGCCAGATGAGGTGGTCGGTCAGAGTCCTGCTGATAGTCACGGTCTCGCTGCTGCCCTCGGTGAAGGCGGCCGCCCAGGACCTGCCCGGATTCATCCGTGGCGACATCAATGGAGACCTCTCCATCGATCTCAGCGATCCGATCCTGTTGCTAGAAGAGCTCTTTGGTGCCTCTCAGGGACTCGATTGCCAGGCCGCCGCAGATCTCGATGCGGATGGGCAATTGCAACTCGATGATGTCATCGTCTCTCTGGGACACATCTTCCTGGCCAATCCCGCCCAGTTGCCCGCTCCCTTCCCCGATTGCGGCACCGATGAAAACTCCGGCGCATTGCCATGCGAAATCCCCCCCTGCGTCATCGGACCGATCGTCGCAAAACGGCAGCTCACCCTCGCCAGTTTCCGCGAAACTCTCCCCTACTTCGATCAACTGCCGGCAGTGTTCGAGCCGGAGATCTCGTGGCAAACCGGCAATCTGAGCGGAATCTACCGTGCAGAGGTGCCCTTCATCTCCTACGGAGTCGTGCCGGGAGAGGTGTTGCCTGGAGACCTGCTTCTCGATCCACAGTCTGGCCGCTTGAGTGCCACCCAGTTCTCACCGGGACTCCATCAAACTCGCCTGTGGGCACTCGACTCGCAGGGTGGCGTGACCATCTTCAATTGTCGCTGGGCCGCCTTCGATGACCTGGAGAGTTCGATCATTCCGGGACAATCTCAGACGGTTCCCGGACCCTACATCGCACAGGTCATCACTGGACTGGTTGATTTCACACACGATCTGCCTTGGCCGACTCCGTATCCACTCTGGGGTTGTTCAGCCACGGTTCCATCACAGGCGATGCAAACGGATTTCAAGGCGTTGCGTATCTTCATCCCCCAGGGGATCACTGGCCCCGCCCCACTGGTGATCTTTCATCACGGCACAGGATTCAACTGGGAGCAGTACGACAGCATTCTCGGTTTTCTCTCGACCCACGGAATCATCTGCGTCTCGATCAATGATCCTTTCTCCTTCGATGTTTATACCGACTGGTACTGCTGGGGAGGTCATGACGAGGCAGCCAAGGTGATGGTGCATGTTCGAGGCGTGATCGAGGAACTGTCCATGACCCCTGGAACGGTGCTGGAAGGGCTCGTGGACTCGAACCGGGTCTTTTACTCCGGCCACTCTCGAGGCGGTGGAGCTGCCGTGGCTGCGGCAGAAATCGATCCGGATGTGAGGGGCTTGATCCTGCTGCAGCCCACCGATGCGAAACAGGACTCCTGGATCGGCAACACCAGCAGGTGGCAAATCCTCCCCGACATTCCTTTGATCTCCGTGACTGCCGAGCAGGATACCGATGTGATCTATCCGTACGCCGAGAGGTTGATGGAGCGGATGGTCGGCCCCTCCACTTCGGTGTGCATCTATGGTGGCTGTCACGGTTATTCAAGCGATGACCAGTTGATCGGTTGCAATGTCTGCACCTGGCAGCCGACAGCGCCACAGATCGATTCCTGCGCCTACATCACCCGATCGCTGCAACACGAATTGACGCGTCACTGGGTGTGGACCTTCCTCAGGCGTCATGCCTTCGGCGACCTATCACTCGAGGGCTTGCTCTATGGAAACGAGTCGCAGACCTCACCCTACTTCAGCGTCGCTCATAACAGGGATCTCTCGGGAGCATTGCTGGTCGACAACTTCGACCTGTTTCCGCGCAATAACCTCGGCCATCTGATCTCCTCGGTCAACACTTTGCTGTTCACACAGGGGGCGTGTTACGACTGGCCCTTCCCGCTGCCGCAACCGCTGCCGACCATCACCAACCTGGTGACGATCTTGCCGCCAACGGGAACCGCAACCGTGTCGATGCCACTGGGATCGGTGGGTTTTCCACTCGATGTGGGCCCGAGGAAAGCACTGCAATTCAGAATCAAGAACCATGATGTCCACGGCGCCGTCGATAACTCCGGGTGGTTCTTCGACGCGACACTGTCGTTGATCGATGCCGCCGGAAGAACTGCCACCGTGGATCTGAACCAGTTCCTGCCCCAGACCCCTCAACACCCGCAGCCTGATCCTGCAGGGCTGGCTGTCACGCTCAAGTATCAACGATTCATCTCGGTTGAAATTTCGCTGGAGAGATTTCTGGAAGCACAGCCACTGCTCGATACGAGTCAGTTGGTGCTTCTGGAGTGGCAATTCACCACGGATGGCACTGCCGCCATCGATATCCGCTTCGGACTCGATGACATCCTGTTCAGGTAGACACCCTGACCTCCTGTTCAGGTAGACACCCTGACAAGAAGCCAGCTCAGCACTGCCGAGGAATCAGGGGCACCCTCCTGGAGTGGTGAACGGCTCTGGCGGCTGCGGCCCACCTGCAAACAGGTACTGGACCAGGTAGATGACATCCGCCACATCGATCTGACCCGAATCGTTGACATCGCCTCGATCTGCCGGGTCTGGTGCAGCCCCTCCACTGAACAGATAGATCAGCAGAGTCACGGCATCGGATAGATCGATGGTCCCGTCGTCGTTCAGCTCACCACGGATCCATGGCGTGCACTGACACTCGTCTGGAACGCCATCTCCGTCTGCATCCTGGCTGGAGCCATTGGCAATATCCTCGTCGTCAGCGACTCCGTTGCCATTGCAGTCGTTACAGAAGATCTCGCCGACCAGCAGATCGTCGATGGCGGCCTCGACGATCGATGCTGCTGCGACATCCTCGGCGATGAATCTCAAACGGGTGCTGGAAGTGAGAGGGATGTAATCGGTGACCAGGAACTCGTTGCGGATCCAACCTCCCGAGGTGCCGGCGCCGGTCGGTCCCACCACCTCCACCGGGGTCCAGCTGGTACCCCCGTTGGCACTGATATCGACTCGCAGGCGATCAGTACCGGGTCCAGCACCGGTGTTGTTGGAGAACCAGCGCCAGTAACTGATCACGGGATTGGTCGAGGCGGAAAGATCGTAGATCGGAGATATCAGTGTTGTTTCGCCTCCATCGACGTCATTTTCGCCGAGCGAGCCTCCGACAGAGCCTTGACCCGTCACCCAGCAGATGGTGCCGACGCTGCTATGATCCGCAGAGGGCTGAGCGGCCGTCCCGATGGGAGCGACCCGAGTCCAGACACCGGTGGTGGCCGTATCTCCTGCAACTCCTGCGCTCCAGCCCTGATCCTGTTCCATGTCATCGGAGACGATCTCGACGACTCCCTGCATCGCAGTGGACTGGTAGAAAGAACCAGGAGCAGAGGGTGGATCGGTGGTTGCTGAACCGCCGATGACACTCGCCTCGACATACCACTGCACCTCGGCGCCGCAACTGAAGGATGGGAACTGACCCAGGTACTCGATACTCCCGGGACCATTCTGAGCCATCAAACTCGACATCCAACCGCCACCATCATTGAACCACAGTGTCGGGCTTTGTGGATCGATGTCGAATCCGCTTCCCGGCAGGATCTGCACCGTCAACACATCTCCAAATGGATCGATCTGATCGGGAATTCCGAGCGGATAGGAGAAGGTCAGCGGCGTCGCGCCCAGCGACCAGACGAACAGACCCCGCTCCAGATCACTACCGATGACGGTTCCGCTGGCAAAGTACGGGTAGACGCTCCAGAGGCCGTTGAAGTTGCTGTTGTCATTGTCGGGGTAGGTGTCGAAGTAGGCGACCTCGGACATATTGAGTGGGTCGGTGCCGTCGAGGATACGAAGGCCACTGCGGTAGTTCGCCTCGTAGACCAGGTTACCGACGGTGTAGATGTTGTGACCGATGGCATTGTTGCCATTGGTGTATTCATCCATCAGCGTGGGAGTGGTCAGATCAGAAACATCGATCACGAAGGTCTTGGTCGTTACGCCCGGTCCTTCATCGAGTTCGTCTCCCAGATAGAAGTACTGCTGATCGGGAGAGAGCCAACCCTGATGGGAATAAGCACCACCTGGGTACTGCAACTGCCCCAGCAGCACGATGTTGGCCTTGTTGGTCACATCGAGGATGTCCAGGGTGACCGGATTGTTGCCCGTGCAGAGAAATGCGACCTGATTGCCTGCCCAGGGGCCTGCCTGCATCTGGACGATCTGGGCATCATGAACGTAGCGATCGGACCAGTTTCCTTCGAACACGGGAGTACCCGGGTTGTTCAGGTTGTAAAAACGCAGCCCGTTGCCGCCGCCACCACACCGATACAGGTAGCCAGAGTCAGTATCGATGGCGACATTGTGAGAGGAGAGTCCTCCGCCTGTCGTGATGGTGTTGGTCAGAGGAAAATTGCCATTGTCGACATCGGAGAGATCGATCACCTGTATCCCTCCGCCTCCCTCGGATACGGCATATGCGAAGTTCTGGTACGTCTTCACATCTCGCCACAGGCTATTGGGACCAGCGATCGTTCCCAGGATGGTCGGGTTGCCCGGATTGCTGACCTCGACCACCGTGGTGCCGCTCGAATGCGCCATCAGTGCGTACTCACGACCACTGGGCGAAGTGTATCCCCAGCAGTCATTTCCATTGGCGATACCCGATCCCATCTCCGGCAAGGTGATCCAGGCCTGAAGATTGATCCCATCGGAAGGGAAGCCTCCGACCGGTCCAAAAGGTTGTGGACCGGGCAAGGCACTGCGGTAGCCGGGACCCGTATAGGGTGGCTGGCGATCTCGGGCTTTCGGATCATTTTCGTGTCCGACCGCGAAGTTCATGCTGAAGACGGTCGCCAACACGACGAAGATCAGCAGCCAACTAGTCTTTGATGTCGCTTTCAAGAAAGCCTCCCAGCATTTCACATCGTCCGTGTGGTCCACAACGCATCTAACATATTGCGGCAGACGAGTCACAACGGGCGTCTCTATCACCTTGACGGGGTATCCTACTATTATAGTCCCCCAGAGGGCTGGCTCCCACCCTCCTCCTGCGGTTCCTGGCGGCGAGTGGCCACCGACAGGGAATTCAGGAACTCGACCAGATCGTCCTCTTCTTGCCGATCCAGCCGGATGGTCGCCAGCAATGTCTCTCCCTGGTGTGAATGGCCCGCCCCCGGTGGCCTGGCCCCCTGCCTCATGCTGTAAAACCGCACCACCGATCGAAGATCGTTGACACTTCCATCGTGGAAATAGGGCGAGGTGCCTGCGAGGTGGCGCAACGAAGGTGTGCGAAATGCTCCCCACAGAGCTGCGTCTCGGCGCAACTGTTCCGTTCTTCGGGCGGCACTACCACTTCGATCATCGGAGAACTCCCCCGAACTGCGAAACGGATTGGCCTGCAACTCCTGGATTCCACCGTATCGACCCGCGTCCCTGGCCTTCTGGCCACTGGTGAGGATACCCGTGTCGTGAAACTCGCCATCGGAGAGCAGAGGGCCGCTGTGGCAAACGATGCACTTCGCCTTGCCGAGGAAGAGTTGCAAGCCTCTTCGAGCCGCATCGGGATAGAGTCTCGCCGACTCCTCATCGCCCCTGGACAGGGCGTCGAGGTACGCATCGAAGGGAGTGATCGGACCTCGAAGAGTTCTTTCGTACGCGGCGATCGCCTTGCCGACATTGCTGAAGACGCGGTTGATTTCCCCGCGTCGATCCGCATCGAGCGCCAGCCACGGATCGGTGGCAATCCCGGCACGAAAGGCACTCTCCGGCAATGACTCGAGGCCAGGAAGGGCACCGAAGATCTGTTCATATCGTTTCGAGAGGGATTCATTCGTGGCGAGATACCTCGATACGGACAGTCGATCTCCGTGCATCTCGTTGACCGCCTCGATCGGTCCCAGCGCCTGCATCCAGAGCGAATCCCAGCGGCCATCCCATCCCAACCAGCGCTGCCCGGAAATGTCGTGCAGCGTCGGCGTATCCCGGGGGATGCTGTTGATCCCCCTCGGGTGGGTCTTGCCATCGACAAGATCCCTCTCCGGTACGTGGCAGGTGGCACAGGAAGTCTTGCCGTCTCCAGAGAGTCCGGTGTCCTCGAACAGAAGCGAGCCCAGTTCAATTGCCGCGGGGTCATCGTTGTAGCGATTGGTCCGGTCGACCGGTGCAGCGATCCGCTGCAGCGACATCGCCTGACGGCGTGTCACCTCATCGAGCAGCACATCCGGTTCAGGAGCGGGATCTTGCAGCGGCAACATCGAACACAACGACCAGAGCAGGATCATTTTCATCGGATCTCCACCCAGGTGCGAGCGCGCTCCAGATGGGGTCCTTCCTCGACATCCACCGTCAACAGCCAGCGCCCACCCATGTGGAAACGTACCCCCTGCGCCTCGAAGCCACCGTCAGGCCGGCGCGTGGTCACGACCGGTACCGCCAATCCGTGGGCATGCTGCGGCATACCGCCGTCGAAATGAACCACGGCGTCATCCGAGATGGGCTCGCCACCCTTGAGCACCCGGCCGGATGCTGTGAATTCCTGATTGAGCGGTGCCGGGTCCGGCAGGTGAAGCAGCACCTGATAGGTTCCATCGCCGCTGGCGATGGTCTTCCACCCCTGCCCGGTCGGGACATCGGGGGTTGCGGTTCCGCGACAGCCTGCGAACAGCAGCAGTACCAGCAGGCCCACGAGCAGTGAGGACAGGATCAGGATCAGAATCAGGCATCCGGGACCGTCCGAATTCCCATCCTGGTCAGAGTCGATGTGTTGAATCACTGAACCCGTCCCTTCCCGGAACCCGCTGCTGCTGCGGGCAGATAGGGCTTGCTGCCAAAGTGCCTCAACTCACCGGTTGGAGAGATGACGACGCCGCGGTGATTGCCATGATCGAGCACCCAGACCGATCCGTCCTCATCGATTTTGACCGCTCTCGGTCGAAACAACTGACGCTCGCCTGTACCTGCTCCTGCGAGGATCACCTCGGCCTCGCCGCCTTCGGGTGGAATTCTGAGAAGTGAGTGGTTGGCACCGTTGGTGAACCAGATGGAGCCGTCCGGATGGCGATCGACTCCAACAGGCATCGTCGATCCAGTTTCGATCAACTCGGGAACCAGCTGGCCAGGAACGAATCTCAGCAGTTGACCGCTCCCTGCATCGGCGACCAGGAAGCCATCTCCATCGGCAGATATGGCGGTCGCTTGCCTCAGCAACCCCGGCGCCTCGAACACTCCGATCGCCCTGAATCTTGCATCGAGTAGCAGGATCCTCGCGTTTGCCTCATCACAGACCGCGATGGTTCCCGATTCATTGCAGGCGAGCGCAGTGAGTCGTGGCGGCACCGATGCATGCCAGCTCGGATATTGGCGGGCGAGTTGCTCCAGATCGACGCTTCTCACCAGTCGGATCAGAGCCGGCTCCCGACGCAACGGTTCCGTCATTTTCCACGGCACCTCGAACATCTGCAATCTGCGGTTACCACGATCGGCAACGACGATGCGAGGAACTGAGGTACCGGGCAAGAAGTCGATCCCTGTCGGTGTCCTGAAGCGAGTCGGCAACGAACCGTGGCCGCCGATGTCATCGACCTCGAAGGGATTTTCAAGATCCCGGACGAGCACGGAGATTCGCTCCGAATCGGGTTCAGACACCGCCAGCAATCTGCCGCCGCGCTGCAGTGCCCAGTAGGCTCCGTAGTGGGAAACCAGATCGACCCGCTGCCACTGCTCTGCTGCCGGCACGGGCGATTCTGGATCCCTCACTCCGAACCGTTGCAGCCGACGTTCACTCGGTTCGATGACGCCACACACGCCGGTTGTGTGATCGAAGGCCACACCCGTTGGATAGTGCAGGCGGCCCAGCGCAACTCGAGGCAACATCGAGTGGATACCAAAACTGTGCATCGAGATGCCATGGCGACCGAACACCTGCACCCTGTGATTGTCCCGATCAGAAACCAGCAGCCAGCGATCGGCGACGCTACAGAGCCCCATCGGCGCGGCGAGCAAGCCGGGAGCGGCACCGTGATCTCCGATCGCCGTGGTGGGATCGGGTTGCTCGGTTCGTGGATCGAACCGAATCAGACGATGATGGCCACGATCACTGACCCAGATCTGCTCGCCGATGGCGCAGATTCCTGTTGGCTCGATGAAACCGGACCAGCTTTTCTGAACCAGACCATCGACATCGAGGTGGTGAACCTGGCCACGCAACAGGTCGGTGACGAGCCAACCCTCGCCTCCAGGGCCTATGGCCAGCGCCGCGGGCTGCCAGGCTGCCGCAGGTCCAGGCAGAGTTCGTACCCACCGCCCCTTCCGATCGATCTCGCCGAGCACACCCGATCGATCGACGACTATGAAATGACCACGGCTCAACGGCAAGATTCCGCGCGGCCTCGAGATAGCAGCGGGTAATGCCACCGGCGCACCATCTTTTTCGCCGCTCGAGTCGATGATCCACAGTTGAGCCGGGCGTTCGGTGAGCACTGCAAAGCCGCCCCGCTCCAGCGAGCAGATCGCAACAGGTACCGCAGGTGCGAAGGAAACCGTTCCGAGGGAGTGGCCGAGCGACAGCACCTCGTCTTCGGCTTCCGTCGAGTTCTGCGCCCAGCTGGGCAGCACCGGGCCAGAGCAGAGCAATAGCAGCAATAAAACGGTCATCGGTCTCCTTCTGCCCCCAGCATCGCTTTCTTATCCTCCATCGGCAAGCACCACTCGCTCACTGCTGCTGTCGAGATTACCCTGAGATCAGGCCAAGGAGGAAGCAACGATGGAATCTCCTGATGGAACCAGAGGATTGAACTGGCGCGATGGGCGGTGGATCCCCTGGAGCGAGATCGAGATCACCCAGAAAACCAGTGGCGGCCCAGGTGGTCAGCATGCCAATCGCTCTGCCACGGCCATCGACCTGCGCTGGAAGCCGGTGAACTCCTGTGCATTTTCACCCGAAGAGGTGGAGGAGTTGATCGCTCACCTATCGTCCAGACTCGACGGCCACGGCAAGATTCGCATCGTTGCCAGCGATGAACGCTCGGCAGCACGCAACCGGCAACTGGCGCTCGAACGCCTGGCCCAGATGATCGAGGAAGGACTGCGTCCGCGTCGGACCCGAAAACCGACTCGGCCGACCCGATCCAGTGATGAGAAACGACTGGTGCAAAAAAAGAAAAGAGCAACACTGAAGAAAGATCGGAGCCGGAAATTCCCGGACGACGGCTGAGCAGACGCTGGCACCCATCCCACACCGCAGCGGCTCCATCTCTCCAGTGCCGGGTGACCAGAAAAAAGAGCCC
The DNA here is from genome assembly GCA_003973385.1 of Bacillota bacterium. Classification (GTDB taxonomy): domain Bacteria; phylum Planctomycetota; class UBA8108; order UBA1146; family UBA1146; genus QNYK01. The sequence continues at coordinate 20,484 of QNYK01000038.1, read as the reverse complement.
CGGGCGAACCCGGAGCTCCATGAATTCAATGGGGTGGGAGGAGGGGCTCGAACCCTCGACCTCCAATACCACAAACTGGCGCTCTAACCAACTGAGCTACACCCACCACTGATCTGATCCGACGATGCGGCCCGAAGGGACCGACACGCCCGGCCGATGGTGGCGAAGGTGAAGGTGGGTGTCAAGGAGACCGGGTTTTCCCCTCGAAGCAGATCTGAAAAAGAAACCCCGAGTCGCCTCCTCTTTCGAGATTGGCCGTCCACTGGAAGCGGATGCACTGACCCGTATCTGGCGAGATACTATCAATCCCGTAACTTGCCCGGATCCCGCCGATCCTCGGCATCGTGGCGAGCCCCCCCGAGTCCCATTCTGGCCACGGGAAGATCTCGTAGTGCTGCCTGTAGATCGGTTCCGAGCCCCGATACTGCTGGCCGAGGTGTCTCGGGTATCGTGAAGGACCCAGCAGCGGTGTATCGAGCAGAGGATCGATGCAGCCCAGATCCAGTGCTGCGAAACCACTGGGAATCACTCGCCAATGCTGCTCTTCGGCAGACCACGTGTTGCCGGTGATTCGTGCCATCTCGTTGCCATATCCCTCGGTGGTGTACTCTGGATCGTTCTCCAGATGCTCGCGCAGGACACTTCGCACCGTCTCGGCGATGAACCCATCGCCGACGGCTGACGGCCACTGCATCGACAATTCAGCGGATCCGAGCCCGAACAGACTGGGATGCATATCACCTCTGAACTCATCCACCGATACTGATTCGAGGATGCTCATGCCGCACCACCGCGATTCCTCTGCGATCTCCAGCATCGAGGGGGAAAGACCTCGCTCCTTCGATTCCCCCGGATGCAGCAGCGTCACCAGCAGCAAGACCATCGCCGTGGCTGAATTCATCGAGGTCCTCTTCCCATGATGTCCGGAAACTCCCGAGCAGCCTCGCAGACGAAGTCCTGGCTCCCCCAGGGGTCTTCATCGGCATGTTGCGTGGCTCGCTCCCTAGAATTTACCGGAAGCCATTTTCTGGATTATGTTTACGACTACCAGAAGAGTCGGCGTGAGGGGTTTGTGGATGGGGTCCGGGCAGCATCGGGGTCCGGGCAGCATCGGGGTCCGGGCAGCATCTGGATGGGGTATCCAGGGTCGCTATCTGTCGATGATATCGCTACCGCGAGAAAGCGAAAGGGTGCTAACGACCCCGGCTCGCGAAACGCACCAGTTCCTCGGCACTTTTTGGGCTCGCTTCGTCGCTGAGCGCCTTGCGAACACGGTCCTGAGCATCGGTCAGGTGGAAGCCCAGTACCTGCAGTGCTCGGACCGCATCGGCGGGCGCCCCCTCCGGGACTCCGATGGAAGCGACCGATCCCACCGTCGAGATCAACTGCTCCTTCTCCAGAGCACCTCGGAGATCGAGCACGATCCGCTGAGCCGTCTTCTTTCCGATCCCCTTGACCTTCTCGAGCACGGCGGTGTTTCCATCGAGCACGGAAGATCGAAGATCATCCGGGTCCACATGGGAAAGCAGCGCCAGCGCGCTGGCAGGCCCCACGCCGGAAACCTTGCAAATTCTGTCGAAGAAATCTCGTTCCTCCGGCTGGGAAAACCCGAAGTAGACGATTTGCTCATCTCGAATGCGGTGAGAGATGAACAGCCTTGCCGAGGCGCCCTCTCGTAATTTCCGGAGGGTACGTGCAGGGGCACGTAGACGGAATCCGATTCCCTGCGCCTCGAGAACCGCATGATCCGCACCGACACGGATCACCTCGCCCGTGAGGTATTCGTACACCCGTTCCCCTCTAACCGTTCGCCAGGTTCAACCCGCGATCGGAGAGTTTTCGCTTCACCTCGTTGAGGGAGGTGACACCGAAGTTCTTCTGACTGACCAGTTCGAGTTCATTTCTTTGCATCAGATCAGAGATGGTCTCGATTCCCAGTCGGTCCATGCAACGCTGGCTCCTGCTGGAGAGTTCAAGAAGGCTGACCGGTTCTCCCAGAAGTGACGCTGCCTCACCCTCGACCGAAAGCAGGAAGGTATCGTCACTGCGGACCCCTTCGCCGAGGCGCAGTTTCTTCTGGTTCAGGATCTTGCGGATCTCTTGCAGGCTGGTCTCGCCAAAGTTCTTGTAGGAGAGGAGTTCCGCTTCACTCTTGTTGACGAGATCTCCGAGGGTGTGAATCCCCATCTTCTGCAAGCAGTTGCGGCTACGAACAGAGAGTTCGAATTCGGTGACAGGAATTTGCAGCACCTGATGCTTGCGAACATTTTCCTTCTCCTTGTCCCGATCGTAGTACATCGATTGGGAAGCCTCGGCATCACGAAGATAGAGACGCGCTCGCCCGTGGTTTGCGTTGGAGTGGAGTACCAACCGGTAACAGGTGATCGCCTCCTCGAACCGTTCCGCATCCTCGTAGAGAACACCGAGGTTGATCATCGCATGGGCGTAGAGGGGAGTACTTCGCTGGCACATCCGATAGGCCTCGATGGCCCGTTCCTCCTGGCCATAGAGCGAATGCATGTAGCCGAGACGGAACTGAAAGCGCGTTTCATCCGGATTGCCTTCAGCTGCGGTGGTGTAGTATTCGAGAGCCTGATGATATTCGCCCTCATGCTGGGCCAGCAACCCTTCGAGATAGCAGATCCTCGGTTGGTCCTCTTCTAACGGCAACTTGCGCAGCAGATCCTGTGCAGCCTCCACCTTGTCCTCAAGGATCAATGCCTCACACAGCAGCATTCCAACGCGAGGCTCGCCCGCTCCGCAGGTGGCCCAACCTTCCTCCAGCACGCCCAGCGCGGTGCGAGAATCTCCCTCTTCGAGCAACAACTTGCCGAGCAGATGCATGCACAGGACATTGTCCTTGCAACTATAGAGCATTTTGCGGGCTTCCTCACGTCGACCGAGCAGGTCGAGCACGACACCACGACGGAATGGATCTTCGATTTCGTCGATGATCACCTCGAGTTCATCGATCGCCTCCCGGCGGGAGGTCACCCCCTGGCGAGCCTCGTGGTAGAAATCGACCGAGGTCTCCCTCGACAGGATCAGATCACGCAGCGGAATTTCGCTCATCGAATCCACGGAAGCCTCCTCGACGGAACTCAGGCATTGGTGTCCTCCCCCGGAAGACTCACCGGCGACGCCGGATCGAGTACCCAGGAGTTCAGAAGTGAGTCCAGGATCATAAGTAACGGGGCCGATCTCGTCAATGCGAACAGGAATCTAAGGAGATCGTTGCTGACCTTGCGGTTTGCCCCCAGCGGGGACAACATGGCCTCTGGCAGCGAACGGTTCGAGGGACCGCTTGCTGCGAGTGCCGGTCTGAGCCGCTTCCACCGGAATCACAAACCCATGCCTCGAAAGGCCTCCAGCAAGGTGAATGAGCGATGACCGAGGCATTGAATCCTGGCCAGAAGAAGGCCGTCACCAGCCACAGGGGGCCGATGGCGGTGATCGCAGGCCCGGGCAGCGGCAAGACCCGGGTGATGACCCATCGCATCGCCGACCTCGTCTCGGCCGGGGTATCGCCCGGATCGATCCTTGCCATCACCTTCACCAACAAGGCCGCCGATGAGATGCTTCGTAGAACCATCGCCCTGCTGGGCCCAGGTCGTGGGGCGCTGTTTCCGACCTCTGGATTCCTCGGTCCATCGTCTCTCGATCTCGATGAAGGTACGCCTGTACTGCGTACCTTTCACTCCTTCTGTGCCCGGCTGCTTCGTCGCCACCTGCACAGGATCGAACCCTATAGCGGCCGCTTCTCCATCTACGACACTGCGGATCAGCAACAACTGATCGGTACGATCCTGAAGGAGTTGAAACTCGACCGTACTTCCTTCCCGCCTCGCGCCACGCTGTCCCGAATCAGCCACTGGAAAAACCACATGACCTCCCCTGAACAGGCCAGCGAGGAGTCCACAACCTTCAGAGAAAAAGAACTCGCGCGCATCTTTTTTCGCTATCAGGAATTGCTCGAGGAGCGAGATGCTGCCGACTTCGATGATCTGCTGATCCTCGTCGTCCGGCTCTTGCGCGAACACCCTGATGTGCTGGAACGGCTCAGAGCTCGTTTCGAGTACGTGATGATAGACGAGTTCCAGGACACCAATCGGCCGCAATACCTGATGGCAAAACTACTCGCCGAAGAGCACAGAAACTTGTGCGTGACCGGTGATCCTGATCAGTCGATCTACTCCTGGCGGGGAGCCAGTCCCGACAACTTTCTGCGCTTCCGGGAGGACTTCCCGGAACACATCGTCATCACGCTCGATCAGAACTACCGTTCCACTCCACAGATCCTGGAGGTTGCTGGACGACTGGCAGGCAGCGAGTTCGGGGAACGAAAACTATTCACCGACAACCCCGACGGAGCCGAGGTGAGGGTTCAGCAGTTGCGGGACGAGCGCGCCGAAGCGGCGCAGATCGCGGACCATATCGAGTCCTGGCAGGAAGAGGGCTGCGCTGCCTCGGAGATAGCCATCCTCTACCGCGTCAACTCACTCTCGAGGGTATTCGAGGAGGAATTCGTGCGCCGCAGGATCCTCTACAGCGTCGTCGGAGGCATGTCGTTCTACGAGCGCAAGGAGGTCAAGGACATCCTTGCGTACCTGCGAGTGGCACGTTCGACTCGCGATGATGTTGCCCTGCAACGCATCATCAATGTTCCTGCTCGAGGCATCGGCAAGGTCAGCATCGAACGCTTCGAGGACGCTGCTCGAGATGCTGGACGCAGCCTCGGCGAACATCTGCGCTGCCTGGATGGCCACGATGAGATCCGCGGAAAGGCAAAAAAAGGACTCGCACAGCTGCGAGACGTGATCGAAACACTCTCCGAGAATGTCGGCGCTCCACTCTCCGCTCAGGTGGCCGTTGCCATCGAAGCCAGCGGATATCTATCGCATCTTGAGAGATCCGAACCGGAATCCTGGCAGGAGCGCGAACGCAATCTCGAGGAACTGGTCGCCGCCGCAACAGAAACGCAGGAGATCCTCTCCAGCGTTGCCGCCCGTGCTCAGAACGACCCCGAATACGAGGAGATCGATCCGATGTCATTATTCCTCGAGAGGATCGCACTCGTCACCGATGCCGAGATGCGAACCGAGGAGAAGGGGCAGGTCTCGCTGATGACGCTGCATGCTGCCAAGGGTCTCGAATTCGATCGGGTCATCATCGCAGGAGTCGAGGAGTCCCTGATCCCCCACTCGCGCCACGGTGAAGCAGCAGGCGTCGAAGAGGAGCGAAGGTTGCTCTATGTCGGAGTCACCCGAGCTCGAGAGCAATTGCTGATGACTCATGCATCCTGGCGTCGACGCTTTCAGGAGCGAGAGCCGAGGATTCCCTCCTCCTTCCTGGTCGAACTGGAGGGAACCTCGATCGTATTCGAGCGAGATCAGGCACTCGTGAAGTCGAGTTCGACCTGGGGCCAGACCAACTGGCATCGTTCAGACCCAGGCGATGATGAAGATGACGGTCTTCACCCGGGATGCTGGATTCGCCACGAGATTCTCGGCCGCGGCGTCATCGTACGGGCGCAGGGACATGGAGCCTCGAAGCGAATCTCGGTACGATTCGAGGAGTGTGGCGAGAAACAACTGGTGGTCGGATACGCTCCCGTGACACCGATCTCGCCCCCGGATGAAGAATGGGAACCATGTTGAGCCACCGATCGATCGCCAGGCTGCTCGCTGGAGTCGTCATGGCGCTGGTGATCTGCTGCTGCGCAACGAGTACCGGCTTCGCACATGAACTGGCTGCCGGTGTCGGTACCCAGACCACATTCACGGTCCGAGATGGCCAGGTGACGATCCTGTTCAATCTGGGCTGGAGTGTGCCTGCGGGATTTCCTGTACTGGCAGATCTGGATGCCGATGGGGACGAGCGAGTCGAGGAAGATGAGTGGAGACCCTATCTCAAGGCAAAGATTCACGAGCTCTTGCCGCTCCTCGACCTGCGCGTCAATGGCCAGCCGATCACACTGGAACTGCTGCTGATCGAGCAAGCGGGGCTGCAGGGATCGGTACGAGCCCGTCCCTTCGATGCCTACTTCACCCTCAGCGGAAGACTCCCCGAGATGTTGCCGCCAGAGAGTCCCATCGGCGGTGGCTGGTGGCTTCACTGGCGAGATGGCACCTTTCTCGATCAAACTTCGAGTCAATTCAGCTGGATCCCGGTGGAGGATCACGATCCCGACCTCTCCTTCTTCATCCTCGATCCCCGACCAGAAACATTCGAGGACCAGGGAGCCTTCATCCGAACCCCCGGCAGAACATCGATCCTCTACTTTTTTCAAGGCTCCACCAGCTTCGATCCCTTCAACGATTCGGCTCCTTCCGCCGAGCAACTGAGCGCACTGTCTGGCCCTGTTCCACCCTTGAACTCCCAACCCCCCGCTGCTCAGGAGCCGGTGCGGCCGCGGCCACTTCCTACCAGCGTCGATCCGGGCACGGACGAGAAGGGCGAGGAGGAGCAGATCGGAGGCATCGTCGAGACGATCGTGCTCGGCGAAGCAGCGCCGTGGGAAGTTCTGATGGCGCTGTTGCTCGCCGTCATCTACGGCGCAGGGCACGCTCTCGGTCCCGGTCATGGCAAGACGATGGTGGCCGCCTACCTGGTCGGTACGCGCGGCAGGATCCGCGATGCCGTGACACTGGGGATGGTCGTCACCTTTGCCCACACCGCCAGTATCTTCCTGCTCGGTCTGTTGCTGCTGAGTCTGATCGAGGCCAGTACTGACAAGAGCTCCTCGGCCACCTACCAGAACTGGCTCACCACCATCTTCAGTTTTGGCTCGGGGGCGCTGCTGACGATGTTCGGTGTATTTCTCGCGCGTCGCCGCTGGCGGGCGATCGGCGCTCAGAAGCGAGCCGATGGTCACTCGCACGATGATTCGCATCCTCATGATCATTCACATCGACATTCGCATCCGCACTCCCACGACCACTCTCATGTTCCTGCAGACTGGGGTGGAAAGGACGAGGTGCGCTTTCGGGACCTCGTGGCGCTCGGACTCAGCGGCGGTATCGTTCCCTGTCCGGCGGGATTCACCATCGTGCTGGTGGCGGCCCACTTTCAGGCGTTGCTGCTGGGCCTCGTCGTACTCAGCTTCTTCAGCTTTGGACTCGGATTGATGCTGATCGGCATCGGCTGTGTGCTGGTGGTCGGCAAGGAGCGGTGGCTCGATCGCGTCGGCGTGTCGCTGAGATCCAGATTCCTTCGCCTGGCCCCCGTCGTCTCCGCCATCCTGGTCAGCCTGATCGGTGTCTGGTTCTGTATCGACAGCATCGCTCGCGGCCAGCAGCCGATCGCTCAGATGTTGAGAGCGTTGGCGCGGCAACTCGAGGGTTAGTCTGCCAGATCTCGAGTTTCGCCCATCTCGACCGCGTCGATGCCGAGCGCAGCCAGCAATGTGCGCGCCTTGTGAGCCAGTTCATCGCGCTCCGCATCCGGATCAGAATCCCAGGTCACGGCACCGCCGAAGGGGATCAGAGCCCGCTGGCCCCGGATCAATGCGGTGCGGATCGCGATGTTCAGTTCCATGTCTCCGGAGGGAGCCAACCAGCCGATCGAGCCGGTGTAGACCGAACGGGGCCACGGCTCCAGTTGCCGGATCTGCTCCATCGCTGCCAGTTTCGGTGCTCCGGTGATGGAACCCCCTGGAAAGGTCGCTCGCAGGATCTCACCCGGGCCGGGATTTCCCCGCAGGGTCCCTTTCACCGTCGCCACCGTGTGCATCACCGATGCGTATTCCTCCACATCGGCAGCGGCGACCACCTCGACACTGCCCGGCACACAGATTCGACCGAGATCGTTTCTCTCCAGGTCGACGATCATCGCCAACTCCGCACGCTCCTTCGGATCTTCCAGCAGTCGCTTCGCGGCCATCTGATCCTGTGCAGGATCACCGCATCGAGGCACCGTTCCCTTGATGGGCCGGGTCCCGATCTGATCTCCCCGTCGCGTCAGGAACTGCTCTGGAGATGCGGACACCAGCGAGAAGGGGTCGTCCTGGATCAGCGCTGCATACGGGACCGGCTGTACCTGGCGCCAGATGGCATGAAGATCCCTCGCTGCTGGAACCGGATCGAGAATCATGCCCAGGGCAAGATTCACCTCGTAGACATCCCCCCGCCCGATACTTCCCCGGATCTGCGACACTGCATCCAGGTACTGTCCGTCGTCAAGCGACGCATCGATGATCCGAGAGCCCGCCGCCGATCGAACAGCCGAGAGTGGCGCGGATCGTTCAGGATCGAGCCACCACCGGCGCTGCTGCCAGCCATTTCTGTTGTGATGGTGGAACCAGGCTCTCCCCTCGAGTGCATCGATCACGACCACCTCGTCGTACAACCTCCAGCACAGATCGGGGATCCCTTCGAGGAAGCAAGAAACGGGGCCATCGGGCAGGGATCGCCGTGGTAGGCCGTGGAAACGATCGGCCGCCTCGTAACCGATCCAGCCGATCGCACCGCCGACGAAGGGGCATGCATGCGCTGGCGTCGCAGCTGGCATCGCCCAGCTGCGCCACCAGCCATCGAGGGCGGCGAAGGGATCGCCTCGGCCCTCTCGCGCTGGAAGACCCGTCTGCCGACTGTGCCAGCGATCATCCGTCGCCTCGAAGGATCCGATCGGATCCACTCCGCAGATGTGCCAGCGACCGGTGCCACGGGCATCGAAGCCACTCTCGAGCAGAAATCCTTGCTGGGTCGGTGCCATCGACGCCAGGAATTCTGCCGGGTCCGACGCATCGATCGTCTCGAAGGAGGGTGGCCCGTGGAAGGGACTCCCGGATCGGTCTCGACTCATCGTGGTTTTCCGGTGCAGAAATGGCCCGAGAAAGCCGAAGATGGGTACAGGCCGCGACCCGGAAACAAACCCCCCCTGGACGAGACCGGGGGTAACGAGGCCCGATCCGATTCGCTCGCTGGCGAACCTGTCACCGTTGCTGAACAGATCCTGGACAGTTGAAAGAGACCTCGATGATGCACGATTCTCCACTCACCCACCCCGACGAACGATCGCTGATGGTGGTCAGCAAGGATGTGGAATACTGCGTCCTCTACGATGGGACCGATATGCCATCACTGCTAGAACAACTGCTGACGATGGGAAGTTCCTCCCCCACCACCCTCGACGAAGCAGCCCACCTCGATGAAGAGGAACTCACCCAGGAGCACTTCCGTGCCATCGTGAAGGAGTTGCTGAGTCGCTGCCACGGCGCTCTGTGCTGATTTGCCGCTGCCATAGATCCTGAGAGGGGCCACATCCGGCCCCGGGCAGGATCATCGGCCCAGGTTATCCACATCCAGGCGCTCTTCATCCGACTTATCCACGATTTCAAGGCGACAGTTTTTTTCTTTACGCCATGATCCCCTTCACATTTTTTTTCGGCCTTCGTAGGATTCACCCAGGGGAAACGTCGCCCCGCTGGATGGAAGTTGGTGCAGCGACATGGATTCGTTCCTGCAGCACCTCGAGTCCGAGCGGAACCTGAGTCCGGAAACTCTCCGGGCCTACCGCAAGGATCTCGAACAACTGCGCGATTTTTTCGAGGTCTCTGACCTCGCCGAGATCGCTAATATAGATAACACCGAGGTGCGCCGCTGGTTGGCTCACTTCGCAGAGGTCGGGTATTCACGCAGCACGGTGGCGAGGAAACTCGCATCGATCCGCGGCTTCTTCCGGTTCCTCACCAGCCAGGGCCGCCTCAAGGGACGCTGTGCTTTTCTCGAACTGAGTACACCCCGAGTTCCGAGAGCCTTGCCTCACTTTCTGAGTGTCCAGGAAGTGTTACGACTTCTCGACCAGCCCGAAACCAATACTTATCGCGGACTCAGGGATCGAGCGATCCTCGAGATCCTCTACAGCACTGGACTGCGCGTCAGCGAACTGGTCGCCCTTGACTGGGAACACATCGATGGGGATGCGCGACTCGTCAGAGCATTTGGAAAGGGCCGAAAGGAACGCATCGTTCCCATCGGAGAGCACGCATTGATAGCCTTGTTTGCCTATCAGGATGCGATCCCCGCTCGCTGGCAACCAGAAGATGGAATCTGGAAGCCACTGCCTGTGCTGTTGAATCGATTTGGCGATCGCATCTCGGATCGATCGATCCGTAAGATCCTCGACCGCTACATCGGCAAGGCGGGCCTCGATAGCCGCACCAGCCCCCACACCTTGCGACACTCGTATGCGACACACCTGCTCGACAGGGGGGCCAACCTGAGACAGGTGCAGGAGTTGCTCGGACACAAGCACCTCGCCACGACCCAGGTCTACAACCACCTCAGCAGTGAGAAGATCTCGGAGCGACACAGGGCAGACCACCCTCACAGCGAATTGCCCGAAGTCGAGCAGACTCGCTAGCGAGTATCCCTGGTGCGTAGCGCCTACGATCCCCCCCCCTGAAAAGGGAGGGGAGATTGCCGCCCGGTGACGATGTCGCTATCCTTCTTCCTCCGGCCCCATCGACACCAAATCGGGCTGGCGTAGCTCAGTTGGTAGAGCACAGCTTTCGTAAAGCTGAGGTCATGGGTTCGACTCCCGTCGCCAGCTCCAGTAAACATCAGGCCCTGTGGACTCGCCTGTCCACAGGGCCATTCCTGCACCGATCGGCTGCATCGACACCAGCATTCAGTTCCAGATGCGATCAGTCTCCCCTCGCTCTGACTCCGGTGGCCTTTACAATCCAGTGGGTGTCGCTTTTTCGAGTGCGGTGGCTGCTCTGTTTTGAGTTCTCAAAACTTGTACCCCCTCGCTCATGGCAAAGCGCATCGACAGGGTGTGAATCGATGCTCATGATGAAGCATGGCTACGATCGCCCGGTTACAAATGCCCGTTCGAACAGGTGCTCAGCTCCGCAACATTTCGAAAGGGGACTCATGTCTCTGAATCATCAGCAAATCCACACTTTACGAATCTTCCTTTGCACGACCGTCATCGTATTTTCGTCGATGACGCTCGCTGCCCAGTGCAACCCTGGCGGAGGTCTCGGCGGTACAGGCGCGGATGTCATCGTCGGAGAATTGACAGGGACCCAGAACTACGGCAGTGCCGGCGGCTACTACGCCTATTCGGTCGGCACCACTTCCTGCAACATCGGCACTGCAGAACTGGACTGGATCGCCAGCACCAACCAGCACCCGGTGATCGGCCAGAACATGTTTCGGCTCAGAGGTGGCACCTTTGAACAGATCGGCATGAGCTGGCTCAAGCACGGCTTCACCGCCCTGCAGGGAAATACCTGTGGCTGCGGCTGCACATCTTCTGGAACCGGTTCGCGTCTGGGCGTCGGATGCTCCGATCCTTACGGAGCCAGTCTCAATGGTTCTCAGGGCAGTCTGGGAGCCCGCTCGGAGGTGATCGATCCGGCTCACGGTGGCTTCATCTACCCCCAGATCCTCGATCCGGGTAACAGTGATCTGACCTGGCGACGCTTGCGGGTCCATGGCGACGACCTGAATCCTTCACTCAATAGCGGTGCGCTCTACTTCGTCGAAGGCCATTACATCACTCCCGATGATGCGGCAGCCGGCAATCACCACAACAACACCAGTTACCGCCAGGTTTCGGTGTCTGCGAGCACCTCGAATCACGCCATCAACTTCCTCGGGTCGACCCAGCGCCAGCAACCTGGAATTCAGGCATGGCAGGACAATGATCCAACAGTGACGCTGGTCGATATTCCCGATGGCGACGATGGCCTGCTGATCCTCGGCTACAAGGTGACGCAGCAGAGCGCCAACCAATGGCAGTACGAGTACGCACTGTACAACATGGACTCGACACGCTCGGTGAGGAGTTTTTCACTGCCGTTACTCGGAGTCGTCGCCAGCAGCATCGGGTTTCATGATGTCGAGTACCACAGTACCGAGGTCTACGATGGTACAGACTGGACAATCTCAACTGCAGGCGGAGCCATCAGCTGGGAAACACAGACGCTGTCCCAGAATCCGGATGCGAACGCTTTGCACTGGGGAACGATGTACAACTTCCGCTTCGTCACCACATCGCCACCTGTCGCTGCCAACGCGACGCTTGGCCTCTTCCAGCCGGGAAATGGTGACACCTTGCTGGCGCCAACGCTGGCACCGATGGTCGGCAATCTGGACTGCAACAACAACGGCATTCCCGATGCCGATGAGATCGCCAACGGCGCTTCCGATTGCGATGGCAACGGGCTGCTCGATGAGTGCCAGGAGGACTGCAACGGAGATGGAATCGCCGACGCCTGTGATTTGATCAATGGCGTCCTGGACTGTGACGGGAACCTGGTTCCTGACACCTGCCAGATCGCTTCTGGAGCTGCGGATTGCGATTTCGATGGGGTGCTCGACAGTTGCCAGATCGACCTGGGAACAGCACCTGACTGTGATTTCAACGGCGTCCTCGACAGTTGCCAGATCGATGCCAATCCCGATCTCGATTGCGATGCCAACGGCGTGCTCGATATCTGTGAAGCAGCGGGAATCTTCACCTACGAGGACATCGTCAACCCGCCCGCTCCCATCGCCGACAACCTTCCTCCCGTGGTGAGGATCATCGCCGTCGATCAGTTCGGAGCAGTGGACGATGTCGATGTTCTCTTGAACCTGACGCACACATTCATCGGCGATCTCACCATTTCGCTGAGCAATCCCATGTCGACCAATGTGGTTCTTCACGACCAGGGAGGAAGCAGTTCCAACGACATCAACACCGTCTACGATGACGATGGTGGCGCCGGCACAACCGCACCTACATCACCCCTCTCCGCCTTCGACAATCAAAATGCGATCGGCGACTGGACCTTGACCATCGTCGACAATCTAGGTGGAGACTCGGGATCGCTGTTGAACTGGGGAATGGAAGTTTCCATCAGCGGTGCTGGTATGCCCGATTGCAATGGCAACGGAATCCATGATGACTGTGAGATCATCAGTGCGGGAGATTGTAACGCAAACGGCGTCCTCGACGAGTGCGACATCTCATCCGGCACCAGTACCGACAACGATGGCGATGGAGTCCCGGATGAATGCACTGGCGGCGGACCCACCACCTATGTGCGCGGCGACACCAACAACGACGGCAGCCACGACATCAGTGATGCGGTGAGCTCACTGGGATATCAGTTCGGAGGAGCCAGCGTCAACTGCCTCGCAGCGCTCGACAACAACGGCGATCTCCAGGTCGACATCTCCGATGTCGTGTACCTGCTCGGTTATCTGTTTGCTTCCGGCCCCGATCCGGCGGCGCCGTTCCCTGGCTGTGGGCCTGATGTGCCCGGCGGACTCGGTTGTGCCTCCTTCAGTAGTTGCCCCTGATGGAGTAGCCAGATAAAGTGGCCAGGATGCACGAAGCAGCGCTTCCGGTATTTCCGGAGGTCGGGTGATCCGCATCAACGGGAAGTTTCACCGGGTTCTGTGACCATATGTTCGCCATATCGTAATTGGGTTGGTGGATGGCAATCGATAGGCATGTCGCCTATCCAGGGGGAAGAAGATGCACTTTTCATACGTTCCGCGATCTGCATATCTTGTCGTTGCTCTTTCGATGGTCCTGGGCTTTTCCGTTCATCTGGGAGCGCAGGGACCCGATGTGATCGTCGGAGATCTACCGGCGACCAACGCCTACGGTTCGAATACCGTTGCAGGAGAGACGATCTTTGCATACTCCGTCGCGACCACCTCGTGCAATATAGGTAATTCGAATCTGTCGTGGATCGACACTAACAACCAGCATCCCGTGATCGCCCAGGATATGTTCCGATTGCATAACGGACGTTTTACCCAGATCGGTTCGTCGTGGCTCAAGCATGGCTTCTGCGCGCTGCAGAATACGGGCCTCTGCTCTGGTTGCAACGGTGGAGGAGGTTGTCTCAGCTACCTCACCCCTGGCTGTGCCGATCCATATTCTGCTGGACTCAACGGCAGTCAGGGCAACCTCGGACCTCGGTCACAAGTGGATGCCTGGACCGGAGTATTCCCTTTTCCTTATTCGGCACCTCCTGTTCCCTCTGGCCAGGGAAACATCGGTCGGCGCATGCAGGTCAAGGAATCCGATCTTCTCTCTGCAAACTTTCCGGGAGCCCTTTACTTTGTCAGTGGGCAGTACGTCGCTCAGGATGATGCATCCTTCGGAAATCAAGCCAACAACGCCTCCTATCGCCGTGTCAACGTCTCCCAGACCGGGTCGCACAACCTCAGTTTTGTCGGGGGCACGCAGATGATGGAGCCTGGAATCCAGGCGTGGCAGGACAACCAACCGACCGTCACCCTGGTCGATGTCCAGGTACCGAACGAGGGGCTGTTCATCGCAGGTTACGATGTGACCGCGAATGGTAATGGTACCTGGAACTACGAGTATGCGGTCTACAACATGTATTCGGACCGTTCCGCCAGCAGTTTCATGGTGCCTTTTCCTGGCGGTGCCACCATCCTCAGTCATGGTTTCCATGACATCACCTGGCACAGTGGTGAGCCACATTCCGGAATCGACTGGCAAGTCACCGAGAATCCGGGAGTGGGAATCACCTGGTCGACCGATTCCTATGCCGAAGATCCGGATGCCAACGCACTTCGCTGGTCGACGATGTACAACTTCTACTTCACCTGTAATGCACCCCCCGATCCGAACACCGCCACGCTCGGACTGTTCAAGCCGGTCGCCGGTCAGCCTGATTCGGTCACTTTCCCCGTCATGGCACCGAGTGGTGATTTTCTCGCGGGCGTTTCGGATCTTTCGTGCGCTCAGGTAGGGGAGCAGGTCGATCTGGGTTGGACCAATGGCGAAGTCTACGACGCCATCGAAATCACTCGTGACGGCTCCATGGTTGCGACCATCGCCGGTTCTTCTACATCCTGGACCGATACAAGTCCTGCCCCGGGTACCCATACTTACACAGTCAATGGGACTCAAGCCGGTGTGCCCTCCGGCCCGGTCATTTGTAACGTCTCCGTAACCGCTGCTTTGAACATTGCGGTTCCCGGGGGAGATCCAACGATCTTCAACCCGCTCGGTGGCGATTCCTTCGATGTCACCATTACCCCGATTGCTGGTTCGAGCGTTCAGGCAGGAACCGAGCTGCTCATGGTCGATACGGGTACCGGTATCGAGTCGATTGCGCTGACCTTCCTCGGTGGTGTCAATTACGAGATGACTTTCCCTCCCGTTTCCTGTGACAGTGAATTCGTCTGGTGGATCGAGGCTCAGAGTTCTTCCGGGCAACTGGTTTCTTACCCCGAAGCCGGACCGGCACCGGGATTGAGTGCCTTCGGAGTCAATACCGAGGACACCGATTTCGAACAGTCTGCAGGTTGGACCGTGGCAAGCCCCAACAATGCAAACACCGGTAACTGGGTTCGTGGAGATCCACTCGGGACAGCGGCTCAGCCAGAAGATGACAACACCGCGGCCGGTAGCCAGTGCTGGTTCACCGGTCAGGGAAGTGTCGGTGGAAGTCTCGGTGAGAATGATGTCGATGGGGGATCCACGACACTCTATTCATTCGTGATGGACCTGTCCGGTTCTTCCCATCCAGAGATCAGTTACTTCCGCTGGTATTCCAACGATACGGGAGCTTCGATTGGAGCTACGATTAATGCGGACATCTTTGAAATAGAAGTCTCTGATGACGGTTCATCGTGGGTGGATGTAGAGACGATCGGACCGGCCGGTGCAGGAACCTCTGGAGGCTGGATCGAACACAGTTTCCTCGTCTCTGACTTCGTGTTGCTTTCGAGTAGCGTCCAGGTGCGCTTCATTGCAAGCGATCTGGGAGGCGGTTCGGTTATCGAGGCTGCTATCGATGATTTCCGTATCGAGGAAGTCGATTGTTCAGGACTTGAGGATTGCAATACCAACGGAATCCCGGATGCAGAGGACATCGCAAACGGAACCAGTGTTGATTGCGATATCGATGGAATCCCCGATGAGTGCTCCACTGGCGATGGTTCCGTAGCGGATTGCAACGCGAATGGCATTCCAGACATTTGCGATGTCGAAGCCGGAGCCGCCGATTGTGACCAGGATGCGATCCCTGATTCCTGTGAGCCCGACACCGATGCCGATGGCACCATCGATGATTGCGATGACGACATCGACGGAGACGGCATTCCCAACGATTGCGATGTGGACCAGACAGCGGCTGCTGATTGCGATGGCAACGGGCAAGACGACGCTTGTGATCTCCTCGCTGGAGCAGATGACTGTGATCTCGATGGTCAACTCGATATCTGCCAGATCAATGATGATCCTTCCAGCGATTGCGATATGAGCGGAACGCTCGATGTCTGCGATGTTGCTGAGGGGACTGCTGACGACTGCAATGCCAATGCGATTCCTGATTCCTGCGACATCGCAAACGGTACTAGCACCGACAATAACGGTGACGGAGAACCGGATGAGTGCTTTGTTCAGGATTGGGTGCGTGGCGATGTCAATGCTGACGGGATGCATGACATCAGCGATGCGGTATCCAGTCTCGACTACTTGTTCGGCGGTGGCGGTGTTGCTTGCGAAGCCTCTGCCGACGCCAACAACGATGACCAGATCGACATTGCAGACGCCATCTTCTTACTCTCGTATCTATTTTCAGGTGGACTGGTACCCGAAGACCCCTTCCCTACCTGTGGTCAGGATCCAGCGGGCTCCGTGCTCGACTGTGCCTCCTTCACCAGTTGCCCCTGATGCGAGAATGGCGACGGCCCCCCTTCCAGATTCCTTGAAGGGGGGCCGTTGCCATCGAGGGGCTTGACCCGACCGAGAGCATGTCGAGTCGCTGCAGCGGCTTTCCCGTGTCACCCTGCTCTCCCCAGTTTTGCCGCTCTTGATGGCTCTTCCTGGTGCGTCTGTGGCCCAGATCACTCGCCCACGCCGCTTCCCTGCGTGTCCATCCTTGCCTGTCGATTGCGGCAAGCTCGAAACGATGCGAGGCGATGGCTTCTCGACACACGTGTCCTGTTCATCGCGGGGCAGATATGATCCAGTGCTATCGCTTGTCCAGATTCGATTCTCTAGCCGCTGGAGGTGTCATGAAGTCGCCGATACATCGCATCCATACTCTCGCCTGCTCCCCGTTGAGACCTCCTCTGTTACAAGTTCTGCTGCTCACTCTGCCGCTGTTGTTTGTACTTGGCACCCACGTACTGCCGCAGGATGATCCCGACACCAAGCCGGTGCCTGCCCAGACCAAGATCGAAGACTTCGCCTGGCTCGCCGGTCAGTGGCGAGGTGAGGGCTTCGGTGGCACCTGCGAGGAGATCTGGAGTCATCCGCTGGCAGGCACGATGGTGGGCACTTTCCGGCTGGTTCAAGGCGATGAAGTGGTCTTTTACGAGATCATGGTGATCGGTCCCGATGACGATGGCTTTTCGCTCAAGGTGAAACACTTCTCCAAGGAGTTCGTGTCGTGGGAGGAGAAGGAGGGCGCAGTGCGCTTCCCGTTTGAATCGATGAGCAAGGATGGCGCCCGCTTCAGGGGTTTGACATTCACTCGCGATGACGACGAACTTGAAATCAAGGTACGGATGGGTTCGCAAGATGGATCCACGCGCTGGGAACCGATACAACTGAAACGATTCCCTCAGCCAAAATCCAAGAAACAGGCATAATTACCCTTCTCGGTCTGTCAGCAGCCTGACTCGACGCTTGTATCTCAAGCATTGCAGGGGAAAATAGTCGATGGCTCTGATCTTCGATCCTTCCATCTCAGATCTCCGAGGAGGTGTTGTGTCCCGTCATCTGTATCTGCTTCCGACGCTGTTGCTGTTGCTCTGGACCACTCCTCTCCAGGCTCAGGATCCAGGCATCTTGACCAGCATCTCCAGCCCCCTCGACGATCACCACTACCTGCTACTCGAGGCGAGTGACTGGACCACCGCCGAGAACCTTGCCAGCAGTTGGGGCGGAAACCTCGTTGCGGTGGGCGATCAACTGGAGATGGAATTCATCCACGAGAACTTCAGTGAGTTTGCGGGCACCAGTCGTCGCCTGTGGCTGGGTCTCAATGACATCGCAGTGGAAGGTGTGTTCGAGTGGTCCAACGGAGAGCCCGTGGTCTACACCGACTGGAACGCCGGCGAACCCAATAACGCGGGCAACGAAGACATGACCCACACCCTGGAGGCTTCCCCCTACCTGTGGAACGACATCAGTGAAGCAACCAACCCCGTTGCCACCTACGGTGTCGTCGAGTTGGAATCTTGTGGTATTGAACCACCCGATGCGATCGTCTCGTCATCGGTGGGTGGAGACCTCGTCCTGGAGTTCACCAATAATGGCCCCTACACCGACACCTTCGAGATCTGGAAAGAGGGATCCTTCTACCAGAGCATCGCCGATCCTGCCGCTACCAGCTGGACCGACCCCGATGTGTGCCAGGGTCTCTACGAGTACATCATCGTCGTCTCCGATGGGGCTTGTTTCGCCTTCACGGACACGTTCCAGGTCTCCCATGGATTCGACATCTATCCCAGTAGCGATCCGACGCTTCCCATCCCCAATAACGACCCCATCGGGATCACTTCGGTCATCAATGTCACAGACACCTACATCATCCAGGATGTCGATGTGGAGGTCCACATCTTCCATACCTGGACCCGGGAGGTGGCGATCGACATCTCTCATCCGGCCGCCATAAGCATCACTCTCAAGGATTACATTCCTGGCTCCCCCAGCGATGTGGACCATATCCACACCATTTTCGATGATCAGGGGATCCCCTTCGACGAGAATCAGATCCCGCTCGACATTCACATGCAACCGCAGGGACCAGGCACCCTGGGTGACTTCGCAGGCCTCCCCATCGACGGGGACTGGCGCCTGACGGTCACCGATAACGCGGGAGCCGAGTTCGGAGATCTGCTGGGGTGGTCCTTGCATCACCGCGATGGTCCTCCGTGCCAGATCACACCTCCCATCGCGTTCGGTTCCTCGAGTATCGGTCCCGAGATCACCCTGACCTGGGACCTCAACGGCAACCTCTACACCAGCATCGATGTGCTGAGAAACGGCCAACTGGCAGAGACCATCGATGGAGGTGACCAGCAGTGGAGCGAGGTGGTCCAGTCAGGCCCCTCCTACTACACCTACCAGTTACGATGCTGGGACAATGCGATCACCCCCTGCTGCGTCGTCGACAGCGATACGATCGGTGCGCTGGTCAACGCCGTCGATGTGGTGTGGGCCGCCGAGGGTAGCGGAGGCGACATCGATTCCGCCACCGCCATCGCCGATGCGCTGGTGCTCAATGGATTCACCCCTGCGGTGATGCCGGAGATCCTCTCCTGTGATTGCTTGCTGAGTTCCCCGGATTTGCAACGGGTATGGGTGGCTGCCGGGACCTATCCCGATTACCACTGCTTCACCACCGCCGAGGGACAGTTGCTGGCCGATTTGATTGCTAACGGCATCGATGTCTATGTCGAAGGTGGAGATGTGTGGGGGTACTGCGGACAGACCCCGTTTGCTGCCTGGGACGGGATCGGAGACGGGATTGTCGACGGAGATGATTCGTTGCTCGAGTTGATCGGACTATCCTTCGATGCCCTCGATCTGACCGGAATGGACGCGGCATACAACCATGATCAAGCCGGCAGTGAGTGGACCGATCGACTGATTCCTGCCGACCCGCTGACACCGGATCAGGCCGGAAGCATCAGCGGTGCCATCTGGCAGCAATCGGGACTCGGCTACAACACCGGGAACTTTTACGCCACCGACGATCCCTACGGCGAGGTGATCGCCCAGTCGTGGGAGTTCGGGGGGTACTCGGGGGAGCAGGACATCCTTGTCGGGTTCTACCTCGACGCCTTCGGCGCTGGCTCGGGGCCGGTGGGTGAGCTCTTCCGGAGGGGAGACATCAACGGAGACGGTTCAGTCAACATCGCTGACGCGGTGACAGTGCTCAACGCGCTCTTCGTTCCCGGATCTCAACAGCCGGAGTGCGACGACAGCGCGGATGCCAACGACGACGGCGGGATCAACATCGCCGATGCGGTCTCCTTGCTCAACTCTCTCTTCCTTCCCGGATCGCCATCGCCGCCGGATCCGGGTCCCTTCGACTGCGGCATCGACCCGACCGACGATGGTCTCGACTGCAGCCTCTACATCTGTCTCTAGGAAAGGGTTCCTCGATGCGCGCGATGCTGGTTTCGACTCTGGTCTTCTTCATGACCTCTGGGCTCGATGCCCAGGTCGACCTGCACACCGATGACTACGCCTCCTCGGGGAGCAACTCGGCAAGGAACCTGGTGCGTGACGAGGGAGGCAGTCTGCATTGTCTCTCACTCGAGCAGGTTGTCGCCGGTGAGAGGCAATTGATCGTCCAGACCTCGAGTGACGGAGGTCTGTCGTGGATCACGCAGCCTCAGGTCCTCAACGATGCCGACAGCGGCCTTTTCGACCCGGATCCTGCGAGTCAGTGTTCCCTCGCCATCGATGACCAGGGCACCCTTCACATCCTCTGGGGTCGTTACACCTACCCTTCCTACTTCCGCCAGTTCTACCGTC
>QNYK01000082.1 GCA_003973385.1 Bacillota bacterium | reverse complement strand
CTCGGCAGTCGTCACGATCCGACATCCTGCCCCGAGCGACCAGTAGCGTCCAGTTATTGAATTTGGAAAGCAACCGGGTCGGGACGCTAGCGATCTCCCGCAGTGGGTGGGAGCGATGGTCCCATCTCGGAAACGAGTCGCTGGAACTGCAGGCCACGCTCCTCGGCAGAAGAATAGTGGTCGAATGAACTGCCTCCAGGGCTCAGTAGCACCATCTCGCCTGCTGCTGCCTTCGTGGCTGCGGCCTCGAGGGCAGCAGCGAGGGATCGATGGCCTTCGAGGTGGGACAGCGGCGCTGATCCGAGTGCAGCCTGCCAGCTGTCAGCCATTTCACCGAAACAATAGGCGTGGCACATCCTGCCAGAGAGCGGCTCCAACAGGCACCGGATGTCGATCTCCCCGCTCTTCGGCTGGCCGCCACAGAGCCAGTGAAGTGTGCTCTGGCTGCGACCGATCGCGCTGGCAACGGCCTCGGGTGTGGTCGCCTTGGAGTCATCGATGTAGCGTATTCCCTGCAGTTCTCTCACTTCCTGATAGCGATGCGGGAGTCCGACGTAATTGTCGATCGCCGTCGAGATCCCTTCCTCGGTGGCGCCCAGAGCGGCAGCGATGGTCGCAGCTTGCAGCGAGTTCTCGAGTCCAGCGTCTCCTTCCAGTGGACTCGGCGCGGAAAACGGTATCGTCAGTTCATCTCGACCGGGAGCCACGATCTGTAGAGATCCGGGTCCGGGTCTGGATTCCCCGATGGAGCCGTCCAGGCCGCATCGGATCACGCTCCGAGAATCGCAGTGAAAGTCCCTACCGAGCGCGCCGGTGGTGGGAAGGATGGCGAGGGCATCGCCTCGGCCCGGGTTTTCCAGCAGCCTCAACTTGGCATCCAGATACTGCTTCCGGCTGCCATGCCAGTCGAGGTGGTCGTCAGAGAAGTTGGTGATGGCCACGATGGAGGGGCGATCCGCTGCCGCATCGAGGCGTTCGGCCTGGAACGATGAGACCTCGACGATGAATCGCATTTCACTGGCTGGATCCTCGTCGATCTGAGAGAGCAAGCTTCCCCCCAGGTTGCCACCGGCGATGGCTCCGAGCCCGGAGGCGCGCAGCATCTCGCAAGCGAGCTGGCAGGTGGTGCTCTTTCCATGAGTCCCGGTGACTGCTGCGAGGTACTGCCGTGGCAACCAGGTGAGGGTCAACCCCAGTTCCGTCACTGCGAGTACTGGACTCCCGGCGATTTGCTCGAGGAATGAAGTGCGGGGTGGGATGGCGGGATTGACCACCACCCAGTCGCAATCGAGCAGATCTTGACGCTGGTGTGGCTCTCCAATACGAACCCTGTGCAGCGGCAGGTCAGCGACCAGATCGATGGAGGACTGCAACTGGTCGTGATCGGCTGGATCCGTGATGGAGACAACGGCTCCACGATCAGCGAGGAAGCGCACCAGTTCGGTGCCGCCACCGTGCCTACCGAGACCTACCACCAGCACTCTCAACCCCTCGAGTTGATCAGGGTTACGGTCTGGCGACCCAAAGTTGAGGTCAGTGATCTCTTCGGTAGTCACCACGACCTCATCAGGGCGTGTCTGCAGGTTCGTCGAGCGGGCTGGCGATACCGTGTTCCCTGGCTGTGGCGCGAAATCGCTCCGATAGAGCATCGAGATCCTGCGGTTCCAGCACGAAGGACTCCTCGAAGGAGACCTGAATATTACCTGGCCACAGAACATCGAAAACGAAGTCTATCGGAAATCGCTGGTACCAGGGTGGCGAGAGGTGAACCTGACGCCTTTGCGGAGCGAGGGATCGTTCACCCCGCTTCTCGTTTTCTTCCATCCTGACCACTACATCCCACGTACCGTAATGATCGAAGGGAATGGTCACGGGGGATTTACCGACCTCGATGCCATCGACGAACACTGTTGCCCCTGGTGGTGAGGTTCGGATCAAAAGGGACCTCTCGACGCATCCCGGTAGCACGATGAGGGAGAACAAGAGTGCCAGCAGGATTCGATCTTGGAGTTGCAGGGCAAAAACGTTCAGAGCCATCGATTTCCTCCGGCACGGATAGTAACCAGCAGATGCTACCGTTGCCACGGGCACGCTAGCGAACCGCTGATATTCCCACAGCGAGGCTTCCCTGTTACCTTGCAACGACGAACGGAGCGAGATGAAGAAAAAGTGGTGGCGTGACGGCCTGCCATTCGAGTGTACGCAGTGCGGCAAGTGCTGCAGGGTCGAGGGTTATGTGTGGGTCAACACCGCGGACATCGCCAAACTGGCAGGATTCCTTCAGATGACTCCTCCTGCCTTCGAGAAGAAATATCTTCGAACGGTGGGGCGTCGGCGCAGTTTGATCGAAAAACCGAACTTCGAGTGCATCTTCTGGGATGGCGGCTGCAGCGTCTATCCGGTTCGTCCTCCTCAATGCAAGACCTATCCCTTCTGGCATCAAAATCTCGAATCCATCGAGACCTGGCAGGAGGTGGTGGAGGAGTGTCCAGGATCCGGTACCGGTAGCGTCTATTCCGGCGAGGAGATCGAGCAACTGCTGCGCCAAAAAGGAGAGACCAACAAGTCGCAGTGAAACTGCGGCGAGTTGCTGCTGTGCGCCTCTGGCATCTTCGGTCAGAGACATGGCATGATCACTGCTGGTTGCGAAGAGGAGGGCCCTGCAACAGGGCCTGACAGTGGGGAAGGGAGAAGGATGAGGACCTCTGGTTGTCTGCTGGCACTGCTGCTGATCATCGCTTCTTGCCAGCGTCCCGATGACAGGGCTGATCGAGAAAACTCGCCGGCGAATGCTCGAATCCGTATCGAGAAGGTGTCGCTCGAACTTCTCGACAAGGCAGAAGATGAACGCAGCCTGGAACTGTTCTTTCTGGAAAGAATGATGCGAAATCCTGCAGCCATCGTGCGTCAGAGAGCAGCAAATGTGGCCGGGAAAACTCGCTTCCAGTCGGGAGCGATGCAGTTGATCGAAGCAGCAGGCTCGGAAAAGGATGTCGCTGTTCTCGGCGCGATCGCGTTCTCTCTGGGGCAACTCGGTGACGGCAGAGCACTCGATCTACTGGCGAGGTTGAGCCGCGATGATCGCCAGCCCTCGGTGCAGCAGGCAGCGGTCACTGCGCTCGGTCGAATCGTCGCTCAAGATGAAGTTGAAGTCGATTGGGCCCGGCGTGTTGTCGGTGTATTGATCGAAACCCTCGGGGACTCGGGGCAGCCAGAGCTACAGCGTGAAGCTGCTCTCTCGGTCTGGCGCCACGGTGAAGCGGCCCAGGCTGCGATCGAAGTCTTGTCACGATTACTGCTCGATGGCTCCCATGAGGATCCATGGCCATTTGCCTATGCGCTGATGAAGATCGACCATGCAGATACATCTGCCCCACTGAGGCAGTCGTTCTCACACCGCTCCGGACTTGTGAGGACTTACGCAGCGTGGGGTGCGAGGCAGCCGCTCGATTCGCTCGCCCTCGAGGGCCTCGATGAGTTGTTACTCGATAAAGCCTCTCCGTGGACGGCCAGGGTCGAAGCATTGCGCACCATCGGAAAGATACGAGAAAAGAAATGGGGCCGAACTGGCAAGGCCAGGGATGTCTTGTTGAGGCATCTGATCCAGGAGCAGCATCCGCTGGTCGCACCGGTGGTGGTCGAGAGCCTCGGCATGGGCACCACGGCCTTGGAGTTGCCGTTCATCATCGGATCACTCGATGCGGAGAGATCTGTCGCAGTTCGATCTGCGGCCGTCGGTGCCCTGGCATCCGCGGCCGATCTTGGACTGCTGACACCGAGGCGTTGCGGAGAGATCCTGGCAGAGTTCATCACGGATGACTCTGCATGGCTTCGAACTGCCTGCGCCAGTGCCTTTGCCGATCTGGGGTCCGCAGGATTGCCCTCGTTACTGCCGTTTCTCGAGGATCCCGATCGCCGTGTCCGTGCGGCCGCGGTTTCTGCGCTTGCATCGATCGAGGATCCGGCGGTGGGGGGGCTGATCCAAAGGGCGCTTCGCGATCCCGATGTGTCCGTGAAGATGCCAGCAGCTGATCTGGCAGCAAGCAGCAAGATCGACCAGTGGCAGCAGTTGCTCCAGAACACCTGGACGCGGTCGCTGGGTGCTGATGCATGGGAATTGCGGGTTCAGATCCTCAACCATCTCTCCGACACCGATGCAGGAGAGATGCTGGCGAGACAGTCTCTGGACGATTCTTTTCGCACGGTGAGAACTGCTGCCGCGAGAGTGCTCAGCGTGCCGGTCCCTCCGCTTGCGGGTCGATGTCCTTCACCTCCGATCACCCATCAACAGATGACAGGGGAAGGGCCACCGCGCGTGTTTCTGGAACTGGACTCGGGCACGATGGTGATCGAACTCGATCTGGAAGCTGCTCCCCGACATGTCAGCGCATTCATCGATGGGATTCGGCGAAAGGTATACGACGGCAGGATCTTTCATAGGGTCGTGCCATCCTTTGTTGCTCAGGGCGGAGGTCCACGAGGCGACGGTTGGGGAGATGAGGGTTGGCATCTCATCGATGAGATTCATCCGCGCCCATATCGCAGGGGCACGGTGGGAATGCCCAAGGCCGGAGATGACACGGGAGGATCTCAGATCTTCATCACGCATCTACCCACACCCCACCTCGATGGCCGTTACACCGTGTTTGGCCAGGTAGTGGATGGGCTCGAACTGCTCGATCAGATCGAGGTGGGCAGCCGGATCGTGAAGATCACCGTCGATGAAAGTCGCTTCCGCAAGCGCGTCGCGTTCTGAGACGGACGAGTCGCTTGCTCGGAGCCGTGCTGGGGCCACACTCCTCCGCTGATACAGGGAAGGGGAACCGATGCCTCGACCGGAATATTCGCTGCTGACACGAACCGACCTCGAGATGACGGCCGTCGATGGTGTGGTGGATTCACTGGAGTCCTGCATCCAGGTGAGATCACCAGAAAACCCTGGCTATTACTGGGGCAACTACCTGTTGTTGCCGGAGGCGCCGGAAGCGGAGCAACTGGAGTCCTGGATCGACCGGTTCCGCGATCATTTCCAGTCCAGTTGTGAGGTGGAACATGTACTGCTGCGTTGGGACGGAGCCGCACTGGCGCCGCAGGCGCAGGCCCGCGCCATTGCCCTTGGCATGACCGAGGATTCAGGCCCCGGGATGATCGCGACCCAACTGATCGACCCCCAATTGCTCGACCCCGGGAATCTGGATGTAGAGGTCCGGCCCCTCGATTTCGAGGCCGAGTTCGATCGGATCGAGCATCTCAACCAGCAGTGTGATCCCAACGAGAGCAGCGGTTCCCCGCAGTATCGACTCTTCAAGCAACGAACTCGTCAGTCGTG
This sequence comes from Bacillota bacterium, assembly GCA_003973385.1. GTDB lineage: Bacteria > Planctomycetota > UBA8108 > UBA1146 > UBA1146 > QNYK01. Next base: position 32,855 of record QNYK01000082.1, on the reverse strand, counting down.
GCGCAAGCGACAGCGGGCGGGGATGGCCACCTGGTGGGGGGCATTCCTCGATGAGTTGCTGGTGGGGCAGTGCGGATTTGTGTTCTGTTCCGATCGACTGGGAAGATACCAGTCGGTCGAGACCCATCCTGATTTTCGCCGGCGCGGAATTTGCTCGACCCTGGTGTCGACGGTGGGCCAGGACGCGCTGGGCCGTGGCGGATGCCGAGCGCTGCTGCTGGCCGCCGATGGGGAGGGACCTGCTCATGGGTTGTATCGGCGACTGGGATTCGAGATGGACACCACCCAGAGGGCGCTGCTGCTGGGAGGGGAATCGTTGGTCATTCGCCAGGAAGTGGCGGCGGATCACGCCGAGGTGCGATCGCTGGTGCAGGCCGCCTTCGAGGGAGTGGAGGAAGCACAACTGGTCGACCAGATGCGGGATCAGCCGGGAGTGCTGTCGCTGGTGGCGGTCAGGGCGGGATCGATCCTCGGGCATGCGCTGTTTACCCCCGTCACCAGTCTCGTCGCTGGATCGAACCGCCAGCCCGCAGTGGCGCTGGGACCGATCGCAGTTCGTCCATCGCAGCAGCGGCAAGGATGCGGCAGCGCGTTGATCCGGGACGGACTCGAACGATGCCGGGAACAGGGGATCGGCGCGGCTTTTGTACTGGGAGATGCAGAGTACTACTCCCGTTTTGGCTGGGGGCCCGCCCAGCAGAGGCAACTTCATTGCCAGTGGCCACGGTCGAGTGTTGCTTTTCAGGTGCTCGAACTGAGCGCGGGAGGACTCGATGGCTGGCAGGGAATGGTCAGCTACGCACCTCCCTTTGACCGAGTCTGATCGGTGCTGCGGAGGACACGGCACAAACGGGTCGGTAATGGTTCCCCCTGCAGAGGGCCATCGCTAGCGGTGGCTCCGTCTGAAGAGGGGGGTCACAAAGGAGGTCAATAGGGAGGCGTTGAGAAGTTCCTGGAGAGCAGAAGTCCCGGCAGGATTCGCCCGGATGGGGCGCTGACAGCGGTCGCATCGGTGGAATCGGACAATTTCCTCAAGAGTTGTCGCGCCAGACCCGATCAATTCTTCACGGAGACAGGTCACCCTCAACGGGAGCCGCTTCGTCGAGAGGATTGAACTGATGAATACCAAGATCTACCTCGCCATGACGATCATGGCACTGATGCTGTTCTCCGGCTGTGCGACTCAGACGATTCGTCCCATCTCGCAGCAGATGGTCATCGATAGCGAAGAGAGTCATTCCACGATTCTGGATGTGAAACTGGATAAGTACAACAAACTGGCGAGCGATTTCCCGAAGGAGCCCAGATATCAGGAGCGGCTGGCTCGTATCTACTGGCAACAGGCCGATCATGGTAATGCGCTGAAAGCTCTGGAAAAAGCGCAGAAAATCGATCCGGGAAATCCGCGCTACAACTTCATCGCGGCGCAGATCTACGAGGGAATTGGAAGTTTCAAAGCAGCAGAACAAGCATACCTGGCAGTGATCGACGCCTCCGAGGAAATGGACTACTCCGGTCCTCTGTTACAACTTGCACTGCTCTACATGCAGATGGAAAAAAGCGACCTGGCATTCCAGTACTTCGAGAAATGCCTTGAAGTTGATCCCACCTTCGCAGAGCCACACTACTGGATCGCTCGTGTCCACCTGTTGAACAGGAACCGCGAGAATGCCATCCAGAGCTTCGAGCGGTACCTGCGAGTGGGCGGAGCCGCTCGACAGAAAGAGGTGCTGCAGACGCTACAGGCGCTGCAACCTGACCTGCGGATTCACGACATCCGCTGACCCCTTGACCCTCTCTTCTTCGGCGGAGGTTCGGTGCATATCACCGTGCCTCCGCCGATTCTATTTTGATCTCGACCGATTTCCCTCGAGCAGACAGAACTCCAGGGGATCCTTCGATTCGTCAGATGAAGCAGGGAGAAGACCACCGATGAAAATAGAGCCGGAGGGAACGAATTCCCTCCGACCCGTGAGGAGGTGTGTCTACTGAGGCAACGCTGTGGCCCCGGAATCTGTTCCCGGCAACCAGCATTGAGTTTGAATCTTCGGTAAGTCCAGATCCCCCGGTATCTTCCGTGAACTGGGCTCAGGGATGAGAACCCGGGTTCGCGGGAATGCGAAGATGGAGCAGCACCTTCCAAGCGTGCTCGACCTCCGACGTCGGGAGTATGAAGGGTGGATACTCGGGTCGCAAGAACTGTAATCTCCGGGCCTCGTGATCGTCATCAAAATAGCTGCAAAAAATGGTTCTGGTGGCGAATTCCGGCGCTTCACTACTTATCCACAATGTTCTCACCAGAGCATAGGAGCCGCTCGAAACCGCCTCATCGAGACTCAGCACGATGACGTCACCGTTTCGAAAACAATCTTCTCCCGGCCCGGCCATGGCGTCTCCAGCAACCCGTACAGCAAAGGATCGATCGGGGTCGATCCCGGGTAACTGTAGCCACTGTTCCACCACTCCCGATGGCTTGCCCTGATCATCGAGTTCTTCAGGGTAGGCGCTGACATCGGCTGCCAGCAATGGAATCCCATGTACGAAAGAACTGGACCCGGTCTCCGCTGTCGGTGGTTCTGTCTCGGAGACATCGAGTTTTTCTTCCGCGGAAGCCAGCAGATCGAGGGGGCTGAAGCCGAGCAGGCGACAGGCTTTCTTAATGAAATCACTCTCCATGCCACTGCGTCGCCCTTCTTCCACGGAGAGACAGAAGGCTCGGGATGTCGAGGTCTTGCGGGCCAGGTCCTCGATGGTCCAGTGTTTCTGACGGCGGGCTGAACGGATCACCTTGCCGATGGCTTGCCGAAGAGGAGTTGCGGCAGAACTGGACAGGGGCCTGACCGAACCGGGAGAACCCTCCTCGAACAACTCCGAAGGTGTGACCTCGAGTGCTCGTGCAATCCGTGCAAGCACCTCACTGTTGACGCGTCGTTGACCACTCTCGAGTCTACTCATCTGGGATGCGGAGAGGCCGATCCGTTCGGCAAGGTCCTTGGCGGTGACTCCCTTTTCTTCGCGAAGTGACCTGATCAGATCTCCTATCTTTGCCATCTCAGTTGCCCTCCATGATGAATAGCAGCGAGATCATCGCGGTATTGAAGGCGAAGTGCAGCGCGATGCTAGCGAGCAGGCTGCCGCTGCGGTGATAGACCCAGGCGAGCAGCATTCCGAGAACCATCAGTGGACCCCATGAGGCGATCGAGTCGTGCATCAGTGTGAACAGTGCAGATGAAATGATCGCTGCCATGAAGAACCCACCTCTGTCGAGCAGGACTCGAAACAACAACCCTCGAAACATCACCTCCTCGCTGATGGGTGCCACGATGGTCGCGAGTAAGATCAGCGGAGCCAGTTGCGCCCAGTTCTTGTCTCGAATCGCCTCCATGATCATGAGAACGCTCTCCTGGGTATCGAAATCCACCTCGAGCCCTGTCAGGACCAGTTCCCAGACGATCGCCACACCAAAATGGGCCGGAAGGAAGCAGACGAGAGCCAGAATCCCGTAGGCGATCGCCTGCCGAACTCGAGTTCCTGTTGCAACAAGGAACGATTCGGAGCGCTGCTTCTGGATGCAATGGAGTCGGTGAAGAGAAGTGGTGAGTGCCACCATGGCGATGTAGACGAGCGACATTGCCGCAAGCAGCAGAGCAGGCATCGGTCGAGAAACCCCCTCCTGCGCTGCTGCGGGCTGCCACAGCATCGAGACGGCCACCTGACCGAGGATCAGCAAGCCGAAGACGATCAGCACATCCCTGGCCGTGAAGACCGAGGGTTGGATTCCCACCTCGCGATCGGGCCAGAATCGTCGGGCCAGTTTTCGCAGGGTCACCAGCGTGATCATGATCAGAAGCGATGAGATGGCGAGGGCGATCAAGGGGTGTGGAGGTGCCGCCACCAGTTCCATAGCTGGCGAAGCGGAGTCGGGCGAAACCTGGTACATCACTCGCCCAGCACTCCCTCGGTCGGGCTGGAAGCCTGAGCGTATCGTCGACGTGGAATCCTGCCCGCGCGAGCTGCATACCAACCCGCATCCAGGGCATGGCGCATCGCATGAGCCATGGCGATGGGATCCTGTGCTCCGGCGATCCCGGTGTTGAGAAGCACACCTTCCGCTCCCAGTTCCATGGCGATGGTGACATCACTGGCCGTGCCCACTCCAGCGTCGATGATCACGGGCACATCGAGTTGCTCGAGGATGATGGCGAGGTTGTTTCGGTTGAGGATTCCCTGGCCACTCCCTATCGGAGAGCCAGCTGGCATCACAGAGGTGGCACCTGCATCTTGCAGTCTCAATGCCATTACCGGATCGTCGCTGGAATAGACGAGAACCTTGAACCCTTCGGCGACCAGCGTCTTGCAGGCATCCAGGGTGCCGATCGGGTCGGGAAGCAGGGTCTGTTTGTCTCCCAGCACCTCCAGTTTCACCCAATCTCCCAGGCCCAGTTCTCTCGATAGGTGGCAGACCCTGATCGCATCTTCTGCGTTGAAACAGCCGGCAGTATTTGGAAGCAGGAAGTAACGGTCACGATCGAGATGGGTCAGCAAATTGTCCTCGCTGCTGAGGTCCACTCGTCGGATGGCGACGGTGACGACCTCACAGCCGGAGGCGGCCAGGGCCGCATTCATCGTCTCGTGATCGGAGTATTTCCCGGTTCCAACCAGCAGGCGGGAGCGAAAGGTCCGATCTCCCAGTACCAGCGGGTCGGGACGGGTGTCCGTTTCCCGGGTCGTTTCGGTATTCATCGATCAACCTCCTCCAACTATGGTGACGACTTCGAGATGATCCCCGGCCTCGATGACTGTCGAACTGTGCAGAGATCGGGGCACGATCTGGCGATTTCTCTCCACTGCCACTGCGGTCGGTTCGATGGGCAACTGATCGAGCAGCGACGACACGGTGCTGCCAGATGCCAGCTGGTGAGCCGCTCCATTGAGGAGAACCTCGATCAGCGGGGGTGTGATCGGGGCAGTTTCGTGTGAATCGTTCATGGGGTCAGTTGTTGTTCCGAGCGAATCGGTAGTACACCTCCAGCGTCATCGCTCCGATGGCCGTGTTGTAGACGCGGCCTCCCGCAACTCCCCACTCCCCGACAGGATCCCAGGAACCGTCCTCGCAGCCGCCTATTCGTTGGTTTTGAACCAGTGCGTCGATCATCGCCTCGTTCCACTCGCGCCACTTGCTGCCGCCGATCTGGAACATCGCATAGGTGGCGTAGTACCAGTAGTAGAGGTTGATTTTCGATTTCCTCTTGCCTTGCTGGGGTCGCCAGCGCGGGATTTCATCCATCAGCACGGCTGTTCCGGACTTGATGGCGGCGGAACTGGTCTTTTCACCGGCGAAGATGCGACAGAGTACCGACACCGCGGTCATGCAGGAGAGATCCTTCGAGTACGGGTAGGGTTCCGGATAGGCAGCTTGCAGCCGTGATCCCTCGTCGCCAGGATTCTCGTAACCGCAGATACCACTGCGATCCGATGTGCAGGATCCAAACCACTTGAGAGCACCCTCGAAAGCGGGATCGAAATCCTTCTTGCGGATCTTGATGTAGCGCGACTGGGCACAGACCTTTGCGGTCTTGAGGGCCAGCACCATCCAGCCTGTGACGGATGTGTCGTTTCTGCCCGCCTGGTAGCCGTACTTCCAGCCATACCCGGGGTTCTGTGCTCTCAGGCACCACTTGGTGGCGTTCTCGACCGGTTTTGACAACTTGATCTTGTCGTGCGAGAGCAGCAGCAACTCGCTCATCGCCATCGTTGCGATGGAATGGTTGTAGATCCACTCGTCGGCATCGTCGCGGGGAAGACCGAACAGGCCGTTGAGTTTCGGATCTGCATCCTTGACCTGCTGTGCAATCATCCAGTCCATCGCCTTGCGCATCACGGCGACGAACTCCGGGAACTCTCCACTCTCGTGCGTGTGACCAAATCCGAGATAGGCGAGCATGGCCAGTGCTGTGCAACCGACATCGTAACCGTCGAATCCGTCACCGTCCTCCTGATCACAGCCATCGGGACGCAGGAAGCCATTGGATGACCAGTGACCATCGGGGTGCTGGTGGCGTTTGAGCCACATCAGTGCCGCCAGAACCGCACTTTCCGTTGCCTCGCTACCGCCCTCGCGCGAGAGCGAGCCCTTGCCGAAGCGGTTTCCGTAGGCACCGGCTCCGGCACCGGTCATGCCAAAGGCATCATTGAGCTGGTTCTTGATGTTCTTGTTGGTCTTGTTGTTCTTGCTCGTGCCTCTGGGGGTCCGGCTGATCTTGTCGGGCTTGAGCAACTTGATCGGATCCTTTTTCTTCTTCTCGAGGATCTCAGGCTTTCGTACGATGTCGCGCTTCTTGGTCGGGTCATAGGCGGGAGGCTTGATCTCTTTCCTCACCACGGTTCTGCGCTCTTCCTCCTGTTGAACCTTTTCGAGCACGATCACGCCACCGAGTACGAACAGCAAGATGGCGTGGGCAGCGATGGAGATCAGCCAGTATGGAGTGTTGCTGAGCCAGCCTCCGGTATCGGGATTCTCGTCGTCAACCTCGAACTCTTCCTCCGGGTATTCTTCGTTCACGAGTACTCGCCTCTCCGTGCTTCTTTTCTGGTGGCGGGAATCGCCAGGGCACATCACCGAGGATAACCAGAATTGTCAGTTTGGCAAGTTGCGAGTTGCCAAATTGGCAAGATTGGCGGCAATTCAGGGCATGTGCTGTAACCACGTCGAATGTAAAGGGTTACCTCTGGAAGTCAGACCTCCAGGTAGTCTCTTGGCCTGAGGAAATCGGCCAGTTTGGCCTCTTCAGATCCGGATTCCGGGTTCCAGCCGCAATGCCATCGCACCTGCGGAGGTAACGACATCAGGATCGCCTCGGTGCGTCCGCCGGACTGGATGCCAAACAGGGTGCCCCGGTCGAATAGCAGGTTGAACTCGACATAGCGGCCACGCCGATAGAGCTGGAACTGCCGCTCGCGTTCGCCGTGGGGGTGGTCTCTGCGGCGCTCGACGATGGGAAGATAGCCTTCGAGAAAGGAATTCCCGACCGACTGCACGATGGCGAGAGAGTGATCGAAGCCACCGTCGTTCAGATCGTCAAAGAAGATACCCCCGACTCCTCTCGTCTCGTCGCGATGGGGCAAGAAGAAGTAACGGTCGCACCATTGCTTGTACCTGGGGTAATAGTCGCTGCCATGTCGGTCGAGCGCTGCTCTGGCGGTTTGATGCCAGTGCACCGCATCTTCGAGGAACGGATAACAAGGCGTCAGATCATAGCCACCTCCGAACCACCAGATCGCTGGCTGGCCTTCTGCGTGGGCATGAAACAGGCGCACATTCATGTGTGTGGTCGGGATATAGGGATTTCGAGGATGCAGCACCAGAGACAGTCCCATCGCCTCGAAGCCTCGTCCGGCCAGATCAGTGCGGACAGCAGTGGCACTCTCTGGCAGCGACTCTCCGAGCACATGGGAATAGTTGACGCCGGCCTGCTCGAAGAGGGCCCCATCTCGAAGCAGTTGGCTGTTACCGCCGCCGCCTTCTTCTCGTTGCCAGGTGGAGGAGACAAATCGTGCCGCGCCATCCTCGGCCTCGAGGGCCGAGCAAATCTGCTGCTGCAACTGGATCAACCAGCTCTGAAAGAAACCGGGTTGTTCGGGATCCAAGGTGCCTCCGGCCAGGAGTCTCCGACAGCACCAGGGGCCAGGCAAGTGACTCGGAGTCGGGGGGCAGCGATTCGCGCAACATCAGTGAGAAAGAGAAGTTAGCGTCCGGGGGAAAAATATACTTTACATTTTATACTGTGCAAAGTATGTTTAGCGACGGTTCGACGGCCGGAGAGAGTTGGGGAGTTGTCGAACCCGTGGAGTGGTTTTTCCCCTAAGTTGACGCGGCGTACCTCTCTTCGGCCCACCTTTTTTCCCGGATCCACGGACGGGAAAAACCTTGATAGTGCCTTCCAAATCGGCCCTCTCCGGGATCGACCCATTTCCGGAGGGGGCTCACGCCTTCCGAGGGCGACTCCATAGCAGTTCAGTTACCTGTCCAGGATGCAGTGTGGAAAAATACCAGCAGAGGTACAATCTGGTATGTCTGCGGATCCTGAGGAGGCCATTTGGATAATTCTGCCAGGATTCGTGCGGATGAAGTGGAACTGCTGAAACCGGCCACCCTGTTGATCGTGTGGGGAGATGGGCATGAAAGCCTCTATTCCGACCGTTCTCTCAGAGAAAGCTGTGAGTGCGCCGCCTGCATCGACGAGTGGTCGAGAGCGCCGATTCTCGATCCTGCGACACTGCCTGCAGATCTTCACCTCACCGGATTCGAGCGCACGGGTAGATATGGTTTGAACCTGGCCTTTTCAGATGGCCATCGCACGGGAATATGGACGCTGGAACGGCTCCGTGGTACCTGCCCGTGCCCCGATTGTGATGGGAGCAGTTCTTGAATCGCTGGTTGCCACAACTCCTGGCCATCGTCGCGCTGCTTTGCATCGGCTGGTTCGCCCACAGCATGTTTTCCAGCATGTTTTCCGCTTCCAGTACGGAGACCCCAGGCTGGTCAAACAGTTCCCAGGGAAATCGATCGGGCCGGTCGATGGGCAGATTCCAGTACGGCGACATCGATGCGACCGACAACGACGTGGTGCCAGTCGAGGTGACATCATCACTGCTCGCTGTGATCCGCGAGCGGGTCAGAGGCAGCGGGATCCTGGAGCCGGAGCGGCAGGTCTCGCTGCTGTCGCGAGTCGAAGGCAGTGTCGATATGGTCAATGTCGAGGAGGGCCAGAGCGTCTCCAAGGGCACAACGCTGTGTGCGATCGATCAGCAAGAGTTGAAGATCTCCGAGAATCTGGCGCGTATCGAGATGCAGCAGGCGAGGGCGAGCCTCGATCGCCTCGAGGGTCTCTCCGAGATCCGAGGCGTCACCAACCAGGAACTGGAAGACTCTCGTTTTGCTCTTCAGAAATCTCAGGCGAACCACGCTCGTGCACTGCTCGATCTCGGCCACTCGCAACCGATTGCTCTCTTCGATGGCATCATCATCCGTAGAAGGGTGGAGCCGGGGCAATATGTCCGTGTGGGGGACGAATTGTTCGCCTTCGCTGACTTCGAGCCGCTGAGAGTGCGACTGTACCTGCCCGAGAGCGAGGTGGGAGATATTGAACTGGGTCAGCGCTGCGTGTTGAGATCAGACAGTGATGGGCCAGTACTCTCCGAAGGAACGGTCGAGAGGATCAGTCCTGTAGTGGATCGAGAGAGCCTGACGGTGGAAGTGCTGACCAGTTTCCCGGGTGCAGGAGTGACGCTTCGTCCCGGTTCCTTTGCCCACATCGATATCATCACGAGAGTCCTCGAGAACTGCATCATCGTGCCAAGAAAGGCCGTCGTGACCAGCGACGGCAGGGCGCGTGTTTTCCGTTTGCTCGAGGATGGTGAGACGGTTCAGGAAATCGAGATCGTGACCGGCTTCGAGAACGAGTCGATCGTCGTCTGCGAAGAGGGCCTCGGTCTGGGAGATCGAGTTGTGGTGCAGGGAGTGGCCGATCTGCAAGATCGCAGTCGCGTCAGCGTCTACCGCGAGATCCCGGTTCATGTCGATTCCCTCACCGTCGAGAGACAAGACGCTGGATCCGCGGCGATCCAGAATTATAGCACCGAAAGAAATCAAAAGCCTATGAGTGAAACGGGCGACCTTCGTCGTCGCGGTGCTGGTAAGCCATCAAACTTGCCGGCAGGAACTTCGACTGGAACTCGCACCGATACTCCCGCAGGAGCAGCCTCTGGTCACGGCAATCCTCCGACGCACAACCGTGGCTCGGGAAGCAGCACCTCCGGAGGTTGATTTCACCCGTGTTGAGGAGTGATCGATGGAGAACTGGCTGAAAGGGATCATCCAGAGACCGGTGACGGTCGGAATGATCACGATCGCTGCGTTCACCTTCGGGGCCCTCTCGCTCGGTCGACTTCCCATCGAACTGCTGCCCGATATCACCTACCCGACACTCACCGTCCAGACCGAATTGCCCGATGCATCGCCGCAGGAAGTGGAGCAACTGGTCACGGAACCGATCGAGGATGTGGTTGGAGTTGCCCAGGGCTTGCGTAGGTATGTCAGCAATTCGCGCGCAGGAGTGTCCGAGGTCGTGCTGGAGTTCAGCTGGGACACCGACATGCAACGGGCGAGTCTCGATGTGCGTGAAAAACTGGATCTGGTCAATCTACCAGACGACGCGAGATCACCTCTGGTCTACCGATTCGACCCCTCCCTCGATCCGATGATGCGGCTGGCATTGACCGGATCACGCACCGTGCCCGACCTCAGAAAGCTGGCCGAACTGAAGGTCAAGCGAACACTGGAGACTCTCAACGGTGTTGCAGCGGCTCGCGTCGTCGGTGGAGCCGAGGATGAGGTACTGGTCGATCTCGATTCCAGACGCCTCGATGTGCTGTCCCTATCGGTCGAGGAGGTTGCCCAGAGGATAGCCCAGGAAAATGTGAACCGCTCCGGTGGCGAAATCCGTGATCAGCAAACCGCCTATCGCCTCCGTACCGTGAGAGAGTTCGAATCGATCGAGGACATCGAGAATGTGATCGTCAGACATGGTAACGCCGGCACACTGAGGGTCAGGGACATCGGATCAGTAGCCATCGTGCCGAAAGATGACGAGATCCTGGTACGAGTCAACGGTCGCCCTGCTGTACAGATTGACATCTACAAGGAGGGGGACGCCAATAGCGTGTCGGTGGCGAAGGGAGTCCGGGATCGTCTGGGCCCGATCGAACAGGATCGAAGTCTCAAGGGGTGCCATATCGAGGTGCTCTATGACCAGGCACAATTCATCGAGGACTCCATCGCGAGTGTGAAGTCGACTGCCATGGTCGGAGCGATGCTGGCTGCGCTGGTGTTATTCCTGTTCCTGCGAAACCTTCTCAGCACTCTCACCATCGCACTATCCATTCCCATCTCGGTAGCGGTCACATTCCTGATGATGGAATTGACCGATGTCAGCATCAATGTGCTTTCACTGGGTGGTCTGGCGCTGGGGATCGGAATGCTCGTCGACAACAGCGTGGTCGTACTGGAATCGATCCAGCGCCTGAAGGACGAAGGGGTGGAGACGAGAAAAGCGGTCACACAGGGGACAGGCCAGGTGATGGGGGGCATCATCGCCTCGACACTCACGACCATCGCCGTGTTTCTGCCATTGATCTTCGTCCAGGGAATCGGTGGCGAGATCTTCAGGGATCAGGCGCTGACCGTGACCTACTCGTTGCTCGCGAGCCTCTTCGTTGCTGTCACCGTGATCCCGACCATCATCGCAAATGGCTCCAGCCCATCGGAGGGGAAACTGGCGAGGATTTTTCGAGGTATCGAGAAGATCCTGAGCCCCATTTCCAATGTATTCAACCTCGCCATGACTCATGCACAGAACCTCTATGCCCGTGTCCTCGACCATGTCCTGGCCGTGTCCTGGGTTCCGCCGGTGATGGCACTGGTGCTGTGCGCTGCCGTGCTCCCCAGGGCCGCGGACCTCGGATCGGAGCTGGTTCCTGACCTGTTCCAGGGGCAGTTCTACTTCGATATCGAACTGACCGAGGGTACTCCTCTGGAGGAGACCGACCGCAAGGTGGCTTCCCTCGAGATCGCCATCGACCGACTACGAGACGAGGGACTTCCCATCGCGATGAGCACTTCCATCGTCGGAGATGCACCGGTACTGGGAGAGGTGAAATCGGGCGATCGAAGAGAACATATCGCGAGGATCGGAGTCACCCTCGATCCGGAAGCGACCCGAGCCGACGAGGCTCTGGTCATCGATCGCATCATCGACGAGTTTGACAAGGTCCCCGACTGCCCCTATTCGTTGGGGCGACCATCCTTGTTCACTTTCAGAGCACCCATCGAGGTCGAGGTATTCGATGATGACCTGGATACGCTGAGAGCCTCTGCTCGGAACATCGAAGACCGATTGAAATTGGTTCCTGGTCTGCTCGATGTTCAGGCGCAGGTTGCCGATCAGGTTCCCGAGGTTCATGTCCGGCTCGACCCCGTTCGAATCTCGGCTTATGGCCTCTCTCTGGAGCAGATAGCCAATGGTTTGCGAGCCAAGGGCATCGGTGAAGTCGCCACGCAGTACAGGTTTGCCGAGAAACCGATCGATATCAGGGTCCGGTTGAGGGGAGCACTCGAGAAGACGATAAAGGACGCAGAGATGGAGTCGGTGACTGTTGCCGGAGACAATTTCGTTGCTCCGCTGAGGGTTGCCTCTCTGGGTCGTCTGGAGCAGGCGCTGGGACCTGTAGAGATCAGGCGAGTCGGAGGCGAACGGTCGGTGATGGTGACGGCGAGAACCGACGGCATCGATCTGGGAACCGCAACGCGACGAGCGGAACAGGTGCTGCAGAGTCGAGGTTTGCCTCCTACATCTTCGGCCAGGATGTCGGGCCAGAACCAGGAGATGAAGGAGTCGCTGGAGGGTTTGCTCCAGGCACTGGCGCTGGCTGTGTTCATCGTATATCTGGTCCTGGCCAGCACCTTTGAATCGTTGAAACTGCCCTTCATCGTGATCCTGACCGTACCCCTTGGCATCTGTGGTGCCATCTTCGCCATGTTCTTCACGGGAATCCCGCTCGGAGTATTGTCGATGATCGGGGTGATTCTTCTGTGCGGCATCGTCGTCAACAACGGCATCATCTATGTCGCCAGAATCCAGCAATTGAAGAATCAGAATCTCGATGCAACAACTGCCGTGCGCACTGCTGGGATCGAGCGACTTCGTCCGATCCTCATCACCAGTGCCACGACCATTCTGGGGTTGCTCCCGCTTGCGCTTGGCATCGGTCCCGGAGCAGAGTTGCGCAAGCCGTTAGCCATCACGGTGGTCTGGGGACTGGCGGCAGCCACGATGATGACCCTGGTGGTGATTCCAGCCGGCTATCGACTGCTGGATCGATCTGGACGCGAAGGAGAGTCAGTTTGAAGGCCTTTGTACAGTTCTGCCTCGACCGACCCATCACCACATTGACCCTGCACATCCTGCTGCTGCTGGGTGGAATCATGTCCGTACAACGGATACCCCTCAGCGCGACTCCCGAGTTCGGGAGGACGAGTATCAACGTCATGGTTCCCTACCCCAACGCTTCGCCGATTCAGGTGGAGAACGAGGTCGTGCTCCCTCTCGAGGAGGCCCTCGCAACTCTTCGCGGGCTCCGGGGGATCAACAGCGAATCGCGGGAGAACAACGCAAGGGTGACATTACGATTCGATTATGGTGAGGACCTTGATGCCGTGAAAGTCGAGGTTCGTGAGCGGATCGCACGGGCGATGGACCAACTCCCCGTCGAAGACATCGAGCGTGTGCAGATCAGAACCGGCGGTTGGGGCGCTGATGGCGATGCCATCATGGAAGCTCGCATCAGTGCTGTCGGTGTAGACCTCTCGGAAAATTATGAACTGCTGGTCAACCGGATCCAGAGGCCGCTCGAACGACTGGATGGCGTTGGCCAGGTGGAACTCGATGGCGTGACTCCTCAGGAGGTGAAAATCACCTTCACGAAGGGGGACCTGGAGCGCCATGGATTGACTCTCGGACGTGTATCCCAGGCGATCAGGAACGCCAACATCGACATCACGATTGGCAGGATCTGGAGTGACGGAAAAGTGCGTCGCTTACGGCTCATCAATGCTCTCCCGGATGTCGAGGCGCTTCACCAACTTCCCATCAATGCCAACGGCTTGCGTCTGGGGCAGGTGGCGACCATCGAAAAGGAAGAGGGAGACCTACGATGGGGACGCCATCTCAACGGCTCCTACGCCGTCTCACTGGAGATCTCCCAGGAGTCGGGAGCAAACACCGTCGAGGTGTGTCGCATGGTGAGAGCCGAAGTGGAGAGGATCTCCCATGATCCACAACTGGCGGGAATCAACCTGCTTGTCTGGCAAGACCAGGGTCAGATGATCGTCAGTTCGCTGGAGCGGCTTCGTGACGCGGGTTTAATCGGGGGTGGCATGGCACTCGCGATCCTGTTCCTGTTCCTGAGGCGCTTCTCGGCGACGTTACTGGTGGGAATGGCGATACCCATCTCGGTTCTCTCAGCGCTGGCTGTGCTGCATCTTCTGGATAAGGAACTGAACATCATCACCATCATGGCTCTGATGCTCGGAGTCGGAATGCTGGTGGACACTGCAGTTGTTGTGGTCGAGTCCATCGTTCGTCGAGCGGGTCTGGGTGATGATCCTGTCACGGCAGCCACGAAAGGGACGATGGAGGTGGCGACGCCGGTTTTTGCCGCAACTCTCACCACGATGGTGGTGTTCCTGCCGGTGTTCATCTCGGAGAGGAATGGGTTTTCAGATGCATTGAGCAGCGTAGGCTTGGTGATCTCATTGACCATCGCTGCCAGTTTGTTCGTCTCCCTGACCCTCGTTCCGATGGTCGCCGCGCGGATCTACTCTGGCGGAGACCCGGGTCTCTCGTCGTGGTTCCTGGCCCTTCGGGGCGGATACGAGCGGTTACTCGTGTCTGCAATGAAGCACCGCGTTGTCACCATACTGCTGGCGATCGCAGCGACCTTCAGCGTCATGATTCCATTCGATAATGGATTTCGGATGGATCTCTCCGATGCAGATTGGAAGTCGAACTACGCAAATATCTCCTATCGGCCCGAGGAGGGCCTCGATTTCAGAGAGATGGAAAAGGTGGTCACCGAAATCGAGACTCTGCTCGATTCAAAGCGGGACATCATTGGAGAGAGCGACATCTATTCCTGGTACACCGATGGGTATGCGATGACCCGTATCTATCCGCCCGCGGAGCTGGCGACCGAGGATTACATCACGGCGTTGCGGGGGAGATTGAATTCTGTACTGCCGAAGGTTCCCGGCATCCGGATCCGCACCGACGACGGCTGGGGCTGGGGTGGAGGTCACGGTGGCGGAGGCAATTCCACTGCTGGATCCTTCAATGTCAGGTTACGAGGAGATTCCAGCGCTCTACTGCAAGATCTTGGCGACAAGGTGGCGCAATATCTGAAGGGTGTCGAGGGAGTGATCGATGCGGAGATCTCTCGCCGCGAAGAAGTGGACGAACTGCACCTCAAACCGGATGAGGATTTACTGGGGAGGTTACAGGTTTCCGGGGCCACTGTGGCTCGCAGTATCAGTGCTGCTTTCTCCGGAAACCGACTCAGTCAGTTGCGAACCCGGTCAGGAGATCTGGATATCACCCTCGGTCTCGCTGAGGAAGAGACGGACTCGGTGGAGGAATTGAAATTCATGCGGTTTCCCCTCAGAGATGACCTGGAACTTCCCATAGAAGAGATCGGAAGCCTTGCGAAGGTCGAGGCTCCGAGCAGGCCTCGGCGCGACAATCGACGAAGTTCGATCTCCGTTTCAGTTCAATACGATGTTGCGGTCAAGGACGAGATTCAGCAGCGTCTCGAGCAATCACTCGCATCTTATCCGATGCCGGTGGGGTACAGCTGGGACCTGGGAGAGGGCTGGTCCGGTCGTTGGCGCAACCAGGGTTCCTTCAGCGAAGGTCTGTATCTCTCGATTTTTCTGGTTTACCTGGTACTCGCCTGCCTCTTCGAATCGTTACGTACTCCATTGATATTGATGATCACGGTCTTGCTGGCTGTTCCGGGAGTGATCTGGTCGCTATGGCTCCAGGGGGATGCGCTGGATACACCTGCGGCGGTGGGGTTGATCCTGCTGTGCGGAATTGTCGTCAACAATGGCATCGTTCTCATCGATCAGGTGAGGCGAAGGATCGATGAAGGAGAGACGCCATCGAATGCGATTCGACTGGGTGCCTCCGATAGATTTCGCCCGATTCTCATCACTGCCCTGACGACGATCCTGGGACTGGTTCCGATGGCTTACGGAACCGAGATGTTGACCGGCCCCCAGTTCAACACCCTCGGCAAGGCGATCGTCGGCGGTCTCGCTGCCTCGACCCTGATGACGCTGGTGGTGCTGCCGGCGGTCCTGACCCTGGTTTTGAAGAGTCCAGAGGAGGATTCGGGCCGAGGAATCGACGAAAAACCCGCTCAAGTGTAGTGATTTTGAACACTAACTGCCCCACTTCAGACATGGCTCGAATCGACCCCCCTCACGAATTCGGGCTCGGGAATGTATCCTGTTGTTATTGTTGAAGTTACGAATCTTCCGTAGATGAGCCCTGGGGGCCCTGTTCGCTATAGAATGGCACGAGATCTGCCGATCAATAGTGCAGAGAGACTCTCGATTTGACGGGGGCCTCGATCGTGAAACCGGAGTCGACGATGCATCAGCCCGATGACAGGATCCGCGCATCCCACTGCTCTCAGCAGGGCATGGCACTGTTCGTGGTGCTGATCCTGGTGCTGGTGTTGACGGTCGTCATCACACAGTTGCTCTTTGTCACCAAGATCGAGGAGCGCATCTCCAGGAATCGACAGGGTCGCGTCTCCCTCTCCTATGCCGTCCAGGCCACCGCGCGCCAGGTTCTACAGAGCCTATCCTCCGATCTGATGGCGGATCTCGGATACTTCGATGACGACATCGAAGATGATTCCCTGCTCGGATCCTCTGGCGGTGGCGGCACCCAGTTGCCCGGTGGGATCACCTTGCCTGGTTCTGGAGGCGGCACAACGCCTGGTTCCAATGGCGAGTCCAATACTCCGGCGGATACTCCTCATGATGTGTGGGCCTACCCGATCCAGGATTCCATCAATCAGGTTCAGATCACTGGCCTGGTGATCGATGGCGAGTCCTGCATCGATCTCAATCACATCTTCAAACTCGTCCTCATCGCAGAGGAAGATTCCGAAGCAGATGGTGATTCATCTGGCGGCAGTACAGAGCCGGGTGGAGAAGCCGGAGACGAAGAACTCCTCGAAGAATACATCATTCCGGAGCAAGAAGAAGTCGATGATGCCACGGTGATGCTCGAGCGATTGATCGAAGCCGTGATCGATTTCAACAGTGAAAGCGGATTTGATTATAACGATGTTCCCCATCCTCAGGGTGCTGCGGAAGCCATCGTATCGATGGTTTATCAAAGGGTTCTCGATGAGCAAACGCGCAGAATCCGCAGCCTGGATTCGATCCGGCACCTCGATGAGGTCTCATGGGAGCTCTTCAATGGCCCCATTGATCCGGCCACCCTGGAAGAAGATTACGAGGAAGAGCGAGGAAATCCTGACGAGTGGATGGATGACATCGGCTCACTGCTCCCCGGATCCTTCGATGGTCTTGAGGCTGCAGGATTTGAACTGCTCGATGGCGGGGTCGACCAGATACCGACTCCGATCGGTCTTCGTCATGTGCTGACTGCGAACTCCACCGGCAAGATCAATCTCAACACTGCCCGACCGGAGGTCTTGATCGCACTGATGAGATCTTTTGATGATTTTGATGAAGCAAGGGAGATCGCCTGGCAGATCCGGGATCATTGCAATAGTTACCAGCAGGAGATCGACGATGTCACCGGTGAGATCCTCGAGGATCTGCTCGGCGATATTGGCGTCGATGAAGAGATAGAGCAGCAATTTCAGCACTTTACCAGCTTCGATCAGCTCAAGCAGGTCGATGAGTCGTGGGAAGACGGGGGTGCCAGCGAGGACTCGATATTCGCTCTTTTGCAGCAAGACCTCGAAGAACATTCCACTTTTTCCAGTAATTTTTTCACCACTACTATCGAAGGAACGAGCGAGGGCCGTTCGCTCTCGGGTAGAATGGTGTGCGCCAGGAAGGGCCAGCATGTGCTGGTGATCTCCTGGAAGGAAGTGCGCCGCTGAATGCGGTGCGGAGGATCAAACGATGCCAAAAGTGAGCATCCAGTTACTACGTGTCGGATTGTTACTGTTCAACGTCGCGGCATTGACCCTGCTGGGGTTCGTGTTTTTCGGCCTTCTGGACGATTCGCCGGAGGGAACCCAGGTTCGCCTGTACGATCCAGTGGACTTCGAGTTGAAGGATCAGGCTGCACGCCCGGTTCCCAACCAGTACCGCGACATCATTCGCGACCTCTACCTCACGCCACCGCCGATTCGCACAGCACCGGTGAAGCCGACAACTGATCCGGCATTGCCTCAACTCGATTCAGGTCCCATCGGTGATTGGGAAATCGTCGGCATCATCTATTCCCCCGAGGGTCAACGCTTCGCTTCGATCCAGGAGAAGGGGCAGACCTCGGTCCTCAATCCAGGTACACGTGGACGAACCGTCAACACCAGCCGGATCAGAGGTTCTACCCGGGCGAACCGTGGTAGTAGCCGCTCTCCGACCAGTCGAGCCACCTCACGGTCGTCGGGCCGCACACAGATTTCAAATCAACGGGTGAGATACCTGGAGCAAGGAAAGTCGTTTCGCATCGATGAGAACACCTACATGGTGGTTGAAATTCAGGACCGGCCGAAACAGGTCATCTATGAGCACAACGGCCGCAGTTACACGCTGCGACAGGAGTCCAAGATCGACCCCGTGATCCACGAGGAGGGCAGGGTGCTGGTACTTCGGGGCTTCAGCCCTGAAGAGCTGGACCTGCTCACCGGCGGATCGCTCGGTACTTCACGAGCCACTCCATCATCCTCCATTCCGACCGACGTGCGGGGTGCGATCCGAGGCAGTAACGGCAAGGAGTTGCCGGGAACGGCTGCTACCAGGGCCCGCGCAGGTGCTCCCGCTCGGGTTGTCAATCCGACACCGGCCTCGAGGACCACACCCGATCCCAATGCGAGAACTCGAAGGGGTGACATCAGAGACCCCAGGGCAGAGAGAACCGGTCGCAAACCGGCACCTTCCGCTCCCAAGTTGAAGAGTGGTGGGGGGGCCAAGTCCCCTGGTGCCAGGGTGACGCAGACGACGATTGAATCGACCCTGGGAGTCGACATCGAGGCCAACCCCCAGGAGGCGATACGCCGACTGGAAGAACTGAATCGAGCTCAGCAGCCCAATCAGCCCAATCAGCGCTGATTTCCATCCCGAGTGAGAGCGAGAGGAGCCCTGTCGTGGCACTGCACGCAGGAATAGAGATCGATGGATCTGAAGTCTGTATCGCGGTGGTTGATTCCACCTCGAAGCGGACCACGATCGTCGACTACATCGAGGCGAGACTCTCCGGCGAAACGAGCGAGGAGCGAATCGAATCCCTCGCTGAGATCCTCCGTACATCTCTATCCGGGAACACCAGAATGACGATGGATATTGTTTCGAGCATACCGACCCGGATGTCGACCCTGCGTGAGATTTCGGTTCCTTTCACGCGTGACGATGTCATCGCGAAAACGGTTCGTTACGAGAGCGAGGGGCACCTCCCGTCTGCTGCCATCGATGATCTGATCATCGAGTACATCAAGTGTTCAGAGGAGGAAGACTCCAGTCGATTGTTGATCAGCGCCATCCAGAAGGATATCGTCGGAGCCCATCTCGACATGCTGCGAGAGGGGGATGTAGACCCGATTCAGATCGAGGTAGACGCCACCGCCCTGGCCACGGCACTACACATCTCCAGACCGGATCTTCGTGGTGGCAGAACCCTACTCATCGGCATGGAAGCGGGTCATACGACCTTCGTGTTGCTCGAGGAGGGGCGAATCTCCAGGATTCGTTCCACCTCCAACCATCTCCAACCCTCGACGATTCCAACCCTCACCACCGCTGGTGGGCTCGCTCCTGAGGAGCCTGATGGTGATTCGGGTGTGGCCCAGGAATTTGCTGACCTGATGCAGCAGGGAGCGATGGGTGAGGATGTGACGGACGATGACGAACTGTCGATTGCCGTCGTATCCGATGAAGATTTCGAGAAGTTGAACGAAGAATTGACCTCCTCACAGTCCTTGCCTCCTGCGGATCCGAACGAAGTGGTCGAGCGTCTCTTCACGGAGATCGAGCGAACCTTTGCCGGGATCCTGATCCGATCACCACTCGACAGGATAGTGGTCTCGGGAAGCGCAGCCTGTGACCTGGGAATCGCAGATCTACTTTCAGAGGAGTTCGAGGTGCCAGCGCAGCAATTGCGAGTTTGCGATGGCATCGAGACATCCCTTGGCCTCGATCTGGTCGATCGGTGTAACCGATCGGGTGCAGTGGCGGTCGGACTCTCCCTGCAGGCTGCAGGTCAGGGGTTGACCAACTTTGATTTTCGTAAGGAAGAGCACAAGTATGAGCGGCGCTTTGCGAAGTTGCTTCCTGGATTGATGCTGATGGCATTCATCTTGTGCACGATGTCGGTGTCGTGGCTCGTGGACTCACATCAGGAGAAGCAACTACGGAGAGCAGAGTTCGAACTGGTTATCGAGAATCAGGAAGGCATCTACCTGGCAAGGTTCGATGCTCCTCCGAGAACTACAACGAACATCCTTCGCAGTGCACAGAACCAGATCCAGAAGCTCAAAGGTGGCTCAGGTGATAACCGGCGGGCCCGAATCGTTCAGTACCTTCCAGGGCTCGACATGGTCTCAGATGTGACCCTTGGTGTCACAGCAGCGAATCCAAGGGTTTATCCGAAATGGATGAAGATCCTGATTCGAGGCGCAAAATCGAGGAACAGTTCCTCGGATGTGGTTTTTCTGGTCGAGGATGCCTCAGCAGCGGAACGGGTGGTCACGGCACTCGAACAGCGCTCGAAGTACTTCACCATCGAGGATGACATCAAGTCGGATGGCGAATTGATGAGAGTCACGCTGAAATTGAAACTGAAGTCGAGTTTGACCGGAACCGGCGGGAGGAGCTGAAGATGGCTGCCAAGCAACGGACCAGTGATCTGACCCAGATCTTGCTGCTCACCTTGTTCCTCTGCTCTGCAGTCTTTGGAGGCTGGGGGCTGTGGTTGCAGAACGGAGCCGAGAAATACCGGGTCGCCGCAGTCCGGGAGAACCAGAACCTGATGTCGCTGAAAGAACTGCTCGACAGCGCAGAAAGCAAGGAAGTAGTGCTGGAGCATCTGCGCCGAGAGGAAAGCAAGAAGAACTCGGGCAAGATCAGCACCACGATCACGGAGATCATCGAGGGGATGAAGAATTCCACAGCCAAACCTGTGATCAAGAGTGCCAGCAATGATTCGAACAAAACCGGGGCACTGACAAAGAACACTTATCACGCAACATTCGAGAATAAACCCCTACGCGAGCACATCACATTTTTGGCTAACATCCAGACTCGAGCTCCGCACCTTGGTTTCCAGAAGATCGAACTCAGTAACAAGGCCAAGAAAGGCTCCGAAGAGGACGCATGGGCGTTGGTCCTTGAGCTCGTCAACTACACCGGGGAAGAGACGACGCCAGAGAGATAGCGGCGGTCATTCACCCGACCTGAATAGCAGAGCCCGACTGGTTCGGCTCTCCGGCGATGCGGCCACGATCATTGCTCCGCCCCAGAGTGACACCGCCTGAGGTGCCAGGAGCATCTCCACTCCTCGAGCCGATTCCCTGCTCAGGGGCTTGCAGATGCGTTCGATTCCGCCCGAGAAGGAGTCGAAGATCACGGCCTCAGCGGTCGGCATTCCGTTTCTGTCGGATCCACCTGCAACCAGAATTCGACCGCCAGGAAGTTCAGCGATGCAGGATCCAACCATCTCTAGCGGCAGCCTGCCCGCCGGAATCCACCTTAGCCGCACCTTTCCGTGTCTCGTTTCTTCTTGTTCGAGAACGTAACTGGTGCGAAGTTCCGCAACCTGAAAGGAAGACAGTGCGTCTCTGGTCGGCTCTCTGCGCGTCCCTGCCACCAGCAGCGCTCGGTTGCCCTGTGCAGAACTGTCTCCGAGGGGGTGGAGTCGCAAGCCCCTTCTGGGCCCTGGAAGATTCGATTCGGCGTCCTCGATCAGCACTTTCCTTGCGAATCTCGAATCGGGGCGTATCCGGAAGGCTTCCGGAGAATCGATGACGCGACAGTGCTCTGCATCGTACTGAACATGTGGATTGCCCAGCGAGCCACCGTAACCGCCGTAGAGGAGCAGCAGTGGTTGTTCAGAATCTTCAAACAAGATCGAGCCGTGCTGGTGACGAGGGAAGCGGAGTTCTCCGACCTGGTGAGTGATGCTCTGTGCCTTGATGCCAGAAACTGTATCTGTAAATTGCAACTCGATTTGCTCGATGATCCCATTCAGTTTTCCATCGAGTCGACCGGCAACCAGGATCACGGTATTGAGGTTGTCGAGAGGATGTGCAGAGTGCTCGAATCGGGGACTAGACGGTGTATCGCTCTCGACCGAGATGAACTCCGGGGGGTCGGCTTGAAGGAGCAACACCTCGGAGTCGTCACGAGCTCCAGTTCCATCATAGCCACCTGTGAGGAGGACGATGTCGTCAGCTGTTCCCTCCAGTGCGTCCTTGCCGGGCAACAAGGTGGAACAATGACCCCAGCGCGGCGATTGCATCGCCAGCGGCCCCAGGTGGTTTCCCATCGGATCGATGATCCATGCACTCGCCAGTACTCTTCCGGCACTTCCGGCCATCATCGATCTGCCTCCGGCGACCAGTACCTTGCCATCGGGCAGTCGGGTCAGAGTGTGGCCGTCGAGTGCGGGGAGTCCAGCCGGGAGCTCAAGTTCTTGCCACGGCGCACAATCGCCCTCGATGTCGACTACCTCCGGAGAGGCAACGCCGCCGCCCTGTTCAGTCAGCAGATCTAATGACGGCAATATGGTGGTACCTCCGACGAAGATGCCGCTTGGAGATCCTTCGAAGTTGGAGCGGCCATTTTCGTGAACTCCATCGATGGTGAGTGATGGGGACTCACCGAGCAGGATCCTGGTTTCATTCGAGAAGGGACCAGCGACGAATCGAGCAGGAGACCTGGATGATCCCAGACGATCTCCCGTGACCGAGAGGCGGATCAGGCTCGAAGAAATCTCCAGTTGCCGCTCCTGGATGGCATCGGAGAACTGAACCGGTTGATCCCATCGAAGAATCAGAAGGTCCTCCTGATTGACCGTGGAACTGCGATCGGAATCGACCCAGCGCGCCTCGATGAGTAGGGCAGGATCGGGTACCGGAAAATCCAGTCCGATGGGGCCAACGATCCCATGTAAAGGTGTACCGTCTTCATTCAGGAGTCCTATCAGTCCCAGGTCGAGGGAGAGTGTAAGCCAGCCGTCGGAAGAAGAGTCTGCCTGCGAGATCAGGTGGTCCAATCCCGATTCGATCTCGACGATCAGCACGTTTCGCGCCTCGCCACGCTCGATGGAGTACTGCTCCGTGCCGTTTGCGCCCTTCAAAATCAATCCCAGTCGCGGGCTTTGCGGCAACTCCACCGCTGTGTCGAGGACCAGGATGATCCGGTCATTTTCGCCGAGTCCATCTTCGACCAGACCCTCTACTCGTGCGGAGATCAGTTCGGGTCTTGAGGTGGGCTGGCAGCCGATCAGCAACATCAGCAGTACCGATAGGAAGGAGCAGGAAGACCGGGATGGCATTCGATAGTTCGAGATCATCGATCCTCTCCCCTCATCTATCGCTCGCATGGCAAGGTGCCAGAGTTGCTTGTCTTCGGTGCATCGCGGGCCTGACGCGGGAAGATCGTGACATCGGTATCTCCGACTCTCAAGCGGGCTCAGTAACTGCTACTCGCTGATCCCCAGTGCTGAGAGGGCGCGGATCACCTCCTCGCGGACTCTCCGGGGCTGCGACTCGTCATCTCGGGCGGCACGGAGCGCATCGACGACAGCATCTCCCTCGATACGAAGCAGCGCCTTGACTGCCGAAACACGCGTTGCCAGCACCGAATCCTCCTGCAGGACCCTGGTCACCAGAGGTACCGACCGAACATCTCGGATTCCTCCCAGGGCACCGAGAAATGACTGGCGGACATAAGGGTTTCCTTCGTCCAGCAGGGCTGCTTCGATTCCGGCAGCGTCGGCGAGGCCTCCCGAGACTTTCATCCCGAATGCTGCACGTTGACGTACTCGAAAGTGAGAGTCATCGCGCAATAGTTGAGAGTAGATCCCCAGCGCATCACTCGATCGAGAATGCTGGGAGAGAGCGCCTACAAATCTGTAACGGTGCCGCTGATCTTCTTCTGAGAGGGCGAACGCACTGAGAATTTCGAAGGAACGATCATTGTCTGCTGCAGCGAGCGCGGCGACGGTGTGTTTGACTTCGCTCTCCTTCTGGTTTCCTACCGACCAGTGGTAATGATCCACCAGCGCAATGAGAGCCTCATCGTTTCCGATACGCCCCAGTGCTCGCAACAAGAAGCGGCGATTGACGAAATCTTGCTCTTCTATCAACAGTCCGGCCAACAGATGAACATGCTCAGGACCGAGAGATGAGAGGAGTTCCTCCAGGTCGTCTCGAGCTCTACCTATTCGGTGAGCAGTGGATGCATCGAGGGCGGCATTCCACTGTGTTTTCAGGAACAGGTCGTGGATCTGCTCGTGGATTCTGCGCATCTCCGGGGACAGAGAATCGAGGGCAGGCGCTGGATCCTGCGATGCACTGCCAGGGGAAGGAGAGATGGGTTGATCACTCCGGGCAACTGCCCGCGATCGTTGGGGATTGCCGTCGTCGATGGGCTCCCGAGGGATCCACAGCGTTGCCAGCAGCCAGCCGAGGGCGATCAAGGATACGATGACCGGGATGCTGGAGGAAAGCCTTCCCGATGAAGGATGAGATGAATGGTGAAGGGTCCTCATCTGATGGTACTCCGGTCGAGACCCCGGGGTTGCATACCCCTGAGTTGAGCGGATCCTCTCGTCGGGGAAGACGAACTGCAGCTTCCGATGACCGAATCGGCCATCGATCTAGGGGATTGGCACGGGAGCATTGGTTCCTGGCAGCATGATCACTTCGCAGTTGATGGTCGCCGGCTCATCACCGTAGTTGGGGTAGTAACTGATTCCTCCGCCGATGGCAACGATCCGGTCGTCGACGGTATTCAGTACTCCATCTTCACCAGGAATGACATTCAAGGTGTGGAGCATTTTCCCCTGAGCGAGTGCCAGCAAAAAGCTTCCCTCTGCGAACCCGTCAGCGGTGTCATCGGCGGTATCTCCATCGATGTTGACGAACGCACCGACAATCCCGGTCGGGTGTGTGATCGGATTGATGTTGCCGGTCTGATCCCAGGGAGGATCGAGGAACGGCTGGTAGAACGGGTCGTAAATCGTCACACCAACGATTCCATTGGCACAGGTGCCCTGGGTCAATTCGACACATCCAACGGGGGTCGGGAGCATGAAGGAACCCCCGGCGGTGATGCCGACCGCCGAGGTGATGGATTGACCATTGTAGGTTCTCCGCGTCAGAACCGTGATCAGATCAGCCTCACTTCGGCTGAAGGACGCACAGTTCATCGGATCAAAGGTCACCAGTTCGACATTATTGGAGAGGGTGAACTCGCCCCCGAACAGGGTGAAGGACAGCCCATTAGAAGGCCCGAAGCCACTGAAGGTGGCGATCAGTAGATCATTCGCGCCATTACCAGTGGGGCAGGCGGGGTCGTCGTTGTCACCGTTCGCGATGAGGACGATATTGGTCAGCCCTGGAATCGCCGGGATGTCGCCACCGAGTGGAGGTGGTGTGATTTCCCCATCACCGTCCAGGTCAAACGCGAGCGTGTCGTTGCCATATCTGCCGAGATTCATGATCTGCGGATGGTTGACTCGTTCTGCCGACACGATTCCTGCGGCGATTCGGTTGTCACCAGTGGTGGCATCGAAGTACTCGAAGTTGGCCGAGTTACTGGTGTTTTGCTGCCAGGGCAATTTGAACTGAGGCGCGAAGATGGTCGAAAGTGTCTGGAATCCGCCGGCATGGACGAGGATGTCATCGGTGGTTCCGAGCGAGCCATCGAGGCCCGCCATCGCTGCAGTGTTATGCCCCGCTCGCCCGCGGGCGCTGAGGAACTCTGCAGGGTCATTGTTGGCGATCGTCAGCGCTGGCGCGAAGGCGAGAGCTCCGGGATCGAAGATCTCCATGCTCTTGAGGGAGGGGAAAACATTGATGGTGATCTGGAATCCCGGCTGACCAGGCGCAAAGTTCGGGTCGATGATCGTCTCATTGCGTGATTCCTGGCCGCCTGAGACCAGTACCTTGCCGCTGGGAAGCAAGGTGGCGCTGTGCCGGAATCGCGGTGTGATCATGTCTTCGTTCAACTGCAAGAAATCAGGAGCAAACTCACGACTGCTGATATCGTAAATCTCCGAAACATCGGTGGCTTGCGCGAAGAGCGCATCCTGGGTTCCGCCGCAGATAAAGACATTGCCGTTGGGAAGTCGGGTCGCAGTGTGGAAGATTCGTCCACCCTGGGTCAGCGCCATCAAGTTACCTTCGACATCGGTGTCGATGAAATCGCCGGAAATCGTATCTGGCACTGGATCGTTGAGACTGACTGCAGCGCCCTGGTCGAAAATTTCGGCGAGTTCGATTGAGGTGAGATGTCTCTCGTCACTGCCTCCAACGATGAGGACGGTGCCGTCTTCAAGGGTGGTTGCGGTATGTCCGTAGCGTGGCGATACCATGGAGGGCCCGTTGTAGACCTCGTTATCGTCCAGGAACGCGGCAGCATTGTTGATGTTCGGGATCGAACTGATGGATCCATGACATCCCACAAGACCCGTGAGCAACGATAGAGATGCCACGATGTAGCAGCACGCCACTATTTTGGCAGCCACGATGCGAGAGGAGGAGATGGTGAACCAGTGGCCCTGGGAATGGGTTCGGTTTTGGGGGCTCATTCGTTACTGCTCTTTCCATGCATCGGTAGTCAGCGAGAAGGATCTGGCTGGCTACCGACAGGCTCGATGTCAGTCCGCTGCGATGCCCATCCGAGACACGATCACCTCGCAATGGCGTTTCCAAACATCAGTTGTGATTCTATTCGGGCCTGTCCCGCCGATCGGAAAACCCTGTGGGCTTCCGGGGCGAGAACCCCGAGGACCGAAAAAACCATCCTGGCAGAATCACCACGAGACCAACTCGTGCTGCGATCCTGCACTCTAATTCAATTCCGAGTGGCGGATTGTAGTTCGCCCTCCAGAGCGTGTCCACCGACGCCTCATCCTGGGGACTGGATTGCCGATGGGCTGCCCCTGAAGCGCAGATCCGGGACACTCTTCACCATTGTAGAGTGCATCATCAGTGCCAAATAGTGGAAGCCTGGATGGCGCGAAAAGGGCCAGGAAACGCAGCCACTGTGCGGTTCTGGCACATCCCGTGAGAGGGCTGTCAATACGGTTCAGGGGTCTTCAGTGGCCCATCGTGGCACAGGTCGGGGATGAAAGCGGGGCCTCCGGGGCAAAAACCTGGGGATCACGCAATCCTGGTTCTCGCCATATCCTTCCGGAGGCCCCTCCAATTCTCTGATTGACATTCATATCAAAAGTCGACATTGCTCCCATCGAGCAGGGTTTCGGGATCCTCGACCAGGATCTGGTCCGAGACGAGTAGCGGAACGATGGTCGAAAAGACTTCCTCGTAAGGCGCTCCATCCGCATCGAGCAATTGACCTTTTTCATCACTGTAGTGGAGGTAAAGAACAATCCGGACGGCTCTCGGAAGCGGCAGCGGCAACGGCTCATCGGGGATCACTTCTCCTGTAGCAGGGTCAATATCGCCTGGTCGAAGACCACCTTCCGATGCGGAAGACTGGTTACCTGTGTTTCCCGTGGTTCCTTCCAGGCCGGATGCAGCAGCAGCAACTGCTGCATCGGCTGCGGAGGCTGCCTGTTCTTCTGCTTCCAGTTCTGCCTGGAACTCTCGCTCATCGAGATAGGGGAAGTCGGTCAGGTTTTCCTCGGGAAGTAATTCAGAAGCGTCCCAGTTGCCAACCCATTCGCCCTCGATATCGAGATACTCGAAGTTGAGTGCCTGCACACGATCATAGATGGCAGTCCGGACACCTGAATCCAGCGGATCGGAAGTGAGATCCCATGCGACTCTTCGAAACAGCACCTGGTCTCCGTCTTCTCCCGGACGCAATGCGTAGCCGACCGAACTGAGTTCGCCTGTCCAGCTCGGAGTCTCATCTTCTGGCTCGGGCACCGGGGATGTGGTGATGAAGTCTATCGAATCCTCTGCGTTGTCATCGTCGCCATGATCTTCCCCACGGAAGACCTCGGGTCCGAGTCCGCGCCATGCGGCACCCTGTAGGTCTCTGCGCATCTGACCGAGAATGGCCTCGCCGACCTTGCCAGTGAGTGTTGTCTTA
The DNA here is from genome assembly GCA_003973385.1 of Bacillota bacterium. Classification (GTDB taxonomy): domain Bacteria; phylum Planctomycetota; class UBA8108; order UBA1146; family UBA1146; genus QNYK01. Next base: position 4,741 of record QNYK01000082.1, on the reverse strand, counting down.
TGAATCCTTCGATCCGCCTCGAGTGTCGTATCGAGAATCGTGTAACACATCGACATCACCAGGGTGAAGATCCCGAGTACGACGATCAGTTCTACGAGGGTAAATCCACGTTGCTGCATCAGAACCCCGATCCTGAATCGAGTTGGGATCCGATCAGGGCATTGGCGGCGAGCGGGTCGTCCTCGGCTACGAGGATTCTGGTCGAGAGGACAAACTCCTCGGTGTTCTCGATGTCAGAGCCGGGGTGTTCCAGAGTGAGGGTGATTTCCAATAGTCTGGGCCCTACATCTTCTCTCGACATGTCGGTGATGGTGGCCGACCAGGGCCATCCGGTCCCTTCGGAGTGGCCGGGTATTTGAGCCGTCCCTTCGAGTCCGTCGGAGAGTCCGAAGGCGACCTCGTCGAGAACCTCTCTGCCGACCCTCTCGACCAGGCGTTGGTGGTTGTAAGTGAACGCGCGATCCACTGCATCGGTTCGCATGAACAGCAAGCTGAGAAAAGCACCACTGATGATGGCCACAGCCATGACCAGTTCCACGAGGGTGAAACCTCCGGCAGCATCGTTCGAGTGGGGAAGTGAGGTCACCATCTGGGGAACTCCGCATCTTCGCCCGGCATGTACTGGATGCTCCCGATGATCGCCTCGAAGTAAACTGCGATGGTCGTGTCTTCTTCGTTTCTTACCACGGCGATGTGCGATCCGGTCGTGCCGTATTCATCGAGTACGATATCTACGATTCCGTATTCATCAGACATCCCATCCGGATGCAGGATCTTGCTGATCACTATCCCTTTCGGGAGGGTCTGAACGCCCATCGTTTCGCGCATATCGACATCAAGATCCGGATCTTCATCAATTCCTGGAGGCAAGATGATTGAAAATGTGCTTTCGCCTAGATCGTAGCGAAGCACATATTCGTCTCCGACTCCTCCACCGAGTGATCTCGCCCACCCGATGTTCTGACCGATGGTTCGCGCGGCAGAACGGAGTCGGTACTTTGGCGAGATACCATCGAGATTGGGGACCACCACTGAAGCCAGCAAGCCGAGGATCGTCACGACGACGATCAACTCGATCATGGTGAATCCAGAGGAGTGGGCTCGCAGTGACATCTGTTCAGCGTCCCGTCTCGTCAGAGTAGATATCTGCATCGAACTCCTCGCCTCCTTCGAGGCCGTCAGCTCCCCACGAGATCACCAGTGGCCCGCGGTCACCGAGTTCGTAGTAGTAGTACTCCCCGGTCCAGGGATCGAAGGGTTCCGAGCTGAGGTACTCCATGGTGCTGCCGGTGTTGGATGCGGGAGGTTGCATCAACTCCTCGATGGTATCGGGCCAGCGGTTGTGGTCCTCGCGGAAGAGGCGAGATGCAGTCAAGATGCTGCTGAAATCGGCTCGCACCGCTGCAACCCTTGCCTGATCAGAGCGCCCGAATACGCTCACCACCACGGTGCTGGCAAGAATGCCAAGAATCGTGATCACCACGATCAATTCAATCAGCGAGAATCCAGCTCGCCGGTCTCTCTTGCGACGGTTCATTGCCGCCTCCTTCACTTGTTGTTTCGATCTCGTAAACCGAGAGCGCCACTAGAGATTGTTGAACTGTAACAACGGCAACAGTACTGCCATCACGATGAATCCGACCACGACGGCCAGCAAGATGATGATGACGGGTTCTACCATCGCAGTCAGTCTCTGGATGGCAAGGTCGATCTCTTCCTCATAGTTCTGAGATATTCTGTCGAGAACACTCTCCAGCTCTCCACTTTGTTCTCCGACAGCAATCATGTAGCCCACCATCGGAGGGAATATCTTTGACTTCTTCAAGGGTGTCGAGATATCTGCGCCCTCGACGATACGATCCGCAACGTGCGAGATCGTCTGTGCCATCAATGAGTTGTTGACTACTTTTCCGACGATGTTGAGTGAGTCAAGAGCGGGGAGACCACTCTTGAGCAAGATGGACAGTGTCACCGTGAATCGAGAGATGGCTGAGCGCTGAAGCAGTGATCCAAGTACCGGGATCTTTAGCAACAACGTGTCATAAATCAGGCGACCTTTCTCGGTCGCAATCACGCCTCTGAAGAACATCATCGCTACCAACGCACCGATCATGCCCGGCAACCAGTACGACTTGAACATATCGCTGATGAACATCAGGAGCTCGGTTGGCCACGGTAACACATTGCCCTTCTTGACCAGTGATTCGGTGATCTTGGGCACCACGAAGGTCATCAGAAAAGACACCACCATCAAACCGACCACGACCATGATCGCCGGGTAGGTGAGTGCAGCAGAAATCTTGCCACGCAAACTCGCCTGCTTTTGCAGGTAGTTAGAAAGGCTCAGCAATACTTCGTCAAGATTTCCGCTAGCTTCTCCTGCTCGCACCATGTTGATGTAGAGGTCGCTGAAGTAGGCCGGATGCAATGAGAATGCATCTGCGAGCCCTGCACCCGAGACGATCTTCTCGCGGATGTCCCGGAAAATCACCTCCATGCGTCGGTCCTCGATCTGCTCGACCAGTACGGTCAGTGCTTCGGAGAGGTGTACCCCGGATGCAAGCAGGGTTGAGAACTGCCGCGTCAAGATGGCCAGGTCGCGGATGTTTGCCTTGCGTTGCAACTGGAAGCGACCAGCTTTTCCTCCACCACGGGCAACAGCATCGATCTTGCGCATATCGGTGACGCGCAGTTTCTGGGTTCGCAACTTGTCACGGGCATCGCGAGCTGTATCAGCGTCGATGTTGCCCTTTTTGTTGCGACCGCGGCTGTCGATGGCCTGGTAGGAGTAGATTGGCATCCGGGCTCCTGGCTATTTCTAGAAGATATCCATCTGCGTGACTCGAAACACTTCATCGGTTGTGGTGATTCCCTGCGCTACCTTTTTGGCACCATCCATTCGCAATGTTCGCAGGTGGCCAGATTCGACCGCGACCTGCTTGATCACGGATGCGCTGGTACGCGCGATGATCTGGTCGCGAATTGTTTCATTGATGGTAAGGATCTCGTAGATGGCGGTCCGGTCGTAGTAGCCACGACCGAGGCAGTTATCGCATCCATTTCCCCGGAACAGCAATCCGTCCGTCAACTCGTCCCTGGTCAGGCCCACGCTCTTCAGTTCGCTCTCCTCAGGTACGTATGACGTCTTGCATCGGTGGCAGATGACCCTGACGAGGCGCTGTGCCACGACGCCGATCAACGAGGAGGATACGAGGTAGGGCTCGACCCCAAGATCGATCAGCCGGGTCACCGCACCGGCAGAGTCGTTGGTGTGTAGTGTCGAGAATACGAGGTGACCGGTGTTGGATGCCTGCACCGCGATAGCGGCGGTTTCCTCGTCGCGAATCTCTCCGACCATCATCACATCCGGATCCTGACGCATCAGCGATCGCAGCCCCGATGCGAAGGTCAGTCCCTTCTTGTTCGAGACCTGGATCTGACTGATGGAATCGAGGTTGTATTCGATCGGATCCTCGATGGTGATGATGTTGGTTTCGAGAGAGTTCATCTCGTCGAGACCTGCATACAGGGTGGTGGTCTTTCCCGATCCTGTAGGACCCGTGACCAGCAGGATTCCATGGGAGGACGAGATCAGCTTTCCTAGTATCTCGTGATTACGCTCATCGAGCCCGATCTCGGTGAGCTGGTAGAGGCGAGCGCTCTTGTCGAGCAGGCGGAATACGATGCGTTCACCGTGGCTCGTCGGAACCGACGAGATTCTCACATCCACATCTCCATCACCAATTTTTAGCGATGTCCGACCGTCCTGTGGAAGCCTTCGCTCAGCGATGTCCATCTTTCCCATCACCTTGACCCGTGAGATCAGAGCATCCTGGATCTTTTTCGGGATGACCTTTGAATCGTAGAGAATGCCATCGATCCTGTAGCGGACCTGTAAGCGATCCGAGAAGGGCTGAAGATGAATGTCTGATGCACGAATCTTCAATGCTTCGAACATGATCGTGTTCATCAATTTGATGATCGGCGCCTTGTTGGCGATATCGAGAACATCCTCGGTTTCATCGATTTCAGCGGCGATTCCGATCAGATCATCATCGTCGAGACCTTCGAGTAACTCATCCACATCGGCACTGGATTTCTGGAACGCCCTGTTGATGAGCGCTGTGATCTCGGCTCGAGGGGCGAGCATCGGTTCGATGACCATACCTACCAGTGCAGCGAGGTCATCCATCGGCTGTACATCCAGAGGGTCGCAGGTGGCGACATGGAGAATACCAGGGGCTTCTCCGACGGCGACCAGGTTGTAGGTGCGCGCAAATTGTGGCGGCACATGCTCGACGAACTGCGCCGGAACCTCAAAGTCGGTCAGGTCCTCGATGAAGGGGATATGAAGCCGCTTCGAGAGCGCGTCCAGGAGAGCCGCCTCGGTCACGTAACCCTTTTCCCGAAGGACCTTATCGAGGGCCTTCCCGGTGGAACGCTCCTCTTCCTGGCACTCATTCAGCTGGTCTTCATTGAGAAGACCATTTTCGATCAGTTCATTGAAGAGGGAAAGCCTCATGGCTGCTGCTCCTCAGGGGTACCATCGCCTGGGCGTACCAGCGGCCGCAGTTCCACGTCGCGTTCGTTGTCGGGATCCGAGAACTGTTGCAGCCTCAGGTCATCCTGGAAGGAACGCACTCCATGGATCGCATCCCGTGTGAAATCACCCAGGTTATTGAAGCGATCGTCATCGAGAATATGAGCACTGAGGAACACATAGAGGTTGTCTCTTGAAGTG
>QNYK01000027.1 GCA_003973385.1 Bacillota bacterium | reverse complement strand
ACGCTGTACTCGAGGATGGGGCACAACTGGATGAGCCGAACCGGGGCCAGTATCTGATCGCGGCGGCGCGTGTCTGTATCAAACTGGGCGATCAGGACGCCTGCGAGAATTACCTGCAGCAGATCGACCCCGAACAGCAGGATGTCCAGGTGCAGAAGCAGATCCTGCAGTCGGAGATCCATGATCGCCGCGGTGACCCGGTCGCCTCGCTGTCGATCCTGGAAGGCTTACGCGATGTGGTGGAACAGTCCGGGGCCAGCGAACTGGCACAGCGTTTCCAGATCAACCTGGCGCTGGGACTTTCCAAGCAGGGCCGCGGTGCCGAGGCCGTGACCGAGTACCAGAAAGGCATCGCCATCGCGGAGGAACTCGATGACGAACTGGGCCAGGCGAGGCTGCTCGGTAATCTGGGCAATCTCTACCTCCGCATCGATCCCTTCGGGGAGATCGACACTGCACGAGATTGCGCCGAGAGGGCGATCGAGATCTTCCGCAGATTCGGTCATCTTGACATGGAGACGATCTGTCGAGTCGTGCTCGCCAATGTCGGTTTTTACCAGGGCAAACTCGAAGAAGCCTCCTCGATGTATAGCCAGGCGATCGAGACCTTCCGACTGCTCCAGAACAGGCGTGGACTGGGGCGTAATTATCGAAACCTGGCCGAAGTGGAGAGACTGCTGGGCCGTTTCGATGTCTCTGCCGATTGTCTTCAGCGCTCGATCGACGTGCGTCATGCCATCGGAGATCGCGCCGGGGAAGCGCGCAGTTGCCTCGACCTGGTCGAGATCCACGCAACGATGGGGGACTGGAAGGAAGCCCAGATCACCAACGAACGAGCACAGGAAATTGCCAGAGAGATCGATGACGCGATGCTGATTCTGGAGGGCAGCATCCGTACTGCACTCAACCGCCTGTCGATGGGAGAGGACCCGGCGGATGTAGATCTCGGCGCTGTGGGGATCAATTCCGATACGGATGAACAGGATCCCGATCTGATGGTGCTGTGGTTCACGCTTTGCTGTCGCCATGCGCAGTTGCAGGGGCAAGCGCTGGAAGCGGCCAGGATTGAAGAGGCGAAGCAGCTGATCGGCAAGCTGGAGGGGATCGCCTTCTCGCGGCATCGGTGCCTGCTGAGCGCTTCCCTGGCGCTGGTCGCACCCGATCGAGAGACCGCGTTGACATTGCTGGAACCGATCCTCGAGGAGACCGATCTGCCCCCGGGAGTGCCCCTCGATATGGTCATATCTGCACGTGCGAGCCTCGAGCCGGAGGGTTCCGAGCAGAGGGAGATCTGGGAGGAAAGAGCGGTATTGGCCGTCGAGGAGCGCGCTGGCCGCATTCTACGAGCGGCGGATCGGCGCCGCTTTCTGCGCGCGAGGCTGGGGCGAATCGAGGAATAGTCCGATGTGGCCATCTGCGGCCAAGATATCGTGTCCGGGTGGTTCCTAGATCCGGATATAGGCGTACAATGTGATATGGAGGACCTATCTGCCAACTTGAACTGGCCACTGTAGTTGCGTCGATTTTGGTCGGCCAACCAGGTGCCAGTGGGGGTAGATTTCCGGATGTTGGGTCCTCGGGAGAATTCGATTGGGATGGTTTATCGGGGTTCAAACCCCGGGGAGGACCAGATGAAGATGCAGAGACGCCACCTCGCATCTCGGTGGTGGTTGGGCCTGATCGTGCTGTCGGCAGCGTTGCTGCAGGATGGCTCGCTACGGGCTGATAATGTCGTTTCGGTAGGTACCACGGCCTCGACTGCGGGGCAGTCGGTGATCCTCCCGATCTTTATCGAGAACGACGTAGATATCGCCGCATACTCTTTCGGTCTCCTTCACGAGGCTTCCTCGCTGAACCCCACCGGGATCTCATATGCCGGTGCTGTGATTCCCGATTTCATCGGATCATCCGTCACTCCGGAAGGAATCGCCTTCGGTGTGCTGATCAACTTCCAGCTCGAAGAGGTGATCCCCGTCGGAGGTCCGAGCCTGGTCGCCTATGCCTCGTATGATGTGCTGGCGGCGGGCGTGGGGTTTTTCGCCACGGTGACACCGGGAACCGCCGGCAATCCACCCATCGATGTCGTGTTCGCCCTGCCCGATGCGACCGAGATCACTCCAACGGTCTCGCCGGGAGGAGTGGCGGTGCTGAGTCCGGATCCCGACGGATCGCCGACCAACCGGATACGAGTCGCCTTCCCTGGCTCTTTCAGTGCATACACTCCCGATGGAGTGCTACTCGAATCGGAAGTCACATCGCCGGGCGCTCCGACCGACTTGATAGTCGATGGTAATGGTCATACGTGGCTGCTGATGGCGGAGACCCAGACGGTGTGCCGAGTCGGCATCCAGCCGGAGCCGAAGATCGTCGTCAGTACCGGACCCGAGCCGCGCGCTCTGGGTCCACTGGGTGGAAATGGTATCTTCGTCACCCACTCCGATGGCACGCTTCAGGTGATGCACAACGATGGGACCGTGCTGTTTGGAGGTGATGAACAGGGAAATGGCCCCGACGGTGTGTTGGGAACGGCCCTCGATATCGGGTCCGCCCCCTTTGATCTGATCCACTTCGCTGCCGGCCCGGGATCGACCAGTTGGTTGGGAGGTGGCGAGAGTTTGCTGCGCATCCAGTCCAATGGAAACGTGGTCGTCGATGTCGATACGGGTCCAGGATATCCGATCCAGGACCTCGCTGCGGGACCGGGCGGATCGGTGTACGTGCTCCACCTTGGCCGTGTCGACAGGCGAGTCGCCGATGGTTCGAAGGCCGCGTATGTCGAACTGCCGCCGGGCATCGCACCGACGAAACTGGCAGTGACGACCATCCAGGCAGGCGATGAGCGCATCGACCGCATCGCGGTGCTCAATCCGTCGAGCAATCAGGTCTTCCAGTACGACTGGCATCACGACGATGTCGTGGTCGCGGCCGAGACGATGACTCACAACCGAGGAGTTGGCAGCATCGCCTGGGATGGCGATCGCCAGCTGTGGATCGCCGGCCAGGAGGCGGGCACCAACGATGCCACGCTCACCTCTTACAATGCAGATGGCAGCCCGACCGGCGTCGATCTGACTTTCGCTGGCCTGACGATTCTGCTGACCGAGAACTCGGCAGCGGTGCCTGCCGTGTCCGCCTTTCCCGATGCTGATTTCGACGGCGACGATTATTCCAACATCAACGAGCAGGCGGCCGGCTCGAACCCGTTCGATTCAGCCGACGATCCGACCGATGAGGTTCCCGACTACACGCCGCCGGTGGACAGTTTCTCGGGCGTGATCATCGGCGACAATCACTTTGCCTTCCTCGAGTGGACCTGGAGTTCTCCGACGGCGGACTTTCCTCAATTTTACGAGATCACCCGCACCACCGATGGGGTCGCGGGCGATCCGGTGGTGATCGAGGGCACTGCGACCAGCTGGATCGATGAAAATGGCGGCGATGGCCTGCCCGACGGTGTTCATGAATACGACATCATCGTGATCTTGGGAGGAAGTTCCGATTGTCTGAGTACCGTGCTGGTGGTCGGCGGCGGCGAGACCGCAAGCGAGACACCGATCGATGTGCCGGGCAGCGAAGAGGGCGAACTGACCGAGATCTACGACATCACTGCCGATCCCAATCCGCAGCCGGGCGAGGCCAAGTACTACCTCTCCGATGCTGTCAACGGCAAGATCTACCCCTGCAATGAGGACTTCATGGTGCTGGCGGTGATCCAGAGTCCGTTCGTGGATGGGGAGCCGGTCACCGGCATCGCCTTCATCGAGAATGGATTCGTAGGCCAGGACACGCTGGTGGTGGGCAACGGCTCATCCGGTGGCCAGATGCACCTGATCGAGATCACCCTGATCGGCGACTACATCCGCGACTACTTCCTCTACAACCCGCTGCCTGCGGTTCCCAACGGTCCCAAGTTCTTGCCGGGGGCGATCGCCGGAAAGTCGGGAGGCATGGGCTACGACGAGGATTCGGAGACGATGTACATCACGGGCCCTGACAGTTGTGAGATCTATGGCATGTTGCACGGCGGAGATGGTGCCATCAACGCGGAGCAATCGTTCCCGCACCCCATTCAGGGAGCGCAGCAGAAGGGCTGCACCACCGGCAACTGCCCCCCGAGCCCGGGTCCCCCTTGGGCGGGGGGCGACTGTACGGCACCGATCTACATCACGAGCCAGACTGCCGACGGCACCCTCGAGATCATCGAGGTCTCGGTGTCGGGAGGGGTCGCGACCCAGGTCGGCGAAGGGATCACTCTTGCCGCCATCGATGATCCGGGTGGCATCTTGTTCGACGGCGAGAACTTCATCATCACTGGAAATAGCGATGGCACCGTCTACGAGGTCCAGGTGACCGGCAACTTCACCCGTGGCGATCCCAACGAGGATGGAGTGGTCGACATCGGAGACCCCATCTATGAGCTCAGTTACCTGTTCGTCAACGGTCCTGCACCGGAGTGTTTCGCCCGTCTCGATGCCAACGATGACAACCTGGTCGACATCGCGGATACGATCTTCCTGCTCACATTCCTGTTCAATAACGGTCCGCAACCGCCGGAACCGTTCGATGTAGCCGGTCCTGATCCGACCCCGTCCAGTGTGACCCCGTGCCCGTAGTGAAATGGAGTTGATCCAGATGAACCAGAGACACCACAACTACGGCCTGACCCGATTTCTTCCAGCGATGTTGCTGGTGGCGTTGCTGATCCCGGGGATCTCCCTGCAGGGGCAGGATCCGGTCGAGTTTCAGCTCAGCGTCAGCGGCAGCGATGTCGATTACTCCAGCACCGATCCAGCCGCGTTTGGCTTCACCTCGGTGGTTTCTGCCCTCCAGACCCTCGGAGATGCAGCACTGACCCAGGGCTACCAGCTCGGCATCGGCAACGATCCCGATCTGCTTCAGATCACCTCGACCACGACCTTGGTGACGGGACCGGACGGGGCGGCTCCACAGTTCGATGATGTCAACATCTTTGCCAATGGAGTCACCCAGGGGATCGTCTACTCCTTCACAGGCGCCTGGACGCTGATCTTCGATGTGGATACTCCACTGCTCGAGATCGAGATCCAGCTGGTCGATGGTCCGCTCACCGGTGCCAGCACGGCTACCGTCACTGATGTCGCGTTCGTCGACGATCTTGGCGATCCGATGATCCCCAATGTTGTGGTGGTGGGGGGAGCGGCAGTGGTTCCGTCGGGGGTCGATGTTTCGGTGACCTTGACTCCCTACGAGGGAGCGCTGCTGGTCCGTGGCGATGCCAGCGGCGATGGGGTTCTCGATCTTTCCGATGGGGTGGGAATTCTCAACTACCTGTTCAACGGCACTCCCAGCACCTGTCTCGACGCACTCGATGCCAATGATAGCGGCAACATCTCGATCACCGATGCGGTGGTGGTACTGTGCGCCATGTTTTGCTCGGGATCTCCTCCGCCGGCAAACCCGTTTCCTGGGTGTGGTTTCGATACCACCACGGCTGATCCACTCGACTGCCTCGCCTTCCCCGGCTGCGCCTGATCGCTTCGGGCATCCTGCGGCATCCCGATGGTGCAGATCATGTAGATCAACTCGCATCCACCCACGCAGGTCGGTCCTGCTTCTTGCCGCCTGTTGTCGGCGGCGATGGGGCGGTGTAGCGTAGTTCTCGGGGACAGAACCTGGACCGCGGTCGTGCTCGATGGATCGAGGCGAGTCAGGAGCGACGATGGACGCACCGAGGTACGAACGATACTCATCCGTGCCACTCTTCGAAGGACTGCAGCCGGAGGAGATCGGCGCTCTACTGGGTTACTCGGAAGAGATGATCGTCGAGGCGGGGGATGTGGTGATACTCGAGGGTGAAATACCTGGCCACTTCTTCATCGTCGCCGAGGGAACTCTCGATGTGATCAAGTCTGATGGCGAGAACCCACAGGTTCTTGCGAGGCTCTCTGACCTCAGTTCCTTTGGCGAGATGGGAGTGGTTTACGACCACCGACATACCGCCACCGTTGTGGCTGTTTCTCGATCGAGACTGCGCGCTTTTTCCATCGCAAAGTTTCGAGAGTTGCTGGAGATGCAAGATCGCACCGTCTTTAAAATGGTGCTGGCGCTGGCGCGACTCATCGCGAAGAGACTCCAGTCCAGTGACCAGAGAAGGGTGAGCTGAGAAGTGAGGCTTCAGTTACTCCCATCGCTGATAGGCGGTGAAGGCCGTGCTCAGCTCCTCAGTTCCTATCTGATCGGTGAGCGAATCTGCATCGATGCAGGGAGCATCGGATTTCAGGCCGATCTGGACCAGCAGCTCGCGGTTCGGCATATCTTCATCACCCACTCACACAGTGACCATGTCGCCAGCTTGCCGACCTTTCTCGATGCCCACTTTGGAGTGGGTGCTGACTCGGAAACGCCAGTGACCATCTATGCCACCGAGACGACAGCGGCCAGCCTGCGTCAGGACCTGCTCAATGATCGCCACTGGCCCGACTTCATCAGACTCAGCGATGAATCGGGCAAGGACCTGATGCGATTGCAGGTGATCGAGGCTGGCACACCGGTGCAGGTCGAGGGAGTCAGGATCACTGCGGTTCCCGTCGATCACATCGTCGAAACGGTCGCTTACATCGTCGAGGATGATTCCAGTGCCTGCGCCATCATCACGGATACCGGTCCAACCGATGAGATCTGGCAGCGCTGTCACGATGTGGCGGGATTGACGACGGTAGTGCTGGAGTCGGCGTTTCCGAGCCGTCTTCAGTGGCTCGCAGATGTCTCGAAGCACCTGACCCCTACCACTTTCCAGACCGAGCGAGCGAAGGCTCCGCATCCGGACCAGCTACAACTTCTCGCCGTACACCTGAAAGCGAATCAGTACGACGAGATCGTCGAGGAACTGATCGCGTTGTCGTTGCCGGGTGTCGAGGTGATGGAGCCGGGTCGCGAATACCAGGTTTGAGCACTCTCGGGTGCAACAGCCTGCTTGCTTCCACCGTGACTCTGGGGCACGGTGACATCATCTTCGAGTACGCCCTGCATTTCGGAAGGACTGGTGGATGAGCATCGATAGAAGAGATTTCCTCACCACCGCTGCGGCCCTTGCTGCTGCGGGTGCCACAGGGAGCGTCGGTGCTGCGGTTGCAGCGCAAGCCGGCGATGGCAGGATTCCGTTGCCCTGGGGAAAGACACGATTTGCGGTCAACATCGAGATGTGGAGATTCGGCGGAGGGCCACATCAAGACCGGATCCGAGCGGCTGCTGAACTGGGGTATCCCGCCGTCGAGATGTGGCCCTGGCGAGGAAAGAACCTCGAAGAGATTCGCAAGGCCTGCGAGGAGACCGGAGTCGAGGTGGCACAGTTCACCGCGTGGGGGTTCTCCCCCGGCATGAATGATCCGAAGAACCATGATCGATTCGAGAAGGAGATCGCCGCATCCATCGAAACGGCAAACAAGCTCAAGGCTCGGAAGATGACCGTGGTGGGTGGAAACGACCAGCCCGGCATGACCCAGGAACAGATGCATGAAAACATCATCACGGCGCTCAAGAGGGTTGCTCCGATGGCAGAAGATGCACAAGTGATGCTGATCCTCGAACCGATGAACATCCGAGTGGACCACAAGGGCCATTGCCTTTACGGCAGTCCTCCGGCGGTGCGAATTTGCAGTGAGGTCAACTCCCCGATGGTCAAGATCAACTGGGACCTCTATCACATGCAGATCACCGAGGGAGATCTGTGCCGCCGGCTGAGAGAAGGCTGGGACCAGGTCGGATACCTGCAACTGGCCGACAACCCTGGTCGTCGAGAGCCGGGCACCGGGGAGATCCAGTACTCACGGGTTTTCAAGGAGGCGTGGAATCTTGGATACCGGGACTACATCGGACTGGAGTGCTCGCCGAGTGTCGAGGAAGCTCTCGCCACCGAGCGGGTCAAGGCAGCGGATGTCTGGTAGAAAACTGACGCCATGAATCTCAAATCAGTCTCGAAGATGACACTGCTGCTGCTGGTATTCACGGCACTGTTCTCCAGTTCGGCACCCGCTCAGGACAGCATTCTCGATGAGCTGGAAGAGCAAGATCCGTGCTCCATCGACATCTTCTCTTCGGTGAAACAATTTCAGGCCGGGGTCCCCTTCCAGGTGGGCGTTCTGGTCAAGCCATTACCGGGCTGGCACGGATACTGGCACTCTTCGCGAGATGGAGGCGATGCACCCGAGGTGATCTGGTCATTGCCGAAGGGGTGGAAGGTCAGCGAGCCGGACTACCCGGTACCCACGCGAATGGTCGAGGACGGCAACTTGATTTCGATCGGATACAAGAAACCGTTTTTACTCAGATTCAGCATCACTCCTGCCATCAAAGTCGATGAAGATCAGCCCACGATCAGCATCCCTGTGAAGGTGATCTGGCAGGTGTGCGAGAAGACCTGCATCTATGGTCAGAGCGAATCGAAGTTGAGCATCTCTGGAGGTGGCGATCGTGCCCAGATGGATGCGGGTGGAAGGACGATTCTGGCCAACTGGAGAGATCGGTATCCGATTCCCGCAGCGAAGGCGCGCGGATTCAGATTCGAGCAACAGTGGATTCCCGATCAGGGATCGGATCGCATCCGAAAAGGAACATGGGTCGTGCGATGGTCCCGAAAAGGCACTGACAGACGGCCTGCAGTACCGCTGCAGTGGATCGCATTTCCACACGCCATCCAGGAGGGAGCCATCTCCGAGGCGAGGGTGGTGAGGGCCACCCTGAAGCGTGATCGGGACTCAGATGTCGAGAATGTCAGTTTGCCAGGCTGGGAAGTGCGTTTCGAACTGGAGGATCTGGGGTCGGGCTTCCATCCGGGACTCCTCGGTGTCACACTGGTACCCACTCCGGGAAAGGCATTGGGGCCGGTGCCTGGTATGCCGGCGATCACCATCGAGGGATCGCCTCGTTCAGAATAGCATCTACTGTTCAGGAGTCACCGATGGCTCCTGCATCATGAAAGGAAGCGACCGATGAGAAGTGTCGCAACGATCCTCATGCTGGCGGTCTGCTTCGTCGCTGCAGGATTTCTCCACGCAGGGGATGATGTCGTCAAGAAAAAGGAGACTCCCGCGTATTCCTTCGATCTGAAGGATCTCGATGGGAAATCTTTCAAATCCGCCGACTTCAAGGACAAGTTGATCGTACTGGAATGGACCGAATCCGCCTGTCCCGCGGTCATACCCCTCTACAAGGCAAAGAAGGTCCAGAATCTGGTGACCGAGTACAAGGGCAAGGGTGTCCAGTGGTTCAGCGTCTGCTCGACTCACTTCAATACCGTGGAGGGCCTCAAGAAGTTCGCCAAACGGTACGAGGTTTCCCACAAGATCCTGACTGACTTTGACGGCAAGGTGGGTAAGAAGTTTGGTGCCAAACGCACCCCACATGTCTTCATCATCAAAAACGACAAGATCCTCTACCAGGGCGCATTCGATAACCGTCGTTCGGGAGAGAACTACGTCAAGAAGGCACTCGATGAGATTCTGGCCAACAAGGACGTCTCGACACCGAGGACCAAGGCGTATGGCTGAACGGTGAAGTTCGCGTCGTAGTTCACGACGCAACCCGAACAGTTCCAGGAGGTCCGGACGCCTGAGCGTCCGGACCTCTTTTCATTCGTCCGAGAGGACTTGGCTCCGAGGCCGCACAGGTGCATCCTTATGACCACGAGGAGGCTCAGATGTCCCACTTCAAGTTGCTGCTCTTTCTGTGTTGTATTTCGTCCGCCACAGCATCATCGAAACCTCTCCAAGCAGAAGAAGGCTGGGTACCGGTTCCGGTGCCCGGTCGGTGGGAGACTTCCTTTGGCAAATACGATGGCACCGGATGGCTCAAGGCATATCTGATCCTGCCAGCCGACTGGGCTGGCAAGGATCTGGTTCTTCACGCCGGCCGCATCGACGACAAGGACCAGACTTATTTCAACGGCGAGAAGATCGGTGAAGGCAGCGGGTGGAATGTAGATCGTGTCTACACCATCCCCGGTGAACTGGTACATGCTGGCGCCAACATGGTGGCGATACGCGTGGTGGATACCGGAGGAAACGGTGGCGTCACCTCGGGGAGCGTATCGATCGATGGCCCCGATGGCAGTATCGGGCTGGATGGGGGCACCTGGCTCGGGCGAAAAGGAGATGATCCAACCTGGAAGGACTGGCCCGTCGAGATCGGCTCGATCCAGGCAACGCTGCTGGCGAGACAATACCTGTCAACACAGGGAGAGGGAGCGATCGCGCCGGGTAATGGAATGAAATCTTCGGGTCTGGCCACGCGTCCAGATGGAGACAAGGTGATCTGGTATCGAACTCCTGCGGGCACCAACTGGAACGAGGGCTTGCCTGTCGGCAACGGTAGATTGGGTGGCATGGTTCTAGGAGATCCACGCCGATGGAAGATCCAGCTCAACGAAGATGGTGTCTGGGCAGGCACACCTGCGGATCGAGTTCGCCGCGGCGCACACACTCATCTCGACAAGGCGCGCGAACTCATCTTCGCCGGTGAGGTGGTCGAAGCTCAGAAACTGGTACAGAAGCAGTTCATGTCGCAGCGCTGGACTCGGTCGTATCAGACGCTTGCGGATCTGAATGTGAAGCAATCCGGTATCGATGAACAGGTGAACTATCGCCGCTGGCTCGACCTCGATTCTGCACAGGTGAGCGAGGAATTTACATCAAAGGGGGTCAAATACAGCAGAAGGGTCATCGCTAGCCGTCCCGACCGTTGCGTGGCGGCGCTCTTCGATGTCGATCAGCCGGCAGCGATCTCCATCGAGGTGGGATTGTCTCGCGAGGTGGATGGCACGTTGCTGGAGCCGGTCCGCATCGACGGAAATCGTGCATGGCTGCGCTTCGGTGGTCAGGCAAGCCACGGAGACAAGTTTCTGGGGGCATATTTTGAATGCCAGGTGAGCGTCATCGTCAATGGTGGAGTGATGCGGATGAAGGGTGCCGGGATCAAGATCGAAGGTGCTGACTCGGTGCTGTTTCTGATCACAGCAGATAGCGACCCCGAGGGCAAATTCGATGCAAGAAAGTTGACCCACCTGCATCAGCACGGGGATGGACCGAAGGATCCGGTTGGATTCTACGAGCAGTTGCGACTGCGCCAGGAGGCAGATCACCGGTCGCTGATGGATCGAGTCTCACTCTCCCTCGGCGGAGAGTCGATGCGGGACCTCCCGACCGATCTGAGATTGCGACGGATCCGACAGGGTGAGCAGGACCCCGATCTGGTGGCGACCTTCTTCCAATTTGGACGATACCTGCTGATCTCCTCCTCGAGACCAGGGTGCCTTCCCGCAAACTTACAAGGCATCTGGAGTCCCCACATCAAGACTCCCTGGAACGGTGATTACCACATCAACATCAACCTGCAGATGAACTACTGGCCGGCAGAGATGGCGAATCTCTCCGAGTGTCATGAACCTCTCTTCGATTTCATCGATCAGTTGGTGGAACGTGGCGCCAGAACTGCACGGGAACTCTACAACGCTCCTGGCTGGGTGGCTCACCACACCAGCGATGTCCACGCCTTCACGGTTCCCATCGGGCGGACAGTGTGGGGGATCTGGCCGTTGGGTGGGGCGTGGCTCTGTCGGCATCTCTGGGAACACTATCAGTACGGTGGAGATGAAGAGTTCCTCCGGGAACGGGCGTGGCCAGTGTTGCGGGGTGCCAGTGAGTTTTTCTGCTCCTACCTGGTCGAGGATCCGGAGACGGGAAAACTGGTCAGTGGCCCGTCCTCCTCGCCAGAGAACTCATATCGAACCCCTGATGGGCAGGTGGCAGATGTTGGCATGGGCAATGCCATGGATCAGGAGATCATATGGGATCTCTTCACCATGACACTGGCGACTGCAGATGTGCTCGGAATCAAAGATGAACTGGTATCCCGCATCCGAGCGACTCGCGGCCAGCTGGCCCGCCCTGCGATCGGAGCTGATGGTCGCATCCTTGAATGGTCACGGCCCTGGGAAGAGGTGGAACCCGGCCACCGGCACATGAGTCACCTGTATGGCCTCTACCCTGGTGAAGAGTGGTCAGCGGAGCAACAACCCGAAGAGATGCTGGCGGCGCGCCGCTCCATCGAATTCCGCCTTGCCAATGGAGGTGGTCACACGGGATGGAGTCGTGCCTGGCTGCTCAATTTCTTTGCCCGACTCGGAGATGGGAAAAAGGTTGGCGAGAGTCTCCAGTTGCAACTGGCGAAGTCGACATTGCCGAATCTTCTCGACGATCACCCTCCATTTCAGATCGATGGAAACTTCGGAGCGACAGCAGGAATCTGCGAGGCGCTCGTGCAATCGCATGGGGCAGTGCTTCGACTCCTTCCGGCACTTCCTGCCGACTGGAATGGCGGCTCCATCTCGGGGTTGCGTACCCGATTTGGGGTTGAGGTGTCTCTGGCTTGGCAGGAAGGAGTGATCGAGACGGTCGTATTGGCGCCCTCTCGCGATGTTTCGTTGATCCTGGCTCAGCAGGGGCAAAAAATGGAGCTGGAACTGAAAAAGGGACAAGAAGTGCACCTGATCCGAAGTGGCGAAGTGCTGGTGCCGAACGCTCCGGCGGGGGAATGATGGACGGCCGCGAATGGGTACAATCAGGTGATCCCGCCTACTCTCGGAGGAAGTTGTAGTGAGCCCCCGTAATCTGATCATCGCAGGCTCGATCCTGCTCGTTGGCATCGTGACGATGCTGCTGTTGCTCCCCGACGATGGACCACCGATCAGGGGTTTCGGAGAAGGGGGCTCGGCTGACCCTTCAGTGATCGGCTCGGCAGCATCCAGCAACAACGGAAGCGGAAGTTCCAGTTCTCAAGGAGCCTCATCTTCTCAAGGAGCCTCATCGGGTGGATCTGCCGCTTCTGATCGTGGTGGCAGTTCGACTCCAGCAACCGATCAGCAGCCGGGCAGAACATTTCGCGATGACGGATCCTCTCGGCAAGGCAACAACGGATCGGCAAGAGACTCGGGGGTCAGCGACCCGGATCCATCCAACGGAGGATTCAGCGACTCCGGTTCAGTGGGTCGTGGTCAGCGTAATGGCGCCGGCTCCAGACCAGGACGCGGGGCCAGAAACGGGCAGTCGGGGAGCCAGGCCGCGGTTCCTTCCGGAATGATGAGGATCACCGGTGAAGTCATGCTGGAGGAAGCACTCACCAGCGTGGTCGAAGCCTCGGGTCATCTTCAGATTGGTACAGCAACGGGGTCTCGATCCATCACCGTCAACTCGGGGAGATTCCAGGCAAATGTCTCGTCAGAGGGACCTTTGCAGTTTCATGGCGCTGTGCTCGAGGGGCGACCGGCACGTGTCGTCTCACCGATAGGACCGATCACTCCCAGTGGACCAATTCGCGTCGTCATCCGCTATGACGCACTCACGATGCTGCGTCTGAAATCTGCAATCACCGGGGAAGATCTGACCCAGGTCCAGGTGATCCGGGTCCAGGACTACTCCCGGAGTTCGCTTCCACACCCTGGCTGGGCCCTCCCTGACGATCCGAGCATAGTTGCAGATCAGAGTCCGGTGGCACTCGACGGCAGGATTGGATCGATCGGAGCTGCAGTGGCGCTCCATGCCAGAGCGGCGGGACACGAGTGGCGGCGGATCACCGTTGATCTGGTTGCTGGAGGAGAACGCGAACTGACACTGGCACCGAGCGGCTCCATCGCTCTGAGCCTGTTCGGTGATACGGAAAGGGAGGGTGTCGTGTTGCGATTGCGGGAGCAAGGACGCGTTGGATCTCCCCACTCGGAGGTGCCGGTCACTGGTACCACATCCGAGCAACTCGATGGCCTGCTTCCCGGTTCCTGGGTAGCGACACTGGAATCGGGGCACTGGGCTCATCAACCCGAGGTCTTCGACGAGGTTTCATTCGAGTTGATCGAAGGCGACGTGCTCGAACTGGAGATGGAAATCCCATTCGATGATGAAGAACGTGTCGATCTTGCTGGAACGGTGTTCATTCCAGAGGGTTGGATGCTCAATTTCTTCTCGGTGAGGATCCGTCCCACTGGACCTGGCTCGGATCCGATCAATGACACGATAGAGATCCACAGCCAGACGATGGAGAGCACATCGATGGCGGGAGGTTTTCTGTGGGAGTGGGGACCCGTGCAGGTGAAGCCGGGAAGTTATGGAATTCTCGTCATTCCAGTTGGAGTTGGAAACCTCTTCATTGTCGGAGAAGACGGCCTGCTCGATGCCAACATCGAACTTCCTGAACCTGTAGAGATTGCGGTCCAGGCCGTTCTCGCAGATGGCTCGGGAAATGCCACGCCGAGCCTGATCCGCTGGGCGCCTGTTCGCCCCCCCGGGACACCGGGAGCAGGGGCGGTCCCGGTCGGCCCAGGAATTGGCGGTTTCTTCCAGTTTCTGGTGCCGATGGGGCAGGTGATGATCTCCTGTTCCGATGTTGCTTATCGCCCGACGCATCAACAGATTCAGGTCACCAGCGGAGGGCTCAACGAGTTCACGCTACCACTCGAGCCGGCGATGGGAATGCGGCTATTTCTCGAGGAAAACGGTACCTCGGTTCCCTGGGATCTGTCGTGGCATCCTCAAGTTGTTGCGCAGGGTCACAGTGGGACCGTGGTCACAAGAGGCCGAACAGGAAACGGCTACCGAATCCTGGTCAGCGCATCCGGTCCATACGTCGTCTCGATCCCGGACCTCCCCGGATTCCAGCCCATCGATCCATTCGTGATCACCGTCATCGATGGTGATGTCATCGAGGCTGTCATCGAGATCGAATCGGAGTGAGGCGCTAGGGTTCGCTCTTCTTCACTGGTTCCTCGATACTTCCATCCGCATGAACGATCCAACTGATGTCATCGCCGGTTCCAGGCTCACCATCGGGTCCGACACTGACAATCCTCGCAATCCCATTTTCGTCGGTGCTATCGAAGACAGACAGCATCTGTCCGTATGGATCGGCGAGTGCGTCTTCGGCCATGTCTTGCAGGATTCTGGCTGCAGCAGGAACAGGAGTACCGCTCTCACGATTCTTGATGCGAGAGGCGAGTTCACTCCCGAGCCGACGAGCGGCGATCTGAGCCTCTATGCGAAGCCTTTCATCTCGATCCAGCTGCATGGGATTGGAACGATCGCTCTCCGGTCGGATCTTGAATCGTTGTTGATCGATCTCCTGGGGGAAAACATTGTTGGATCGGTCAGCATCTGCGATCTCCAGCATCGGATCGATCTCGACGCGTACCACAGGCTCGCTGGTGACGAGTAACCTGGAAACTGCACGAGGGTTCGATCTCCACAGCTCTGCGGGAAGATCAAATCGCTCGGTTTTTCCGGACTCATAGGTGACCTCGATGGGGACAGGCATGATCAAGCCACCATAATTGCGAAGGCGAACGACCGTGAAGTTCCACTGCCGTTGCAGCAGCTCAGCATCTCCATCTTCCAGGCGCGAGAGGAAGCGCTCGTAGCCGCGCCTGTCCTTTTCGGTCACATCGAGTTCGTCAAACGAGTTGTAAAAGTCCAGTAACTCTGGATAGCGATCGGATCTCAGGGTCAGCCCCTCGTTATTCATCCTGCTGATCCACTGGGGGTCAGAATCTCGCTCCTCTTTCTGGAGCGGTTTTTCGACATCTGGATTTCCTGTATCGAGGTGATAGCGGACAACCTTCTCGACGCCGAAATCCGCGTGATCTGTGGTGTAGAACCAGCCTCGCCAGAACCAATCCAGATCGATGCCAGAGGCATCTTCAAGAGTTCTGAACAGATCTGCAGGCTCCGGTCGCTTGAATGCCCAGCGCCTTGAGTATTCACGGAAAGCGAAGTCAAACAGTTCCCTTCCAAGAACGCTTTCTCTCAGGATGTTGAGAGCGGTAGCCGGTTTTGCGTAGGCATTGTTTCCGAACTGCAGAAGTTGTTCGCTGTTGGTCATGATGGGCATCTGATCTGTGCTCGTGGTAAAGCCCGTGATGTTTCGCGCCTCACCGCGTCGAGAGGGGTACTTTTCTTCCCATAGTTGTTCCGCAATGAACTGGGCAAAGGTGTTGAGGCCCTCATCCATCCAGGTCCACTGCCGTTCATCCGAATTGATGATCATCGGAAACCAGTTGTGGCCCACCTCATGAATGACGACGCCGATCAATCCGTACTTGGTTCGTTGTGAGTAGGTCCCATCTTCTTCCGGTCGGGGGCCATTGAAGCAAATCATCGGATACTCCATGCCACCAACTGGACCATTGACGCTGATCGCAACCGGGTATGGGTATGGAACACTGATTTGCGAATAGACCTCGATGGTGTGGGCCACGGCGTGAGTCGAATAACGGCTCCATAACGGCTCACCCTCGTTTGGATAGAAGGACATCGCCATGGTGATGTTGCCACCAGGAACCGAGACGCCCATCGCATCCCAGATGAACTTGGGGGATGCAGCCCAGGCGAAATCTCGTACGTTTTTGGCGTCGAAGATCCAGGTCTTCTCCCCGGTAGATTCGCGCTTCTCGTTTTCCAGAGCTTCATCCGGGGTCACGATGAACATCGGGCGATGCGAACTCCTCGCGGCAGCGAGACGCTCCTTTTGAATGTCATCAAGAACATCATCCTGGTTGGTCAGTACGCCTGTGGCGCTGACGACAAATGTATCGGGCACAGTAATCGCCACCTTGTAATCGCCGAATTCAAGAGTGAACTCTCCGCTTCCGACGAATTGTTTGTTCTGCCAGCCAGCATAATCGGTGTAAGCGCACATCCTGGGGAACCACTGGGCAATCTCGTAGATCGCATTTCCGGCCTCCTCGAACCACTCGTATCCGCCGCGTGCTCGAAGCAGATCTGCGTTGACGATGGAATGATTCCACTCCACCAGGTATTCGAGTTTTTCCCCCGATTTGAGAGGTGTCGGTAAATCGATGCGCATCATCGTATCGACGATCACATGGTCTAGTTTTTCTCCGGCGCGATCACGAATCGATAGGATGTTAAACCCACCAACAAACTCTTCTTCGAAAGCAAGGCGACGAAGCCAGCCGATACTCTCTTCGGCATCCATGTCCGTGGGGTCGCTGCTATTTCCGATCGACTCGGAACGGAATCTGTTCTGGTCCAACTGCATCCACAGGTATGTCAGGGTATGTGGAGAGTTGTTGTGATATGTGACCCTCTCCTTGCCCTCTAGACGGTGGCTACTTGCATCCAGGGTGACCTGGATATCCATGTCGGCGCGCTGCTGCCAGTAACCAGGTCCTGGAGCACCGGATGCGAGACGCGCTTCGGTTGGTGTGGGAAGTACATCGTCGAGCTGACGGAACGGGTCTTCGCGATCAATCTTGTCTATGGCGAGAAATGGCGGAGGAATATCGTCGTGAGGATCATGTGCGGAACTGATGTCGGGAAGAAAACAAATCAGCAAACCCAGGACAATACGCATGTTGACCGCCCATTCTCTGGTTGAATTCCCGAACTACCCGGAGGATCAGAATCGATCTCGGGTGGATCTGGAGTGGTAGCCAATGATAAGGCGGGCGCTGGCATGAGGCCACTGGAAGAAACAGCCTGATTTTTGCGATTTTCTCTCAATGGAGGCGCTGCGTGGACGTCGGAACTTCGCCTCAGCTGGAGTGGGATCCATCACAGAAGGGCGCCCCGTTGGTCTTCTTGCAAGCGCAGAGAGCGACAGTTTTGGAATCTTCCAGTTCGAACACCACCGGCGTGAGTCCGGTACCGGAATGAGATCCGTCACAAAGAGGATGTTGCGAGGATCTTCCGCATGCGCACCAGGCATACTTGCCTGCTTCCAGTTTAGTCACCACGGGTTTGTTGTCTGTGGCCTTCGGTTCTTCAGGCATCCGTTCACTCGCTTCCAATGCTGTCGGTCCAGAAACAATTCTTACTGACCTTATCATACAGTTGGCCATTCATTTCAACATATGGATTCACGAAGTAGTTGATGGGTGGGCCAGCCTGACGAGGCATCAGAATCAGGTCACGTCCGGTTGAAAGTGTCACACGGTTTCCCGTGTGGGATGCAAAGTACCGATCGATATTATTGGGATCCCTTTCCGCCTCGGAGAGATCAACCGGAACCCAGCCTTTGCCCGGAACATGAAACTCACACCAGCAGTGATAACCAGCAGCCTTGTATTCACCATTGACCGGATAGTATTTGCCCCACATGCCGATCTGGAATCGGGAAGGGATGCCACTGGCAAGGCAGAGGGCGTTGAAATAGGTGTGAAAATCTGTGCAGTTGCCCATGCCCACATCACAGGCATGCATGATGTCTCCTCGACCCCATCCGGGATGGCTCTTGTCGTAGGACATATTCTTGAGCACGTGGTCAAAAAAGGAACGCGCTATGTCAGCCACCGACTCCTTGCCGGTGGTGAGAATTTCGGCTTCTCTTTTCACTACTGGTGTCACATAGCACAGTGAAGAAGGCTGCAGATAGAGGGCCATCAATCCCGGATAGTCGATGTCCGTTTCCTGAGCACTGCCGGGCGCTGAATCGACGATGTAGGTGTGGCGGGTCACATCGTATTCGATGGTGAAATCGAGTTGAGACGCGCTGCAGATGCCCTCGAAGTAATACATAGAATTGCCGAATCGGTTCTCGGTGTACAGGGAGCCTTCCACGGGGCTTCGGACCTTCATTCCATCGATCTTCTGGTGCGGGTCATCATGTGGAACCGGAATCCAGAGGCGATATTCGTCTCCAATCTCACAGTCCTTGATCGAGGTGACATAGCGAAGATGGAAGATGCGCTCGACGGCCCCGACCTGGATCCTTGATTCCTTCATGAATCCGCATCCTGAGACTGCCAACATCAGCAGGATGACGACAGGCAAGCAGGTGAAGCGCATCGGTGCAGTCATGAACGGTCTCCTTGAAGAGGCAAGTATCAAAAAAAGCGGCTGGCAAACATCGGCAGCAGTGCCGATCGCCATCCAATCGATGAGGATGCTTGATAATCAGTCGGAGTCAAGGACCTGAAGAGGCGCATCCGTTCTTGACTGCTCCGGGCTACTCGACCCCGGACTCCTCGGTCGAATCAGTACTCGGGTTCCTGGCCCCATCGTTCTGCAATCTCTCATCTCGGCGACGGGAGAGATCCTTACCGAGCAGATCGAATCCTGTTGCCCTCACCGACTCCTCGAACAATTTATCGATTCTTTCCTGCGGCCAGTCTTCTCGTCCCTG
The DNA here is from genome assembly GCA_003973385.1 of Bacillota bacterium. Lineage (GTDB taxonomy): Bacteria > Planctomycetota > UBA8108 > UBA1146 > UBA1146 > QNYK01. The sequence continues at coordinate 22,119 of QNYK01000027.1, read as the reverse complement.
CGCGTGGACACCGAGTATGACTGCCTCCTGAATCGCATCGAGAATCTTGCGGAAGTAACCCTTGGCTATGGCGATCACCGGGGCCATCAGCAATCTTTCAAAGAAACCGATCTGTTCTTTCTCGACAATGAACTCGATGACCGTATCGAAGCCTTTCGAAACACGGGAAGATGTGGGAATGATCACGGCGTCCTTCCAGACATCCGGAGGCCTCTTGAGAGGGGCATCCACGATGCCAGGGATCATTCCGAGCAGGGCGCGAAAGACTACTTCATCCCCATCGAATCCATCGCCACTATTTCGTTGGGCCTCGTCGATCATCGACTCTCGAATATCGGGAACTGATTTACCGGAGACGCGTGAGAGTCCTTCGATGCCTGCCTGGAGCATCTCGTCGCTGGTGGTATCCCCTGGTGCCACGGCGATGTAGATCAATCTTCGAGGCTCTTCATCGGCGAGATTCTGGAACGAGTTTGCTGCACGATCAGCGATGTTTGCGATTTCTCGTGCGGCGCTAGAACTACTGGCGTACACCAGCACGCCTTCCGATTCGTACAGGTTTCGATCCCAGGCTCGCAGAGGTAGATCACCTTCGATCTCAATTTTCTCGACCTGGCGACAGCCGCTTGCCTGAAGCAGTGCCATGAAGCAAACGACCAGTAGCAATGAAACAGATCGACACCTGTAGGACATCTGGAGCATCCCTTTCATGGTCTGGGCAACCAAGGATGCCCAAAGACCGGGTGTCCATCAATCGAGTTTCTCATCCTCATCGGTGTGAGGTTGCATCGCGAGGACCCTGTCAATCCGTTCCTCGAGTGTTGGTATTGCGTACATTTCATACCGCTTCGCGACGGACATTGGAGTGATCATCATGAGCAGGTCAGACAGCTGCAGTGCAGATGTTCCCTCCGGTAGATCTACATCTTGCTTGATGGAGTGGATGGAATCCTGCAGCCAGGTCAACTGCTGATCGGAGATGGGGCCGTGTGAGTCGTCGATCTCCTCGATTCGCGCCTGGGGGTAGAGTTCGTTGCCGATGTGTGGCCTGATCCGCACTCGTTTCTCGCCCAGGATCATGACCAGGAAACGACCATCTTCGAGGGCCTGGTACTTCTGGAGACGGCCAAGGCCTGCTACAGGTTGGACGGGGGCCAGCTCCGTGAGTTGTTCCTTATCCTCACCCAGAACCGTACCGAGGATCACCTCGCCCGAGTTGTCGAGAAGATCGCGCATCATCTGACGGTATCGGGGCTCGAAGATGTGGAGCGGGATCACCTGCCCCGGAAACAGGATCACATCGGGAAGCGGAAAGAGCGGCAAGATTCTTGCCTTCAGGAGCGGATCGCCAGGGTCGGTGGGCTCGTTGTCTTCATTTTCGTACCGAGGCATGATCGCTTTCTTTCCGTCTGACTGAAATCCTGCTTCCTGGATTCATCGTGCGGGCGTTATGCTGCTGATGACGATGTGCCGATCAGGATAGTTCCCGGCCACTTCAGATAGAATCTTGAAGAATTGACCGGGTGTGGGGAGGAATCTAGCAGAGAAGATCCATCGTCGCTACTTGCAGGATGGTTCGGAACCAATCTCGCAGAAAATCGGTACAGATACCAGAAATCTGGAAGCCAGGAGTGTCAAGATGTTGCGCCAGGAGAAGGCAGATAAAGTGGGACGGATTCTCAAGAAGTTGTATCCACATCCACCGATACCACTCGACCACGACAGTGATTATCAACTCCTGATCGCAGTGTTGCTCTCGGCTCAGACAACCGATGTCCGGGTCAACTTGGTGACTCCAGAGCTATTTCTATTGGCGAGCACTCCTCAAGAGATGGCAAAGCTCGAAGTAGAGCAGATACTCGATGTGATCCGCACCTGTGGGCTGGCTCCGAACAAGGCGAAGGCGATCCGCAATCTGTCCAGAATTCTCGTCGAGCAGCATCGATCTCAGGTACCGAGAGAGTTCGAGAGCCTGGAGGCGCTGCCAGGGGTCGGACACAAGACCGCCAGCGTCGTCATGGCGCAGGCATTTGGAGTGCCAGCATTTCCCGTCGACACTCACATCCATCGGCTAGCAGCTCGATGGGGTCTCTCCAGCGGCAAGAATGTGGAAAAGACAGAAGCCGACCTGAAGAAGGTATTTCCTCGAGTGCTCTGGAATGACCTGCACCTGCAGATCATCTACTTCGGTCGTGAGCACTGTCCGGCCAGGGGGCACGACCTCGCAAACTGCACCATATGTTCGTGGGCAGCCACTGCGAAGCGGATCAGGGAAGAGGCGCAGAAGAGCGGGCGCAGATGAGTTGCTCAGAGACCAGGGGAAATTAGAAACACCCCGGAAGGCAGTCACGCCTCCAGGGGTGTAAGTCGATGGAAATCAAAATTCCGTTTGCATTTAACAGCCGTTGTAGACTTCGCAATCCTGAGGTTCACCGGCATTCCCACAGAATGGGAAGGGACTCGGCGGAGCCGCTCCGTTGGTGAAGATGTACGAGATCAACCAGATCGGATCACCGACGTCGAAGAGAGAATCGCCATTGCAATCCTTGGAATCATTGCAGGTACCTTGCGGTCCTGAGTTGAAGATTTCTTGTAGTTCCCAGATCACATCCGCGACATTTGTAACACCATCTCCATTGGCATCCCCACGGATGAAGTCGAGCACCGATTGAGGATTCAGCACCAGAGTGCCATTAATGGTCAATGGAAGGATGCTTACGTTGTTGGCTGCCACAACATTGAAGATCGGAGGTGTTCCGCTACTTTGCCATGACAACGGGACGGTCAAGCCGGTTTCGTTTCCGGTCAATACCGAGGGGACTGTCGAGCCCGAGATCGCCACTGCATTCGTCTGCACGGGGAACTGGATATAGACCGGCAACTGGAAGGCATACACCACTCCGATCGCCCACCCACTCGGGGTCATGACCGTTTCTGCAAATGCAGGGTTCGATGCGGCTACTGCACCCGTGATTCCAATTGCAGTTGGTGTGACATATGTCGAATCGGTCACTAAACTCATCGAGAAACCCTGGGTGTTTGTCGGGAAGGTCGGGTTGTTCGGATCTTCTGTGACCGTCAGTGTTGCGATGAAGTTGGCAGCGCCATCGAGAGGGTCGTAATTCACCTGCTTCAATGGGGCGGTGAAGGTGAAGAGAGTGGGTGGCAGCTCCAGAATCTCGATGGTTCCATCGATACTGTTCATCGGTACCGAGGTACCTTGAACCACGGCGACACTGGAAACAGGTGGCCCGCCGAGGGTGTTGCAAAGCCCGACAGTGGTCACCGTTCCCACAGGACCGTCGAGCCGGTAATTCGCAGTTCCGATCTCGGTAGAGCCTGAACTCATGACTGCGCAGGAAGTGAAACAGATCACGCAGCCAACCGTCCAGCCGCCCGATTCGATGTTTTGCTGGAAGAAATCAGGATTGCTGCCATTGCGGATCGTCTCGATTTCCGTGGACCAGTCGATGATGTAATCGAAATCCGCAGAACTGGCCCCTACCAGTTCGAGAGTAGTGACACTCTCGTCGTTACACATCCCGAACGAGAAGCCCTGAACTCCTGTGGGAGCGCCATGAGTGAGTGTCAGAGTGATCGACGCCAGCGAGCCCTGAGGAGCTGCCGCACTGGTAAAACTCATGTCGATACCGCCACCTGCGGTGGCGAGTCCTGGACTGATGAGCAGCAACAATGTCAGCACTGCTGCCTGGATGGTTAGAATCCTCATGGCTATCGTCTCCCCTATGTATGGGTGTCAACCGGGCATCTCCCCGGCGATCAATCCCCGACCTCCCATTTTCTCGTCTCGACGAAGTCGGGACGATCCGTTGCATATTACCTCTTAGCCTAAATACTAGTGCTCGTCGGGGGGCTAAGGAAGCAATGGATCAGGAGGTACAGGAGTGTTCTGTTGCGATAATTGTGCCGTTTCGACACAATCTACACGAGGAGTTGTCAGGAGATGCCAATCATGACAGATGTTGTTGATTCCGATATGCAGGAACAGGGCAAGCCTGACAATTTCATCGAGAAAAACATCATCGAAGATATCTCCTCTGGCCTCAACAAGGGCCGGGTTCAAGTTCGGTTTCCTCCGCAGCCCAATGGCTACTTGCATATCGGTCATGCCAAGGCGATCTGCCTGAACTTTGGGCTCGCCAGCAGGTTTGAGGGCCACTGCAATCTCCGATTCGACGACACCAATCCGTTGCGCGAGAAGCAGGAGTATGTCGATTCGATCCAGGAGGACATTCGCTGGTTGGGTTTCGAGTGGGATCAACTCTGCTTTGCCAGCGACTATTTCGATCAGTTCCATGACTGGGCGGTCCAGTTGATTGGCCAGGGAGATGCATATGTTTGTGATCTCACGGCAGAGGAGGTGCGAGAATACCGAGGTGGCCTGAAGGAACCTGGCCGAGACAGCCCCCATCGTGATCGCACCATCGAGGAGAATCTGCGTCTGTTTGCCCTCATGAAGGGGGGAGAGTTCCCGGACGGATCGAAAACCCTTCGTGCGAGGATCGACATGGCTTCACCTCACATCATCATGAGAGATCCAGTGATGTACAGGATCCTGAGATCGACTCATCACAGAACCGGAGATGACTGGTGCATCTATCCCACATACGACTGGGCTCATGGTCAGGGAGATGCCATCGAAGGGGTGACTCATTCGCTTTGTAGTCTTGAGTTCACGAATCACCGACCACTCTACGAGTGGTTCCTCGACAAGATCGGACTGGAAGACGGTCCTCGTCAGACAGAATTCGCAAGGCTTGCTCTCAGTTACACGGTGATGAGCAAGAGGAGTTTGAGGACTCTCATCGAGGATGGGCATGTAGAAGGATGGGACGATCCTCGATTACCGACACTTTCAGGCATGCGCCGTCGTGGATACACACCAGAATCTATCCGCTCCTTCATGAATGGCATCGGAGTGGCGAAGTTCAATTCCACCATCGAGTACTCGGTCCTGGAAAATTCCATCAGAGATCATCTCAACAAGATCGCACCGCGCAGGATGGCGGTGTTTAATCCCCTGAAACTTGTGATCGAGAATTTCCCGGAAGATCTGCAGGAGATGGTCGAGGCTGTCAATAATCCTGAGGACTCCGAATCGGGCACGCGTCAGTTGCCCTTCGAGCGCGAGCTCTGGGTGGATCGCGATGATTTCCGTCTCGAACCGCCGAGAAAGTGGCGTCGTCTGGCTCCGGGGGCGGAGGTTCGCCTACGTTACGGTTACTGTGTGACCGTTCAGGATGTGATACAGAATTCAGAAACTGGTGAGGTCGAGGAGTTGAGGTGTGTCTACGATCCAGAGACCGCCCGTGGCCAGACCCCGGATGGGAGAAAGGTGCGAGGCATCATTCACTGGGTGCCGGCATCCTGCTGCATCGAGTTGCCGGTACGTCTTTATTCACCCCTGTTCGTGGTTCCAGATCCGGATCATGTACCAGAAGGAAAGCAACTCGCCGATTTGCTCGCTCCGGGGTCATTGGAGGAGACGACGGCCTTGTGCGAGCCATCACTCCAGGAAGCCAATCCGGGCGATCGATTCCAGCTGGAGCGAGTCGGATATTTCATCGCTGACCAGCACCTGTCTTGCCCGGGCGCACCCCATTTTGCCAGGATCGTCCCCCTGAGGGACTCCTGGGCCAAGCAGGAGAAGCGGCAGGCAGACTCCAGATCCTGATTAGCGCAATGTCAGGGGTTCTGTTGGCGGTCGTATCCTTGACCGCCCCCTGCATACTTGCGATTCTGATCGATCCTGGTGGCCCGTGGTCGCCGGGATGCCCCGTTTCCAGGGGGCGTAATTCGGCCGCTTAGAGGTGGCCCTCTGAAAGGATCCAACATGCGTTTCAGTGCCATGGTGATCTGCTTCTGCTGGCTGCTCTCTGCTCCTGTTGTCACTGCTGCGGATGGTGAAGGAGTGGCACTGACCGAGACACAAAAGAAGTTGATCGACATCGGAATGGGGGATAACCGGGTAGTCAGTGTTCTCGACCAGTTGGTCAACGGGATCGGACCTCGGCTCACCGGAAGTCACCAGGATCACCTTGCCTGCGAATGGGCGAGAGATCTGTTCATCGAATTCGGCCTGGAAAATGTCGTCATGGAAGAAGCTGGAGAATTCCCCGTTGCATTCCAGCGCGGCTCCTGGCGGGGTCACATGGTTACACCGGAGAGGGTCGATCTCGAATTCGGTACACCCGCCTGGTCGGCGGGAACCAAGGGAGTGCAAGAAGGCCCTGCTATGATGTTGCCCGACAACATCGAGAATCTGGACATGGATGCGATGAAGGGTGTATGGGTAATGATGCCCGCACAGCGCGGACGTCGCAATCGCGAGGCTCGTCAGGCGCAACGAGCAGTCACCGAGAAGTTGGAGACAGCTGGCATCAATGGTTGGATCTATCCAACTCGTGGAGAGGCGATCACGACCTACGGCAACTACCGGATCTCATGGGATGAACTGCCGACGATCCCGCGTATTCATCTGCGCAAGGATCAATACGACATGATTGTAGAGAAGCTAGGAGCCGATGAAGAGGTCACATTACGGATTGACGTCCGTAATCATTTTCAGCCAGGTCCTGCCAAGTACTACAACGTGATCGGTGATATCGTCGGCACCGAGTTCCCAGATGAGTACGTCATCATCGGTGGGCACATCGATTCCTGGGACGGTGCCACCGGAACCACAGACAATGGTACTGGTACCGCCACGACCATCGAAGCGGCTCGGATGTTGATGGCTTCAGGAGCGAAGCCACGCCGCACAATTCGATTCATGTTGTGGAGTGGTGAGGAGCAGGGCCTGCTCGGTTCGAAGGCGTGGGTGAGTGCTAATCCAGATGTGTTGGACAAGATCTCTGCGGTTTTTGTTTACGATGGCGGACCCAATGCGATCGCTGGATTACCGGCAACAAAGGCGATGAAAGCAGACTTCGAGAAAGTATTCGAGCCAGTGATGAACTTGAATCCCGATCTGCCATTTACTTTGAAGGATGTTGACGGAATCCCCCGTGGAATCGGAAGTGACCACGAGTCATTTCTTGCCAAGGGAGTTCCAGGTTTCTTCTGGACCCAGGATGGACGTGCCGACTGGCGTCGTGGTATCCACACCCAGTTCGACACTTTTGACCTGGTGATCCCGGAGTATCTGGAGCACTCGACCACGGTGATCGCACTCACTGCACTGGGGGTTGGAAATCTCGACGGCTTGCTTTCTCGAGAAGGAATGGTGGAGCCTGGTGGCGGACGTCGCCGTGGCGGTGGTGGACGCAGATTGGGCGTGATGCTCGATGAGAACACCATCTCCGAGGTGATGGCGGATTCCGCAGCTGAGAAGGCAGGAATGAAGGCTGGCGACAAGATCGTCAAGGTTGGAGATCAAGAAGTATCGGATCGACAGTCGCTGATCAGGGCGATCATGGGTGGTGATCCGAAGAAAAAGGTCGTGTTCGAGCGTGAGGGAAAGCGGATGGAGGCGATCATCGATTGGCCGCAGCCCAACCGCAGGCCACAGAACCGTCCCGCCCCTGAAGAACCCAAGGAAGAGAAGAAGGAAGAAAAGAAGCGAGGAGATGTTCGCTGAAGATCCTGGCGGCTTTGACTTCCAAGCGTTCGGGTCGGCTGAATTGTAACTGCCGACCCGGGCGCTTTTTCGAATTCAACAGGAGGACGGCATCTCTACTGTCGATCTTGCTGCTGGTCGGCCCCATCTGTGGCACCGTATTCGGATTATCCATCACTGACTCGGTCCATGTACCCAAACCCATCAACATCGAGGTCGAAGTCACTGATGCCGAGACCGAGATCCATCTGCTCGTGGATGAAACTCTCTTCAGATACTGGTTTTCACTCGATCCAATTCTGATCCCGGAACTGGATGAGGATCTGAATGGAGACTGGGGTCAGTTCGGTGACCGTGTCGTTGAATGGCTCGATCTTCATGCCCCGGTGCAGGTCGATGGAGTGCAGGTGATCCCTGTGATCTCCGACCTGGAATGGCAAGAGGGATTCGAACTGAATGATCTGCTGAACTTCGTTGCCATCACGGTGACATATCCGACCAAGGCGAGACCCCAGAGGCTCGATTTCTTGTGGAGCAGATTTGATACAGAAGATGGGTTCCCGCTGGAGTCTGTATATTATGTGCTCGCCAGCATGGACGACTACCGTGTGTTCAGATTCAGGGAAGACACAACGGGGTGGAGCTGGAGCCCTCCTGATGCTGGGTTGGTCATCGATCCGGAACTGGTGCCCCCGGGCATTCGAGCCCCCTGGTTTCATCTCGACCTGTTACCGGTGCTGTTTTCAATCCTGGGTCTGATCATCGTATGGAAATCCAGGCGCTTCACGATGCAGACGGTGTTCTCGGGAGGGTTCTGTGCGGTGGTTGCCCTGACAAGCCTGGGGAGCAGTGTGATAGAAGTCCGGCCCTTCTGGGTCTCACCGGTGCAACTTCCGGAATCCAGTGTTGCAGAGGCTCTCTTCGAGACATTACACAGGAACATCTACCGAGCATTTGACTACGAGAATGAAGAGCAAATCTACAACCTCCTCGATCGAAGCGTTTCGGGGGAGTTGCTGCAGCAGATTTATGATGAAATTCATGAGAGTTTGCTGATGAAACTCGAGGAAGATGCAGTTTGCGATGTCAGGGCGGTACGGACTCTCGACACCGAGTTGCTCAGCGATGTCGGAGCATCGGAACCGGTGTTCCAGGTTCGAGCCGAATGGGAAGTGATCGGAACCGTGAAGCACTGGGGACATGGACACTGGCGCAAGAATTTATCGAGAGCCATCTATGATGTCAGGTGGATTCCGGATACCGGTTGGCGTATCGATGCTGTGGACGTGATCGAGCAGCGACGCTTGGACGATGGTCAGGAGCTTGTCAAGTGAGAGGTGCCAGCGTCAGCGTCAAAGAACTGGAACATCGACACATCGTCGGGCAGCACCCAGTTCGTGTCGCACATCTCGACATCGGTGCCGGCGAAAAAGTGGCGATCACCGGCCCCTCCGGATGCGGTAAAACAACACTTCTTTGTTGTATCGCTGGCATCCTGCTGCCGACCAGTGGCGAAGTCACTGTAGGTGAAAAACGAATCGATCAACTCTCGGATTCGGATCGCCGCAAGTTTCGTAGAGACAACATCGGGCTGGTTTTTCAGGAATTCGAACTGCTTGATCACATCGACGTGAGGGAAAATGCCTATTTACCGATTTGGCTCGATGGTAGAGAGCCCACTGATGACGAGGAAAAGAAGCTGATCGAAAGATCTCGTCGGTGTGGCATCGAACAGCTATTGCATCGCAAACCGCGAGCATTGTCACAGGGTGAGCGACAGAGGGCCGCAGTTTGCCGAGCACTCATGAACTCCCCAACGCTGATCCTGGCCGATGAACCGACAGGAAGTCTGGATAGCAACTCCGGAAGGGCAGTGCTCGATCTACTCTTCGATGAGGCGGACCTGAGTGGGGCCACCGTGGTCGTGGTCACACACGACTCGACCATCCTGGATGGTTTCGATCGGGTCGTGGACCTGGTAGGGGAGGCTTCATGAGCGGGCCGATGCTACGACTGGCACTTCGATCACTCTCCCATCACAAGGTTCGGACGGTGGTGCTGGCATTGTGTATCGCGCTGGTGGGAGTTCTGCCTACCGCCGTCGATGGACTGCTGGAACTGTACAGGACGCGACTTGCCGCCCGAGCCACGTCTACTCCATTGGTGGTGGGGGCTCCTGGCAGTCGTTCCGACCTGCTGATTCACGCACTTTACTTCCGTGGCGATGTGGAACGAATGATACCGAGAAAAGTTGCCATCGAAGCGGGGGAATCCGGCCACGGCGTGCCTATTCCGATCCATCTGAAAGGATCTGTGAACGGGAATCCTCTGGTCGGAACGACTCCAGATTATGAGACGTTTCGCTCGATCAAGATGATCAGAGGCCACTGGCCACGAAAACTTGCCGAGGCTGCATTTGGCAGCAAGGTTGCGAAGGAACTGGGAATCGATGTGGGGGGATCCATCGCCACGGATGTGCACAAGTTGCACGATCTGGCCGGTTCGTATCCGCTGCTGCTCAAGGTGACCGGTGTGCTTTCGAGAACAGGAACGCCTGACGATGACGCTGTTTTTGTCAGTTTGCAGACATCCTGGGTGGTGTCGGGGGAAATCCACGGCCACCTTCGTATCGACCCGCAGAAGGACTTCAATCTGGTGCTCGAGAATCAGAGCAACCACATCACTGCCAACGCTGCAGTGGTGGAAGCGGTCGAGGTGACTCCGGAAAACGAGGACAGTTTTCATCCCCATGGCGACCCTGATGCACTTCCGGTCACGGCCATCCTCATCGATGCCAATGATGACAAGGGAGCCACCATCTTGAGGTCTCGTTTCAGAAGGGATGAATCGCTACAACCGATTGATTCCCTGGTGGAGTTGCGTGAGTTACTAGCGGTGGTGATGCGTGCCAAAGCGATTCTGGATGCCAATTCGATGCTGGTGATCGTGGCCACGGTACTGTTGCTGGGATTGATCGTCACACTTGATGTGAAGGTTCGAGAGCGAGAAGTCCAGACACTGGAGCGGATCGGTGCTCCGCGTGGGTTTGTTGCTCGACTTCTTTTCACCGAGATCGCCATCGTCGTTTGTTGTGGTGGTCTGCTTTCCATTTTTCTGGCTCGCGCCGCGATCTGGTTCGTGGCAGATGGCCCATTGCTTCTTCCCTGACAAAGGAATCTCGGATGTCATCTCGACCATCGCGGCTAATTCTCATGGTTCTGCTCTCGCTGACAGGCTGTTACGGGGCCTCCCCGAATGGCGGCAAACTACCGCAGGCTGTCGTCGATGAGTCCCCACCTATGGTGGTTGTGTCGATCTCGCCACTGGCCTGGATTGTTTCGGAACTGGCTGGGGACGCTGTCGAGTTGATCGCTCTGATGCCTGAGGGGGCAGACCCTGGCATCTGGTCACCGGATTCGATGGAGATCGATCAGCTGCTGGCAGCGGATCTGATCATCCTGAATGGAGCCAGTCTCGAAGCGTGGGCGCAGCGGTTGTCGTTACCGATTGTTAGAACGATCGAAGTTGCACGAGCGTGTCGAGATCAATGGCTCAGGTATCCCGATGTCGTCACACACAGCCATGGGCCAGAAGGCGGCACCTCCTACGAGGGTGTTGCAGGTCATACCTGGCTGGATCCGCAACTGCTGCAATGTCAAGCACAGGTGATCCGAGATCGTCTGATTCAATTGCTCCCGGACGAGAGAGGTGACATCGAATCGCGATGGAATGGGTTGGAAGCGAAACTCACTACGCTGGATGAAAAGATGGCTCAACTCGCAGCCTCGCATCCAGATCTGGTACTGATCGGAACCGGTCCCTTCTGGATCTACCCGGTACACCGGATGAAGTGGACCCTCCACAGATTTGACATCGACCCTCAAACTGAATGGAACGAGGGGCTTTCGGCTGATCTGACCCGGCTTCTGGGAAGCGCCGACACGGCCCCGGCGGGAGTGATCTTCTGGGACCAGCCACCCGCTGCAGGTTTACGTGAGGGAATCGAGAAACAGTCGGGGCAAGTCAGCATCGTCTGGCCGACTGCTGTTTCCCTGGGTGAGAACTATGCTCAATACCTTGATCTTCAGTTTGAAGCGGTGGATCGACTCCAAAGTGCTATTTCTGGCGCTGCTGGCCCTCCTTGACCTGACCGCCGAGACATCGGACGATCTCCAGCTGTGGTGCTATCCCCACGTGACGTGACAACAGGAGGTGAATCGATGTCGAGACCGACCCCATCGCGCGTTCAGTGGCTGCTCAGCTGCTGTTTTCTGCTCTTCTCGCCGATAATTTTTGCCATCGACGTTCCCGCAGTGTTCAGTGACCATGCGGTTTTTCAGAGAGATCTCGCTCTTCCCGTGTGGGGTATCGGTGACCCTGGAAGCGAAGTCACGGTCAGTTTCGCAGGGCAGCAGAAAAAAACCAGCGTCGCGGATGATGGTCGATGGAAGGTAACTCTCGATCCGATGCCAGCCAGCGCGGATGGTCGGACGATGACCATCGCTGGATCCGATGGAACCATCGAAGTGAAGGACATCTTGGTCGGAGAAGTGTGGCTCTGTGGTGGGCAATCGAACATGGAATGGCAACTGCGTTCCTCGATGAACTCCGAAGAAGAAATCGCTGCGGGGGACCTCCCATGGCTGCGAAGGATCAAGGCTCCGCATGTCCTGGCGCGGACACCGCAATCAGACATCGAAACGGCCTGGGAAGTCTCGACGACAAAGACTGCCGGCAATTTCACCGCCGTCGGTACATTCATGGCTCGAAGACTTCATGAAGAACTTGGGGTCCCCATCGGATTGCTCGATATCAACTGGGGTGGCACCAGAGCCGAACCGTGGACGGCGACAGTCTCGATGAAGAGACACCCTCGATTTCGTGAGCGTGTCTTGAAGCTTGAGCGGGAAACTGCACGCTGGGGTGATCGTTCCACAGATGAGATCAACAAACTCTTTCGCAAACAGATGGAACAGTTCGAGCAGCAGACCGACGAGTGGTGGGAAAAGAAACTCGCCGGAGATCCTGGAGTCGAAGGATCCTGGGCTGCTCCTGCCTTTGTTGATGAGGACTGGGAAGAGATGCCAGTTCCTGGACTGTGGTCGGGGAAGAACGAGAGCTGGGACGGCTTCGTCTGGTATCGCACCACCGTCGATGTACCCGAGGCATGGATAGGAAAGGATCTGTTACTCCAGCCGGGAGCCATCGACGATGCCGACATCACCTACTGGAATGGCAAGGAGATCGGCCGTACCACCAATCAGCACGCAGCGATGAGGAAGTACGTCATTTCTGGCGACCTGATTCAATCGGGTCAGGCGACCATCGCCATCGCAGCGCTCGATACAGGTGGAGCCGGGGGAATCACAGGAGCTTCCTCTGCGATCAAGATCCGTCCTGTCAGTGCCAAGGATAGCGAGGCGATCCCACTGGCCGGTTCGTGGAAGATCAATCGCGGTAACAAATTTTCTGGTGATCGGGGTCCCTACCCTCCCGCAGTACCACAGGCTCCCGGACGCAAGACGAGTGATCCGGGTGTGATGTTCAATGCGATGCTCTCGCCGTTTGCGAGTTACGGTATTCGCGGCGCCATCTGGTATCAGGGTGAATCGAACGCGGGACAGGCTGCCGAGTACACGGAGTTGTTGCCGCTGATGATCGGTTCGTGGCGGGAAGCGTGGGGACAGGGAGATTTCCCCTTCGGAATCGTGCAACTGGCAGCGTTCAAGGCGGTCAGTGACAACCCTGTACAGGGCGGCTGGGCAACGCTTCGAGAAGCTCAGGATTTCACTCATCGTGTTGTCAAGAACACGGGGTTGGCCGTCCTCACAGATGTGGGTGATGCGCGCGACATCCATCCGCGAAACAAGCAGGCTGTTGGGAAGCGCCTCGCCGAGTGGGCACTCAATCGATGTCACGGCAGATCAGATTTGCCGGAGTCAGGTCCCTTCTATCGCAGTTACGAGGTAGATGGAGATTCCATCGTTGTGTCCTTCGATCATGTCGGAGATGGCCTGGCAGGTCGTCGAGGAATGAGGATCGATGGATTTGCCATCCAGGGGGGTGACGGGAATTGGCACTGGGCCGAGGCCGAGGTGATAAATGCGGGGCAACTACGCGTCAGTCATCCGGAAGCGAAAACTCCAACCGCAGTTCGGTACGCCTGGCAAGACAACCCCGTGAGGGCAAATCTGGTCTCGAGTCATGGATTGCCCGCCGCTCCCTTCAAGACCGATTGAGGAGCGCTGAGTCAGGGGCCGCCGATGGCCAGCATGAGATCGAACTGAGCCTGGTTGTGAGAGAGGATCGAATTGAGCCAGCCGGTCCGAGCCTCGCTCAGATCTGCTTCTCTACCGAGCAGTTCATCGAGGAGTGCAGCGCCAGCCTGGTAGCGCAGCCGAACCAGAATTAACGTTTCCTCGCTGGCTTCCAGCTGGCGGTTGGCAGAGGCCATCGAAGCACGTGAAGCGGTGAGTCGAGCGAGGCTCTCACGGATCTGTGCAGAGATCCTCAATTCTAGTTTTTTCATTGCCAGTTGGGTTTCTTCGAAGATGGCGATGGCTCTTCGATGGGAAGCCCCGGAATCGAACCCGAATTGCCAGCCGATGCCCACCTCTGCGGTCTCCTGGTCGTCGAGATCACCCGATTCTGCACCGAAACGACCAACCCCCTTTCTCGCACTGACGATGGGATGGCCCCATGCAGAAGAAGCACGACTGAGAGAGCGAGAAGCGCGAACTTCCGCCCGGGCTGCCATGAGGTCGGGTCGCTGCTGAAGTCCGCGCTCGATCAACTCTTTGGCAGTGAGATCTTGCAATGGAAATCGCGCCGGGCCAGGTACTGGATGGTTCCGCACATGCGGACTCTGTGACATCAGGATCGAATCAGGCACCAGAATCGAGCCGGATCTGATTTCATCTGTTAGCACGAGAAATTCCAAGAGCCGGACAGATGCGATCTGAGCATTTGCATGTGCGATGGTCAGATCTCTCTCGGCGGCAGCTTCTTTTGCCTGTGCGCCGAGTACGTCTTCACGTAAACCAACGCCTGCCTCGAGTCTGGCATTGGCGGTAGCGACGATCTGGTTACCGAAGTTCACTCTTCTCTCTGCGATTGCGATCTCTCCGTGCGAACGAACCAGGCCGTGATAAAGCTGTGCACCGTGATGAAGTGCCAGTTGCTCGATCGAGGAAAACTGTTGCTCGCTGGAGATGAGCTCCTCTTCGGCGGCAAGTCGACGGTGCCAGTCTCCCCATGGATCCAGATCGAAACGTACTTCCAGACCGGCGAAGACGCTTTGCTTCGAAACATCGACGATGACCCCATCGGTGCCCTGGGCAACTCCGTCGGTACGTGCGTAGTCGATTCTCGGACCGATGGTGGGAAGGAAGGCGGCATTGGCGATTTGCTGATTCGCTGCTGCTGCACGGGTGCGCTGTCGTGCCATCTGGATGGAAAGGGCATTACTCTTCGACAGTTCGAGCACTTCGGAGAGAGAAATTGTTCGAGCGCCCGGGAACCGTTCAGCTGGAGGCTCGGTGGCTTCTGTGACATCTTGCTCGCCGGCAGATTCATCGGTGGTTTCTTCGGGTTGTTCTTGCTCAGATTGTTGCGGGATCCACAGGGCCAGGTCATTTGAGCGGACGTTGGTCGACGAATCGGTGCTGCAAGAACTCAGCAACAGCGAGATCAACGCGATGGTCAGCGATCGCAACAACGAATTCTGCTGACAATTCACGAAATCAAACTCACGGGTTGATCTGCTGAGGTAGTACGAGGATTCGATGAGATTCAAGGGTTTGACCCCACAGCTTCTACACGGTCGCCCGCCTGGATCAGTCCTTTTCCGATCAGGATGACCTGCTCGTCGCCTTTCAAACCCTCGGTAATCTCCACGGTTCCTCCGTCGTCGAGACCGATCTTGATCGGTACAGCACGACAGACTCCACCGACGACGCAATAGACATGGTATTCGCCCTTGGAGCCGAGCAGGGCCTGTGCGGGCAAGGTCCACGCATCTACTCGCTCGATCAGATCGAAGTTGACGATGGCAAACATCCCGGGGTAGATCTGACCGTCTTCGTTGGGAAGCAGGATCTCGACCTTCATCGTGCGGGTACGTCGATCGAGATCGCGGGAAATGCGCGTTACGACACCCTCGAACCTGCGATTCGGGTAGGCGCTACAGGTGATTTCTGCCGGGTGGCCCTTGCTGATGTAAGGGACATCCGGTTCTGGAATCTGCACATAGATCTTGATGCTGCTGAGGTCCTTGATCGAAACGATGGCAGTGGTCTTGGAAGAGGTTGATGTGACCACGGCAGCACCCGGATCCAGAAAACGATCAGTGATGACCCCTGAAAATGGTGCTCGGATCATCGCGTAGCCGAGCATCGTCTTTGCATGATCCAATCTTGCCGTTGCGCTGGTGATCGCTGTCTCGCCGACGGTGACGAGGCTTGCCTTGGCTGCCTTCTCAGCCACTGCAACGGTGACCATTGCTTCAGCAGCTCCGGATTTCGTCTCGGCCGCCTTCAGGGCTTCATTACTCACCTCGACATCTGCTATCGCAAGGAGATGGTCTTTCTCTGCAGTTTCAAGTTGAGCATCTGTAGCGGCTTCCTGCCGATGCAAGCTGCGAATTCGATCGGTTTGTATCTTCTGGGCCTCGAGTACTGCGTTGGCCTTGCGCAACTCTGCACTGGCCTGAAGGATCTGCCCTTTTGCCTGGATCAGACCTGCATTTGCAGCGAGGACCCTGGAAGTCCCGGCATCGGCTATTGCCTGAGCTGCAGCGTGATGTGCCCTCGCCTCCAGTACCTGGGCGTGGGCTACATTCACCTCATCGGTCAGTTCAGGTGTGTCGAGAACCGCGATCACCTGGCCCTTCTCAACATTGTCCCCGATGTCGACGGTGATCTGATCGAGGTATCCACTGGTCCTGGCGTAGACGATGGCTTCCTGGATCGCGAGCATCTCTGCTGGCTTGAAAGGAAGCCGATAGACGAGGGTCTTCTGGACAGGATTGACGACCGTGACTCGCGGGACCTTGTCATTCGACTGGCCGAAAGATGAAGTGCCACTGATGCAGAACACCAGCACCAGCAATAGCGAATGAGACAGCCATCGGGTGAGCCGTGGTTGCTCATCGTGGGTTTTGAACTGGAGCTCAGCATGGTTGGTCATTGGGTCATTCCTTCCCTAACTCGTCCCTGGCGAGGAGATCGCTGATGACGCGAGTCTTCCCCGAGATGAGTTCATATAGAATCGGAACTACGAAGAGCGAGAGCGCCATCGCCCCCAGCACTCCTCCGATGATGGCGCGAGCCAGCGGTGCGTTGGCACCTCCGCCAAATCCCAGTGCCATCGGAAGTAGTGCCAGTACCGCTGCCAGAGAAGTCATCAAGATGGGTCTGAGTCTTGTTCTTGCAGCGGTCTGGATGGCGCTACGAGTTTCCTCACCTTCATCACGAAGCCTGTTGGCGTAGTCGACCATCAGGACGCTGTATGCGACCACGATGCCGGTCATCATGATGATGCCCATGAAGGACTGGATGTTGAGGTTCGTGCCGGTGAGGTACAGCATCCAGGCAACCCCGGTGAATCCGAGCGGAACCGAGGCGAGGATGATGAGGGGATCTCTGAAGGACCTGAAAATCGCAACCAGCACCAGGTAGACCAGCATCGCGGCGACGAGAAGTCCAAACGCGAACTGCCCGAACGACTCCCTGGCCTGCTGGATTTCACCCTTGATCTGCCAGCGATATCCCTTGTCACTGTACTCAGCCATCAGGGCTTTCATCCGGGGAGAGGAATCGAGCCGTTGCTCGATATCGTTGACGACACTGCCGACATCTCTCCCGACCACATTGACGTAAACATTGGTGACCCTGGTGATATTGACATGATTCACCACCGTAGGTCCTGTGGTTCGCTCGAATGTTGCGATGTTTCTCAGCAGGACCGGTTCATCAGAATCTCCGGTTCTCGGCATGATCGGAATGTTCTCGAGCGTGGCAAATGAATTGATCTCTCCCTCGGGGTACTGGGCACCGATGAAGTAATGATTGCGCTTCTTCTTATCGATCCAGAAGGAAGGGCTGAATGTGACGCTGGAGTTGGTGGCAGTGACGATGTTCTTGACGACCTCGTCGGGAGTGATTCCAAGATAGGCTGCCTTGACCCTGTCGATCACGATGTGAATGGACGGATAATCCAGGCGCTGCGCAACTCGAACATCGACTGCGCCGTCTATCTGCCGTATTTCATCGGAGATGGTCCGGGCGATCTCCTGGCCCACCTCGAGCTTACTACCGGTGACCTGAATATCGATCGGGGACGGCAAACCAAAGTTGAGTGCTGCTGTCAGTATGCCGCCAGTATCGAAAGCGAACTCGATACCCGGGAATCGCTCGGCGAGTCGATCTCGCAGAAGGACTGAATATTCGATCGAACTCCTCGTTCGGTTTTCCTTCAGCTGAACGAGCATGAATGCATCCATGGGGCCCGTGTTGGGAGTGTAGGCAGCGGGCCAGTCCATCAGGACCCCGAGGTTGGAGATCAGCATCTGCAGATCAGAGGAGTCCATCTCGTCACGGGGGTCCCACTGTCCGATGACATCCTGGACCTCGTTCTCGACGCCCTCGATCAGGATCTCGGTGTTCTCGATGCGAGTCCCGGAAGGCGCTCGAACGAAAATGGTGAACTGTCCCGAATCTGTCGCAGGGAACAGTTCCTGACCGATCTTGGTCGGAACGCTACTCCACGGCACACCAGGGACAAGTCCAAGTGAGATCAGGAAGAACACCATCACCGAGATTCCGACAAGCGTCTTTCGTTGCAATACCCTTTCGAGAATCGATGCATAGCTTCGACCGATCGCCTGGAAGAAGGCCGGCTCATGATCGCTGCCCCCCGATCCTGTTCCGGAGTGAGGCTTCAGGAAACGCGCACAACACAGCGGGACGATCGTCAACGCCACCAGATACGAGGCGCCCATGGCGAAAATCACGCTGATCGCCAGTGGTGTGAAGAGATACTTGGAGATTCCACTGAGCAGTACGACAGGGAAGAAAACCACCATGATGGTGATCGTGGCGACAAACACGGGTCCGGCGACCTCGCTGGCGCCATCGAACGCAGCACGGATGGATGTCTTTCCCATGCTCAGGTGTCTGGAGATATTTTCCAGCGTCACGATGGCCTGGTCGACGATCAGCCCGACAGCCAGCGCCAGCCCACCCAGCGTCATGCTATTGATGGTATTCCCACTCAGATAGAGGCCGATGAAAGCCGCAAGAGCTGACAGTGGTAGGGACAACAAGATGATCAGCATCGAGCGAACGCTGCCGATGAAGAGCAAAACGATCAACCCGGCGAGGAATGCACCGATCAATCCCTCATGTTCGAGAGCCGAGATGGAATCTCGGACGAAGATCGATTGGTCCATCACGACCTCGAGAAGAACGTCGTCAGCACCTTCGTACATGTCGACGACTCGCTGGCGAATCTGGGTCAACTTGGTACGGATCTCGTTGACGATTTCGATCGTATTGGCGCCCGGTTGCCGGTAGATGGGTATGTAGACCTGTCGGCGACCGTTGATACGGACCACATTGGTCTGGATCGATTGTGTGTTTTCAGCTTTTGCGACATCCCGGAGAAAGACCGGTTTTCCATCGACGATCTTGATCAACAGATCATTGAGTTCAGGGATCTCATCGACCATTGCATTGGTCGTGATCATGTAATCCAGATCGCCTAGCTTCGCATTTCCGGTCGGGATGAAGACATTCTGATCCTGGATCGCTCGCACCACATCCATCGGAGATAACTGGCGCGCCTCCAATTTTTCTCGGTCGAGGTACGCGAAGATCCGCCGCAGAACACCACCGTATACCGCTGGAGCGACGACCCCACGAATCGACTGCAACCTGTTCCGGAGCTCGTAATAGGCAACATCGTAGAGTTGTTGCTCCGACATCGTTTCCGATGAAACGCTTACCAGGCAAAGAGGCACAGATGCGGTCGGGTCAAACGGCATCACCATCGGCGGAATTGTACCGGGAGGGAGATAAAACAGATCGCTCATCGCATAACTGGTGACCTGCGACATCGCACTCTCCATGCTGATGTCTTCACGGAAGAAGTCCTTGACGATGGAGACGCCCGTCATCGACTTCGCCTCCTGGTGAGAGATGCCGACCGATTGCCCGGTCCATCTTTGCATCCGGCTGCTGATGTCACCTTCGACTATTTCGGGAGGCATTCCGTTGTAGAAGGTCACAATCTGCACAGCTGGAGTGTTGAAGATCGGCAGCAGGTCAGAAGGGATCTTGCTCAGAAAAATGGTGCCGAGCGAGATGACAGCCAGAGCGATGACGAGCACAAGATAGGGAAATCGAAGCGCAGTTCGGACAAGCCACATTCTTGGAGTTCTCCACTTCAAGCGGATGGGATTGACATCCGCTGACCCGGAAAAGCGAGTCCTGCTAAGTCACGGCAAGCAATGAGGAATGCGGTGATGGGGTCTCAGATCTCGCAATCAGCAAGACAACCTCGCTTCCAGCCCCGGAGACTGCAAGTGGGAGGAAGTGAAATTCATCGATGTCGGAATGGCAACGGGCTGCAATCGGACGATTAGAGGCTGATCGGCCTCATGCACCGAGGCCTGGAAGGGTTCCCGTGCTGTCACCGATCTGCTTGACGGTGGATCCTGCAGCCTGGGCCATGGACAGAAACAGGTTGCACATCGGAGTGTTCTTCTCGACTGCGAGATGCCGTCCGGTATCGATGAGCCCATTGCCACGGCCTGCAACCAGAACAGGCAGGTCATCGTGGTTGTGCCGATTACCATCGCCGATGGCGGAGCCATGAACGACGATGGTGGAATCGAGAAGTGACCCCTCGGAGTCTCTTACCTCGGAGAGCCGTTTCACGAATCTTGCGAACTCGGTAACTTGCCAGCGGTTGATGGTGCGTACCTGATCGACCTGGTTCTGATTTCCCTTGTGGTGAGTGAGGGTGTGATGACCCTCGCCGATCTCCAGATGTGGATGGGTGCGGTTTGATCCCTCATTGGCCCACATGAAAGTGATCACCCGAGTCAGATCCAGACGGAAGGCAAGGATGATCAACTCATGCATCAACTGAATGTGTTCAGAGATCCCCAGTGATGCGGATTGGCCGAAGTCTGGCAGTGCACCTTCCTGGCGTTCGAGTTTCTCCAGGTCTTCGAGACGCTCAATTCTGCGTTCGATGTCGCGTACTCCACCGATGTATTCGTCCAATTTCTTGCGATCATTGGAGCCGAGTTCTCTCTCCAGTCTCTTCGCATCCTCCAGGATGAAGTCAACGATACTGGCTCGTTGTGAGATTCTCTTTCGCCGTGCTGAGCTGGTTTCTGCTGCTGATCCTTTCAGGAACATTCTTTCGAACACACGCCTTGGCTGGGTTTCATGTGGCATCGGTTGGTCGGCCTTTGCCCAGCTGATGTTTGACGAATAGGCACACGAATATCCTGAGTCGCAGTTTCCCGACTGACGCCCTCCCTCTGTTCCCAGTTGAAGTGAAGGAATCATCGCACGGTCGCTGCAGGAAGCTGCGATGATCTGATCTGCAGAGACGCCAGCATGGATATCATCACCTGCGGTCTTGAAGGGATGCGCCCCGGTTAGAAAACAGGCAGCAGAACGAGCATGGTCGCCAGGCCCATCACCGAGTGCGCGAGCATTCTGGTGAGCGAGCCCGGAGATGATCAATACATCGTCACGAACTGATTCGAGCGGCTCCAGGATCGCAGAGGGTTGCCATTCCCGACCGGTCCCCTGAGGAGACCACTCCGATTGATGGACGCCATTGGGGATGAACAGAAATACGGATCGAAGTGGTGCACCGGGATCCTGCAGGGTATCGGCGAGTGCCGCCAAAGGACTCATCGCTTCGAGCCATGGCAGTGCCATGGCTGTACCGAGACCGCGTAGAAATGTTCGGCGATGAAAGTTCCTGGTCATGACGAACTCGTCCCTCTCACGCTCGATGAGACACCTCAATCGCAGCCGAGACAAGAACCGATCAGGGTACCATGCAGCTGCGAAAGGACTTCAACAGAACGATCTCCTCGATCAGTGCTGGAATCGAGGGATCTGTTTCTAGCCGATTCATGAGTCTGGCGATGGACGGCTCATCGTCATCGGTGAGACCACGGCCCAGCGCATAGATCAGCATATTTTTCGCCAAGGACCTGGCAAACCCATCTGAACTGGAAACCGTTTTGCGCAGGTCATCAATACCCAGGAGTACCGCACCATCTGGGAGTTCTCCTCGAGCATCGATCTCTCCAGTGCGGTAACGTCCGACGGCGTCGAACCTTTCGAGTGAAAAACCAAGTGCGTCCATTCGACGGTGGCAGATGCTACAAGCGGGTTCGCTACGATGCAGTCGCAACTGCTCTCGCAGTGGCAGCTCTGATCCAACTTCTCCGGGTAGAGGAAGAGTGCCCGCTCCTGGAGGCGGCGGCGGCACAGCGGCATCGAGTAGCA
>QNYK01000087.1 GCA_003973385.1 Bacillota bacterium | reverse complement strand
TCTGCTTCACAGGTTGTGCGGTGCTGGATCCGGGCACAGGCTACGAACTCAATGTCGCCAACTACACCGCGGATGTCGAGGGTGTGGCAGCTTCAGACTACTGCAACTCGATCGGATCACCTCCGATCGAGACGGTTTTCGTCGTCAATGGATTATCCGTGACGCCGGATCAGTCGGGTACAACGGTCGACATTCTTGAGGTTCCCCAGACCCGGAATTCGTATACTCGGTTCCGGATGTGGCGGTCAACTATGACGGCAACGCAGAAGAAGCCTCATTCAGCGCCGGTATAGAGATCTCGGAAGTGGATCTCAGCGCCAGTGGAACGGTCTTCCCCAACGATACCCAGGGCTTCTCGATGGGACTCGGCCACGACAACTCCCTACTCGAATGTACAAATACCGAGGTCACGTTGCCCTTTGATGCCGATTTCGCCGAGGGTCAGATCTATTCCGGAGGCTGGACGCTCGGAGTTGTCTACAGTTTCTCCGGAGGGCAAACGCTGGCATTTGATGGCGCCATCGAGGTCGTGGTCGCGGATTACTCTTCGGTGGCTGGCGCCCTCTCGGGTGCTACAGGTCCGACAACTACAGACCTGACCTGGGATAACACGCTCGGATCTCCTCCGGTCGAGGGTGTTGTGGTGGTCAATGGAGGGTCCCTGACTCCGACCTTTGACGATGGAACCATCACGTTGCAGGCGGTCTTTGATACTCCGTTCATGCGGGGCAACTGCAACGGCAACAGTGGCGTCGATATCTCCGACGGCATCTGGATGCTTCAGGAACTGTACCTGGGGGGACCCAGTGGCACCTGTGCAGCAGCCTGTGATGCCAATGGGGACGGCACCTACAGTCTGACAGATGCGATGCATGTGATCTACTGGCGCCTGCTGGATGGACCTGCCCCGACCGCTCCTTTCCCCGAGTGTGATGCGGTCGTCGGTGCTGATTGTGATGCGGCCAGTTACTGCCCCTAGTCGCCGAGGAATGTGGTGAAGTAGGGGACTCACCGGGATCCGAAAGATGCAAGCGAGCCCGAAGCCAGTAGGCTTCGGGCTCGCTTTTTATGGCTCAGCATCGTCTTGCCCAGCTGCTGCCTCGTACCTGATCGTGCTGACCATCCTCCAGAGAGCGACTCCGATCCGGACCTCCGTAGGTAACAAATACCGAGGTCCGGCAGTTGTTGCCGTAAATCCTCGATCGATACGAGGGGATCCTGTGGCATGAGGGGCGATCTTGCTATGGGGGTAAGTTTGTAAACGCTGTTGTCTATAGACAGGATTGACAATGAGTGATACGGTCGAAGTTCGAGGACAGGAGTCCCGACACGACTCCCCAGCACCATCGGGTTCAAGCCCGGCATGTCCTACCTCTTCCTGCGCCACATAACCGGCAATTGTTGTCGGGCTGATCCGTGAATCTGCTCTCCCCTGGAGCGATTCCTGTGCCGCCTGACTTGTTTACTAACATTTTGTTAATTCCCCCCCTTTATCGGAGTTGTTCCGAGAGGACAGGACCAGGGAAGAAAGGCCCCCCTGACCGACTGGAAGCTTCGAAGTGTCCCCAGGAGACGAGGAGAGATAGTGATGAACCGCAGTCTCAAGCGCCTTCGCAGCGCACTGCTCGCGGTACTTTTCACCGTGATCGGTACCCATGCCTTCGCACAGAATTCACTGACCATCACAGATGGACAGTCGGCAGGACTCGCTTCCGAGACATTGAGCGTCCTCATGGATGCCGATGATTCGGTCGAGGGTTTCGTTCTAGCCATCACCTTCGACAGTGCCTTGCTGTCGGTGAGCGACATTGTCGCAGGATCTGCCACTCTTGCAGCTTCTGCAGAGTTGATCGTTCCGGAAACTCTTCCGGGCGGTTTCACCCTTGGAGTCGTTGTGGATGCGACTGCACCATTTGACGGCCAGGAAATTTCTGCCGGTACGGATCTGCAGATTGCTGCCTTTACGCTCACACCTCAGACCATCGTGACTACGGATACTCAGAGTGCCGTTGAGTTCTCAGACGGTGTTCTGAACAATCCGCCGCTGTCCAATCTGCTGGTGCAGAATGGTCAGAGTATCGATGCCTCCAATGGCCTCGGGCTCAACAACGGAACGATGACTCTGCTTCCCCCTCCGCCTGACAGCATGCGCATCGAGTCGACAGAGTTCGATTCCGATTCCTCGGGTGCGGCTCGCGTTCTGCTCTCCAACTCCAGTGGAGCAGTCCAGGGTTTCGTCCTCGCTGTCGCTCATGATTCGGCAGTGGTGACGCTCCAGGGGATTACCCTTGGTGATGAGACCCTTGCTGCCGGCGCTGAGCTGGTCGTTTCTGAGGTGTACTCCAGCGGTGGAACGCTTGGAGTGGTGCTCGATTTCGAGAGCCCGTTCGAGGGTCAGAGCATTCCGACAGGTGATGACAATCACATCGCCAGTTTCACTTACTCGTCCAACTCGGTCATCGAGAACCCGGACCCATCGGTCTTCACTTCAGTCGACCTCGTCGACAACCAGCTCGGAAGCCCATTGCTGGACAACGTGATCGTGGTTTCGGGCCTTTCCATCAGCCCCTCTCTCGAGGGAGGAACCCTGGAGTTGCTGGGAATCACGATCCCGGTCAACGACACGGCGTTCTACATCGGTCAGCGGGATTTCCCGGAGACCGGTACCAGTGGTGGACTGGGGTTCCCCGGCCAGGAGATCGAGTTCTGCTTCTTCTACAGCGATCCGAACGACAACATTCAGGGTGTCCAGATGGCCGTCTGCTACGACGACCTGATTCTGATCGAAGGTACCTTCACCATCGAAGGCTCCATTGCTGACGAGCTGGGTGCTGAATTTGTCAACTACCAGATCGATAACGATGACAACGACGGTGACGGCCGCGAGCTGGTCGCCGGTATTCTCATGGACGCTCTTCCACCCTTCGAGAACCAGCAGCTCCCTTCCACGGTCGAGCCGCTGATGATCGCCTGCGTGCAGGCTGAAGTTGACAGTGGAGCGGCTTGTGGTGATTCCTTCAGCATCGATTTCTGCGACGGAATCAACGGAAACGGCATGGTCCCGATCAACAACCTCGTTGTTATCGAGTACCAGTCGGTTCAGTCCTTCGAGCGCTTCGGTGCCACCTACGAGATCATTCCAGTTCCCGCCTTCCAGCGTGGCGACTGCAACACCGATACGAAGGTCGACCTTGCTGACGCAGCCACTGTGATCGCACTCCAGTTCCAGGGATACGAGGTCGGATGCCTCGACGCCTGTGACGCCAATGACGACTCAGTCATCAACCTTGCAGATTCTGTATACCTGCTCAACTTCCTGTTCAAGTTCGGTCCCACGCCTCCGGCTCCGGGCCCTTACACGCCGGGTGCTGACCCGACAGAGGATGACCTCGACTGCACTCTTCCGGCGTCTTGTAACTAACAACCGAACCAGGAACCATAGAAAAGGACTTCCACACGGAAGTGGAGTAAGACAATGAAAACAACCAAAGTTGCTCTCACCCTTGCCTTCGCGCTCCTGTTCGGAGCCCCGGCAATCGCACAGTACGACCTGTCGCTCTCGAGCGCCTCCGGTGCCCCCGGATCCAGCGCAGACATTCAGGTCCTGCTCGACAACAACGGCGACGACATTCAGGGCTGGTCCTTCGGGGTCTGCCACGATGGCCTCGCCCTCAGCCTGACGGCTGTTGTCGACGGAGCCACTACCTCGACGGTGAAGAACGGTGGACCGCCTGACTTCAACCAGGTCAATGTGTTGCCTGAAGAGGGATTCACGGTCGGAGTAGTGATCTGTTTCACTGGCTGCGCTGTACTGCCTTCTGCCACCACCGGCAACGAGTTGCATGTCGCCACCTACGCACTGATCGGCGCCGCTGGCACCATCACGGATGTGGAATACTGTTCCACCCTTGGTAATCCAGCGGTCGATATCCTGGTCGTGGTCGGTGGACAATCGATTCTTCCCTCGACATCCTCCGGTACCATCGAACTGGTCACCGGACCCCCACCCTTCGACTTCAGTGCTGGGGATTACTCGCTCGATTATAACGGACTCACTGGTGAAGCTACTGTTTCGATCAGCCCGATGATTGCCGAGAATCCGGATAACCCCGGTTTCCCCAATGATACCCAGGGATTTTCCATGGGTTTGTCGCACGACAGTGCAGTCCTGTCCCTTGACTCGGTGACATGGAACAGTGCTATCGGATTCGACCCGGACTTCGCGAATGGGGACATGGGACTTGCCGACGGCTGGACCATCGGAGTGGTGTACAGTTTCATAGGGCAAGATACTCTCGCCTTCGAGACGGCCACCGCGGTACTACTCGTCGACTACAGCACCGTTGCCTCCACCCTTGTTGACCTCGAGACTCCGACGACTACGCCTTTGATCTGGTCCAACGATCTCGGATCCCCCCCGGTTGTGAACATCGTAGTGGTGGGTGGAAGCAGTCTGGATCCGTCACTCACGGATGGATCTGTGACCCTGAACCCGACTTACGCTCCGCCTGACACTCCGTTCGTCCGTGGCAACTGCAACGGCGACGATCGTGTAGACATCGCTGACGGCATCTGGATCCTCAACGAGATGTTCCAGGGCGGACCGGCTGGCACCTGCGTAGAGGCGTGCGATGCCAACTCTGACGACATGACCGATACCGCCGATGCGATCTTCGTGATCAGTTACCGGCTGCTCAGCGGCCCGATGCCTACTGCTCCGTTCCCGGAGTGTGGTATCGAAGAGGGAGCAGACTGCGAATCTGCTTCTTACTGCCCCTAATCGAGAGATTCGAGGCTCTCCTGGACACACGGGAAGGTCCGATGCGGTTCGCCGCATCGGACCGTTTTTTGTGTTCGGGTTGCCAGGAGCCTGGACCTGTATTGACGCTGGAATGGATCTGGATACGATGGAGGTAGCCTCGGGGATCACGCAACCGCCGGGTCTTGCCTGACAATCCTTCCGGAAGCTCCATCGTCGACGACCAGTCGAGACGGCCTGTGGTGCCGTGTCTCCAGGTCGTCAGAACCCGGTATCACTTTTACCGGGAGAACCACAGGGATCGGGAATTCCGATCCCGAGAACGACGACGGAGGCCGATCGATGAAGATCGCCCTGATGAAAACACTGTGGCTGCCGATGCTGGCGATGATGCTGGTGACGAACGGCTGCACAAATCCTCCCTCTGTGCCCTTCACCACTCCTTCAGATGGGGCATTCAACGTGCCAGTAGGCACGGCCATCGAAGTGGCATTTTCCACAGCGATGGACTCTGCTTCGGCAACAGATCCCGCCAACTGGAGTATCCAGGCTTCTCTCTCGGGAGGTCACTCTGCGGTGGGGGCACTGGATGCTGACCTGAGGGTTCTGACTCTGACTCCTGACGCACCGTTTCTCCAGGGAGAAACAGTCACCGTAAGCATCTCCGATGGAGTCAAGACTTCAGTCAACATTCCCATCGATCCGATCTCATTCCAGTTCACGATCGAAGGATCCGGGGCGTCTTCCGATGACTTCGAGCCAGCAGATGACGAGTTCAGTCTGTTCCAGTTGAATCCGACAACGGGATTCTCTTCAATCCCGCTTCGTCCTTCGGTGACTGCAACATTTGATCTTCCGTATCAGACAACGAGTGCCGCTTCAGCGGTGACCGTTCATGGCACGAGAACCGGATGGAGAGATGTTCAGCTCGCCTTCCCCGGTCAGGTCGACGGACTCACTGATTCGCTGCAGGTGCTGATTCCCGGCAACTCGCCCGAACTCCATCCAGGAGAGTGGATGCAGGTGGTCTTCAGCTCCAAATTGCTCTCCGAGATCCAGCCCGATGAAGATGAGCCCCGCTTTCTCAACCCGTACGTGGCACGTCTCCGTGCGCGTCTCGGCCATGCGACCGGAGGCCTCGGGCCTCGCGAAGCGGTATCTGCAGTGGGTACCGATCCGGTGCTATTTGCGGAACTGGGTGAGTTCCTGCCCTACAGCGGGCTCGAGATGGTGGTCCTGCACCATTCTGGATTGATACAACTGCTACGCGGTGGCGCGAGCGGCGAGGCATCTGCATGGACACTCCAGTCCGAGATGCAACTCGATTCCGCTCCGATTGCTGGAATGATCGTCGATATCGATGCCGATTCTCGTACAGAAGCGTTGATCTCCTGCGCCGACGGAACGATTCGAATTGTGGGAGTGCAAGGACAGGATCTGATCGAGGAGCAGGATCCGATCGACCTGCAGGGTGTGCTGATCGAGGTTCTTGCCTGGGCGGAACTCAACGGCGATGGAATACCAGATCTCCTCGTTGGAGCGGCCGACGGTTTGCGAATCATCCGCATGGTCAGGAGCATCGATCCCGATACTTTTGAACTCATCGAGGAATTTACCGTGACTGGTTTGTTGCCTCTTGGGGGACCCGTCGAATCGATCGCCGTCGCAGACTTCGATCGTGACGGTCGTATCGATGCTCTTGTTTCTGCAGGTGATGGATACCTGCTGCGCGGAGCGGGCAACGGTACATTTCTCGAGGCGGCTCTCCTTTCGCCTGCACCTCAGGGCGAAGTTTGCATCGGTGATGTAGATGGCGATGGCTGGATCGATGCAGTGGCCGTTGCCGCCAGTGGTCTGACGATTCACCTGCATCCAGGGACGCTTCCAGAGCAAACCTGGGAGGGCATCCCGTTTCTCACAGGGGGGTTGGTTCAGGACCTCGCGGTCGGTGAGATCGATGGAGATCCGGTAGGCATCGATGACATCGTGGTGCTCCAGAGCGGCACACTCGAGCCTCTGACGGTGATTCGACGACTCTCAGCAGACCTGGGCGATTCTGAACTGGTCTCGCTCGATTACAGCCAGGACCCGGGTGCCGGAACGATCCTGCTGGCAGACAGCGATGGCGATCATGGCACAGATATTCTGCTTCAACTGTCTCAATCCGAGCCATCAGGAGTGCTCGCGATCTGGAGATCAGCAGCAGTGGTCAGTGCCGATGATTCACAGTTGATCTTCAGCCTTCCCGCGCAGGTGACGGTGGGCCCTGGCGTGCCAGAGGTTGAAATCCCACTCACTGCAGATTTCGAACAGGATGTGACCAAGTTCATCATCTCCATCGAGTTTGATCAGGAACTGCTTCAGCTTGCTCGAATCGAGGCGGATCCAGCAACCTTCCCGTTCGGGGCGGTGAATATTATTGAACACATCGACCAGGAAAATGGAATCGCTGCTGCTGAACTCAACATCAACGGTTACTTGCCCGCAGGTAATGGCACTCCATTGGCGCGGATAGTCTTTCAACCGCAACCGAGCATGCTCGGTGATGCGATCTACCAGTTAGCGGACGGACTCATCATCGATGGATCACCCTGGTCCAATCAGGCTATTCTGAATTCGGATGGCGCCCTCGTTGCTGCAGAAATTTCAGGAGCTCAGGGCATCGTATCCATCGAATCGACGACGCCTTCTCCCGAGGAATTGAGTTGCCTTGCTGTTTCTGTCGGAGGAGTCGACGAGGTGATTCTCGAATGGTCAAACCCGATCTCATATGATTCCCTGGGTGGCATCGAGATTCACAAGAATGGTTCCTTGCTGGTGACCCTCACGGGAGTGACGACCAGTTTCATCGATGGTGATCCGGGCATCGGCACCATCGATTATGCAGTTGTCGGCGTTTCGGCAGGAATCGATTCCGTGCCTGTCAATTGCGAGGTCGTGCTGATCCCTGCGCCAGAACTCCAGTGCCAACGGCTCGTGAGTCTCCCCGAACGTGTGTTTCTGTCCTGGGCTTTTGTCGGCGGAACCTTCAGTTGGGAACTTCGCAGGGATGGAAACCTGATTGCCCTGTTGAACTCTTCGCTCCTCACCTTCAATGACGACATCGATCTGAATGCCCACGACTACGAACTGCGCTCCATCCAGGCTGGACAGCAGAGTTCAGTGGGTGCTCCCTGCAGCGTCACGGATGCGGGGGGAGTAGGAACAGTGGCTCCATCGGATGTTACCTCGGCGCTGATCGGGGCTGACGATGTGAGGATCACCTGGTTCAACGGAGAATCGTATGACCAGATCGACCTGATGGCCGACGGCATCTTCATCATCAGCCTTCCAGGAAACTCGACCGAGTACGAGGCGAACGATCAGTTCCCCGGTCCTGTGGTCTACTCGGTGCAGGCTCTCGGTGATGGAGGAGCCAGTACGGTCGCAAGCGCGCCTGAAGTGAATGTCCCCCTGGCCCCTCCAACTTCCATTCAGTGTGATTCGGCTGGCGCCAGCGTCGAACTGTCGTGGCAGAACGGCCCGGAGGCCTTCGACTACGACGAGATCGTGGTGGAGCGGACCGGAGCAGGAATCACCGACTACTTCAATCTTGCCGGCACGGACACGAGTTTTTCTGATGTTGCTGGATCAGGTGAGTGGAGTTACACGGTCGTCGGTTACTACTTCCATCAAGGCGCCAACCACCCGGCTCCCGGCGCAGTATGTAACATCTCAATCAGTGAGCGAGTCTTCTACGATCCAACCATCACTGTTGTCGGTAGACCCTTCAACATTGATCTCATGGGACAATTGCTGGAACAGACTTCCGGTTGGGTGATCGAGGTCGACTACGACTCGACCCGCTTGCAGGACATTTCCGTGCTTGTACCGGGAGTGGCGGCTGCTGGAGTCTCGACCACCGACGAGCCGCTCGGCACCTTTGCCGGATTGCGTAGACTCACGATCCAGGTCGAGGGTGCGTCTGCTTCCCCTTCGAGTTCGGCGATCCTGGCGACGCTCTCCGGTGCCGTGCCCGCTGACTTCACGCTACTCGGATCGGCTCTTTGCCACCTCGTCAGTGCAACGCTGGAGCCCTCATCCGGAGCCCCGGCTACATCTCCTGCGCTGTTCGACGGAGGCGTCTCCGTGTCAGGGAATGCCCTGTTCGTCGAACCTGCGATTCTCAACCCCGGTGAAGAGGTGGTGGTGTGGGCGCGGGGTGTCTGGCAGCAAGATCTGACCGGTTACAGCGTGGTCCTGCAGTGGGATCCTTCGATCCTGACCTGTCTGGAGGTCAGCAACATCGGCACGGTGGGTGAGGACCTGAGTGGGCCCTTCTCTGCCTTCTTCTCGGGTATCGATGCCTCCGCAGGGACAGCATTTGGTTCCGTCATCTCTGCCTTCGACAGTATTCCGTCGTCGCTCTCGGCTGAACTGGGGTACTTCCGGTTCCTCGTCTCTCCCTCGGCCCCTCAAGGCATGAGTACCGAGGTACTGTTTGGAGAGCACCAGACAACCAATTCCACGGTGACCAATCTGTTCGTCGATGATCAGGCGACCTCGATCATACCGACAACCTTCGGCGCCGAGTTCGAGGTGCTGTCCGATCCCCAGCCTCCAACGCTGCTCTCGATCGATCCAACTTCCGGGTCGATCGCAGGAGCAACCGAGGTGCTCTTCAATGGAACCGGATTCACGTCGGATACGACGGTTTTCTTTGGCGATCTGTCAGCGAGCGCTGTGATGTTCGTAGATACAGGTACGATCCTCGCAACCACTCCTCCCGGTGCAGTGGGTAGCGTGGATGTATCGGTTTTTACAACCTACGGATCCGCAACTTTGCCGCAGGGGTTCAGTTACTTCGAGACCAGCATCGTTGGTTTTGATCCCGCTGAGTCTCCGCTTTGTGGACTGATCGAGATGTCGGTCACGGGATCGGGTCTTCCCGCGAGTCTTGGAGTACTCTTCGGAACCGAACCCGCGACGTCCGTGGTGGTCAGTCCCGATGGAACCAGCGCAACCGTGCTGGTCCCCTCATCCTATGATGCAGGAGCAGTGGACCTGGTCTTCATCGATGGATTTGGCTCGGTGATCGATACCTTCCCGGCTGGATTTACCTACATCGATGACGGCATCTTCTTGCGCGGGGATGTCACCTGTGACGGCTCGGTGAACATCGCTGATGTCTCCTCGATTGCCGCATATGTCGCAGGTGCCGGAGTCACTCCGGTGATCCTCGATGCTGCAGACATCGACGACAATGGAGTTGTTCATATCGGCGACGCGGTGTTGCTGGCGAGCTTCCTTTTCTCCGGAGGAGCACCACCTGCGGCTCCGTTCCCCGATGCGGGAACCGATCCGACCCCCGACGGCCTCTAGCGTCGATTTCAGTCCTGATCCGGTCCTTGCAGGGCCCGGCGACCCTTCATCGGGTTGTCGGGCTCTTCATCATCAAGGGTCGCTGTGGAGTGGATCGATGGAAGTCAGATGGAACCAGCAAGGCGTGGACATGCGCGAAAAAAAATACACTTCAGATGTTTGTGACCTCGAAGATGGGGAGTTGCTGCAACTACTCGGTTTTCATGGCTCCAGTGGCCTCATCGAACCCAGGGCTAGATCTCGAAGACCCGAGTGCCGCATCGATTCAATCCAACTCTGCCTCGATCGCCTTGGGAAAGCAGATCCCTGCGATTTTCTTTCGATCCAGGGAGTGGGTCGCACACGCGCGAGCCAGCTGGCTGCTGCCGTCGAGGTGGGACGGAGATCTGCGCTGCCGCGTTGGCGAACGGGCACTCGTTTCGAGGATCCAAAACAGGTCTATCAGCATTGTGCCAGGAGGTTGGCGACCCAGAAGCGGGAGTGCTTTCTCGTGCTGATGCTCGATTCGAGGAATCGGCTCTGTGGTGAGTGGACCGTCTCCATCGGATCTCTCCAGAGTAGTATCGTGCATCCGAGGGAGGTGTTCAGCGAGGCGATCCGGGATTCCGCTTCCTCGATCATCGCTGTCCATAATCATCCGTCCGGGGACCCCGGACACAGCGAGGAGGATCTTGCAGTGACGCGAAGATTACACCGCTGTGGCCGACTGCTGGGGATCGAACTGATCGACCATGTGATCGTCGGGCGTGGCGAATGGCGCTCGCTGCGAGACGATCGGCTGGGTCCCTGGTCCCCCTGATCGGGAGCAGGGCGAGCGGCATCGATCGGGGCCGCTCGATGGAGGAATTGAGCCGATACTTTGAACTCCAGGGATGAGGCGGGTCATTTCTCGCTTCTGCTCGGTGGCAGGGCTTCGCTGGAAACATCTTGTCTAGCGGGTACCATCCGGTCTGTCCTGCGGGGCATGTTCACAGGTAGCACGGTTCTGGCATGGAATTACCGACCTGGCAGAGCCTCTGTGCTGTGCATCGGTGGCGATTGAATTTGGAGAGAGCAAGGACACGATGCGTATTGCCATCATCAGCGATATTCATGCCAACCTTCCCGCCCTCGAGGCGGTTCTTGCTGATATCGATCTGGTGGGAGTCGACCGGATCTACTGCCTCGGGGATGTCATCGGTTACGGGCCGGAACCGAGGGAGTGTCTTGAAGTCAGTACCAGATTCGATGTGAATCTACTCGGAAATCACGAGGAAGCGGTTCTGTATGATCCGATAGGATTCAATCCCAGGGCAAAGGCAGCGGTCGAATGGACCAAGCAGCAGTTGATGAGTACCAGTCTCCCTCGTGAGGAAACCGCAGCTCTGTGGAAGCATCTCGCTTCGATGAAGCAGACCCATGAAGAAGGAGATATCTTTCTGGCTCATGGAACTCCGCGCGATCCGACCAGGGAGTACCTGTTTGTTCAGGATTGTTCCGACGACCCGGAAAAAGTCGAGGAGTTGTTCGATAGTTTTGGACCACCGACAGCATTCGTCGGGCACACTCATGTAGCTGGCATCTTTACCCCGGGTCCTCGTTTCCAGTCTCCTGAGGAAATCGGTGGCAAGATCAATCTGGGGCGTGAAAATATGATCGTCAATGTCGGGTCTGTAGGTCAGCCTCGCGATGGCGACCCCCGGTCCAGCTATGTGATCGTGGATCAAGATGAACTCGAGTTCAGACGGGTCGTCTATCCCGTGGAAGAAACGCAGCGACGATTCAAAAGAACCCCCTTGCCTGAAAATCTGGCGCTTCGGTTGATCGAAGGACGCTGAGGAGAGTTGACCTGATGGATAAGAGACTTCTTCAGACGATGGTGATCTGTTTTGCGATCTCCATCATCTACATGGACTGGATCACGCCCGAGAGACCGGCGACGAGTGTTCCGCCAGCGGCAGTCAACCAGCCTGCCCCGGTGACGCCCCCGGATGGCGTCGGCTCTGATCTTGTTGTGGAAGCGGCCAATGGGGACCCGGAAGTTGTCCCAGAGGTGGTGATCGAGGAACAACTGTTCTTGCTGGCAAACCCTCTTCTCGAGGTACAGATCACAAACCGTGGTGCCTCGATCCTCAGCGCCGTGCTGCCAGGCTTCGGCGAAGAAATTTCCGATGGGGCTCCTCTTGAACTGATCTCACCCGATCTGCGATCGGGGCGAGCGCTGGAAGTCCAGGTCCAGACTGCTGGTGAGGATCTGGCGCAAAAATTGTGGGAAGTGGTCGAAACTTCCCCCGGCGGGGTCACGTTTCGTACCCAACTTCAGGGTGGGCGAGCCGTGGTTCGAAGTTACCAGTTGCCAGCGGATGGCTACGAGTTGATCACCACCATCACCTTCGAGGGAAAATGGCCAGTCGCTACTGATGTGAGATACGAGATCCTTGGAGCGAAACGGCTCCGTTACGATGTATCGGGTCGTATGGCCGCATATCCAAATCAGTGGGTAACAGCCAGCAGAAATCGAGATGGAAGCATCGATGATGTCGATCACCGTGCTGTGGAGGCTGTCGAGACGGGCGAGATACGAAGAGATGGAATCGCATGGGTAGGACTCGAGAGTAATTACTTCGCCCAGGTGATCCGTCCCCTGGCGACGGAAGCGGAGCCGGCGCCAGCGCTCGCGATGCTCGCATATGGAGAACGTCCCGGAGTAAATACGGAACAATTCCAGCGACTTGCAGACGGTGATGGAATTCACCCACCGCTACAGGGGTGGCCGATGCGAGTCGGTTTTCGCCGCAAGGTCGAGACGGGAACTTCACACGTATACGCCGTATTCCTCGGACCGAAATCTCCCATGATTCTCGAAGATCATGCCTCCTGGGATGCGATGCGGTTGATCGACTACGGATTTTTTGGCTGGCTGGTTCGTCCCTTCCTGTGGTTATTGAGAACCTTTGATGGATTTGTTGGATCCTGGGGGCTGTCGATCATTCTTCTGACCTTTTGTATCCGTGGAGTGCTACATCCGGTCAACAAGCGCAACCAGAAGCAGATGCAGATCCAGCAGCAGGGGATGGCGCGTCTGAAGCCCCAGATGGATGAGATCAAGGAACGTTACAAGAACGATGCCCCGCAGCAACAACGCAAGATCCAGGAACTGTTCAAGCGAGAGGGAGTGAACCCTGCCGCGATGTTTGGAGGCTGTCTTTTCATCTTCCTGCAGTTGCCGATCTGGTTGGCACTGATCAATACCTTCACCATCGCCATCGAGTTGAGACAGGCCAGTTTCCTCTGGGTCGATGACCTGACCCGTCCCGACATGCTGGCACAGATGCCTTTCAGTCTGCCGCTCCTCGGGAACTGGTTCAACTTGCTTCCGATCCTGTATGTGATCGTCACCCTGGTGAACCAGAAGATGATGCCCCAATCCGATGACCCTCAGGTCAAGATGCAGCAGAAGATGATGTCGTTCATGATGATTGCATTTGGATTCATCTTTTACTCCTTCGCGGCTGGCCTGATGGTGTATTTCATCACGTCGGCACTTGTCGGGATCGTCGAGCAGAAGATGATCCGGCGAGATCTTCGGGCTGCGGGCATCGTCCCGACCCCTGGAGTCTCTACAGATTCAGGATCCTCTCCAGGGCCCGGTTCTGGCAATGTCTCTGCTCCACGCGGTCCCGCTCGTCCAGGTTCGGGCAAGGTCAAGAACCGCTGAGAGGTGCGGCGATGGAAGAAGTGATTTTCGCACTCTCCAGCCCCCCTCCACCTGCATCGCTGGCGATGATCAGGCTCGATGGGGATGCAGCTGCTGCGCATCTCCAGTCCCTCGTCGAGGAATCTGACCGCGACCCGCTACCGATACTCGAGGCCAGGATTCCCCGCATGCTGCAACTGAGGTGGGACGAAGTCGCGCCTCCGACTCCGGCGCTGGCTGTGCTGTGGAGGCGAGGAGCATCATGGACCGGCAACGAGGGCGTCGAGGTGGTTCTCCCGGGAGCGACTCCCATCATCGATGGCGTGTTGGCTCGTCTGGAGAGAGCGGGAGCACGCCCCGCAACTCCAGGGGAGTTCACACGCAGGGCCTTCGTCAACGGGCGCATCGACCTGAGTAGTGCCGAGTCAGTGGCGGCGCTGATCGAGGCGGAAGATCAAGCAGCGATCGTTGCAGCGCGCAGGGTGCTGGACGGGGAACTTGCGCAGGGGATCCGGTCGGTGGCCAGTTCACTGCTCGATGTGCTCGCCATCACCGAGGCTGGACTCGATTTTTCTGAACAGGAGGTGGAGTCGCCCGGGACCACAGGAGCCAGGCGTCTACTCCAACCGATTCTGCTGGAGATCGATCAACTGCTCGAGCGAAGACAATCGACCGAGGTGGCTTCTGGATTGCCCAGGATATTGCTGTGGGGTCTGCCCAATGCCGGCAAATCGTCGCTTCTGAACGCACTTGTTCAGCAGCAACTCGCCATCGTTGATTCTGCTCCTGGAACCACGACCGATGCGGTGAGAGGAGTCCTGGAGGGCTCCGGCAGAAGCCTGGAAATACTCGATCTGCCCGGTGAGAGATGGGCCAGCGGCCAGATAGAGGCGCTGGCTCTGGAGCGGGCCAGAGTACTCATCGGCGGAGATGACCCGGTCCTGTGGGTCATCGACGCCTCCAGGGATGTGATCGATATCGAGCGGGAACGGAGTCAGTTGCCCTCCGAACTGAAACACAGGTTTCGGCCGGTACTCTGCCAGTGCGACCGCACGTCGAAGGTCCCCGACGACTATCTCACGGAGGCGTACAGGGTCAGTTCTATGACAGGAGAAGGCATCGAGATGTTGCGTCAAGAATTGCTGAACTGGGGCATCCGCACGCCTGGTCAGCAGCGGTCCGATGCTCTCCGATTCACGGCGCGGCAGTGGCATCTGGTGACCGGATGCCGCGATCTCCTGGCAGCGGCCATCGACGAGGCTGACGCCGGTCCGGAGTTGCTGGTCGAGGATCTCAAAGGTGCACTCAGGCGGCTCGAAGAGGTGACGGGGGAGTCGACACCGGAGCATGTGCTGGATCGGATCTTTTCTCGCTTCTGTCTGGGAAAGTGACTCCGTGAGCCGGAAGGGGCCGAACTCTGGTCGCTGCGCTCGTTGAGTGCCTCCCTCGTGTGGGATAACATGGCATCGATGCCGGTCGAGGGGGATGCGATCGGCCGCGAGACTTCCTCGAGGAGCCTCGCGAGGGGCCCGGCCAGTTGACCAACTTCAGGTAGCCCAGTTCAGTCCTTCGAAGCGGGAGGAGACCACCCGGTGCGGTGTCCATTTTGTGGTGCAGACGATGACAGGGTTGTGGATTCCAGGACCATCTCCGAAGGGAGAGCGGTCCGGAGACGCAGGGAGTGTCTCGGCTGCAATAAGCGTCTCACGACATACGAACGGATCGAGGAGGTCCCCCTGCTGGTCGTCAAGAAGAGCCAGAACCGGCAGGCATTCAATCGCACAAAGGTCCTCGATGGGCTGATAGCGGCGTGTCAGAAGCGGCCCGTCTCGGTCGAGCAGATGGAGACGGTCGTCGATCGGGTCGAGAAACTGATCCGCGAGAAGTTTGATCACGAAGTGCCCTCAGTCTTCATCGGGGAAGTCGTGAGTATCCAATTGAAGGAACTGGATCCCGTTGCCTATGTCCGCTTTGCCTCGGTGTACCAGGAGTTTGCAGACATCTCAGAGTTTTTTCAGGCACTGACGGCCCTGATGGAGAAGAGAGAAGTAGAAGATGTGCGCTGAATCCCATCGTGGAATGCTACCTCTGGAACGGCGTATCCGTTCGATGATGGACACGATTCTCAGTGGCTCTCCAGAACTGGGTGCTGCTGAGGAATCCGGTCTCATGCTTCATGATACTGAAGCGATCCTTCATGAAGTGATGGAGGAACTGGGAGATACAGAGGTTCAATGGCAGAGTCATGAGTTGATCGAGCGGATTCACACTGCTTGTCGGAATCGAGGTGAAACTGGATTGCTGGATGCCATCGATCAGTTGATCTCCTGGCCTGTAGATGAATCGGTCAATGACTCTGCGATGAAACTGGTCACTGATCGAATCGCACACTTCAGTGGCACTCAGGTGTTCGAGTCCGCAATTGCAAACTCTTACCTGGGTGATTTGTGGCCGGTACATGGTGGCCTCACACCGACACAGCCGTTCAGATTTCTTGAGCGTAGAATTGAAGTGGAAAGCCACACCGAGAACGAGGATTCAATACATCTCATAGGAGACCGGGTAGTCAGCGAGATCGAGTGGGTAGCAGGCTCTCTGGTGGTATCGGGAGCACTCGAGGAACTGTCTAGCCTTCCCCCTCAAGATGGCCGTCACCGCTGGGATTTACTGCAGGCGCGCATTCGTGGCTACATCGAAGCTCAGCAGCAGTCGCCGCAGGTGATCTGGGAAGTTCCCGCCCTGGCAAGGATTCCGAGTGGGCAACTCTTCGCCGATCCGATGCATCAGGAGCGCCATGAGATTGAAATTCGTCACCTCTGCGAGAGCGCCCAGTTACTGATCAGGGTTCCGCTGCCGATACCTGCCTCGACAAGGCTCATGCTCGCAGAGTGCCTCAGAGGTTCCGTTCCTGTGCGAATCTGCAGCGAACAACATCCTCGTCCGGTACTGGTGGCGGGTCGCCTCGATGGAGATCCACTGGCGGTGAGGGCCATCTGCCAGCGTGTCATGGCGTTTGATCATGTTGCAGACCATGGGATTTCGATTCCCTGGAGAGAAGACTGGAATCAGGCGAAGAATCTCTCGACGCCACTCTGGATCGCCTCGGAAAAATCAAACCCACTGGAGTTCATCGATTATTTGCTTCGGAATTCTCTGCAGAGCGTGAGGATTCCGGCGATCGGAATAGAGTCCAGAGAAGTCGCGCTCGCCTACAAGGCTGCACGAAAACTGATCAGCAAGATCACGCGACGCAGAGGAGGTGGCTGGAACCGATTAGAGGAACTGCTAGCAGCAGTAGCGATCTCTCCAAGACTGCTGGCTTCCACAGCCCAACGCACCTAGGGTCTGGGGATCGAAAGAGAATCACAGGGTCGAAAGGAAATCTTGCACCTCAAAAGAATCTACCTCTCAGGATTCAAGTCCTTCGCGGACCCTGTCGAATTCGAATTCGACCCGGGGATCAGTGCCGTCGTGGGGCCAAACGGGTGCGGTAAATCCAATATCGTCGATGCATTTCGATGGGTACTCGGAGAGAGATCCGCAAAGGGGCTACGAGGTACAGAGATGCTCGATGTGATTTTCACGGGCACCCGAACAAGGGCAGCACTCTCGAGAGCTGAGGTCCGCCTGCTGTTTGATAACCAGAACCGATCACTTCCGGTCGACGCGAGTGAGGTGGAGATCGGTCGGATTCTCCTGAGAGATGGCACCAGTGAGTATCAGATCAACAGCAAGCGATGCCGCCTGAAAGACGTTCTGGCGATCTTCGCGGACACCGGCATCGGAGCGGACGGCTATTCCGTTCTGGGCCAGGGCAAGGTGGATTCCTTCCTCAACTCCAATTCTCTCGAACGACGAAAGAT
Source organism: Bacillota bacterium (assembly GCA_003973385.1). Lineage (GTDB taxonomy): Bacteria > Planctomycetota > UBA8108 > UBA1146 > UBA1146 > QNYK01. The sequence goes on along the minus strand of QNYK01000087.1, from coordinate 27,581 downwards.
CTTCGAGGAAGCAGCAGGCATCTCCAGTTTCCGCAAGAAGCGGTCCGAAGCGGAGAAGAGACTTGAAAGGGGAGAGCAGGAACTGACTCGAGCTACTGACCAGCTGTCAGAGATCGAGCGAAGGATTCGCAGCCTCAAGATGCAGGCTGGAAGAGCGCGTCGATACATCGAGGATAGAGATCGCTTCAAGATGGTCAGTTCCGTGATGTCATCTCTTCAGGTCGAGGAACTCAGTGAGGAAGGTGAGCGTGTAGCATTCCGACTGCAGTGGAGGAACACGCTGAGAGAATTGCTCTCTGATCTGTCGGGGTCACTTGAAACTTCCCTGGATGAAATCAGAACTCGCCTCGAAAGTGTGCATCGCTTCCTCGACGACACCAGGCAAAAGGAAACCAAGATTAAGGTCTCGCTGGAAGGGATAGATGCTCGTCGGCGACAACTGGATGAACAGGCTCGACACGCTTCCCAGCGCAACGAAGATCTTACCCGGCAACAACAGGAATTGGTCACTGCTGAGCAGGAGTATCTGGTCCGCCGTGAGGAAGTTCGCGATAGGTTGAAGACCACAATTTCAGACCTGCGTGAATGTCGACGAGATCTCGAACTGCAAAATGGAAAGTACTCGACCATCTTTGCAGAAAGGGAGCAGCTCGATTCGAGAATACTGGCGAGCAAGGATCGTGATCTGAGTCTGGTGTACGAGGAAACACGACTCAAGAACACGGTGGCAGCCCTGACCGGAGATCTCCGCGGGCAGGATACGATTCGCGATCGTCGTGTCGCAGAAAACCGAGATTTTCGCATGCAGCAACTCGAGTTGGAGGAGCAGAGCCGTCTGCGTGACGACCGTATCATCGAGTTGATCGAACTGGAGCGCAGTTGTGTCCACGATGCAGACAGGGTTCGCGATGAGGTCAAGGACCGCCTTGGGGTGCTCGATGAAGCAAGAGGGACCCTGGCCAAACTTCGGTCTGACAACGAGTCCAACGATGGGCGGCTGAGGTTCCTGACGGAACTGGAAGAGACTCTGGAAGGCCTCGGCAAGGGCACGCAGAAATTGCTCAACTCCAAGCAGCCGGCGGCGCGGGATATCAGGGGGCTTCTGGCCCGCTTGATCGAGGCGGATCCAGATTCTGCACGCATGGTCGATGCAGTACTCGGGCGTGTGCTGGAGACGGTGGTGCTTCAGGGAAGAACACCCATCGAGAGCAGGATACGCGCCCTCGAGAAGATTCTGGATGGTGAATCGGTCTCGATTGTTTCGATCGAAAACGAGATGGAAGGTCAGTCCCTGGAACCTGATCCCCCCCCGGGAGTCGAGACCCTCGCATCGCGGATCGATTGCGAAACCATCTGTCGCCCCATCGTCGATTCCCTGCTGGGAAAGGTGCTGATCGCCTCGGACCTGAACGATGCAATACTGTTGCACAGGAGATCACCGGGATTCTGTGTGGTCATTCAAGATGGAACGGTCATCGAGCCGTGGGGAGCGGTCAGGATTCCCGGCAGTAGCAAGGGCGGTCTCGTCTCGCGACGCGTGGAGATGATGCATCTGAGAAGTTCCATGGATGAGATCCACTCCCGGGTAGCGGAGGCATCGGAGCAGGAAGAGTCGCTGGAGGAGTCCATCTCGGCTCGACAAGGAGAAATCCAGCGCCTCGACCAGGAGGCCGGTAGGGCCCGCATCGAGGCTGACCATGCCAGGCGAGAGAAGGAGAAGGCGAGCGAGGAACTGCGCATCGTCAAGCAGAGAAGGATTCTGCTCGACAGAGATATGGAACAGGCTCTGACCCATTACGAGGAACTTTCCGCATTGAGGGATGCTGCGCACAGTGACCTTGAAATAGTGGCCAGCGACAGGAAGGCCCTCAACGGAACTCTGGAGGAGGATTCGAGACGGATCTCACCGCTGGATCGGCAACTTGGCGACCTGGATAGCGAGCGGCAACGAATGCGGTTGGACGGGACCAGGGAGCAGGAGCGAATCTCATCCGACTGGCGAGAACAGCGTCGCCTCGCAGATGAGGTCGAGCAGCGCGTGCAGTTGAGAATGCGAATGACGATCGAAATCGAGCAAGAGGAGCAGCGCCAGCAGGGATTCTTCCAGCAAATTGAAGACCTGGGGCTGGAGGAGGTGTCGCTTCTCCAGCAGCTGGAGCAGATCAGCGCGACACGCCATGAGCAGGATCGACTGCTGGATTCTTGTCGCCAGGAGAGATCCGCAGTGGAAAAGCGCCAGAAAGAGAGTCGAGTTCAGGCAGAGAAGATCAGGGAAGGGCGCGAGGCAGATCGGATCCGTGCCAACGAGTGCAAGATTCGCATCGAAGTCATCCGGGATCGGGTTCGGGATGATCACGAGGTTTCACTGGACGAGGCGCCCATCGAGCAGTGGCGCACGACTCTCCTCGACGGTCTCGAGGGCGATGGAGCCCTTGTTGATCGTCTGAGCAGGGAGCATCAGCAGATCCAGGCCAGGATGCGGAGAAATGCCAATGTGAATCTGCAGGCAGTGGAAGAACTTGAAACTGAAGAGACGAGGCATGCAGATATTGCTGCAGAAGTCGCAGACCTGACTCGATCCAGTGAGCTGATTCGTCAGGCGATCGAGACGCTCGATGACCAGTGTCGCACACGCTTCCTCACTACCTTCGAGGAGGTGCGATCAAACTTCCAGAGTATCTTCAAACTGATGTTCGGGGGAGGAGTCGCAGACCTGGAACTCGATCCCGATGAAGATGCTCTTGAAGCAGGAATTACGGTCAGGGCCCGCCCGCCTGGCAAGCGGATTTCGAGTCTCGACTTGCTCTCGGGTGGGGAGAGGGCACTGGCTGCCATCTCCGTGATTTTTGCCCTGTTCAAGGCGCGACCCAGCCCCTTCTGCATCCTCGATGAGGTGGATGCTCCACTGGACGAGCAAAACACAATTCGATTTGTGAAGGTTCTCCAGGAGTTCGCGCGGACCTCCCAGTTCCTCATCATCACCCACAGTCGCATCACCATGACAGAAGCCCAGTGCCTCTACGGAGTTACCATGGAGGAAGAGGGCGTATCTTGCCGCGTCGTGGTCAAGGTCGCCGATGCCAGCCGCTGGGTAGACGAGAAGATCCCTCAGCAGGATCGCTCGCTATCGACCGGTAATCCGCCGGGGTCCCGGGAACTTTATTCCGACCGCGGTTCGGTCAGAAACAGGATGGCTGTCGATGACGAGGAACGCCACCCAGAGGCTCAGGACCATGGATTGCAGCAAGCTTGACACCCATCTCATCTTGCCTCGTTTGACGATTTCCGCCCCAGCGGGATAGTCTTTGGGGACAACGACCTTTTCCCCCTCTTCGGAGGGTTTGACCTCTCTCCAGCGCAGACGGCCTCAGGCCGAAGTGGGAATTCCGCAGCCATCGGCTGTCGGATTGGGAGAGTGCGATGCAATCGACCGATCGCTTTGATCCGATAGTGGGGGATAGCGAGGCCATTCATGACCTTCGCACCTTCGTTCTCGATATGAGCGTCGAATCTGGCTCGGTTCTCCTCTCGGGAGCTCCAGGTGTTGGCAAGCGGCTTGCGGCGCGAAAGATACACGCCGCAGGTAGTTTCCCAGGATCCCGACTGAAGTTTGTTCACGGTCCAGATTTCTGCATCGATGATCTTCATGCTTCTTGCGATGAGATACCCGCGCTTGTGCAACTTGGCACCGTCTACATCGGATCCGCACAACTATTGAGTGATGAACTGGCGAGGAATCTGGTCAATTTGATCCAGACGAACTCAGCTGGAATCCCGAGGATCATTCTTGGAATCGATCTGGTCAGCGATGGGGCAGTTCGCTTCTCGGCTTCCAGCCCCCTATCTGAGCTTGAGATTTGCGGGAGTTTCTCGATTCCAGCCCTGAGGGAGCGACCGGAGGACATCTCAGCCATCTCCAGGTACCAGATATGGGCATCCTCCCGACCGGAGGACTTCGAGGATCGGTGGAAGCAATTCACCCTCACGATGCTCGGTGAAGTGCTGGCGAGGCCGTGGCATGGAAATGTCCCGGAACTACTGGAAGCAGTCACTGCGTTCTGTTCGAGCGAATCGAAGAGATCGGGGACAGCGTTGCTGGGAAATCTCACGGAATCGGTGTCTGCACACTGGTTGCAGGAACAGATCGACAGGATGCATGAAAACCTGTTGGAGCGATGGGGATTTGAAGATTCGCTTCAGGGTGGAGAAGCACGTGATGCTCGGAGGTCACTCCGATGAGCAAAGAAGATCTCCGCATCCTGGTCGCAGACGACGACGCCGGCGCAAGGGAACTGATCTCAGCCATCCTGGATGCCGAAGGGTGGCCATCACCGACCACCGTCGAGGATGGCGAGGAGGCTCTCAGGCATATAGGGCAAGAACACTGGGACATCCTGGTGACAGATCTCGACATGCCACGCATGCGCGGTGACGAACTGGTCGTGCAAGCGCTCGAAGAAGATCCAGATCTCAGCATTGTCGTGACAACAGGTGACGGGACGGTGGGGAATGCAGTGGACCTGATCAAGAAGGGTGCCACTGACTTCATTGCAAAACCATACGACGTCGATGACTTTCTGGCCTCGATGGAACGAGCCAAGACTCGTGCGCTCGGAATCCATGAGGTGAAAGGGATGAGGCAGACGGTGGAAGCCCTGCTGGTCGCCCTGGAAAGCAAGGATCGTTATCTCAATGGGCACTCTGCAAGAGTGAGAGATATGGCGATCAAGCTTGGAGAAATTTCGGGCCTTGATCGAGGCCAACTTCGCTCGCTGTCTCACGCTGCGCTGCTCCATGACATCGGAAAGATCGGTGTTCACGAGGATATCCTCAACAAGGCAGGGGCACTGACAGACGATGAGTATGAGATCATCAAGAAACACCCTCAGATGTCCGCTGACATCATTGCACCGGTTCCATTTTTGAACCCGAGTCTCAAGGGTGTTCTTCATCATCATGAAAATTGGGATGGGACTGGCTATCCGGAAGGACTATCGGGGGAGCAGATTCCTCTGATGGCACGAATCATCGCTGTTGTTGACGCTTTCGATGCAATGACGAGTGATCGCTCTTATCGAGGAGCACTCTCTGAAGCAGATGCCGTCGAGCGGATCCGTGCTGGAAGTGGCAGCCAATTCGATCCTCGAATCGCACAACTTTTTGAACAACACAAAAACGAGATCCTCGAGGGAGAGGAAGTGATCTGATGAGTACTCCACTGGCCGAATCGGGCATGTCCCAAAAGAAGTCAGTTCTGCGCCTGCCGGTCTTCAATGAGTCCGGAGGCAAGGATATCTTTGTTGCTGGAAATGATCCGAGAACACTTCGTGTGCTCCGGACACTTTCAGCGGTAGCTCCCACCGACTCCACGATCCTGGTGGGCGGTGAAAGTGGCACGGGAAAGGATCTCATCGCGCGCCTGGTCCACCAGACCAGCCCTCGCCGAGATGGTCCGTGGGTTGCTGTCGACTGCAGCTCGATTCCGGGGTCATTGATCGAGAGCGAACTGTTCGGAGCGCTGAAGGGGTCCTACACCGGGATCGATCGAGACAAGAAGGGCCTGATCGAGCATGCTTCTGGCGGCACACTGTTTCTCGATGAGATCGGCGAACTACCGATTGAATCGCAGGCGAAGTTGCTGAGGGTCCTCCAGACGGGGCGAATCCGTGCCATCGGATCGACCGATGATCGGGCCGTAGATGTACGCATCATCGCTGCCACCAATCGAGATCTGCGTGAAGAGGTTGCTGCCGGAAGATTCCGTCTTGATCTCTTCTACCGGGTTCATGTTGTTCATGTCGAACTGGCTCCGCTCAGAGAGCGTCACGCAGAATTGCCTCACATAGTGGAATCGATCCTGGATCGACTCCGAGCACGCGAGATCTCCGTTCCGTCGCTGACATCCAGTGCTGTCGAGGTGCTCACTCAGCACAATTGGCCTGGAAATATTCGCGAACTCGAGAATGTCCTGGAAAGAGCGGTGCTCCTCAGTGGTGGTGAAGAGGTGAACGGTGAGATGATACGTGAGCAAATTGCCACGACTCCGATGGGTGGCTCTGTTGAGACCCGCAACATCAGCTCGAATTCCGCAGGATATTCTGTGGAGTTGTCGCTGAAAGAAGTGGAAGACGCCCACATCGCCAAGGTGCTCTCCCACCATGGAGGCAACAAGACACGTGCGGCCAGGGATCTAGGTGTGAATGTGAAGACCATCTACAACCGCACAGTTGCCAACAAGAAGGTCGCAGGGTCCAGCGAGCAGTGAGCGAGGCAAAGGGAACTTGATGATCAAAGTCCGGGGGGATCGATGGTGAGTGCCACCGGGGTCCCCCTGCGCTCGATCAGGATCACAACCGGATCCCCCGCGCGTAGCTTTTCCAGGCTCTTGCCGTGTGCATCGAGGCAATCTCCGAGCGCGCCGAAGTCAAGCGGGACACCATTCACCGCCCGAAGCACATCATTTTCTCTCAGACCCACCTTCGCCAGGAGACTCTCAGGAAGGATGCCGAATATCTTGAGTGAACCGTCTTCCTGAACCTCACTGGAGGCGTTCATCAGTTCTCTTCGGCATTCGTTCAGGTTTCCCATCCGCTCGAGCAATGGCTTGTTGATACGATAGATCTCCGATTGGGGTCGTCGTGTCGATCCCCCGGTAGAGCCACCGGATCCGCCCGAGACCAGCATCTGATCCAGTTCTGTGCGCTGCTCGATGGTGAGTTGCGCCCGCCACTGCTGCTCTGGAATCTTCTCGGAATGCATGGCGCTGGCCGGGTATGTACTTGGCAGACCGATCACAATTCCCCAGCCCAGTGCTCCCAGGGACATCAGGATGAACAAACCCCAGAGTATTTTTTCGATGGGATTCATCCCATCTCCCTCCAGTTCGATGGCTCGACCGCAGTTCAGATCTCAGGCCTGACAACCCCCCCAGCAATTCGGGTGGAGGGGATGCGCCTGGCGTCTCTATCATACCGGATCGAATCGATTTCTTCATCGTCACTGCAGAGGTGAGATCGAATTGGACGGCAGAGGATGTGGTTCCGGTGGAAAGATGGGGGCTCCTCGCGGTAGCAAGGTCCTGGGTGCACCGATGGGGCAGATCCACACCTCTCCTGCGCGGGCTGGTCCCTCGTTCAGCAGTAACCCCATGTGGGGTATGCAGAGGGCAACGGTCGAGTTTGCCGTGACCGCCGCCCCGGGAGTCTCGCCCGAGTCTGCCACCAGCCCGGAAGGCAGGTCTACCGACAGCACCAACTCCTCTTGTTGCTCGATCCAGTCGATGCAGTTCGACAGTGGCTCTCGAGGCGGGCTGTTCATTCCGCTGCCGAGTATTGCATCGATGATGAGGTCGCTGGGGGCAGTTTCTGTAGGTTCAGGTGCATGATGCTGCATCTGTATGCCGAGTCGGTTACAGATTTCCCGGTTTGTTCGACGGTCCGGGTGTGCCGAGGTGGGGGTGAGGTCGATCAGATGGATCGAGTGACCGAGTGACGCCAGGTGGCGGGCGGAGGCAAATCCATCACCTCCATTTCCGCCGGGACCACAGCAGATGGTGATCCGGCCCATTCCACTGGCGACCCCTGAATCGGCCAGCATCTGCTCGGCTCGTCGGGCGATTCCGATCGAAGCGTGTTCCATCAGGATCAGACCTGGAATCCCGAAGTCTCCCGTCGCCCTCCGATCGATATCCTCGATCGCTGTCCTGGTGCAGTGTTCTCGATTGAACATCGTATCCCTTCAGCGATCTCGTGGCGTGCGTGAGATTCCTACTCGCATATGCATTGGAGTGTATCGAAAATAGGTTTCAAAGGTGAGGACTCCGAGTGCTGTCTGTGCGACACGTCCACCCGCAGCTCCGATCCAGTTCGGGTCGGGATCCCAGGAGCCCAATGCGTCTCCGGAGGTGTTCTGCAGTGGCAGCACCTTCTCCTGGAGCTGGCGATTCCAGCGACTCCAGGGCTCCCCTCCGATGTGAAACAAGGCGAGCGTACCGGTGTACCAGTAATACATCGATTGGGGGTGTTGATCCCAATCTCGACGGTCTTCTGGCCGTGGCCCGTGTTCCGCGATACGGCGTGCACAGATGAGATTGCGCTCTGCTACTGGAGAGTGTCCGAGCGCCAGCAAGGTGATCAACCCGACCGCATCGATGCCAAAACCACCTCGCCCGCGCCCCCTACCTCGGTCGGCATAGGTGGAATGCCCACCATCACCTATCGCCCGGTCCAGGTATCTCCCGATGGCAGTCAAGGTGCTTTTCTGTGGATAGATTCCCGCCTCGATTCCGGCATGAATCGCGAGCACCTGCCAGCCGGTGATGGAGAGATCGTTACGAAGCGAGAGGGATGGGGTGTAGTCCCAGCCCCCGCCAGCTTGCTGGCTCGATTCCAGGAACATGATCGCCTTGCGCGCCGCTTCTTCAATCATCGGATCTGCGGTCAGTTGCGCCGTTTCGCACAGTGCGAAGGCGGCGATGCCGTGATCGTACATGTTGCGTGATCCGGTTTCCAAATCGGTGCGGATGCAGCCCTGTGAATCCTGATGATCGAGGAGCCACTGCAGAGATCGTGTCGTTGCCGAGTCGAGAGGGTCGTCGGAGGAGTCGGGAAGATGTCCGTCACCGAGTAATGCCAGCAACGCAAGGGCCGTGATCCCTGCACGATGTTCAGGATAGCCAGGGCCCTGGCAGGTCTGCTCGGTGCCGAGGCAGCGAGCATCGAAATGATCTGGAGACCAGCTTCCGTCAGGATCTTGATGGCGGGCGAGCCAGTCGAGTCCTGCCCTGACTGCGCTCTCGGTCGAGGGATTTCCGCCATGGTTTGCGAGAGCCTCGCTTCGCAGTTGCCCTTTTCTACGGCTTCCCTGTGAACCCTGATCTGCTCCGATCCCGCTGACTTCGACCTCGACTTCGATGCCGGGCGAGAGGGTCGAGTCTGCAGTGTCCTGTGGATCTGGTTCAGGTTCAGGTTCCGGTTGAGGCTCGGGTTCCGGTTCGACCATCGGAGGCTGATCTGGTTCCTCGATCACCTTGATCTCCCTGGGCTCGAGCCGGATCACCACGTCCCATGATCTGGCTGCAGGTTCGGGTTCGGGAATCAACAGGGGGATCAGTATCAGTAGCAGTGTGCCGTGCAGAACCATCGATGCGACCACCGACGAGAAGGGATCGGACGGCGTGGGAGCGATTTCCCTCGGCAACGGTCTGGCCCTGTCGGGGGAGATGGTCGGTCGCTTCGGCGTGGCAGCAGCAGGGACTCGCGGATCGCTGGCGGTGACCCTCCTGCGACGCGGACTCGACTTGTGCTGGCTGCTGGTTTTCCGTGTCTCGGGACCATCCACTGGCAGTCGCTCGGTCGGGGGCTGGTCCCGGCGAGAACTCCGGCGAGGCACGGAAGCAGCAGGAGGCGCGGAATGACGCCGTTTTCCGAACAGGGACCGGAGCCGCAATCGGAGCCACTCCAGCTCCTTTTGAAAGATTTGGCGCAGGAATCGAGCCACAGGGGCCCCTTTCGCTCTCCTGGGGGTCTGCATGAAGGTGTGTCTGGTCCCATCCTGGAGGCGAGAAGAGTGGGATGCCACCCTTGCGAATATTGACTCTTCTCGGCGGGGGGAATACGATGTCTCGCTGTCCCCTCACGGGGATCTTCGGTGGCAACCGTGGCCCCTCCGGCTGCCAGGTTGCCGTGGCGATTTGCACTCTTTGGGGGTGATCCTGGGGGGCGCAAATCGCAAGCCGGGGAGTGTCACTTGTGGCACAGTGAGGGGGTGAAGCGTCAAGTTCCCTTGACGGCAATTGGTTCCATGTGATCTTTCAGAGCACAGTGGAAGCCAGTTTCCTCACCAGCAGAGGTGTTGTTATTGTTATGGCCGGTGATTTGCGTGTCTCTTTTAGGAAATGGAACGAGTGGAAACCGACGCCCCGCCCTGAGGGGGGCATTGTCCCGTTTGTCATGGGATCCGGAAAGTTTCGCTCGTCTTGAAATGAAGCAGTCATACCCCGGCTCCGGAGTGCCCACCCGGAGGTGCATGGGGGAAAGGAGAGCCAGCGTGCTCCACTCGGAGATGTCGATGCGTTCGACCAGCCTCTTGCTCCTGTTCACCCTCGTTTTTGCCGTCACCGCGGGAGGCTGCAACTCGGGTCACCGGTTTGGTGGCCAGTTCGGGGATCCGCCGGTCACGGAGCCACCCGCGCAGCCGCCCCCCCCCGATTGCATCTCGCCGGTGCTGAATAGTGTTGTACCGGTTCCCGTTCAGGGGGCTGCAGGATCGACATTGACTCTCGATGGGGTCAACTTCAATCCGGTGCTCGAAGGGAACCGTGTCCTGTTCCGGAGCTTCAGCGATCAGACGATCCTTGAGGGCTACATCTCCAACATCAATGTCGACACCACACCACCCACCGGAGCCTGCGGAAATCCCTCGTTTCTGACCGTGGTGGTCCCGAGTGGGGTCCGCAGTGGAACCATTGAATTGTTCGTCTCCGGGGTCTTTGCCGGTGCAGATGTGTTCACCGCAGCTCCCGAGATTGTCGGATTTGCCGTGGGTGAAGATGGAGACAGTGTGCTGGTCAGTGATGGAGCAGTTTTCTTGCCTACAGACGTGGTTGTCATCTATGGCTACAACCTGAGTAATGTGACCAGTGCTAACATCGATGATGGCAGTACGGTGACGCCTTCACCGAGTGTGCAAAGTGGCGCGGGAAATGTGAATTATGACCTACCCGGTGACATGGAGGCAGTCCGTGTCGAATTGACTCCTTTTGCTCTCTCGGGAGACACCTCTCCGCTCGGGATCTCATTGACTGCGGCAACAGCGGCTCTGCCGCTGGTGAGTTCCGAGATCCAACTTCCTGCTGCGACGCCCCAGGGCCCAGGAGAGTGGTCTGCGATTCCTCCTTACACGGTCGCGGGGCTGATGCCGGGAGGTATCCGTGCCGGAAACATCCCGCTCCAGTTCGTGATCGTCGGTGATCCGGTTCGCGGCCGCTTCGATGCGATTCCCGAGTTTGAGAATCCGATCGGGTCCGACAACTGGGAACCTTGCACCGCTATCGAGGATACTTTCGATGGGCAAGGAATGGTGCCAACGGGGTTCGGGTTTGTCGGAGCAGCCCCCTTCGCCGTGGCTCCTGGTCAGAAGATGACCTACCAGTGGGATAGTTCCGCAGATCTTCCGGATGGCATGACCGTCACGAAAATTCGACTGCAACTGGGAGATCCGGTGCCTGCGACTGCGGCCCAAAGCGAGCCGGGAGTCTGGACCTCTGGCCCGATGGTCGTCAACAACACCCTCGGCGGAAATGCAGCGGGTTCCATTGACGAGGATTTTGAATCTCTCACCAATTACGATCCTACCGCAGGGGGTGCGGTGTGGGGCGGTGGGCTGCTCGAGTTCAATGCCGTAGCGCCCGAGGTGAGTTCGGCACTCTCGGTAGGATCCCCCTGTGTCGATCCAACTCCGACCCCCCCCAACCCCCCCAACACGCCTCCCTTCTGCGATGTGATCCTCCAGGCCGATCGCACCTACGACATGAATTCCCTCAATGGCTCGATCTTCGATGTGACCGAGGATCCACCCATCGAGATCCTTGCAGCGAGTCCGGTCCCGGGTGAGTTCCATATGCAGAAATTTACCCTGGAGGCCGGTGCGATCGTGGAACTTTCGGGACCCGACGATCTCCCGATCATCCTGCGCTGCTTCGGTACTGGAGATCCAGAGGAGAATGTGTGCCTGCTGGCGGGTACTCTCGATCTGTCAGGAGCAGATGGATTCGAGGGAGTATCTGCCATGGGCGGGGATGGAGGTTCCGCCGGACCCGGCGGAGGCGCCGGAGGAACTGGTGCCACGATGGAAGTCAATGCCACAACCCAGACCATCGATTCCGTCACGCCATCGACACCGGGTGAGTTCGGTGGCGGTGGCGGTGGTTCACTGGATCTGGTCATCCCTGCTGCGATCTACACGACCCGAGCTGGCAATGCCGGCGGCGGTGGCGGTGGGGTCAGAGGTGGTGACGGGATCAACACCTTCTCCTTCAACCTCTCGAACCGGGCCGGGAACGGATCGGGTGGCTTCCCGACCACAGATTCGCTGGGCATCCAGCTCAACGGCGGTGGCGGCGGTGGAGGTGGTGGTGCCGGTACGCGGCGCCCGACCACGACCGCCTCTCCTGTCGTCAATAACGGGGGTGGTGGCGGTGGTGGCGGTGGTGCCCTCGGCATCGTCGCCGATGGTTCGGTTCGTATCACCGGCACGATTCTGCTCAATGGTGGAAATGGCCAGCGCGGTGTTCAGGGGACCACGGCAGGTGCCGGAGGTGGGGGCGGCGGTGGAAGCATCGTCGTTCGAGCCAGCGGCAACCTGGAAGTGGGAGCCACGGCCACCATCCTGGCGTTGGGAGGTTTCGGTGGAGTCCAGCTCGAATCTCCCAATGGATCGCAGATCCAGAAGGGTGGCACCGGTGGGGACGGATTGGTCCGCTTTGAAGCCAATGGATCGATGGTGTTTCCTGGCACCCTGGATGAATCTGCACTGCTGCCTCCGGTCGGGGTCGGTATGGGAACATCGTACGGGGTCTCATCCGGAACCATCGAGGTAGGAAACGGAATCATTGCGATGCTGCTGACCGCAGGAGACAGTCCATATCTCGCGGACACGGATGCCGGAACCATCACCAACAGCAGCGGAAGTCTGATCTACGACAACGGTGTGGATGGAGTGTTCGAGTTCGGATCGATCCAGATCGACGAACTGGCGCTGTTGATCGGGGTGGGAAGCAACTCGTTGTTTCTTCGCTCCTCGGGTGGTGCCGAGATTTCTGGAGTCATCGATGTCAGTGGCCTTTCGGGTGGAATCCCTGATCTTTCCGATCCAGTCAATCCAGTGCCAGCCGCCGGAGGTGACGCAGGTGCCGGAGGAGGTGCCGGAGGTGGCGGGGGTCTGGCTCAACTGGGCGCTCTTGACGATGGCGAGGACGGCAGTATCCCCGCCGGTGTGCCGCCTGAATTGATTTATACGGGAGTACCACCCAGTGGCGACCCGGGCGGGACCATCCCTCCCGACATGATTGCTGCAGCGACGGGAGGAGAGGCCGCTGAAGGCCCCATCAGTTGTACCGTTGGAGGCGGCGGCGGCGGCGGCCACGCCGACGAGGGAAGCGATGGAAGTGGAGCAGGAGCCTGCACCGATCCGGAATTCCCGGCTGCGGGTCAAGGAGGCAGCGCCTACGGCGCGGCATCCTTCATCGTTCCTGATCCAACCACCCCCGGAGCTAGCCTTCCCTTGCATGTCGGCGGCCTCGGTGGAGGCGGCGGCGGTGCGCTCTTCGATACTGACACATCGACCTCGATTCCGGGTACCGGAGGAGGAGGTGGTGGTGGGTACATCGAGATCACTGCCAACGGGCCGATGAACATCAATTCCACAGCCGGCATCTTCGCGGTGGGAGGCAGTGCTTACCGCGCTCCCATCGGAGCTGCGGCTGGTGGTGCCGGTGCTGGAGGTGCGATCCGGGTGCGAGGGAGAAGTGTCGTCAATGTTGCTGCTGGTGCGCAACTCGATGCGAGCGGCGGGTTTGCCAATCAGCCGATTCCAGGGAGCCCTTACCCGACGGATGGTTCCAACACTGGAGGCAGTGGTGCCGAAGGCTGGGTGAGAGTGGAAACTCCTCTCGGCTTCTCGGACACCGGAATCGATGTGGTCCCTGCTCCGAGCATAGGTACTTTCTCGTTGTTCGGAAGTTCACTGAGTTCGGCAGCTTCCACGCCATACAACCTGGTCAGTGACGATGGAAGTTCCTACACGAATCTGGTGGTGCAAACTGCCACCACGACTCTTCTGTCTGGCAGCCCTGCCAACATTCAGATCCTCTATGAGGGCTATGGGGTCAGCGATGTCGCGTCGGGGCAGATAGGTCCGCTGCTGGGAATCGTGGCGGATCCGGGAGAACTCCTGAATCCCCAGTCGATCGTGGTGAGGTTCTTTCTTTACCTGGATCCCGGGAACATCGGATTCACCCCGCAAGTGGACTCGGTATCCATCGGATTCGATGAGGCACCACCGACACCTTGATGTCGTATCAGGCAGTTCTGATCGAATTTTGGCCCTCCCGGGACACACCGGGAGGGTTTTTTCTCGGGACGACTGGCGGCTCAATTACGACAGGGATCGGTCGCACAGGCATCGATTATCCCCTAATCTCGGAAGCGGTAAGCCTGTTATCTTCCCCGGTGCCATGTTGGCCCAGTGGTTGAGATGGGAGACCAGATATCGTGGGGGATCTGTCATGTCAAGAATTGTTCATGTCATCGGAACCGGGACCATCGGCGAGCCGCTGATCGGACTGCTCTGTCACCTCAAGGATCAACTCGGCATCGACGAGGTGACCTTCAACAAGCGCACACCCCTCTATACCGACCGCTCCAAGGTTCGGACGCTGCTCGAAAGAGGAGCATTACTTTCAACTGCCGAGGAAACGATGCCTGGATTCGAGAAACTTGGAATGCGCCCTTCGTTCACTACCAGAGATGCGATCGAGCGTTCTTCGGTTGTGATCGACTGTACGCCATCCGGTTCGGGCCTTGCGAACAAGGAAGAATATTTTAGCAGTGCCAACGACGTGAAGGGCTTTATTGCGCAGGGATCAGAATTCGGTTTCGGAAAGATGTATGCGCGCGGTATCAATGACGATGCTCTGGTTCCTGGGTTGGATCGATATCTTCATGTGGTCTCCTGTAACACGCACAATCTGGCGGCCATCATCAAGACGATGGCACTCGGGAATGGAGAGATGCCTGACAACCTGGTTTCTGCCGACTTCGTTTGCATGAGACGGGCAAATGATGTGAGCCAGGATGCTGGATTTTCCCCCTCTCCTCAGGTTTGTAAGCACAAGGACGAGCGATTCGGCACCCATCACGCGAGAGATGCTTATCACCTGTTCCAGACCCAGAATCTGGATTACCCGCGCCTGTTCTCCAGTGCAGTGAAGTTGAATTCTCAGTACATGCATATCCTCAGGTTCCGGATCGAAGTGGAGGAGCCCACATCCACCAAGCAAATACTGGAGCGGGTCCGGGTCAATGACCGCCTGGCTCTGACCTACAAGAAATCAGCGAACCAGGTGTTCAGCTTCGGCAGAGATCATGGCTTCTTCGGCAGGATCCTCAATCAGACCGTGATCCCTCACGAGACACTGTCCGTGGTTAACGGTACCTCGATCACGGGATTTTGTTTCACGCCGCAGGACGGCAACAGTCTGCTGTCATCGGTGGCGAGTTCCTGCTGGCTACTGGATCCAGATGGATACGAAGATAGATTGCAGGCACTCAAGCCGTGGTTTTTCGAGGAAGTATAGCCACATGACCGTGGTCTTCGGTGATCACGCAGATCAGCAGGCGGAGTCCTCTTCCGGATCCAGCAGGATGGCCTGTTCAAGTTCTGCACCTGGAAGAATCTCAGCGCTGAGCCAGCGCAGTACATTTTCAATGGGATCCTCTGCAAATCCAGATAGCCCCTGAGGATGGTCCCTGAGCAGGTCCAGTGCGTCGGTGATGAATGCGTTCCCGTCCGGGAAATCTCGATCCAGAACTCGTTCGATGATCTCGATCGCCTCGACAACTCCCAGATGAGCCAGAGCCAGAGCGGTGGCTTCTGTTCTCTGTACCGGCATCTGAGGTCGCATCAGATCAGCCCTCAGGCACTCCTCGATCGCCTCCCTGCTCTGCGGTAGGTCATGCAGTGAGACTCCTTCGAGGCACTCGATGGCGAGCGCTGCGAGTTCACCGTCGAGTTCGATATCGTCGAGAAGTTCGATGACGGCATCGAAAGCAGGAGAGCCGATTCGTCGCATCGTCCGGATGGATGCTCTCTGCAAGACTTCATCATCCTGCTGGAGGCAACGTAGAATCACCGGGGTGGCAACGGTGCTGCGAACCTCACCGAGAAGGAGAACCGAGCAGATCACTCCAGAGGAGTAACCCTCACCCTCGTCGAGGGTGGTTTCAAGAAGTTCGATCAACTCCTGCTCCAGGTCCGGGTCGTCAAAGACGACTTTCACCAGATCGAGGCACGCCTCCATCACGGTGTGGCTGTCGTCATCGAAGAGCGGGTCAAGGCGAGGGTCTCGTTGTCGTATTATTGGTTCAGACATTCCCCGATTGTCCCGGCTGGGAGTCAGAATTCCAGCCGATCCTGGGCTATAGAGGAAAGGTAGTTGGAGATATCCTCCTGCCACCTCCTCGCTCGATGGGCCCGGTCGCCTGGAGGGGCATCGCTCTGGTGAGCCGACAGGTTACTCCTTCACCTTTGCTCCCCGCACCATCAAAAACAGGGGTACAATGAGCACAAAGATCAACGTAAATTCAACCGATCCAACGTAGGCAAGAACATTACTCTTAACACTGCGCAAACCGCTTAGTATTGCGCTCGCCAGCTGGGGGTCGGCTCCTATCTCCAGGAAATTCTCGCTTACCGTATCGATATCCTCGTTCATGCGTTGATTGAATTGGCGTCCAGAAAAAGTAGTAAATCCTAAAGCAAGGAGTAACAGCACAAGGGGTACCCAGGTTCTATTTTTTGCTTCCACTCTTCATCTCCCAGTCTTCGGGCTCTCGCACTGAACAGTTAGACACAGAAATCCACACTGCTAGCGATAGGCACCTGTATCTACTCATTTCCAGAGTTTTCAGTGATCCACCGTGGCCGCACCCGTGTCGATGCCGGTTGCGTGAGGAAACAGCCCTGACCCTCGATGAAGTCTGCTGGTCCGTGATATAAGAAATTGTCTGCATGGCGCCCTCGGGTTTCGCTGTGGCCATGTGGAATCCAACATTCCCTGATGGCTCCGTCTGGGAGTCAGAATTCCAGCCGATCCGGGGCTGTCGAGGAAGGGAGTAGGCCTTATCCTCCTGCCATGTCCTCGCTCGATTGGCTCGTCATCGGCGGCTACCTGGCTCTGGTATTGATCATCGGACTTCGTGTGTCTCGTCGTAACGACAGCGCCGATGATCTGCTGCTGGCGGGCCGTGGTCTCGGCCCGACTGCGGTGATGCTTTCTCTGATCGCTACCGAGCTCTCGGCGGCCACCTTCATCGGCGTTCCGCAGAATTCTTTCGATCAGATGAGTTGGTACTACCTGCAGTTCGCCTTCGGGGCGCTGATCGCCAAGGTTCTTCTCTCACGAACCCTGGTTCCGCTCTACCATCGACTCGGCGTCAAGACGGTATACGGGTTGATCGAACACAGCTTCGGCCCGGTGGCCTGGAGGGGCACCGCTCTGGCGTTCGTGGTCGGGCGGATTCTCGCCAGTGGCGTTCGGCTCTATCTCGCAGCCATCGCATTCTCTGCGCTGACCCAGCTCTCGATGGAGTTCTCTGTTCTGATCTGCGCATCGATCGCGGGAACCTACGCGGGAATCGGTGGGATCCGCTCGGTGATTGCGACCGATGTGATCCAGGGTGGGGTGTTCATCGTCTCTGCGCTGGCGCTGCTGTCGGTGGCAGTGGCGTCGATTCCCGGAGGAGTGGAGACCTTTCTCGACTGGATGAGTCAGACCGATTCCACGCGGATCATCTTCTGGCCCTCCGAGGTGGCCCACCAGGGGGGGAGTGGTTTCCTTGGCTGGTGGTCCGACGGCAAGTCGCTGCCGGTGGCGCTGATCGGAGGTTTCTTTCTCACGATGGCGACTCATGGGACCGACCACGACATGGTTCAGCGGCTGCTGACCTGCAAGGATGGACGTTCTGCAGGACGTGCTCTGGTGTTCTCAGGGATCCTCAACATTCCACTGACGGTGCTGTTCCTGCTGCTGGGAACGGCGCTGGCGTGCTCCAGTGCCTTCACCCCACCAGACACCCTCATCGATTCCCAGGATGTGGTGCCGCTCTTTGCCCGGGACCACTTGCCGTCAGGTTTGCTGGGACTCTTTCTCGCGGGGCTACTGGCGGCTGCGATGTCGAGTCTCGATTCTGCCATCTGTGCCATCTCCGCGACCTGGAGTGTCGATGTGCTGCAGAAGCAGACCAAAAATCAGCCGCGGTCGATTCGAATCATCGCAGTGATCATCACTGCATTGCTGGCGCTGACGGCGATGGGGTTTTCCTGGTTTCAACAACGGGGCTGGTCTGCCACGGAGGACCTGGTCACACTGGCACTCTCCTCGATGACCATCATCTACGGTGCGCTGCTCGGTGTGTTTCTGTGTGCCGCGTTTCTTCCACGACGCGGCAGTGGGCGCAGTGCAGTGGCGGGTCTGATCGTGGGAACCGTAGTTGGACTGGCACTGTTTTTTCAGAAACCGTTACTGGGGATCGAAGATGTGTGGATTGCTTGGCCCTGGTGGATCGTCCTTAGCGCGCCATTGACTGCCGGGATCTGCGCCATCGAGCCGAGGGAGAAGCGATGATCGGCAGGCGATTATGGATCGGCATTCCCGACCCTGAAATCTCACCGGAGACCTCCCGCCACCTCCAGCAGATCGATCCGGGCGGCGTGATCCTGTTCGGAAGAAACATCACTTCTCATGCCCGGTTGACCGACCTGGTGACTGAACTGAGAGAGTTGCTGGGATCCCATCTGCGCATCTGCATCGATCAGGAAGGTGGCAGAGTGGTGCGGATCCCCGAGGGAATCACGATCTTT
The DNA here is from genome assembly GCA_003973385.1 of Bacillota bacterium. GTDB lineage: Bacteria > Planctomycetota > UBA8108 > UBA1146 > UBA1146 > QNYK01. Next base: position 8,942 of record QNYK01000087.1, on the reverse strand, counting down.
CCCGGCAACCTGTCCCTGGGAGCGGCGGCCTGCAGGGATCGGAGCCGGGCTCTCGAACTGGCAAGGCTACAGGGCCAGATCTCTGGCCAGGAACTGCACCAGATCGGCATCGATGTGAACCTCTCGCCCTGTGTCGATCTGATCCAGCGCAGTGAAGCTCGTGGAATCGGATCTCGCTCCTTTGGATCGGACGCTGCACTGGCGCTGGCACTGGCGACCGAGATCGGTAGGGGTCACAGGCAGCAAGGGGTACACGATTGCTGGAAACACTATCCAGGGATCGGGTCGGTGAAGGTGGATCCTCATCATGGTCTGCCACGGCTGGAGAGTCAGGTCAGCGAGACTCACCTGCTTCCCTTCGCGGGAGCGAGCGCTGCCGGAGCTTCGATGGTGATGACGACTCACGTGGTCGCAGAACGTCTCGACCCGATCCATCCGGTCACGACATCCGCTGCTGCGGTGAGTTACCTGCGAGAGGATCTTGGTTATCGGGGGGTGGTCATCACCGATTGCCTGGAGATGGGTGGTGTCGCTGGATTTGAATTCGAGAAAGTGATCCGAGGGGCGGCGGATGCGGGCCACGATGCTCTACTGGTCAGCCACACTCCGGCTCGGCAGCTGGAAGCTCTGCGGGTACTCGAACGCCTCATCGATGCGGACCAGGGCAGTCAGGCGCAACATCAACAGAGTCTCTCTCGACTCGACTCGCTGTCGAGGATTCCAGTGGGAGATCCGATGGCCACTCTCCACGGTGAGTCGGTGGCACTGGAGATCGCCCGCTGCGGAACGACTCTGCTGGCGGGGCCAGCGGCGACACTATCAGGATCCACAAAGGGGTTACTGGTGTTGCCTCAGTTGCACACCACCAGCCCGGTTGAGGATCCTCTTCAAGGGTTGGAGTTGAATCTCCTGGTAGAAGAGTTGGCCGATGCTGTGGAGACCCTCTCGATCGATTCGGAACCGAGCCGACAACAGATCGAGCGGGTACTCACCAGAGCACGAGGGGTGGGGGAGACGATCCTGGTGCTGAAGGGATTTCGCCACAGTTCATCGGCTCGAGGGCTGGTCGAAGCGGTGGCGGCCCAGCAGGATCGACTGATCATCGTGTTGCTGGAAGATCCGCGAGATCTGGTGGCGATTCCCGCTGGAGCGGGGATCTCGGTGATCACTGCCCATGGCTACAGACCGGTCCATCAGCAGGCGATCGCCGATGTCCTGCTGGGGCGAATTACACCCTCCGATCGCTCTCCGATGGGGTGACCGTCAGCCGCTGGACGCTTGCCACCGAGGAGCCTCGCGATCAGAGACGCACATATTCGAACTCGAGCGGTTGACCGTTGATCCCGCGAGCAGGCGCAGAGATCCAGTTGGCCATCTTCCCCGGTTCAATCACCTGGTTCATGATGGAGACGAGGTAGTCATTGTCATCGCTGTTGAGTAGCCAGCGGCCTGAATTCGCCTCGTAGCGGTCCTTGGTGATGACGTTGCCTTCGGGGTCGAAACTGTGATCGGAGTAGAGTCCCTGATGACGGTGAAAGCGTCGACTCGGCAGGGTGAGCCTCGTCTCTAGCCCCGCCTTTTCGAGGGTCCTGTTCCACTTCCTGAGAGCGCGTTGACAGTCATCGATGTATTCGTCGCGGAGAACCTCGTTGATGGCGTTGCGGTAGGGGACCTCCTCTTCGACCACGGAGCCATCGACGACCTGGGGAATGATCTTGATACCATCTTTCATGACATGGTCCTCGTAGCGAGAGTGTTCCTTGAATCGGCCCTTCAAGCCCTCGCCGAAGAAGTTGGCGGCGTTGGAGGAGATCTCGCCTCCAAACAGGTCGAGACTGAAGGTGAACCAGTAGTTGATCGACCTCTGGATCATCTCGAGGGAGATCCCGCCTGCGCTGATCGGGTCTCCGTCAGTCTCCCGGGTCAACTCTGCACTGCGCTTGATGATTCGATCGAGGCCAGATTCTCCCACGAACAGGTGATGGGCCTCCTCGGTGAGCATGAATTTGCAGGTCCTTGCGAGCGGCTCGAAGCCACTTTCAGCCAGCGAGGCGAGCTGGAACTTGCCATCGCGGTCGGTGAAGTGGGTGAAGCAGAAGAATGAGAGCCAGTGGTCACAGGCCTCGTTGAAGGCATTGAGGATTCTAGGTTTGTCCTCATCCCCGCTGCGTCTGCAGAGAAGTTCCTCTGCCTCGTCACGACCATCTTTGCCGAAGAAACGAAACAACAGGTAGACCATCGCCCACAGGTGTCTGCCCTCCTCCACATTGACCTGGAAGAGATTCCGCATGTCATACAGCGAGGGAGCGATGGTGCCGAGAAACCGTTGTTGCTCGACCGACGCGGGCTCTGTATCCGCCTGAGTGACGATGATGCGGCGTAAATTTCCCCGGTACTCGCCAGGGATTTCTTGCCAAACAGGTTTCCCGAGATGATCACCGAATCCGATGCTGTTTTCCGATTCGGTAGGAGTCATGAAGATGCCCCAGCGATACTCGGGCATCTTGACGTAGTCGAAGTTGGCCCAGCCGCCCGCTTCGACCGAGACAGCGGTTCGCAGGTAGATGTCGTTGGTCTGGAACCCCGCAGGCCCCATGTCATTCCACCACTCCATGTAGAGGGGCAGCCAGTGCTCAAGAGCTCTCTGGAGTCGCTTGTCTCCGGCGAGATCGACGTTGTTGGGAATTTTTCCGTTCTGATCAACGTTACCCATCGAGTTCTCCTTTCCCCGCTCTCAAACCCGATCCCACGCGAAGTCTGGTCGTTCCGGTCGTCCGTACAGAGTCAAGGCTCCATTCGGTCCAGTGGCGTTGGGTCGGATGAAAATCCAGTTCTGCCAGGCACTGAGACGCCCGAATACCTTGCTCTTCAGGTTTTCGGGCCCGGCGAAACGGAGGTTTGCTTCCATTCCGGTCAATGAATCCGGAGAGAGGCTCACTCGCTCCTCGATGGCTACTGGCACCATGTCCTCGTAATCAAACTCATCCAGGGCTTCGGTAACAAGGCCAAACTTCTCGGCACTGCTGGCATCCAGACGGTTGTAGTTTCCCATCGTCTGTTCCAGCAGGTTTGGTTCCCCGAGCAGACGGCACTGACAACGAGTGATATCAGTGGTCATCGGCAGCAATCCCTCGTTCATCTTCGATCGTTGAACCTCGACACCCTGCTCGTCGAGGATGTAGATCCGGTCGCAAGCAAGGGCGATTTCCAGCATCGATCCGCCAAAGCAGGAGCCCTGTTCGATGAGTGCGAAGAAACTGCAAGAGGTGCGCTCGAGCCGCTGAATCACGTGGCTCATCAGGTGCAGGATCTGATCGACAAACCAGTCCCCTTTATTTTCGACGAGGACCTGGTCCCAGCCCTGGATGTCATCAAGATTTCCAGTGGTCTTGATCAGTGCCAACCCGATCCCGTTGCGATTGACTCGTAGATCGAGAAGGGCGTCTTCCAGTTCACGAGTGAAACGCAGTGGCCAGAAGCAATCCCCTGCCTCATGAATCTGCTCCAGAGTCGTCGGGGCATCGGCTACTGGTGGTACATCGATGGTGATCTCTGCGGTGCGTTGCTCCGCTTTGTAGGCTACCGACAGGGTCGAACTACTGCGGACTCCATCGACCTCGGAGACTTCGATGGGGCCGAGCGAGATGCCCTTGCGCTCGAGACGACCGGGCCGATCGGCTTCGATCTGGTCGAGGTGCTGTTTCAACTGGTCATCGAAGCGAGATCGAGGAGCCACGGTATCGACGAGGCCCCATTCCAGAGCTCGTTTGCCCTTGAATCCCTCCGCCAGGGTGCAAAAGACATCCGCACGGTCACGACGAACCTTGCGCTTGTCGACGAGACGGGTCAGTCCTCCGGTGCCAGGAAGTACGCCCAGTAGCGGTGTCTCGGGCAGACTGACAGCGCTGTTGCCATCATCGATCAGCCAGATCTCGTCGCAGGCGAGCGCCAGTTCGTATCCTCCTCCTGCGCAGGGACCGGTCACCGCACAGATGGATCGGACATCTGCCTGGGCAGCCCAATCCTCCAGCTCGCATCGAGTCTCATTGGTGAATTTGCAGAAGTTCACCTTCCAGGAATGGCTGGAGATCCCGAGCATGTGGATGTTTGCACCGGAGCAGAAAACCTGCTCATGGCTGCTGCTGATCACAAGGGAGGTGATTTCCGGGTGTTCGAATCTGAGTCGTCTGACGATGTCGGCCAGTTCTATATCCACTCCCAGATCATAGGAATTCAACTTCAGGTCGTAGCCTTCCCGAAGCGGGAAAGCGGGGTCCACACTCATGTGGATCCGCATCCGCTGGCCGTCCTTGTTCACTTCCCAGTGACGATATCGAGAGGAATCTACCTGGAAGGAGATCGGTTCCATCAGTTGCTCCCTTCGACGGGTAGTGCACCGAGATGCAAGAATCTGGCATGGGTGCGTTCAACGGCCCGGCATCCCGATCATCCTGCAGTATCGAGGCGGATGGGGCAACCGATCCGGAACCCAGGAAGCTGCTCCGGGCGCTGGATCGGGACGATTCACTGGTCCCACAGCGATTCGATCGGATATGATCTCCGGTTCATGGGAGGATCCCTACTCCAGGACAGGAAGGTCGGTGCCCGGTCATGCGGCGGACGATGCTGCACTCAAAGATACACAGAGCGACCGTCACGAGTGCTGACCTCGATTACGAGGGCAGCGTGACGATCGACACCGATCTCCTCGAGGCTGCCGACATCTTGCCGGGGCAACAGGTTCACATCTGGAATGTCACCCGTGGTAGCCGCATCGTCACCTACGCCCTGCCCGGGCCCGCTGCATCGGGAACGGTCTGTATCAATGGTGCGGCGGCGCATCAGAACTCTCCCGGAGATCTCGTGATCATCGCCAGCTGGGTCGAACTGGAAGAATCGAGGATCTCCGAGCACGAACCGAAGGTGGTCCGGGTCGATTCCAGTAACCGAATCACCGGCACCTGGCAGGAGATCCCAGGACCTTCGAACCCCGCAGACTCCGGGGTGCCCACCTTCGAGCAGTAACCGTCGAGCGGGGGGATATGTCTGAGGAACGAACCACCCGGGCCTTTCAGGTCAACGGTGAAGATCATCACGTGTCATTCTCGGTCCACCACAGTCTGCTGGAGGTATTGCGTGAGGAACTGGGGCTGACCGGAACCAAACATGGCTGTGAACTGGGAGAGTGCGGCACCTGTACCGTGCTGATCGATGGCAAGCCGATTCTCAGTTGCCTGGAACTGGCGGCAGAATGCGAGGGGCGGCAGATCGAGACGGTCGAGGGGATGATGCAGGGCAACGAGTTGCACCCGTTACAGGATTGTTTCGCCGACCTCGGAGCCGCTCAGTGTGGATACTGCACACCGGGGATACTGCTGGCCGCTCAGGCGTTACTGGCAGAGAATCCGTCTCCGACTCGTGATCAGATCGTTTCTGCCCTGTCAGGAAATCTGTGCCGGTGCACTGGATACCACAAGATCCTCGAGGCGATCGAGTGGGCTGCAGCACGGATGAGAGGCGACGAGAAATATCGCCCACCCGAGAGTGCCATCTACGGTGATCCTGTCGAGGTGGAAAAGGCCTCCGATGGGTAACGCCGAGCATCCCGAGGAGCAAGAGGGGCCTGTCACCAGCGACCAGCTGCGGCTGATCGGGACACCGTTTCGACGAGTCGACGGTCGCGCCAAGGTGACTGGCCAGACGCGCTTTGCCGATGATCTGTCATTTCCTCGCATGGTCCACATGAAACTGGTGCGCTCCACGGTGCCGCACGCAAAGATCGTCGGCATCGATACCAAGAAGGCGAGTGAGATACGCGGTGTGGTCGGTTTCCTGACCGGTGAATCGATGCCGGATCCCTTTGGAATCCTGCCGGTGAGTCAGGACGAGCACGCTCTCTGCATCGACAAGGTCCGTTTCGTCGGGGATCCGGTGTTGGCGGTGGCAGCACTCACCGAGGACCAGGCACACGAGGCCGCGCTCGCCGTGGAAGTCGAGTACGAACCACTCGAGACGATCGCCACCATCGAGGAGGCGATCTCCACTCCCGAGCCACGAATCCATGACTACGGTGATGAAGGCAACCTTCACAAGAAACTGTCGATGGAGTTCGGGGATGTCGACGAAGGATTCGACGAAGCGGATCAGATCTTCGAGGACATCCTGTACTTCGAGGGCAATACTCACCTGCCGTTGGAACAACATGCAACCGTAGCTCTGACGGAGGAAACCGATCGGGTCACCGTGTACTCCTCGACCCAGACACCTCACTACCTGCATCGCTCACTGGCCAAGGTACTGGGACTGCCTGCCGCGAGGATAAGAGTCATCGCCTGCCCCAACGGCGGTGCATTCGGTGGCAAGAGCGATCCCTTCAATCACGAGATCTGTGCTGCAAAGATGGCCCTGACCCTGGGGCGACCGGTCAAGATCTGTCTCACCCGAGAAGAGGTCTTCTACTGTCACCGGGGCAGACACCCGGTGCTGATGAAGATCCGAACCGGAGTCAAGAAGGACGGCACTCTCACCGCCCAGCACCTGCAGACCGCTCTCGATGGCGGCGCATACGGAAGTTATGGCGTCGCGAGCACCTACTACACCGGTGCTCTGCAAACGGTCACCTACGAGCTTCCGAAGTATCGCTTCGAGAGTATTCGCGCCTTCACCAACAAGCCCCCCTGTGGACCCAAGCGGGGCCACGGAACCCCCCAGCCACGATTTGCCTTCGAGGTCCACCTCGACAAGATCGCCCACGAACTGGCGATCGATCCTGCCCAGTTGCGTCTGCAACAGCTGGTCGCTGCCGACAGTGTCACTTCCAACTGGTTGAAGGTCGGTTCGATGGGTCTTGGCCAGTGCATCGAAGCGGTGGTGGCCGGTAGTGGCTGGAACCAGCGTCACGGAAAGTTGCCAGAGGGCAGGGGACTCGGCCTCGCTTGCGGCTCCTACCTCAGCGGCGCAGGTCTTCCCATCTACTGGAACCACATGCCGCAGTCGGGAGTGCAGTTGCAACTCGATCGTTCAGGAGGGGTGGCGCTCTTCTGCGGCGAGACGGAGATCGGCCAGGGCTCTGATTCGGTGATCGCTGCCATCACGGCGGAGATCCTCGGTATCGATCTGCACGATATTCGACTGTGCGTGGCCGATACCGACCTGACCCCGGTCGATCTCGGCAGTTACTCGTCGCGAGTCACCTTGATGGCTGGAAATGCCGCGATCCAGGCCGCCGAGCGAGCGCGAACCCTGGTCGCCAGAGGAGCTGCGGAAAAATTGGATGTGCCGGCAAGGGAACTGGTGTTTGCCGAGGGCCGCGTCTTCCATGGCGAGAATCCGGACCACGGCATGACCTTCCAGGAAGCCGTGGTCGAGGCGGAATCGCGTTTCGGCACCCTCGGAACCACCGGAAGTTACACCCCTCCACGCTCTCCTGGACGCTACCGCGGTGCCGGAGTGGGACCTTCTCCCGCATACAGTTACAGCGCTGCCGTGGTGGAAGCGGAGGTGGATCCGGCGACCGGCATCTACCGCATCGAACATGTCTGGATGGCGCACGATGTCGGCAAGTGCATCAATCCGGCGCTGGTGATGGGGCAGATCGAGGGATCGGTCTACATGGGACTGGGCGAGGCGATGATGGAGGAGCAGGTGTTCCGCCGCTTGCCGAAGAAACGATCGGGTGCGCTGGTGCACAAGCATCCGTCGATGCTGGAGTACAAGTCGCCGACCTTTGCCGATATGCCGCCAGTGACCAGTTACATCATCGAGGATCCTGATCCCAATGGTCCCTTCGGCGCCAAGGAGGTGGGGCAGGGTCCGTTGCTTCCGATGATGCCAGCGGTCGCCAACGCCATCTTCGATGCGGTGGGGGTACGAGTCGATCAGGTCCCGATTGCACCCCACATGATTCGACAGGCGATCGAGGCCAGAGAGAGGGGCAAGCCGGGCCGCTTCGGGCCAAAGTCCTTCCCCGAGATCGAGTTTGGTGTGCCGCTCAGGGTCCCCACTCCTGCGGAAGGTGGCGACGGTAAGGCCACCAACGTCGATGATGCCGGCGTGCGGGCAGGAACCGGAACCATGACCGAGCGCAAGGATGCGGTGAAGGGGGAGAACTGATGCTGAGACTGCCCGCGTTCACCTTTCATCAGCCCTCGACCATCGAGGAGGCGATCGCCTTGCTCGCCACCGATCCCGCCAACACGAGAGTGGTTGCCGGGGGCACCGATCTGTATCCCAACATGAAGCGTCGTCACCAGGGTGCCGAGTCGGTGGTGTCCTTGCGAGGGATCGATGCTCTGCGTGGCATCACTGAAGCCGATGACGGCGGGCTGATCATCGGGGCGACCACCACTCTCGATAGCATCACCCGTGATGAGAGGGTGCAGAAGTGTTACCCCGGCCTGACCACTGCAGTGGCCAGCATCTCCAGTCCGGTGCTCAGAAATGCCGGCACCATCGGTGGCAACCTGTGCCTCGACACGCGCTGTACCTACTACAACCAGAATGAGGAGTGGCGTCGCAGTATCGATTACTGCATGAAGGAGGAGGGCGAGATCTGCTGGGTCGCTCCCAGTAGCCCCCGCTGCTGGGCGGTCTCCAGCGGCGATTCGGTACCGATGCTGTGTGCACTCGGTGCCGAGATCACGCTCGTCTCCAGCGAGGGGGAGAGAACCCTGCCGCTGGCGGAGCTGTTCCAGGATGACGGGATCGAGTTCCTGTCGAAGCGCCCCGAAGAGATTCTCACAACGATATCCATCCCGGCGCCTTCCGGCGAAAGAACCGCCTTCTGGAAACTTCGCCGACGCGGATCGATCGATTACGGCGTGCTGAGTGTTGCCATCGCCGGCTGGTGCAACGGCAATACCACTGACCGCATCGAGATCTGGCTCGGCTCGGTGGGCAGCACTCCGGTACGCTGCAACGACAGCGCAGCGGCGGTGGCCCCG
>QNYK01000103.1 GCA_003973385.1 Bacillota bacterium | reverse complement strand
CGCTGGCATGATCAGCGGCCTGGTCACGGTGCTGCTGTGGGACAATCTCGATGCCAACGCCTGGTTATCGAGTCAAGTCGAAGGCCTGCGCCTCTACAGCCTGGCTCCTGGATTTCTGGTGTCACTGGCGATGACGTGGGGAGTGAGTGGCATCTCTCCACCTGCTCCTCCGATGACCCGGTGACCTGGATATCTCATGAAAGGCGGGCAGTGATCCTCAAGATCACCGCCCGCTTTCCATCCTGATCGTGGTGCCATATCAGGGGCAGGGAGGAAATGAAACGCAGTTGATCAGATCCAGCGTCGGATCGGGCCCACACCCTGGCATCGGTGAAGGTGGCGGTGGTCCACCGAGCCACAGCCACCAGAGCAGGTAGATGGGATCTGCGACATCGACGCCGCCGTCATCGTTGGCGTCTGCGGCATCCAGACACAACAAGGGAGTCCCGGTAAAGGTGTAATCCAACGCTGCTATCACATCTGCAAGATCGTGAGAACTATCGGCATTCACATCGCCGCGAACGAAGTCCTTCGTCGGTGGTACGACGAACTGGCAGCAGGACGTGGTTCCTGGTCCGAACGGTCCTCCGCTACCCTCGATACAGATGTAGTGTCCGCCGGGACCCGGGACAGGAACCAGCTTGTTGACGGGTCCAGGACCCGCCGATGCAATCACGAGGGTCAGAACCCCATCGACGGTCACATCGAAGTGGGTAAAACCTCCAGGATCGTTGAAGGAGACATGAACCAGGTAGGATCCTGACAATGGATCACAACTGAGGACGATGGGGGGACCCTGCGCTTCTACCGGGCTGGGAAAATTGATGAGAAAGAGACACGCCAGCGCTGCTAGCGCCATCCTGTGTATCGACATGAAGACTCCTTGCTCCTGTCGGGTTGTGCCGACCACGGTTCGGCTGGACCGCTCCGATCTCCGGAGATGACTTCAGATCAGGTTTTGCTGCTGATCTGGACCTGAAATCCCCGGCGCCGATCCTCTGGGCGGTGCCGCCGTCAGACGATTGGCACCTTGCGCGGCACTAATGCATTCGTCAAAATGATGTTTGAAGCGTCTCGGCCAGGTCCCGTCGTGGCACCGACCCGTCATGCGTTTCACGGAATCCAGTGAGAGCAGTAGCCGATGAGTAGTAGCACTTCAGCCATCTTCCAGGCCAGTTCAATCCTCGCCGTGATCCTCTCGGGCACTGCGATCTACTTCACCCAGCAGTCTCCCGCCAGAATGGACCCGGTACCCACCACCACCGAATCGAACAGCACTGCACAGCTGGAGGAAGCCATCTCCAGCCTGCGAGGTGAACTGATCACGTTGCAATTTAGACTCGACGCAGTGGAACTGGCCAGCGTCGAGGAGCCGGCCACACCCGAGGATGCGGTGGCGAGGATCGCTAGCGGTGGCGAGCTGGAAGGCCGCATCATCGATGCGGTGGATCGAGTGATGGAAGAAAAGGGCCTTGAGTACGCCAGGGCTGCTCAGGAACGCGCAGATCAACAGCAACAGCGAGCCAAGTTGAACAAATCTCGCGACGGGTTTGTCAGCTGGGTCGATAATGGCCGCGCCAAGTTACCCAACCTCTACCATCGCCTCGATGAACTGGACCTGGCCCCGCAAACCGCCATCGAGGTGGAAGAGATCCTCGAGAACGGGTTCCAGACGATGGCGTTCCTGACCGAACAGCTCTACACCGACCCCCCTCCCGAGCAGGCGGATGCGATGGCCATCATGGGTGAGGTAAAAGAAGAGGCTGGATCGATCATCCAGGATCTCGACGAGATCCTCACCCCCGGGGAGATGATCGCTCTCGGCCAGGTCTACAGCGAAGAGGTCGATCCTCGTCTGGGCCAGGGATTCATCAACAACGGTAATGAAGGCGACTCCGAAGAGGAAACGCAGAACTGAGCCACGGACCTGACCGAAAATTGGAAGTGCAGGTATCCAGAACAGATGGATACTGCTCCTGCTGATCTCAGGGGTTTTGAAAGAACTGTAGCGATTGTTTCCGATGATAAGGAGTGCCTCATGTCCGTCTCCGGTTCCCCACTGTTCCCGGCTCTCTCTCTTGTGTCCGTTCTGGTGGCCGGGTCAGCGCTTTACTTCGTGCAACAACAACAACCAGAACCGGTACCTGTCCAGACCCAGGCCTCTTTTGATCCCAGTCGGCTGGAGGAAAGCATCTCCGCCTTGCGCCAGGAAGTGATGAGCCTCCAATCCAAACTGGATTCGATGGACATAGCTGCGGCTGAAAAATCTGACGCAATGGTAGAAACCGAAGGCGAAGAAAATCGGGTCCAGTTACGTGCGATCGAAGCCGAGCGAATCACCGCAGCCGTCGAAGCGGTGATGGAGGAGCGCGGTGTCGAACTGGCCAATCAAGCTCAACGTCGCGCCAAGATAGAAGACCGCCGTACCGGCATGTCCAGGTGGATCGGCAATGCCCGCACCAAGTTGCCGAACCTGTACGACCAAATTGCCGAAAAGATGGAGCTGGACCCCGAAACCGAAATGGCGGTCGAGGAGATCCTCGAGACTGGGTTTGAAAGGATGACGATTCTCTCCGAAGAACTCCTCAATGGCGATTTTCCCGAGGAGGAAGAAGCTCAGATGGTCGCCGAGATCCAGGGTGAGATCAGACAAGAAGTAGGAACGTTGATCGGCGAGCTCGATGAGGTCCTCAATCCGGCACAGATGGTCCAACTCGGTCAAATTTACGGCGAAGAAGTCGACCCTCGTATCGGCCAGGGAATCGTCAACAACGGCAATGAAGGCGACTCCGAGGAGGAGACGCAGAACTGATCCGGCTCAGGCGAGCCATTCCTTGATCACCTTGCCGTGCACATCGGTGAGACGATGTTCACGACCTCCAAACAGTTTGGTCAACCGCCGATGATCGACTCCGAGAATATGCAACATCGTGGCGTGGAAGTCGTAGATCTCGACCGGTTTGTCGATGGCCCGGTAACCGAACTCGTCGGTGGCACCGTAGACACTGCCTGCCTTCACACCGCCACCGGCCATCCAGATGGTATATCCGTAGGGATTGTGATCGCGCCCGTCACGCCCCTGAGCAAATGGGGTTCTTCCGAACTCACCCGACCAGACCACCAGCGTGTCCTCGAGCATTCCACGGCGCTTCAGATCGGTCAGTAGCGCACCGATCGGTTGATCGACGGCTCGAGCGTTGTTCTCGTGTCCTCCTTTGAGGTTGCCATGTTGATCCCAGCGATCGCCGCTGACCGATGGGCAGGTCAACTCGATGAAGCGCACTCCGCGTTGCACCATGCGTCGTGCCAGTAGGCATTCACGGGCAAAGATGCGAGTCGGTTCATAAGAATGTTCGAGTCCATACATCTCCCGGGTCTCTTCCGTCTCACCAGAGATGTCCGCCAGTTCAGGAACCGCAGACTGCATGCGAAAAGCGAGTTCACCATTGGCGATCGCTCCCTCGATGGGAGCCGGGTCGCCCGCCGATTCCAGCCCCATCCGATCCAGACCCTGGAGAAGGTCCAGTTTTCGACGCTGCCGATCGATTCCTTCACGCTGTTCTACATTGGCAAGGGCACGATCTCGCGGCAACACGATGGAACCCTGGTGCTTCGCCGGCAAGAACGCACTGGAGAAACAACCGAGTCCACCCGGTGGCACCAGTCCACCGTTGACGACCACGAAACCGGGAAGATCATCGGCGAGCGCACCGAGGCCATAGGAGACCCACGCGCCCATGCTCGGTCTTCCGACGGTTCCAGTACCGGTATGGAGCAGGTAATTGGCATTGGTGTGTTCAGAGAACTGACTCGTCATCGAATGCACCACCAGCAACTCATCGGCGTGCTTGGCAACATGTGGAAACAGATCACTGATGGGATGACCGCATTCTCCGTACTGATGAAATTCCCACGGCGATTTGAGTGTGTTACCGACGCTGTTGAACTGGGTTCGTTCCATCGGAGCAGGGAACGGCTTGCCGTCCCACTTCGAGAGCGCTGGCTTGGGATCAAAGGTATCGACCTGGCTGGGCCCTCCATCCATGTAGAGGAAGATGACAGAGCGAGCGCGCGCCGGGATGTGCCCCCGATCGAGCACTCCTGGCTGTCCTGGAACATCTCCAAGCAGCGAATCCCCAGCCAGTGCGGTCAACGCCACAGCACCGAAACCCTGGGCACAACGAGAGAGCATCTCTCGCCGGTCCATCGGTTGCTGTGCGTATTGACCACAGTGATGCATCGCTACCCTTTCTCGTCATCCACTAGGGGATGAAACGGAACTCCTTGGTCTGGATCAAGGCATGAGCCAGATCAACCCACCCTTCCTCTCCTTTACCTTCAACGAAGGACCGGGCCATGGCGATTTCCTCGCCGGAGGGAGGACGTCCAAATGCCTGCTGCCACATCCTATCGATGGCAACCAGCAATCCCTCATCCTCTGCAGACTTCATGACTCTTTCCCCCCACAATCGCGCCTGTTCGTGAACGAAGGGATCATTCATCAGCGCGAGAGCTTGTGCCGGTACATTCGTGACCAATCGATCCCCGACCGTGGTCGCCGGGATGGGGAAGTCGAAGGCGGTGAGGAATGCAGGAAGAAAGTTACGACACACCTTGATGTAGAGACTGCGCCGACCGTGACCATCGACCGGTCCGCTACCACCGGGTCGACCACGGCCTGTGAGAAAGTCGGTCAGATGCACCGGTACCGAAGCGCCTCCTACCTTGCGATCGAGACGTCCCGAGACACTCAGAATCGAATCCCGGATCGATTCGGCGGTGAGTCTTTTCTGGTGAGACCGGTGCCAACGATCATTGGCGGCGTCGACCACCTGCGCCCTCGGATCGGAATGAGTCGATGCCATCTGGTAACTGCGACTGAGCACGATGTCTCGTAACAACGCCCGACGAGATGGGTTGTCACGCAATCGAACAGCCAGGTGATCGAGCAGGGCGCGGTTCTCGGGTGGGACTCCCATCGCTCCCAGGTCGTCGCTGGTGGCGGCCACCCCCCGACCCATCACCCTGGCCCAGAGCCGATTGGCCTGGGTGCGCCAGAAGAGTGGGTTGTCACTGGAGGTGATCCAACTTGCCAGTTCTCTGCGACCCGACCCATTGCGATAGAGTTGCGGCGTCTCCGCCCCGCCAAGGTTTTCCAGTGCGCGTCGCTCGATCAGGTCGCCCGGCTTGTGCGGATTCCCACGGATGGACAGGTGCACATCAAAACCACGAGGAGCATCCGCTGCGGAGAGAATACGCTTCGGCTGCGGTACCGACTCATCGAGTTGACGCAGTTGTTCGACCGTACTCACCACCGCCGCATTCCAGGCATCGCCGTAACGAGCAGAATCAACCAGCCCTGCGGCCAGAAGTGCCTCGGCTCGCACCGGATCTGCCAGCAGCGTGGCCGAGTCGGTGGCCTCGTCATCGAGTACGGTCCAATCGACTCCGGTTCCTTGCTGCACACCTTCTGCCGACAACCAGACCCGATCAACGGCGATCCAACCGCGTCCCTCGTCGTGAATTTCCACGTGAGCGTTTTTTCCCTGGTAGCGGGTCAAATCCATCTGAAGATGACGCCACTGCTCGGGACTGTTCACATCCTGGCGGAAGTTCTCGAACAGCAAGGCGTTGTGCTGATCGATCCAGTACCCCTCGATGCAGATACGAACCCTGGCTGATTCTCCCTGCACTCTCAGATGCAGGTATCGATGTTCTATCGTGAAGTTCCTGGAAAGGAGTGATCCCACAAGACTGCGACCGCGTACCGCAGAATGTGCACAGGAGGTATCGATGATGCGAGGGCGACCGATCAGCACCACATCTCCAGCCGACAATACCTCGAACGCCTCTCCGACGATGCTCCAGTCATCCAGAGCGTCCGCCTGCGAGAAATCCGTCAGCAACAGATCACCATCTCGCAGCGGTCCGTTTGCCACACCAGGACGCACCAGTTGGGGCCAGAGTCGCACCCATTCTCGTAACTGGTTGCCATCGAGCCCCGCCTTCCGTGCCACCCTCTCGATCTGACCTCGCGAAGCCATCCCTGCGGCGGGCTCATCTGTGAGGCGGAAGTGGTCACAGGTGATGTGACCCCACCCACCATCGTGGTCGTCGACCACCTCGATGACTGCCTCTTGCCCACGCCACCTTCCCACATCCCAGCGCGCCTCATGCATGCGCGTGTTGTTGCGGCCCACCTCCGAGAATACCTGCTCGCCATCGACCAGAAGATTGACGCAGGTCTTGCCGGCGTGTTGACCGCCTCCGACGAGGAAAACCAGATAGTCTCGCTGCAACTCGAAGGGAGGGCTGGTCAGTTTTCCCTTCAGGACATCCCCGGCGGGCCCATCGGGTGCTGGACGGTGGTCCTGACTGCAAGCGATGTGATCACCCACCGCCTCCACTGCCTGTTCGTTGACCAGATCATCTCGATGGTGCGGCTGATCGCCAAAGGCGTTTCCCTCGACGGTCCATGGGCCCCACCCCTGTTCGAAATCAGCGACGACAACATCGGGCGCGGCATCCAGTTCTCCAGGCTCACCGATTCCTGCACTCCCTTGTAATCCGCGCGCGGCTCTCGCCAGTTGTACCAGCGGTAACTGGTGCTGGAGCTCCATCCCCTGCCGGGTGACAGCGGTCAGTTTCTCCCTCACTGGCGCCATCTCGTCGATCTTGCTGGAGATCTTGCCACCGGGATCTTGCGGCCTGAGCACACGCCGGGTCGAACGGATGATCGAGGACAAACCGGTCCAGTCCGCCTGGGTGATGGCATCGAACTTGTGGTCGTGGCACCGAGCACAGGAAACTGTCGCGCCAAGAAATGCACGGGAGAGCACATCGATCTGATTGTCGACCCGATCATGGGTGTCTTTCAGCACATCCACGGGTCCGTGAGTGCCCTGAGATAGCCAGAACCACGATGTCGCGGGAAGTGAATCGTTGGTCCCATCTCGTGGATGGATCCTGGGATCCTCGAGCAAATCACCCGCGATGTGTTCGGTGACAAATCGATCTATCGGTACATCGCTGGCGATGGCTCGGATCACATAATCGCGATACTTCCATGCCTCGTGGATGGGATAATCAAACTCATGACCGTGGGTCTCTGCAAATCTCATCAGGTCGAGCCAGTGACGTGCAAAATGCTCGGCGTGGGCGCTACTCTGCAGCAATCTGTCGACCACACCTTCCCTGGCTTCTAGCGACCGATCGGCGAGAAAGGCCTCGATCTCCTCTGGAGTCGCTGGCAATCCGGTGAGGTCAAAGGTGACCCTCCGTAGCCAGGTGCGATCATCTGCATCCGGAGCCGGCTTCAGGCCGAGCGAATCCAGACCGGAACCGATGAACAGATCGAGCGGATCACGGGCCCAATCTTCATCCACCACTTCGGGTAGTTCGGGAGCCTCGAGTGGTCGCCACGACCAGTGCTTGGTGTAGGAGGCGCCCTGCTCGACCCAGCGGGTCAGGATCTCGACCTCTTCAACCGATGGCCGTTCCCTTCCATCAGGAGGCATCGGGTCGTCGTCGTCATTGATTCGCAGCAGCGCGAGGCTGTTTTCGGGATGCCCCGGCGAGATCGCAGGGATGTTCAGATCCCTGAGGGTGGTGGCGCTGTCCTGATCATCGAGGCGTAGATCCTTCTTTCTCGCCTCTCCATCATTGCCGTGGCAGGGTAAGCAGTAATGGGCCAGGATCGGCAGCACCTGGCGATCAAAATCGACCGCCTCATCGCCGGCGCTCTCGATACCATCCTCGGCATCAGAGGCAGGAGAAAACCCGGGCAGGAGCAGCCCCGACATCAGCAGCAGAAGCGCTAGCGCACGACCGATCATGAGAGGATGCTAACCTCACCAGGCGAGGGGCTCTAGCCGTCAGTTGAACCGTCTTCGATGGGCCGTTGCGTAAGAAACTGGTAAGGAACCGATGAATCAAGACACCGACGATCGCCTCAGGGTTCCCGCATCGACGATCCTGATCCTCTTCATCACGCTGGCCGTGATCACACCTCTCGCTACCTGGCGCATGGCACAAAAATTGACCAGCCCCACCGTCGAGGTGATCACGCTCGAAGATACCGGAGATCGCTTTCGTGGTCACTGGAAGGTCGGCGACTTCGAGTACATCGTCGAGGAAGCGGAACAGGATGTCGTGAAACTCATGAAACAACTTCGAGACAGGTATCCTGAACTCTCAGAGAATGACTGGTTAGACGATTATAAGAACTCCCCACCGATGAAGGTCTTCTATTTCAGCGTTCAGAAGCCCGCTGACTATTCCCTATCGACGCCGCAACAGTGGTCCGAAACGAAGCAACGAGATGGCGCCATCGAGAAGGTGCTCTTTCTCGATCCGGATGGAGATGGTGCCAGTAGCGCATTCATATGCATCCGATCGAGCGGTAGTGGAAATTACCTGCAGCTTCTTGAGTTCTCTTTTGACAGGGACAATATCATGACCGGTCATCACTGGAGCGACCTGTCCAAGATCCCGGAGCATCTGGCGGTGGGATACATGGGCCACGATACCTTCGAACGCCAGAGCGAGATGCTGGTACGGACCTTTCCCATCTATATCGAAGGCGATAGCAACGCCGAACCGACCGGCGGCATCCGCTCGCTGATCTGGGACTTCAATTCCGGGCGCTGGAGACCAGATCCTCGCAAGTAGTACCGATCTCCTCATCTATTCGTTCAGGTTGCGGTAGTATCTCGGGCATGGAAATGAGTTTGATGACCACCACGAACCCGATCCAGTTCCCGCAGGGTGGAATCCATCACTTCGTCTCGAAGTACATCCAGAATATGCCCGATCTGACCGGCAAGATTGTGCTCGACATCCCCTGCGGAGATGGCCGAGGAAGTCATGAGTTTGCCAAAAAAGGTGCAGAGATCATCGCACTGGATCTGTTCCCGCACTTCATGAAGTTGCCCGATGTCGAGGCCAAATACGCTGACCTTATGGAGCCGTTACCCCTCGAAGATGGGGCCGTCGATTTCATCATCTGCCAGGAGGGAATCGAGCACGTCCCTGATCAGCTCGGGGTGTTCGAGGAATTCAATCGTGTTCTCCGGAAAGATGGTGCGCTTCTTCTCACGACACCCAATTTCTCTCACATGAGAGCGAGGCTATCTCGCTTCATGCTCGAATCCGACTACTGGAAACGGATGCCCCCCACCGAGATCGATAGCATCTGGTTTGCCCAGGAAGACTCCGACAAGTTCTACTTCGGACATCTGTTCCTGCGCGGCGCTCAGCACTACGAGACCCTGTTGACGATCTCTGGCTTCCAGACCGCCGAACGGGTGCGAACCGATATCGGCAACGCCTCGCTGTTTCTGGCCATCCTCATGTACCCATTGCTTCTGATCTATTCGCTGCTCTCCTGGCTCTACTACCGACGCAAGAACAAGCAGGTCGACCAGGCGACTCGAGATCGCATCCTGTGGGATCGAGTGGCATTGAATCTCTCGATGAAGACGCTGGTCTGCAAGCACCTCTTCTGGGTGATGCGAAAGGAATACGAACTCCCGGAAGTAGCGAAGAAACTCAGGAAATTACAGAAGGATATCTCGGGAAACTGAGGCGCGACTACTTGCGCTTGATCTTGTGCAGGGTGTGCTTGCGCAGCCGTGGAGAGTACTTCTGGAGACCCTCCTTGAGTTTCTCGGGAAGACCACCCTTGACCCTGACCTGGGTCCTGTAGTTGAGGTCGCCGGTCTCCGTGCACTGGAGCCACACGTACTCGCGGTTCTTCTGCTTGGCCACAATGCTCTCGCTTCCACGATATGAACCCACGATGAGGATCTGGCGCACCGTCCTTCGGGTGCCGTCCCGGATGGAACCATCACCCCTTCCCGAGGTCAAGGTAAACGGGACGGTCCAGCACCCGGATATCGATATTCTGGCTCCGAACCACCGCTTCGGCACCAGGTCAGTAAAGGCAGCGGTTGCCGCCACTCGATGGCGCGTGTACACCGGAGCAGAGTCGAGCGATCCACCCGAACAGGGAGCCTGAACCGATGCCAGATAGCCACGATTCGAAATCGCCCTCCGGTGATCGGCGATTGCCGCCGCTGCCAGGAGATGGTTCGGTGCTGGTGACGGGAGGAACCGGATCTACAGGTCGATTGTTGCTGCGCTGGCTGCTTGAAGAAACGGGTGTCCGGCGCGTCATCGCCTTTTCTCGTGATGAGCAGAAGCACCACGAATTGCTGCAAGAGGCCGAGTTCCAGCATCCAGCACTGCACTCGATGGTCGGTGACATCCGAGATAGCAACCGTCTACGAGAAGCGATGGAGGGCATCTCGCTGGTGCTGCATACCGCAGCGATGAAGCATGTCCCCATCGCGGAGGCAAATCCGAGTGAAGCGTATCTGACCAATGTCAAGGGAACGGTGAATCTCATCCGGGCCGCCCGCGATGCAGGGGTCGCGCGTGTCGTGGCACACTCCACCGACAAGGCAGTAGAGCCGGAGTGTACCTACGGCGCGACCAAGTTGATGATGGAGAAATTGCTGATCGAGGCCAACCAGCAATCTGGAGAAGAAGGCACTCAATTCGACATCCTTCGTCACGGCAATCTGATCGGCAGTCGCGGCAGTGTCATCCCGATCTTCATGGCTCAGAAATCATGTGGGCTCCTGCGCCTCACGGCGCCCGAGATGACCCGTTTCTGGATCACCGGAGATGAACTGGTCAGCGCCGTTCACCGCGTCCTCATCGACGGCCATGGCGGTGAGATCTTCGTACCAAAACTGCCCGCCTGTCGGCTCGACACCCTCGCCGAGGCGATCGCACCGGAAGCTGACATCGAAGTGATCGGCGCACGCCCTGGCGAGAAAACTCACGAAGCCCTGACGAGTCCGGCGGAAGCGCCACGCATTCGAGAATTCGAACGATACCTCGTGATCACTCCGGGATTGCCCGGAAGCAAGATCCGGTCAGATGGTGACAGGGTATCGTCAGGATTCACCCTGAAGAGCAACTGCACCCGTTTGCTCACCTGCGAGGAGATGCGTGAGCTGCTCTCGTCGGGATCCGGAGCCCTCGGGGATTAGCGGCAGCTGGTCGCTTCAAACTGCTGATTCTGTGCCATCACTTCAATTGGAGGGTAAAATATCACATGGGATGGACTGTGCCTCCGATGGCACCTGCCAGCATCCCCCGTTCCGGAAGGATCCGATCGAGATGGCCAGGCAGTCGATACTGATACTGATGCTGCTGGCGCTGCTGATTCCAGCGGCGGATCTGGCTGCACAGGGGCTGCCGATCCCGACCACACTCGAGGACTGGATCCAGCCCGGTACACAGCCCGGCGCCCTGCTCGAGCCGATCATCGCCGGCAGTGCCTGCAACCTGTGCCATTCATCGTTCAGCACTGCTCCCGTCGATCGCTGGAGGAGCAGCATCATGGCTCAGGCGGGTCGAGATCCGCTGTTTCATGCTTGTCTTGCCATCGCAGAGCAAGATGCGGGAGCCTCCGGCGACCTGTGCCTTCGCTGCCACACGCCCGGAGCCTGGCTCGCCGGAAACAGCGTCCCCACCGATGGCTCCGCCGTCAGTGGCGTCAATGACTTCGATGGAGTGACCTGTAATCTGTGCCACCGGATGATCGATCCCATCTACACGCCGGGACAGAGTCCCGCCATCGATCTGGGGATCCTCAACGACCTCGCCGAGATCCCCAGTCCTCAACACACCGGGCAGTACGTGATCGATCCCCAGGATCGTAGACGAGGACCCTACACTCTCGGTGGCGGGTTCCCATTCCATCCTGCCTTGATGTCGCCGTTTCACCATTCATCAGAACTGTGTCGCACCTGCCACGATGTTTCCAACCCGGCGTATATCCGTCAGGGAAGCGAGTATGTTCTGCTCGATCTCAACGCCCCTCATCCGACCCACGATCCCGCCGATGAATTCCCGCTGGAACGGACCTATTCCGAATGGAGCCAGAGCGACTTTGGTCAGGGACCGGTCAACATGGGCGGGCGATTCGGAGGCAACAATCCCAATGTCAGTACATGTCAGGATTGCCACATGCCGAGCACCAACGGGATCGGCTGCAACATGGGCGGTCCTTCGCGGCCAGATCTGGCATTGCACAACTTCTCTGGCACACACACATGGGTACTCGATGCGATTCATGCTCTGGATACTTCCTATCTCTTGTGGGACACGCCCGCCTACATGGATCCGGTACAGATCGCCATCTCCAAGAACCTGAACGTCGATATGCTGGAAGCAGCCAGCGATCTCGAGGTCACGACAGATAACGGACAGTTGAAGGTGAGGGTGATCAATCAGACGGGTCACAAGTTACCTACCGGCTATCCGGAGGGACGCAGGATGTGGATCGAGGTCCGATTCCAGAGTGCCTTCGGAGATGTCCTGTCCCACCACGGCGCCTACGACTTTGACACGGCAATCCTCGAAGCCTCGACCACGACCGTGTTCGAGACCAAACACGGCATCTCGGGAATCACCTCGACCTTTTCGGGATTGCCGGAAGGGCCCTCCTTCCACTTCGCACTCAATAACAAGATCTTCAAGGACAACCGGATCCCGCCGCGTGGTTTTACCAATCTGGGCTTTGAATCGGTACAGGCGGCGCCGGTGGGCGAGACCTACGAGGACGGTCAGTACTGGCATGACAGTTTCTTCGACATACCCGAGGGCGCATTCCTTCTCGATGTAAAGGTCTGGTATCAGACCGCCTCGAAGGAGTACATCGAGTTCCTCAAGGACGAGAACATCACCAATGATGCCGGCGATATCCTGTTCGAGCAGTGGCTGCAACAGGACAAGGGGCCACCGGTGCTGATGGATGAACTGTCGATCGAGATCGGTGTCGAGCCATTCATCCGGGGAGATGTCAACGCAGATGGTGCCAATGACATTTCCGATCCGATCAGTCTGCTCGGTTGGCTCTTCCTTGGCCAGGAGATTGGCTTTTGCCCGGTTGCTGCGGATGGTAATGATGATGGCTCTCTCAACATCTCCGATGTTGTGTTCCTGCTGAACGCGTTCTTCGGCGGAGGTCCACCTCCCTATGCTCCGTGGCCCGATTGCGGACCAGATCCCACTCCCGATCTGCTTCGTTGCTACGGATATTCCTGTCCCTGAGACGCTTCCTTCCTGGTGTGTGTTTCAGCTCAACTCCAGTGCAATTGGCATGGAGTCTTCGGCTGGACTGATGGATAGTGAGTCTCGGTGCGACCTCGTCGATCGCCATGAATGGAAGTGAGCCCGTTGACAAACTTCTGGCGCACACTGCTGCCGCTGATTCTGCTAGCAGTGCTCATCATCGCCGTCTGGCCCACCGAACCTCTCGATTTCGGCTCGAGTAGTCCATGGGATGGACTCGTGATCCTCGTCGAAGACCTGAACCACTCCGGTGCCGACGCCGAGTCAGCCGTGCTCCTGATCGCTTCGATTCCGGCCACGGATGATCAGGGCAAGTCCTGCTCTCTCATCATCGGCACCGCAGTCACTGATGGTTCCGACCCTCTTCCCTTGCTCCTCTCCGGAGAAACCGACGCCTTGAGACTTCAGCGGATTCAACTGGTGGACGACCCCATCGAATTGTTTCGCTCGATCCGGGGCGAACTGCGAGCCTTCCCCATTCGCGAAGGTCTGGCGCCAGAGCGTCTGCTGGGAGGAATCCTGCTCGGTCAGATGGCTACACCTCCAGGCACCATCGATGGTGAGCCCCGAGATCCGATCGACATCGGAAACCCGCTTCTGTCGACACTATTCGAGGCTCGTTGTGATCCGCAGGAACAGCGCCGTTGGCACAGTGACCGGCACAATTTCAGGGAACTGTGGGTTCGCGCCAGAGACGACGATCCTGGACATCTGGAGCCCTACATCCACGGCAGGGTCTCGATGAGTAATGCGTTGATTCCCGGTACAGACGCAGTGGTTCCCCGCAAGGGTCGCTGATACCATCCCGGCATGGTCGATCATGCCCGCAGATCCTCTCATTCAGATGATAAGGCCACGGCCGAGGGTCCGGGTTCGATGCGTGAGCTCGATGCCTCGGTCCATGACTCCCTTCGCGAGATGCATGGCTACATGCGACTGGCCAGGGAGTGGGATCTCAGATTCGAAAAGATGTTCCGGACCGGTGCACTTTCAAAGTGGTACTCCTCTGTCGGTAACGAGGCGACCACCGTGGCAGCCGCCTGCGCCATCGAGGCTGGAGACTCTTTACTGACACTTCACCGTGACTCCGGGGCGATCCTGCGCCACTACCTCGACATTCACGAGATCCTCCCCGGGCTGGTTCCTCAAACCAGCTCTGGCAGAAAGTCCGTCGGTGGTGACTCCCGGCAGAGGTTTCTTCGCCTGGCGTGCCAGATGCTGGGTAGAAAGCACGGCTTCTCGGCAGGACATGAACGCTCCTATCATTACAATCTGATCGAGGAACAACACGGCCTGATTCACATCGGCATGATCAGCCACCTCGGATCGATGATCCCGGTCGCAGCTGGAACAGCTTTCGCCTTTCAGCAGCAAGGCAATCATCAGGTGGCACTCAACTTCATCGGCGAGGGAGCCACTTCAACGGGCGATTTTCACGAGGCTCTCAACATCGCGTCTGTCTGGAAATTGCCATTCATCCTGGTCATCGAGAATAATCGCTGGGCATTTTCCACCCCTACCTCTCAACAGTATGCCTGCCAGCAACTGGCAGATCGCGGCCAGGGGTATGGCATTCCCGGAGTTCAGGTCGACGGGAACGACCCCGAGGCCGTTTTCACTGTCATGAGCAGCGCGGTCGATCGCGCCAGATCCGGAGAGGGACCGACGCTGATCGAGGCGATGCTCGGACGTCATCGCGGCCACTCCGAGGCGGATGATTCTCTCGACCTGGTTCCTGCAGACGAACAAGATGGGTATTCGAGCCAGGATCCACTCGACCTGGTGGAAAAGAAACTGGTCGATCGCTCCACGTTATCTGTCAGCGACCTCGCTGAAATTCGCAATCGATGCGCCTCTCTCGTGATGGTGCTCGTGGACGAAGCGATGTCGATGCCTCAACCGGATCCAGATTTGCCACGGAGGATCCATGCCGACTGAATCCTCCACCGATCAGAGCGAGATTCTCTATATCGATGCCATCAGCGATGCACTCAGGGACGAGATGCGTGCAGATCCATCGGTGGTCTTGATGGGTCAGGATATCGCGGACCACGGTGGAGCATTCAAGATCACCAGGGGATTTCTGGATGAATTTGGTGATCAACGGATTCGTAATACACCCATCGCAGAGAGCGGCACTATTGGAATCGCTACCGGCGCAGCGATGCTGGGGACAAAGCCGGTCATCGAGATGCAATTCGCAGATTTCATCTCATGTGGTTTCAATCAGCTCGTGAACGTTGCTGCCAAGATGTTCTGGAGAACTGAACATCCGGTACCGATGGTCATCCGCCTACCCGGCGGAGGTGGGATGGGAGCAGGTGCATTTCACTCACAGAATATCGAAGCGTGGTTCCTGCACACTCCGGGACTGAAAGTGGTCACACCATCCTTCTCCGGTGACGCATACCGACTGCTTCGCGCAGCCATCCGCGACCCCAATCCTGTTCTCTATTTCGAACACAAGTTTCTGTACCGTCGAGAACGATCTGCCATCGACAAGAACACCACCCCTGACCGTATCGAGGCTGAATCGAACGTGCTGAGGTCCGGCACCGACATCACAGTCATCTCGTGGGGCTGGATGACCCACCGCACCCTCGAAGCGGCCTCGACCCTTGCCGAGGAAGGTATCGAGATCGAGGTGATTGACCTTCCAGTGCTGTGCCCACTCGATATCACAACCATCCTCGAATCTGTCGAGAGGACCAGCCGTGTCGCCATCATCCATGAGGCCACCTCTACAGGTGGTTTCGGTGCCGAGATCGCTGCGCAAATCTGCCAAGATGCCATCTGGACCCTGGATGCACCGGTGCTGCGGATCACCTATCCCGACAGTCCACCGCCATATCACAAGGACCTGGAAGCGACTCGAATCCCATCCGCAGAGCGCATCTGTTCCGAATTGAGGCAATTGAAGCAGCAATGAACTGCTCCATTCGGCAGTCAGTCCTCCCGCAATAATTAATTCAAATTTCAGGTCCGATCGTTCCCGGTTTCCGGATCCTCATGTCAGGGGATTAAGAGGCTCCGTCCAGGCCTCGAAAACTACATGCAAGATTCAAAATATCGAAAACGCTTCGACCAGAAGCCGGCTCACTGTGAGTTTCTGGATCACCTGTTGTGGCGAGGCCTGGGATTCGAAGAGCAGTTTGGTGTCACCTTCTTTCAGGATGAGCTGGAGTATGACAAATCAATACCTGATAGCAGCTCGGAAGAGACCTCGATCAACCTCCCCGACGATCAGGACTCTTGAGCGAAATACCGTGCTTCTGCATCCTCCGATATAGCGTTCGTCTTGAGATTCCGAGCGATTGACACGCCTCCGATTTGTTGCCACCAGATTGATCCAGAGCCCTGAGGATCACTTCTCGCTCGGCTCGCCCGAGCACATCCTTGACACCTATCTGGATTTCTTCCCCACGCTGGACACCCCCACCCAGCAACTCCTGCATCGCAGCGCCGTCGATACTCCTGAGTCCTGAAGCGCAGATCCGCCTGGCCAGATGGATAGCATCCCAACCATTACCCGGCCAGTGGTGGGAGAGTAACAACGCCTGAGCATCCGCGAGCAATCGAGGTGGATCCGACATCTCACCCGCAATGTATTGATCGATGATCATCAAGGAGTCTTCAGGTCGATCTCGAAACGGAGGCAACTGGATCTCAAATCCGGCCAGCCGGAATTGCAGATCAGGACGAATCCCCGCCCCATGTTTGATCGCAGATGCACAGGCGAGAATTCGAATATCTGCCTCCAGCTCTTCTGTACCTGCAACTCTTCTGTACCTGCCCGATTCGATGACTCTCAGCAATGCTGCCTGCAGTGCTGGGGAGCCTTCATCGATGGCATCGAGTAGCAGGGTGCCTCCAGCAGCTCGATCGATCAGCCCATGCCGCTCCTGCTGGGCATCGGTGAAGGCGCCTTTTTCGTTTCCAAATAGCTCGATCTCCACCAGTGACTCCGTGACGGTTCCGCAGTGGAGCACGACCATTTCGGTGTCGCTGCCGCTGGCCTGATGGATGGCCCTCGCCAGCAGTTCCTTGCCTGTACCGCTCTCTCCCTGGATGAGTACCGGGATCTTCGTTGGAGCAATCTTTTTCAACTGTTCGATTGGTTTTTTCAGCAAAGCGGAATGAGTGGTGAAATCCCCCATCTTGGACAACACGGGTTCGTTGGGCCTCTTGATCGGCTCTACCGGTTTGCTGGGTTCTTCAACTACATCTGTTGGTTGTACCGTGGAAGTAGTGTTCCTTCGAAGATGATCCAGTTCCAGCAGCGATCCGATCAACGAAACCACCAGTGCTTGATTGGCGTCGAGTTCTGCATCGCCTGGACCATCGCCAAATTTCGAATCCAGGTAGATGGAAGTCGCCTCCTGCTGGTTTACCAGTGGTATCACAAGGATCCACTGAGCCCTCTGTACTCCCTCTGTCTCCGAGGGGGTTCGCATCCTTCGATCGAGGTGGGAGTCTCGAAATAGCACCGGTTCCGTACTGTGAGAACCTTGCTCGAATGCGTGGTGAGAGATGGTGGTATCCGCGTTGGCTATCTTTCGCCCCTCGGCGTTCCGTGAACTCCAGACATGATAATTGCCGGTTTCACCACAGCTGACGACAATCCCTCGCTGGGCTGCAAAGCTACTCCGGAGCCAGCCAAGCAGGGGTGACACTGCCTGGAGAGAGGCCTTTTCCCCCTTCTTCGGGAGGAAGACACCTGAAATCAGAGACAGTAAGTCGTCATCGGGATTGGCCATGGCATCTCGATGGTAGGCGACGACAGAAGCCTGATCGAGTACTGCGATCTCGATCCATCCAGGATCCTTGTCAGGGCCGGGCTTGCCCCTCGCCGATGATGCGAGTCAACAGGCTCTGGATGTACTCATGACCGACAGGGCGTAGCAATCTGACAGAATCGCCTCTCGCCTGAACGCGCAGTTCCTCGATATCAGAGAAGGACTCTCCGTCGACAACTACCCTGATCGGTCTCTTCGTAACTCCCTCGCCAACGACCCGGATCGTCGTATCGAGCGGCAACACGACCGGAAATTGCAGCGAATGGAACTGCACGGGACGATGAGCATTGAGTGGAGTGACGATCACACCCTCCACATCTGGATGCACCACGGGTCCACCTGCAGCGAGTGAGTACGCTGTCGATCCAGCGGGGGTGGAAATGACGAGCCCGTCTCCCGAATATGCATTGAGAAAAATCTCATCGATGTAGACCCCGAGGTGAACCGTCTGACCCGAGTCACGCTCCAGAACGATGTCGTTGATGCCCGCTGCACTTCCCATCTTCTGAGTACCCGACGAGGTCCAGCTCGCTTCGAGGACTGGAAGTCGTTGCTCGACGAAATTGCCCCCCAGCAAGGTGTCGACCAGATCTGCTGGATCTTGCTTCGGGTTCATCAGAAACCCCACCCGACCGAAGTTGACACCGAAGATCGGAACCTGCGGATGATTGAGAGAACGAAGTAACGACATCAAGGCGCCGTCGCCACCGATCACGATGACAAGATCATCCGTGATTTCCGGGGTACTCGAAGCGTTGGGTGACCAGATGCGGCAGTGAACTCCCAGGTTCTCCAGAGAACTCGACACCTCCGTGATGAAGTGGTCGATCTCCTCTGTCGAGGTGTCTGCAGCGATGAGGATTTGACTCGGTTTTTTCACGAGTAGTTCTCCTCGAACAGTGCTACTGGCTGATGACCGATTCGCCTTCGGCAGATCGCAGGGCCTTTTCGAAGTATGGAATGGTGAGGGCAAGCCCATCTCTCAACGACACCTTTGGCTTCCAATTCAGCAGTCTCATGGCGCGGGAAATATCGGGCTGTCGCACCTGCGGATCATCTTCTGGCAGGGGGAAGTGCTCGATCTTGCTGGTTGAACTGGTCGCAGAGATGACTTCATTGGCGAATCCGATGATCGGAATCTCATCCGGATTACCCAGATTGACCGGATCCGTGACATCAGATTCCAGAAGTCGGTAGATCCCATCGATCAGATCGCTGACATGGCAAAAGGAGCGAGTCTGCGAGCCATCTCCAAAGACCGTGAGGGGTTCTTCGCGAAGTGCCTGGCAAATGAAGTTAGGCAATGCCCTGCCATCGTTGAGTCTCATCCTGGGCCCGTAGGTATTGAAGATCCTCACGATTCGTGTGTCTATCCCGTGGCTTCGATGATAGGCAAGCGTCATCGCCTCGGCAAAACGCTTCGCTTCATCGTATACACCTCGTACTCCGATGGGGTTCACATTTCCCCAGTACGATTCAGGCTGGGGATGAACCAGTGGATCGCCATATACTTCACTGGTGCTGGCCAGCAGGAACTTGGCTCCACAAGCTTTCGCCAATCCAAGTGCCTTGTGGGTTCCCAGTGAACCGACCTTCAAGGTCTGGATCGGAAATTCCTGGTAATCGATGGGGCTCGCCGGCGATGCGAAGTGAAGTATCGAGTCGATCTTGCCCGGAACATGAATGAACTGGGTGACATCATGGCGGATGAATGTAAATCTCGGGTTCCCGATGAGATGCTCGATGTTGCGGATGTCTCCCGTGAGAAGATTATCCATCACAACAACATCGCAGTCTCGTTCGATGAACAGATCTGCCAGATGAGAACCGATGAAGCCAGCTCCTCCTGTGATGAGTACTCTACTGGCTACCATCGTGAGTACTCCTGGTTCCGATCCCGTGGTATTCGAGACCATATCTTTCCGTCATTTCAGCACTCCAGATGTTTCTACCGTCGTAGATGACTGGCTCTGAAAGAAGTTCTTTCACCCGCTTGAAATCGGGTCTTCGATATTCGTTCCACTCTGTCACCAGCAACAAGGCACTGGCGCCCTTGAGAGCGTCGTACGGATCTGTACTGTACTCGATCAAGTCTCCCATTTCTGCCCTGGCACTGCCGAGTGCCTCGGGGTCATGCCCACAAAGTTTGGCGCCTCTCTCGACCAGTCCCCTCGCGATGACAACAGAGGGAGCTTCCCTCATGTCATCGGTGCGCGGCTTGAATGCCAAGCCCCACATCGCGAAACAGTGGCCGGACAGATCAGTTCCAAACCTGTCGATCACCTTCTCGACAAGGTATCGCTTCTGGCGATCATTGACTTCATCGACTGCTTCGAGAATCTGAAGTGGAGACCCGATCTCCCTGGCGAGCGCAGAAAGAGCTCTGACATCCTTGGGAAAACATGACCCCCCGTAGCCAACGCCAGGAAACAGAAAGTGCGGCCCGATCCTGGCATCTGTTCCCATCCCCTGCCTGACCTTGGTGACATTGGCTCCCACGTGTTCGCACAGGCGCGAGATGTCATTCATGAACGAGATCTTGGTTGCGAGCATCGCATTGGATGCGTATTTGGTCAGTTCTGCTGAGGCCTGGTCCATCACCAGAAGTGGCTTTCCTGTCCGGACAAAGGGAGAGTACAACTCTCTCATCAGATCCGCAGCGTCATTGTCATCGGTACCGATGACCACCCGATCAGGTTTCATGAAGTCATCGATCGCAGCCCCTTCCTTGAGGAATTCTGGATTCGAAACGACATGGATCTGATGTTCACAGGCAGAGCGGATGATATCGGCGACTACCGCAGCTGTTCCTACTGGTACCGTGGACTTGTTGACAACAACAAGCGGACCCGTCATCGCTGCGCCAATCTCCGCTGCCACGGTCCGAACTGCGGTAAGATCACAGGCTCCATTCTCTCCCTGGGGAGTTCCGACTGCGATGAAGACAACTTCAGCGTCCTTTATCGAGGCGGCCAGATTGGTCGAGAATATGAGTCTGCCCGCGGCCGTATTCCTCTCCACCAGCTCTTCGAGGCCCGGTTCATATATAGGAATCTCGCCGGTCTTCAGGCTCTCTATTTTTTCGGCATCGTGATCCACACAACAAACAGTATTCCCGCTTTCCGCAAAGCAGGTGCCTGTCACCAGCCCAACATATCCTGTACCAACTATCGTGATTCTCATGCCAGAGGTCTCTCCAACGCTTAAAAGGCGATCCTGGTGCTATTGAACTGCAGCATTACATCGGTACCGATCAGATCATATCAGAGGCCTATCGTGCCGGCATCAAAGGTCGAGGAATTCCCTCAGGTCTGATGTCGCTCGATGGTCGAGATGCGTACAATAGCCATTATGGATAGCGATGATTTCTCCTCCGGCCTCGATACCCCCAAGCCGTCACCTGACCCCCAGGACGAGGAAGAGGGAGAGACTACCGGCACCACATTCGCAGATCTTCCCCTGACCGCCGCCATCCAGGATCGCCTCTCTGCACTCGGTTTCACCCATCCTACACCTATCCAGGAGATGACGATTCCGGTCGCGCTGGCTGGAAAAGACCTGATCGGCAAGGCCGAAACCGGCACAGGAAAGACTCTCGCATTCACCTGCCCCATCCTGGGCCAACTCGACTCGGAGAGAGTCGCAGTTCAAGCTCTCGTCCTGTGCCCGACCCGTGAACTGGCTCAGCAGGTCGAAGAAGTCGCCTCAGTCATGGGCGAGCCTCTCGGATTGCGAGTCGCTCTTGTCGTAGGTGGAGTGCACCAATCTCAGCAGATACTTCAGTTGAGAAAGGGAGCCCAGATGGTTGTGGGAACTCCCGGACGAGTTCTCGACTTCCTTCGCAGTGGCAAGATCCGTCTAGGCTGGGTCGAACATGTCGTGCTCGACGAGGCTGATCGCATGCTGGACATGGGTTTCATCGATGATGTCTCCGAAATCCTCCAGCACACTCCACCAGAGCGACAGACCTACCTCTTCTCTGCGACTGTTCCGCCGCGGATCAAGTCGTTGACCCGGCAGTTCATGAGAGATCCAGAGTTGATCTCAACCATCAAGGAGATCGCAACGGTGCCTGACATCCAGCAGCGATTTGTTCGTTGCGATGACTGGGCCAAGAGGCACTGGGTTCACCAGTTGCTCGACAATAATCCCGATGACACCTGCATCATTTTTTGCAACACACGCAGGGCGGTGATCGACCTCGACCGGGACCTCTGGGGGCGCGGATATCCTGCTGGCTCACTCCACGGCGACCATGACCAGGATCGACGCTTCAAGGTACTCGAAGGCTTCAAGGACAAGCGGATCACGACGCTGGTCGCCACTGATGTCGCCGCGAGGGGCCTCGATGTGGAGGCGGTCACGAGAGTCGTGAACTACGACATTCCTGATGAGGTCGAGACCTATGTACACAGGATCGGCAGGACCGGTAGAGCCGGAGCCGACGGCGTAGCGATTAGCCTGATCGATTCCCGTGATCGAATCAACTGGAGCCGCATCCTCAAGGAAACCGGATTCCCCATCGCCGAGGACAAGTGGCGCCCACCCAAGGGAGCGCGGCCTGATCCGAATCACAGATCGTACCGGCGCACATCCACGAGGTCCGGAAGCGGGCCCCCTCGCGGTGGAGGGCGTTACAAGAGCGCCGGAGGTGGACGAAATCCTCGCTCGAACCCTCGCCGGGGCGGTAACTCCGGTTCTCGTGGACGAAGTGGTGGCCGCCGCTCTCACTGATCCACCGATCAGATCCTTGTCTGCGCCACTTGCATCAGCCGGGTTCCATCTCACAAGAGTTGCAGGGCCACCAGATGTGAAGAGGCCCCGCACCGCACAAAGCGGAACGGGACCCTGACTTCAGTTCATCTTGCGCTGGGCTAGTACATGCCGCCCATGCCACCCATACCACCCATGCCGCCCATGCCGCCTCCAGCTGCTGCTCCGGCATCATCGGAACTCGGCATATCGCTGATCAATGCCTCGGTCGTGAGCAAGAGTCCACCGATGGAAGCCGCATTCTCAAGAGCGGTGCGAGTCACCTTGGTCGGATCGATGATCCCGGCAGCAATCATATCGACGTACTCGATGTTGAGTGCGTCGAAGCCATGCGATCCCTCACCGGCCTTCACTCGCTCACTGACGATGGCACCATCGACACCTGCGTTCTCGGCGATCTGACGTACCGGAGCCTCTACCGCCCTGCGGACGATGTCGAGACCGATCGCTTCGTCACCCTGAACGTCAAGAGTATCCAGCACCAGGCTGGCGCGAAGAAGCGCGACTCCTCCACCAGGAACGATGCCCTCCTCGACCGCAGCCCGAGTTGCGTGCAGCGCATCCTCGACGCGGGCCTTCTTTTCCTTCATCTCGATCTCGGTGGCCGCCCCGACATTGATCTGAGCGACACCACCCGAGAGCTTTGCAAGGCGCTCCTGGAGCTTCTCGCGGTCGTAATCAGATGTGGCTTTCTCCATCTCGGCGCGAATCTGGTCGATCCGGCTCTTGATGTCTTTGGAGGATCCGGCTCCCTCGATGAGCGTGGTAGTGTCCTTCTCGACGATGACCTTCTTGGCACGGCCGAGGAACGAGATGTCCACATTCTTCAGGTCGATACCGAGGTCATCGAAGATGGCGCGCCCACCTGTGAGGGTCGCAATATCGTCGAGCATCGCCTTACGGCGATCGCCGAAACCAGGCGCTTTCACCGCGCAGCATGAGAAAGTACCGCGCAACTTGTTGACCACGAGGGTCGCCAGGGCTTCGCCCTCGATGTCCTCGGCGATCACCAGGATCGGCTTTCCGGACTGAGCGATCTTCTCCAGCAGTGGGACCAGATCCTTGATGGAACCGATCTTCTTCTCGTGAATCAGGATGTATGCGTCCTCGAGCACACAGGCCATATTCTCGGTGTCGGTGACGAAATGGGGGGAGAGATATCCCTTATCCATCTGCATTCCTTCGACCCAGTCGACGGTTGTTTCGAGGGTCTTGCCCTCCTCAACGGTGATGACCCCGTCCTTGCCAACTTTTTCCATCGCATCTGCGATGATGTTGCCAATCTCGGGATCGTTGTTGGCTGCAATGCTTCCCACCTGAGCGATCTCGGTCTTGTCCTTGACCTCGGTCGACATCTCTCCGAGGCGCACGACGATTCCCTCGACCGCTTTCTGGATGCCTCGCTGCAGGCACACCGGATTAGCTCCGGCTGTGACATTCCGCAGTCCTTCATGGAAAATTGCACTAGCGAGAACGGTTGCAGTGGTGGTGCCGTCACCGGCGTCGTCCGAGGTCCTGGAAGAGACCTCTTTCACCATCTGCGCTCCCATGTTCTCGAAGGAGTCCTCGAGTTCGATTTCACGCGCAACAGTCACACCGTCCTTGGTGACGGTGGGAGCTCCGAATGACTTCTCGAGAACGACATTACGGCCCCTGGGGCCGAGCGTGACCATGACAGCCTTCGCAAGTTTATGCACACCTCTGCGTATAGACTCGCGAGCTTCGTGATCAAACGCGATGCGCTTTGCGCCCATCGTGTCGCTTCCTCTCATTATCGGCATCTACCGGGTATTTCGCCGGTAGATGACTGGGTTTATTCGAGTGAACTAGTCGACAATCGCGAGGACATCGTCCTCGCTCATGATCAGGTACTCTTCGCCATCCACCTTGATCTGTGTCCCGGCGTAGGAACTGAAGATGACACGATCATT
Source organism: Bacillota bacterium (assembly GCA_003973385.1). GTDB lineage: Bacteria > Planctomycetota > UBA8108 > UBA1146 > UBA1146 > QNYK01. The sequence goes on along the minus strand of QNYK01000103.1, from coordinate 27,478 downwards.
CTTGCTGACCTGAAAATTGGCGCGTTTGCCATCCTTGAGGAGTTTGCCGTCTCCAAGGGCCATCACTCGCCCCTCGCTCGGCTTTTCCTTCGCATTATCCGGCAGGAAAATCCCGCCCTTGGTCTTGTCCTCAGCTTCGAGTCGCTTGACGACGATCTTGTCGTTGAGCGGGCGAAGATTGAGATTCGCCATCGGAGTCGCCTCTCTTTCCCGTGCCCAGTTGGGCGTTCGCTTGACGATTTCTGCGGACCCAGCCTCGGGCTCCCGTCAGATATCTGTTTTCAATTCTTCAGCAAGGTTTGAACCAGATCCCGGATACAACTCCGGAAATCGTCTGGCTCGACCGGTTTCGGCAACAATGCGAAACCACCTGCTGCTATTACATCCTGTCTCAACTCGATACTCGCTTCACCGCTGACGAAGAGCGCCGGCAGTTGCCAGTGATACTCGGTCCGGATCCTTCTCAGTAACTCGACCCCGGTCAGATCTGGCATATGCACATCCAGCACCAGGAAATCGAAAGGGCTAGCAGCCACGGTGCCGGGCGACGGTGCCGACTGAAATCGTCGCAACAACTCCAGCGCCTCGACTCCTCCACCGACATTTGCCGTTTCGAATCCGTCACCATCGAGTAATGCCGCCAGAGATCCACGCACTCCGGCATCGTCGTCAGCGAGCAGCACTCGGTAGCGAACCCCGCCAAACCGTGACCCCGGTGTGAAGATCTCGGCCAGCATCGAAGCCCCATTTCAGATCCTTGACATTTCCGATCATCTCCTCATTTCGCAACGATCGTGCCGCTGGAAGCCGAGTTCCGCCTGCTGTCACAAGTCACAGTTGAAGCCCGTCTTACGGGATTATTTTGGAGACCTCACCCGGGCTACAGCCGACAAGATCTGTCAGAATGACAGTCTGCGGCTGAAGCGGCAGTGGTCTCCTGCCACGGTGGCAGGACTTATGGGGACTGGATCTGTTGAATTGTCTCGCCGGGATGGGAACCATCCACGCCATCGTGTCTCAGCAACGGAAGAGGATCAGGTCTTGTCCCAGGCATCTCACGACCCCACGAACCTCATCGAGAAGATCCGCGCTGCGCTGGATTCCAGCACACCCGATCAGCACCTCCGGGAAACCCTCCGAGGCATCCGCCCCGAGGATATCGCTCACATCCTCGATGAACTCGAGACCGATCAGAAGCTGAAGGTCTTTGACGCGGTCGGGACCGAAACACAGGCGGAAGTGATCGACGACACCGATCCGACTTCTCGTGAGCTGGTCATCGAGAACCTCGATATTGCTGAACTGCAATCGATCCTCGAGGAGATGCCTCCAGATGAAGCCACCGATCTTCTCAACGAACTTCCCCAATCAAAACGGCGTAAAGTTCTTTCTGGAATGGAACCGGCGACCACTGTCGAACTTCTCCGGCTGATGCAGCACCCTGCCCACACGGCGGGCGGCATCATGACTCTCGATTACTTCGCCGTGAACCCGGAGTTCACTTCAAAAGATGCGATTTCGTTGATCCAGGAACACATAGATACCGAAGTGGTCAACTATGTCTACGCAGTCGATGAGCAACGGCATCTGCTGGGTGTCATCTCTATACGTGATCTGCTGGGCTCTGATCCAGAAACACATGTCTCCGAATTGATGACAACAGAGGTGATCTCGATAGCGGTCGAGGAGGATCAGGAGGCAGTCGCCCACCTGGCTCGCCGTTATCACCTCCAGGCGATCCCGGTTGTAGATAGAGATAACCACCTGCTCGGGGTCGCAACCATCGACGACATCGTCGAAGTCCTCAGCGAAGAGGCTGATGAAGACATCTACCGGATGGCAGGAGCCCCGGTAGTTCACCCTGCTCAGCAGAAGATCCTTCGCCGGGCATTAGTTCGGATCCCATGGCTACTGCTTCCGGTTCTGAGTGGATTCATCCTTGCCTGGATGCATCCAGATGATCGGAGTCTGTCAGAGATTCTCGCATCCGATTCTGATCAGCGGCTACTGCTGGCGGCCTTCATCCCGCTGGTGATAGGGATCGCCGGAGGCGTTGGAATCCAGTCCGCAACGATGGTTGTGAGAGGAATGGCAGTTGGAGATATCGATCCCAGAAGAACCACTCTGCGGTTGTTTCGCCAGGAGGTCGTCGTGGGAGTATTCATCGCCCTGGCGATCGGAGGTGTCGTCGGCGTGGTTCTTGCGACCGTGTCATGGCCATGGAATGGAATGGAATGGATTCGATTTCCGATAGCAGTCTCAGCTGGCATCGGGGCAGGAATCGTTCTGGCTAGTGCCTGCGGAACTGCGTTTCCGATATTCTGTGAAAAGATCGGGCTGGATCCTGCGCTCGTCGCGGGACCGTTCATCACCAGTTTCAATGATGTGACAGCAGCGGTCACCTTCATTGCAATCGCCGAGTTGATTCTCAGAGTTCTGTGATCAACGGGGTGCTACTTGTATTCTGATTCATCAATCCCGTAGCGATCGAGTTTGTTGTACAGAGTCTGGCGCGGAATCTTCAACTGCTTGGTCACACGCGACTTGTTTCCCCTGTTTCTACGCAGCGCTGTGAGAATCACGAGTCGCTCTACCTCGGCGATGATGTCATTGAATCCCTCGGTAGCCGGAATTCTGAGGACAAGTTCCTCAACCGTGGACTGGACCTTTTCTCCCTGTAGGCGCTCATCGGATAGCTCTTCGAGGTACTCCTCGACCATCTTGCGAGGGATGGTCCGACTCTCACTTGAGAGCACAACTTGATGGATCACGTTTCTCAGTTGCTGAATATTACCTGGCCACGGGTAAGTGACCATTTCCGCCATGGCACTACTCGAGAGTTTCCTCACGGGACCATCACTCCCTGTAGCATCTGAGAGGAACTGTTGAATCAGTTGTGGGATATCATCGGTGCGCTGGCGTAGTGGCGGCACTTCGATGGTGAAACCTGCAAGTCTGTAGAAGAGGTCCTCACGAAACTTCCCGGCACGCACCATCTCGACCAGGTCATGACAGGTCGAGGCCACGACTCGAACATCGACCTGAATCAGCTCAGATCCTCCTACAGGGCGAAGCATCCCCTCCTGAAGCACTCGCAGCAGTTTCTGCTGAATGCTCATCGGCAAGTCTCCCACCTCATCGAGGAACACGACCCCGCCTGCGGCTCTTTCGAAGACACCAGCTCTATCGGAATCAGCGCCGCTGAAAGCGCCCTTTCTCCAGCCGAACAGTTCTCCCTCGACGAGAGTCGGAGCCAATGCGCCACAGGAAACCACCTCGAATGGATGGCCCTCTCGTGCAGTCCCTTGATGCAGTGTTCGTGCAAGCACGCTCTTGCCGGTGCCGGTTTCTCCGAAGATCAATACGCTCAAGTCTGAATCCTGTAATCGCTCCAGTTGAGAGAGAACCTCGCACATCCGGGGGTCGGCACTGGCCACTTCACCTAGCGTCTTGACGCTGGCAAGCGGCGCTTCAGATTCGTTCAAATCTAACGGTTCCAGTTGCGATAAGTCGATTTCATTCTCAGCAAGGGCCTGCTCGGCTCTCTCAAGGCAGCCTTCGAGTTGTTCTATTTTCCGAGCCTGGTCGCTGATCATGATCGAGTCGAGAATCTCCCCATCGACCAATGTGATCATCTCTGCGAGAGAACGAGCGTCGTTCTCATCGAGATCCACGGCCGAATCTACCTCTACCAGGAACATGATTCGTCCATCTGCTGGTATAGGCATCGAAAAAGATATCAGCGAGACTGGCACACCTTGCATCGGCTCGCGCAGACAGTGAGGACCCTCGATCGATGCGAGTTGCTGAATCAACTGCTGATCGATAAATTCGGAGGGTCTCAAGCCGCCAGCCGTCCTTTTTCCAACCTCTTCGAACTGGCGTGTGCCATCCCGGTTGGCGGCACCGAGTTTGAGCGAAATGGCACATCGAGCATCGAATTGCTTCAACAGCACGCCCAGCAACGTCGAAGCGAGAACTTCGAATCGACGGGTCTGGTGCACTTCATCGAGGCCCTGAAGACCTTCCCGAAGTTCGATTTCGAGTGAATGCTGTGCCACGCTCTTTCCTCCTGGCTCCAGTTCCAGCCTTGAACCCCTCTGTCGGTCCTGCACGAGAACCCGATTCGGGGTATCCTTCAGCGGTGCCCTGAGCGAACGCCCTGTTTCCCCGCACAGTTCCGCAGGGTACGGCGAAAATGAGGCTCCATGTGCAATATCGGCTGCGGGGCCGACCTCTCTGAAGTGTTTTTTCGTAGATTCGCCCCTGGCGGAAGATTAGGAGATACCCGGCCAGTACGCAATGGACCGGGAAATAGCCGTGGCCATGCTGACGACAATTCTGTCTCTCGCATTACTGATCTTCCCTGTCGATGCTCCACTCGATGTGGATGACCCTCTGGCATCTGACATCTCGACATGGATCGAAAATCTGGGCGCCGAGGACTGGTCACTGAGAGAAGAGGCCGCCAGAAAATTGCTGGATGCGGGTCCAGATGCAATAGATGCCCTGCGATCCGCACTCCAGGATCCTGATCCGGAGGTTCGAGCGAGGGTGAAGGAGATGCTGTCGCTGCTCGCTCCACCGATCCTCATCGTGGATGTCGTCCGTGTCGGTAACCTATCGGATTCATCCCAACTATCAGCGCGCCAGGAAGTCGTGGCGACTGCAGTTCGCTTCACGAGAAGTGATCTGATCCAGACCAGCGTCACTTCCACCAGCGAGGAGCGGCGCATCCAGGTAGAGGTGCGAGGCAGCGAGGCTCCCTATTCGGTCGAAATCCTGTTTCCCGGGGTCAATAGCACCATCGTCAGCGGTCCACCGGCAAGAGGTCTCGATCCAGGAATCCCCTGGGTCATCCTCTCGGAGGAGCGCATCACGATGGAACAGGCGCAGGGAAAGACCAGCACCAGGGGCGAGCTTGCGAGCTGGGTCGCTGTCCTCCATCACAATCCTGAGCCAGCGCTGGAAAAACTCGATCCAGCGCTGAGGGTCGCCCAGGCGATCCGGCATCACCTCCCTCGCAGTGATGATCCTCATCTGTGGCTACTGGCTGGAGTCTGGCCACAGCTGGGCCCCATTCCCGACGCCCCCGAAGGTGCCACGGCCCGGGTCCGCGATGCTCGCCTGGTGAGCCTGCTGGGCCACCAGGATGCATCCGCTGTACAGGAATTGACCTCGATGGTCGCCAGACATCTCGATGGAATCGAATCGATCAGCACCGATCGAATAGACGTGCTGATCCCTGCGCTGCTGGAGGCGAACATCGACCGATCGATCGAACTCCTGTCTCGTCATTGCGGAGATCTCTCTCCCTGGCGCCAGCATCTGAGTTGGCACTCCCTCGAGCGAAACCTCGGTGACCCTGAGTTTGCTTCCGCCCACGGAAAAACCGTGCTTCAGGCCATCATGGCGCCTGAAGCATTACCCGTGCTTCGCTGGACCAACTCCCGCCTCGCTTCGCTCTGGAGTACCCTTCAACGACATGTCCCCACCGAGCAGTGGATGGAAGTCCTGCAGGGGCGCGTCAAAGATGCTCTGGGTCAGGACATGAACCAGTCCACCGGTCGGATTCCCCTGATACTGGGAACGATGGCGTTTCTCTCGAACCGTTCTGAGTTGCTTCCGCCGGAGTGGCAAACCCAGGTCGCAGAGTTGATCGGTACCCGGCACTCGGAGATTGCACTGGGTGTTCTCGCTTCCCAGCAGCAAGAGCATGGAGTTTCCGAGGAGATCTGGGCCATCGTCTGTGGAGAGATGGGAAAGGGTCTGGCCAGCACCGATACCACTACCAGTTTCCGTGTCAGGAAATCCGTCGCACGCCTGATCGATTGCACCTTTCTCTCGCCTGGGATGAGGCGAATCCTGCTGGAAGTGCTTGTCGATACGATCGAAGAGGTAGCGAGCCAGCGCTCATCCGCGGACCAGTTGCTCACAAAGAGCCTGGGAGCTGCCACGACAAAACCGATCAGAACCCGCGATCCGACCTACTGGAACGGCCGGGCGAAACTGTGGAAGAAGAAGCTGGAAGATCTCCCTGACGACCAGCTCTATCCAGCGATAGAAGCGGGCGAGTGGGTACGACTGACACTCGCCGACTACAGGATCGACCCCGAAGGGACCACCGAGCCGCTGCGACTGCAGCGCCTCGTGCTCCAGATTGGCCATCGATTTCTCGCCATCGGTGACAATGGAGAGGATGAATCGATCCTGATCGTCTCGACTCACGGTAATACCTATCGCCTGTCGGGATCGATCCTGGTGGTCGAAAATCGACCCGTGCTGGCAAGATTGAGGCCGCGCTGGCGACGCTGGATCCACCGCATCAGTTCTGCACGGCTGGGCCCAGAGAGTGCCCAGGCAAGATCACTGGTGACTTACCAGACGTTGGCCTTGATGGAGCCGCTCGATGCGAATCAAGCACAGCAAGGTCAAGGATTGGAGACAGACCCTGGCTGGGACGATATCGAAGCGCTGCTTCTGGATGGGCTCAACTCTGCTGAACAGACAACAAGGCGCTCGACCATCGACATCGTGACCACCCTGAAACTGGTATCCGCCAGGGAGCCACTGATCAAACTCTGGAAGGATGACCCGACACCATCGATCGCCCGCGCTCTACTGGTGCTGGGGGATACCCGTGGCAGATACATGCTGTTCGAAAGTATCAAGCAACTGGAGAGGAGAGCCACTCGTGATGCACAGCAGGCGATGGAGCAATTGCTGCTTCACGGGGACCGCGAGACGATGGAACTGGTCCTCTCCTGGCTAGAGCGACTCCCAACGAAACGGACTCGGATTCTGGAAAACCAGCTTCCTATTGCGATGCGGTCGATCGAATCATGGATCTCCAAGCAGCAAGATCCGGCAGAAATTCCCATGGAGAGACTGATCGGAGCACTTGTCCAACGGTGTGACACTCAGCAACTCCGAGGAACCTCCATTCCGCTGCTGAGAAGGCTTACTGGCCAGGATATGGGCTGGTGGAACACTTTTTCCATCACAGACACAAAGGAGAGATTGCAGGCGCAGGAAGAGATTGCAGAGCGCTGGAGCGCCTGGTGGCAAAGAACCCGGGAAAGATCTCAGGATCCTGTAAAGTTGAACCCTCCTCGCGACCGATGACCCTTCCATGGGCGAAACACGCCCTGGTGGACTCGATCAGCAAATGGTCGACCGCCCAGTTCTCCCAGGAAGGGACCAGAAAAATGGGTGCTCGTGAGGTTGGCCTCGAAGCTTACTTTCTTGATATAAACCGCCACCCCCTCCTCACCAAAGAGGAAGAGAGAGAGCTTTCGATTCTCGTTCGTCAGGGTGATCCTGAGGCACGGAACAAGATGGTTCTTTCAAATCTCCGTCTCGTCGTGAGCATCGCCAAGCACTATGTCGAGCGCGGCCTGCCGCTTCTCGATCTGATCGAGGAAGGCAACCTCGGACTGCTGAAGGCGGTGGAGCGCTTCGATCCTGCTGCAGAGTGTCGGTTCAGCACGTACGGCACCTGGTGGATCAAACAATCCATCAAAAGGGCTCTGATCGACACCGTGAAATCAGTCCGCATACCGTCTTACATGGTCGAGACCATCACGAAGTGGAAGAAAGCTGCTGCTGACCTGGCCATCGAACTTGGCCGGCCAGCGCAATTTCATGAGATCGCCGAACGGATGGAAATCCCGATGGAGAAGACCGAGATCATCCAGAACGCTCTCAATGTCGCAGACTCTATCAGTCAGACCATCAGTATTGAAAACTCATGGACCATCTCCGACATCATCGTGGATCCATCACAGGCACAACCCCATGTGTCTCTCGAGAAGAAGATCCAGGTCGAGATGATCCAGGATCTCCTCGGACACCTGGACGAGCGCGAAATAAAGATCCTGCGCATGAGGTACGGCCTCGACAATGGCGAGCCGATGACCCTCAAGGAGATCGGGCAACGCGTGAATCTCTCTCGCGAACGAGTCCGTCAGATCGAGAACGATGCGCTCGGAAAACTGCAAGAGTTGGTTGCCGAAGGCCAGATCAAGCAGCCAGAGATCTACGACGAGCAACTCGAGGAGTCGATGGGCTAGCCCCGGAACTCTTCCCCCCCATCCAGGGTTCGGATAGTATTCTCCTCCTCGGAGGTAGAGTCGAACCATCGGCCACAGGAAGGGGGATCATTTGAACGATAGCACCGATGATCGTATCGAATTACTCAGAAGTAGGATCACCACGGTCGCCGATTTCCCCGAGCCCGGGATTCAGTTCAAGGACATCACTCCACTTCTGGAGTGCCCGAAGGCATTTCCCATTTCCATCGAACTACTCGAAGAGAAGGTGAAGGATCTTGGAGTCGAGATCATCGCGGCACCAGAATCGAGGGGTTTTCTATTCGGTGTACCTCTGGCACTTCGCATGAATGTCGGCTTCCTGCCCATCCGAAAACCTGGCAAGTTGCCACGCAAAGTCCATAAGGTCGAATACGCTCTCGAGTACGGAACCGATTCTGTAGAGATCCATGCCGATGCTGTTCAGCCGGGTCAAAAAGTTCTCCTCGTCGACGATGTCCTGGCTACCGGTGGAACCATGGCTGCTTGCTGTCAACTGGTGGAAAAGATGGGCGGAGTTGTCATCGGCTGCGCATTCCTGATGGAACTGACATTTCTCGGTGGACGAGAAAAAATCCCCGATTCTCGCGTGATTCATCTCCTGGAGGAAACCGATTGAATCGGAGAACTGCTCTTCGACTGGCGCGAATTGCCACTGCTGAGGCAAGACGAGCCACCAGAGGCTTACGGAAGCCTGGTTTCCCCAGGCTTTATTATCTTTCTTACCTGATACGCGATCTCGATCTCTACGAGGTAGAGGCTCGCTATGGCTCGCTCTACCGAGATGAGCGCTACCAGAGCAGAAACTGCCTTGCGGATGCTCGAGTAGGTAACTACCGCCGTGATCAGGTCACCGATGGTGGCCTCTTCGACAACTCCAAGGACGACGAGTCGCATGAGTATGTGGATTTACCGATTTCCAACCGCTCCGAGCCGTTGAAGATCGGCCTCTGGCGACTCACCGATGCGAAATACCGGGAAGCTGAAGAAGCGTACATGAGGAAATGCGCTCATGAACTGACCTACCTCGACACCAGTGATCACCTCGGTGCATGGCAGAAGTGTCCGACCATCGATGATCGAGGCAGGATAGATCTCCCCCCCATCGATAGCGACTACTGGTCTGCTTATGTCGAGAAGGCAAGCGCAGTGATGCTCGAATTCCCCAGGGTTCGCAACAGCCATGTCGAACTCAAGGTCAGACACCAGACCAACCTCTTCGTGAACTCTGATGGCTCCATCGCTATCGAGAGTCATTCCTTCTGGCAACTGGAAGCCTACCTCTGGTTCCTCAGCAAGAAAGGGGATGCAATCCCCTGGATGGTGAGTCACTTCACCCCCGACCCCGAGCAACTTCCCGATCTCAACTCCTTTCGCGGTGAGATCCGCAACGCCGCTCGGCTACTTGAAAAAATCGCAGCCGCACCACAGATTCACTCTTATTCCGGTCCCGTGCTTCTGGAACCGGTTTCAGCTGGATTGCTGATCCACGAGGCTCTCGGTCATCGACTCGAGGGGAACCGACTCCGTGCCACCGGGGAGGCCAAGACCTTTGCGGATTCACTGGGAGACAGGGTTCTTCCCGATTTCCTCACACTGCATGACGACCCGACCCAGGAGTCCTGGACCGATCCCGATGGCCAGCAGCATGGGTTAGTCGGCCACTACAGATTTGATGACGAAGGCACCCCCGCTTCCGATGCTCGGCTGATCGAGCAGGGTAATTTGACCGGTTTTCTCACAGGAAGGGTTCCGGTTGCAAAAAAACACCGCTCCAACGGGCATTCGCGATCGAGAAGGCACGAACGATCGATGAGCCGCATGGGAGTGACGGTTCTTGAGACCTCAGATGGCCAGGATGAAAAATCGATGCGGCAGCAACTGATCGACCTGGTCCAGCAACAGGGCCTGCCCTACGGAATTCGTATCCTGAATGCCACCGGCGGTGAGACTGCCACCGATGCTTACGACTTTCAGGCGTTCCTTGGCGAAGTGAATCTGGCATCGAGGGTATTTCCCGATGGCCGAGAGGAACTGATTCGAGGTGTCAATTTCATCGGAACTCCGCTCAATGCCATCCACGGAATCATCGCTGCGGGGAATCGCCCCGGTCTCGACAACGCCTGGTGCGGGGCAGAGAGTGGCTTCGTTCCGGTTTCCACGATCAGCCCATCGCTGCTGGTCAGACACCTGGAGTTGCAGAGCAAGTCGGATACACCCTATAGCCAGTACTGCTATCCGATGCCCGGAGAGAAGCGATCGTAGCTGGCGCTTCTCATTGCAATTGATCTGCAATATCAGAAAGCAGAGGACGAACCGCTTGAGTCATCAGGGCCCGGTTGGAACCCTCGCCCACGCGTGTCACGAAGAGATCCGCTGAGTGCCGGGAGAGCCCGAACTCGTCCAGACCGGCAACTCCTCCACAAACCTCCATCGCATCGAGCAACAAACTGGAGGCCACACGGCTACAATCGATTTTTAGTTTGGAGGCCTGCTCGCGCTCCATCGTCCCCTCGTCATAGCGCCTACCGATCTGGATCAACCAGGTCAGGTTACGCTCAAGAGCAATCTCCATCTCCAGGACCACATCCTGGACTCGCTGAAAACGGCCGATCGGGCCGCCGAATTGCTTTCTTTCCTGGACATACTTGCTGGTCTTGTCGAGAGCAAAAGCAAGTGACCCCAGCGCAAGTGAGGCGATGAACAGACGTCCACCGTTGAGTGTCGTGATCATCACCTCGAATCCCCCATCAAGATCACCGAGAATGTCCCCCGCATCGGCTTTGACTCCATCGAGGGCGATCGAACCGGTAGAGGAGAGCGGCCAGACTGTCTTTCCCTCCATCTCCTGGTAATGCACGCCTTCCCGATCACGGGGGATGATGAAGCAGGTACTCCGATGGCCGTTTCGCCCATCAGGATCGGTGAGTGCATGAACCACGATGTGGCTGGCCCATGCTGCATTTGTGCTCCAGCACTTTTCACCTCTCAGGATGAAATGCTCGCCATCTCGGGTCGCTACCACTTCTGGATTTGCTGCATCCGATCCTCGCCCTGGCTCTGACAATCCGAAAGCAAACATCCGGTTTCCTGCGGCGAGGTCAGACAGGTGCTGCTGCTTCTGACTGTTGTTTCCAAATTTGTACAGAGGATTCGCACCCAGCGAAACTGCTGCACCAGGAGTGATGGCAACCGACTGACTCTGGTACGAGAGTGCCAATCCGGCCAGTAACAGATCTGTCAGCCCCCCACCTTGCCCGCCATGCTCCTCTGGAATTGGCAATCCAAAGATACCCATGTCGCCCAGCTGACGGATGACCTGGTCTGGAACCAGAACCTTGCTGCGTTCCCAACCGAGAAGCTGAGGTGCCAGTTCGTCGTCGGCGTAGCGAGCGATGGACTGGTAGAGAGCAAACCTCTCATCCTCCACTAGCGGCTCAAGATGGTGATCCAGTCTTCGATGGCTCATGAAACTCCCTGTGCTGTTCAATGAGAACGCTACAGACCTGTTACACCAAGAATCGGTCCCGGTCTACCACACCGGCTCACCAGCCAGTCGTGGGTGATTCTGAAGCAAGGGCCGTGGTATCATCCAGCCGTACCGATTGGAGGAGGTGATCCATGAGGTTTTCGCGATTCTCAGGGGCCATCCATGCCCTCTGTCTTGTGGTTCTCTGGCCAGGCGCACCATTGATCCACGCACAATCCTGCCCCGAGACGCTGCAGGTATTTCCCGATTATGGTCAGAATCAGATGATCATCGAGTGGAGCCTGCCCATCGCAGGGCCAGGTGCAACCGAGTACCAGCTCTTCAGAAATGGCCAGTTGATCGCCACAGTCGATGGAGATACTGCAGTCGCCACCGATGATGTCTCCGCTTTCACAGCGAGTCGCCACCATGTTCTCGACTACGTACTGGTCACTGTAGGAACTGCCGCGCCCTGCCTCGATCTCACCGCTCGTGGTTACTATTCCACGGGCGTCATCGCCCTGTTCGAGGACTTTGAAAATTATTCATCTGATGTCGAGATGGAAAGCGCCGGAGGCTGGTCCATCGTCGATGAAAACAACCCCCTGGAAGACTCCACCTGGACCCTGACAAACCCTCTGGGAAGGCAACACCCACCGGGAATCGATGGCCATCCGACACGAGGTGCATTCGTCATCTCGGATAGTGATTACGGTGGTGCAACGAACACTAACCCGATCGGCTCCGGCATGTCTCACGACATCTGGACTCCAACCATGAACTGCTCCGCAATGGGCCAGGTGGCTCTACATGCGTCGGTATGCGCACAGCTCAATAATAACGGTAACGCCATCTTCGACATCGATGTCAGCACCGACGGAGGAACCACCTGGCAAAATGCTTTTCGGAGAGTCGCCCCAGCTCGTGTCACATCTGCGCCAGTAGTCACCGTGGAAGATGCCGATGGCATCTACCAGGTTCTGGAAGTTGACCTGTCTTCTTATGCTGCTGGACAGCCGTCTGTGCGGATTCGATTCCGCCATTTCGAACCGAACTGGGACTGGTGGATCGCCATCGACGATGTGCTGGTCGATGACATCCTCGTATCTCCTGGCGGAGACACGATACTGCTCGAATCCGAGGACTTCTCCACGGGTATTCCTGCAGATTGGCAGATCGATGGCCTCAACACCAACTCCCCACTCAATACCTGGAACACCGATGATCCCTGCAATCGTTCCATCACGCTCAACAACGGAGGTAATTTTCCGTACCAGGGAGGAAGAGCAGTGAACCGCCTGGGAGATTACTTTGCGATCCTGGATTCCGATTGCAATCCGGACCCCTTCGAAGATGAGCGGTTGATCACACCTGTTGTCGATTGCACAGCTGAGGAGCATGTCTACCTGCACTTCGATTCAGAGATGCTCCCTTACGGATCAGAAACTGTTGAAGTGTTATTGAGTATTGACGCTGGCAACTCGTTCATCCGTCCGGCGATATTTTCAGCTCCAACCTCCACATCACCACAACCCGGTGAAGAACCGCTGTATGGGCGATTCGTATTCGAGGAACCTCGAGCAGCTGGGCAGTCGGAAGTCGCTTTCCTCTTCAAGTACACCAGTTCCGGCAATCAATGGTGGTGGGCTGTCGACAATGTCTCGATCACCGCGGGGGAGTACGCTGCAGTTCCACCCCCCCCACCGGCTGGAACCGCATTCCGTCGCGGCGATTGCAACTGGGATAACTCCTTCAACATCGCCGATTGTGTCTTTCTTCTGGCGACCCTCTTCAGCGGCGGGCCGCAGAGTGATTGTCCAGATGCCTGTGACATGAATGACGATGGCTCCAACAACATCGCAGATGCCATCACGGGACTTGCGACTCTCTTCTCAGGTGCTGGCCCACTGCCTGATCCTGGCAGCAACGCATGTGGTCTGGATCCCACCGATGACGCCCAGGCCTGTGACCCGACCAGCGCCTGTCTCTGATCAACGGTGATGCACTCGACTCGCCGAGATGAATCCCTCATGATCTGCCAGGGTTGGGAGAGCAAATGAACGGTTCTGGCAGCATGGTCCCGCATTTCTTTGCCTTGACACTGCTGCTGGTGACCAGCAACTGCCTTGCACAGGAACAACGATCTCATGTCGGCAGGGCAACTTGTATTGCCTGCCATCGAGAAGAACACTCCCTCTGGACCGGTTCCCATCACGATCTCGCCATGCTGGAACTCGATGACGAGGCGTGTCGCGCCCCATTCGATGGCACCGAAGTCTCTTCTGGAGGTGTGCTCTCAAGATTCTTGCTTGTCGATGATTCACCCGTGATCGAGGTCGAAGACGCCGACGGCAAGAAATCTCTCCCCGTTCGTTACTTCTTTGGCACCAGTCCCTGTCAACAGGTGCTGGTCGCGGGGGCCAACGGCAGACTTCAGTCCTATCCCGTGGCATGGGCAACTCCAGAGGCGCAAGGGGGCGCACGCTGGTACACGTTGTTCCCGGATGAGAAGACTCCTCCAGGAGATCCACTTCACTACTCGGGGATTCTCAATAACTGGAATCACATGTGCGCCGAGTGCCACTCCACCGGTGTCGTCAAGGACTACGACCTGGCCACCGACACCTTTCGCACTCGCTGGCAAGAAATCGATGTCTCCTGCGAGGCTTGCCACGGTCCTGGAAGCGTTCATGTCTCCTGGGCAACCAGGTCGAAGCAAGAGGATAGCGAGAAGCCTGAAGCTCCGCTGCATTCCGGGTTTCCTGTAGATCTCTCGCGCGGATCGGCAACCTGGATTCGCCCCGAGGGAGAAAAAGTGGCGCGCAGAAGCCCATCCGCTACTGGTAGTGATGAAACGGAAACGTGTGCACGGTGTCATTCTCGAAGAACCACACTTGTAGACGGATCCGAGCCCGGTTCTCCCCTCTCGGAGACCCACCTGCTGAGCCTCATCGAAGCAGATCTCTATCACGACGATGGCCAGATCCTCGATGAGGTCTATGTGTACGGATCATTTCTTCAGAGCAGAATGCATGCCGAAGGCGTGACCTGCTCGGACTGTCACGAACCCCACAGCGGCAAGTTACACATCGAAGGCAACTCTCTCTGCATCGGCTGCCACGATCCTGGAAGTTACGACCTTCCTGCGCACCACCACCATGTATCCGGCACAAAAGGTGCCTCCTGTATCGAATGCCACATGGTTTCTCGAACCTACATGGGCGTGGATCCTCGCCGAGACCATTCCTTTCGAGTACCTCGCCCTGACCTATCGCTGCGAATAGGCACTCCAAATGCATGTACTGGTTGCCATGAGGATAAGGATTCCATCTGGGCGGCCCAGAAGGTCGTCGAATGGTATCCAGATGGTCGATCCGATAACTTCCACTGGGGCGAGGCTCTGCATGCCGCGAGAAGAGGAGCTCCCGTCGCGCCAGAATTGATCCGGATGGTGCTGGAAGATGAGAATACTGCCGCCATCGTACGCGCCACTGTCATGGCGGAACTGACACCCTTTCTCGACAGATCAAATGTTGATCTACTCCAGAACGGTTTTTTCGATCCTGATCCGATGGTTCGCCGTCAGGCAACGCTCGCCCTCGATGGAATCGGACTGCAGGACACCCACCTGATCCTGATCGACATGCTCAGTGATTCGAGCTTGATCGTTCGTACCGTTGCCGCAGAATTGCTGTCCCCCATCGAGGCCCAGATCGCATCCGATCCGAATGGAGCCGGAAAGTTGTTCAGCAAAGCACTCTCCGAATACATATCGATCCAACGCGTGCACGCGGATCGGCCCGAATCACATGTAAACCTGGGATCTCTGGCAACGCGCAGAGGAAAGATCGAAGAGGCTGTTGAGTATTTCAAGGAAGCACTTCGCAGGACTCCATCCTTCGGCCCAGCTTCTGTCAATCTCGCCGATGCTCTGCGGACACTTGATAGAGATGCGGAAGGGATCGTGGTGTTACGGAAGGCGATCGAAAAGGTCGCAGACGATGCAGGAT
Organism: Bacillota bacterium; assembly: GCA_003973385.1. Taxonomy (GTDB): domain Bacteria; phylum Planctomycetota; class UBA8108; order UBA1146; family UBA1146; genus QNYK01. The sequence continues at coordinate 11,909 of QNYK01000103.1, read as the reverse complement.
TGCATCACGCACTCGGTCTTGCACTGGTGCGAGTAGGCGAGAAAGAAAATGCGCTACCGTCGCTGAAGCAGGCGGTACAACTCTCCCCGGAGTCTCCTCGCTATGCCCTTGTCCATGCGGTGGCGCTGAAGGATTCGGGGGAAACTCAACTCGCGATCGAAGCGCTGCAAGCAGCTCTCTTGATTCATCCCGATGATCGCTGGCTCAAGGGAGCAGTTGAGGAGTATCGCAGCGAACTGAAGGAACCAGAAGAAGACTAGCGAGAACCTCGACCATGGCGCTTCCGACGACTGGTTCTGCTACCTGAGTATCTTGCATTGCTCGATTCGGATGCGGAAACCAGGGCACCTTCGTGATCTCCGATCAGATCGCTTCGACCACTTTCCCTCAACATCTCCCTGACCAGCAGACGATTCTCCGGTTTCCACCACTGAAGCATCGCTCGCTGCTTGCGTTTGTTTCGCATCTTTTTCTCGACAAAGACCTTCTTCATCCTGGTCGGATCAATCCCCGTCCACCACATGCATGTCGCCGGAGTTCCAGGAGTAGGAATGAAATCCTGAACCTGCTGAGGTTTGAGATGACGGGCTTCAAGAAACTCTGCGATGCGTACCGCTGCGTCCTGTTCGCAGCCAGGATGACTCGAGACAAAATAGGGGACCAGATATTGCTCTTTGCCGGCACGTTCACTCGCTTTTTCGAATCGCTTCTCGAATTCGGTGTAACTGGCCATTCCAGGCTTCTTCATCAGGCGCAAGGTTTCTTCATCGATGTGTTCCGGGGCGACCTTCAGATGACCTCCGACGTGATGCGCTGCCAGATCATCGATGTATTCCTGGTCCAGATTTGCCAGATCCATCCTCACTCCGGATGCGACATGCACCATCTTGACACCATCTGACTCTCTGACCTTTTTCATCAGTTTTTTTACCGGTCCGTGATCAGTGCCAAGCAACTTGCAAACAGTGGGATGCACGCAGGATGGCCTTCGGCAGCGAGCCTCGATCTCCGGTCGTGTACAACGCATCCTGTACATATTGGCTGTAGGGCCTCCCAGATCACTGATGACTCCCTTGTACCCTTTCAGTTGTTTCAACTGCTCGACTTCGCGGAGAACGCTCTCTTCGCTCCTGGAAGAAACCGCTCGTCCCTGGTGCTCGGTGATGGCGCAAAAAGTGCAACCGCCAAAACAACCTCGCATGATGTTGATGGAAAATTTGACCGTTTCATACGCAGGGATCTGCTGCTCACCGTAGATCGGATGCGGAGCCTTGGTGTAGGGGAGTGAGAATACTGCATCCAGTTCCTCGGTCGTGAGAGCTATCATCGGGCGGTTCACCACCACGGTGTGATCAGAATGCTTCTGCACCAGTATCGGAGCTGATTCAGGGTTCTGCTCCCGATGAAAAAGATGCTGAGCTCTGGCAAACAGTTGCTTGCTATCGTCATCTTCGCCGCGGATCTGGTCGAATGAAGGCAACTCCAGAACATCCTTCGGATCGCAGTGATGCTGATCCGACCATGGAACTCCCTGTTCCCAATCAGCCTCCTCGACGAAATGCGGGCGTCCGAATTTTCCGATGGCATAGGCGGTGCCTGGGACATCGTGAATCGCCGAGATCGCTTGTCCCTGTTCCAGTCTCTCGGCAATTTCGACGAGTGCCTTTTCACCCATCCCGTACACTGCAATATCGCAACGTGAATCGAGCAGCAGGGATCTCTTGACCTTCTCCGCCCAGTAATCGACATGGGCAAGCCTTCTCATCGAGACCTCAACGCCACCCGCGATGATGGGGACCTCCCGGTACGCTTCACGACAACGCTGGGAATAGACGATGGTCGCCCCATCCGGGCGCAATCCAGCCTTTCCCCCGGGCGAATATTGATCGTCCGAGCGAGGTCGTTTGTGGGCCGTGTAATGGTTGAGATGCGAATCGAGATTGCCAGCAGAGACCAACCATGCGATTCGCGGCGCTCCAAAGGTGCGGAAGGCATCGATCGAGCGCCATTCTGGCTGCGCGAGGATCGCCACACGGTAACCGCGCGCCTCCATCAACCTGCCGATCACTGCATTGGCAAAGGACGGGTGATCGACATAGGCGTCACCGCTGACGAGTACGAAATCGACTCCATGCCTCTGGTCGTCATGATCCATCGAATCTGCAGGCAACCAACCTCGATCGACACACTCCTGCCTCGAAGCGGGGAGCGGTGCAGTTGCACCCGAAGGGATCCCGTGAGACTTTCCAGGAGATTCATCTGTACTGTGTTGAGATCGGCCGGATACAGGTGACATGTCGTCAACCATCCTTTTTCGCCACCGTCATCTGACGAGCATGGCGTCATGAGCGGGTTTCCGGGGAGCCTTCAAGCTTGCCGGAGATCGCCGGGTGTCCTTCGTTACGGTCCACTTTCGGGTTCACCGCGACACGATGGAGATCTGCAGATCAGGATGGCAGCCGCTCCATCGCCAAGAACTGCGATGACCGAAGCGAGGAGGGTACCAGTATTCAGCTTTCAGATCGAGCAACACCGGGTCCAGGAGTGCCGAAGAAGTGCCAGTTCTTCCCGGAGGCTGATCTCCTTCTACAAGCAGCTCGGCGGAGAAGTGCCTTCTGAAGACATCCTGAGCACTCTGATGAGGAGGATGGAATGCATCTCAAGCGACCAGGACCGTCCGAAAAGTCAGACTGATCCTCTCTCCTGGAGAGTTCCTACCCCGTCTTCTGGGAATGGAATGCTGCCAGTACTTCTGGGTCGATCCTTCCATCAGGAGAAGAGATCCAGACTCGAGGTGGATCGTCACTGGATCGATATCTTTTTTCGATCGATGCCGTAGCCGAAAGTCACGACCAGCACCCAGACTTACAGATGCGATGCAGGGGTTCTCACCCAGTTCAGGTTCGTCATCGCTGTGCCATCCCATCGCATCTTCGCCATCTCGATACAGATTGCCGAGTACAGAATTGAATTGAAGGTCGGATCGAAATTGCTGCAGAAGATGGCGTATTTCATCGAGGGCAAGGGTCCAGGGATGTGGGGAATGATCGGTGCCTGAGTAGCGATATGTTGCCAGGGGATCACCGTGCCATGCTTCGAGTCTTGGAATGGCATGGCTTTTACCGAATACGGTCACCTGGCCGCGGTTCCAGTGCAGTTCGTCGAGCAATTGTCGGTGGAGTCGTTTCTGATCGAGACGATCCAGAAAATCAGGGCAGTACCGGATGGAAGCCCCCGGCATCAAACCGGGGACTTCCACCGCGGCACTCATCAGCTGGACTTCTTCCAGCCTCCGTACTTCTTTACCCCTCCAGCAGGAGGCTTCATGCGCTTGGGGGCTGTCGGCTTGCCCTTATCGAGGTCACAACAGCCATCCCCGCCCTTGTCATAGAAGCGGGTGCCATAGTCGACGACGGTTCCGATGTCGAATCTTTCGATGGGAATGAATGGGCGTCGCGCCATCCGCTCGTGCATCACCTGATCGACGGTGCGTCTCACATCGCCATCAGTTTTGCGACGAAAGTCGCTGCCTTCCTGCTTCTCTTCTCGCATCTTGTCAAACCCCTGAAGATATGAATCGGCAACCATCTGTTCCGAGTGGTTCGCTGCATGATTCAGGTGAGAGAGCTGGAACTGATCCCGCTTTTCCAGCAGAGGCAGATCGGATGCCTCAAGTTTGGCAAGTTCCAGGATGAACTCGATCTCGTGCATCATTCCATCCGGATCCCAGTACCCCGGAAGGCAATGCAGCACCATTCCCGATGGCGCAATGAAGAGCATCTGAACATTGCGGCCTCCAGATCCATTACTGGTCTGGAGTGCAGTGCTGGCGACTGGATGATCGTGAGACTTTCCGGCGTAGGCTTCCTTGCCCTGGATGTTACGCCAGCCACAAACGAATTGTTTCTCAAGTACGGCGAGCAATTTTGGTTCAGAGAGCGTCACGGCTCTCAGTGAGTGTCCAGCACTTCACAAGCCTCCGTCGAGATTTCCAACCATCTGGAGCCAGAAGAGAGGCTTCCCCTCCTCTGCTGCGCGTGCCATCGCGTCATCAAAATTCCCGTGCCAGTTGATTCCTGACATCAGGTGCTCGATGCGCCCGGCAACCTCAGTGCCGCTTAATTTTTGGATGGATCGAGGCGTGAGACGCTCGTCATCCCCCGCTTCAAGCCCACCGATGGTGATGAACATTGCCACCGCCAGTACGGATAGGCTGGATCTTATAAATGTGGTCGGAATCAATTGGGACTCCCTTCCCTGGTATTCCACCAACTCTCCCATTCTGCACCGGAACTGAAGTGCTTGCCGGTGATCTCGCGGAGAGCAGTCAATACCTTCAATTTCCTGGTTGCGGCGGCAACTTTCAATGCTTTTATCAGCGGCGGGATCGACTCGGGGGCCTTGTTATCGATAGTCAGTTCCAATACGACAGCGAGAAGTTCGTCATCATTGGCCTCAATTGCAGTATTCAGGGCAAAAATCAGCATTTCAGTGTCATCTGGGTCGGTCATCGCATCAAAGGCAGTATCTCTCGCATCGAGCAGGGTTTCCATCTGCTCCTGGATCAATACGAGCAAGTTGAGAGCCAATTCCGCCTCACGTCGCTGCTGTGCAGAGAGTGGGGCATCGGGATTTCGATCGAGGTGGCCGTACTTCTGGCCGATCTGTCTCGCTCTGCCGGCCACGGATCTGAGTAGATCTCTCGCCTCCTTGCGGAGTGTATCGAGATTTTTCCACGATTCGTCGCTTCTGATCTCGATCAGTGCATCGATGGCCATGATGAATCGAGGCAACACCTGATCGGGAAGATGGTAGGTAGCCAATGCTTCACGGCCGAGTTCGAGCCACTCGGATGCACTCATGGAAGAATTGACAGCGGTCCCTGCAGTTGGCCCACCCTGCGTCTCCGGTGCGACACGGGTCGAAGGCCTCCCTCTGCGACGACGAAGCTTCTTGTCACGACGCAGCCTGGCAACTTCTGCCCACGGATCGATACTCGGGGGCAGTTCCAGTTCATCCGATTCTGCCTCCACCTTCGATGTGCCAGTTGCTACTACTGGTTGTTCTTCTTTCGGTTGCTGATCAGTAGCCTCGATGGCTTCCGCAAGTGCCAGTAACTCTTCGAGACTCCAGGATCGACCATTACTGGTGACCCAGTTCGCAGAGAGAGGTGACCCTGCATCTATCGCTTCGAGGTTGTCCTCGGTCGAGGCCACGGTCACAGGCTCAGGATCTGGCTCAGGTTTCTCATCAGGAGTCCAGATGGGAAGAGAATCGCCGGCTTCAGGTGTCGCAGCGACTTTGGAATCTTCGATCACCCTGTCTCGCGTCAAGTAGATGCCAAGGCAGATGATGCAGAAGATGGTGATGGCATAGATGGCGGGTAAATCTCGACGCATCTTCTCACGAAACATCACCTGCTTCGGGTCTACCTTGCCCTCCAGTACCAGCGAACCGTCGCCCGCGATGAGAACCCTGTAATTCCCCACCGTGAAACGGTCGCCACGCTTCAGGAATGCTGTCTTCACCCTCCGCCCTTTGACCCAGACCCCGTTACGGGAATCATGGTCCTGAAGTACAAATCCGCTTCCAGAAGCGATCAGGGAGCAGTGGCGGCGAGAGACTTTTGCTGAAGCAATCACCAGATCAGCACTTCGCGATCGACCGATGATACGGGTACCGTCACTCATGGTGGCCCCTACACATCGATCTCTCCGTTCCATGGCTGAAATGGGATCTGAAATTCTCCGGCATCGGTGAGAATCTCATCGGCTATTCAGTATCCACATGATAATCGGTCCAGCGCTTCAGTCCCAGCGCCGTAATATTCGGACCTTCAGATACTCCGTCTCCGGTAATCTGAGCAACGCAGGATGATCCGGGCCCGATCCTAGCCGCTCCTCCACGAAGACACGAAAGGGAAGATCGAGTGCCGCTTGACGAATCGTGTCTTCGAATTGTTCTGGTTTCAGATGATGGCTACAGGAACAGGTGACGAGACGACCTCCAGGAGCCAGTAATCTCAATGCTCCTCGATTGAGATCCCTGTAACCACGGATTCCACCCTCCACTTCCCTGCGACTCTTGCAAAAGGCAGGAGGATCGAGGATGACCAGGTCGTAATACTGCCCGGTGCTACGGAGATCCCGTATCACATCGAAAACATTTCCCTGTATCGATTCCGGTTGCGCAAATCCGTTCTGGCCCGCGGTCTCTTTTGCGATCTCCAGTGCCGTACGGGACTGGTCCACAAGGTGAACCGACGTTGCACCTCCCGATAGCGCAGCCATCGAGAAACCGCCCTGGTAACTGAATAGATCGAGAACCCTCGCTCCGGTGGAGAGCTGTTGAACACGCCTTCTTGCTGGTTTCTGGTCGAGATACATTCCTGTCTTGTGTCCAGCAAACGGTCTGACGATGTGCTCAACACCATGCTCTTCGATGGTCACCCTCTCGACCGGCTCCCCCGCCAGCAATACGACCTCCTCTGTGAGATTTTCCAGCCGCCGTACCGCCAGATCATTACGAGCCAGGATCATCCTCACTGAGAGTAGTTCTCCGAGAATCCGGGAGATCAATCGGAGGGCGTTATCGATCAGAGCCGTTGTTGCTTGTACCACCAGTACATCGGCGTATCGGTCGACGACCAGACCAGGGATCAGATCCGATTCCCCATGTACCAGCCGAACACCTCCATTTTCGCCAGCCATCCCTATTCGCAATTCGATGGCGCGGCGAAGTCGATCGGCCAGGAACTCCTCGAGGTCCGGAACCAGGTCTCCCTGCCAGGGTCCACAGAGCCGCAGGGCAATCTTTGATCGGGTCGATGCGAATGCGAGACCCAGATCGCGACCCTCATCGTCATGGACCCTGACAATGGACCCGGGGGAAAAAGCTGGAGCCTTCAGGTCTGATTTCCTGAGATCGTCTTTGTACAACCAGGGATGCCCACGCCTCGCCAGTCGAGCCGCCCTTTTGCTCAGTGCTATCGATGCCAAGAGAGCCCCTTCCAGCTCGCGAACAAACTAGTGATGTTGATCGAGGACCGAGATCCCATCAACGCGAGTCGCCATCAACAACGAGCGGATCTTCTTGCAACTGACGACGATGATCGAGTCGCCCTAGCATCTCCTTCAATTGTTTCTGAAAGCGAGGGTCCTGGGAAAGGTCTAGGGTTTCGTCCGGATCAGTGTCTAGATCGAATAACTGCACCCGATCGATCACAGGATACCGAATCAGTTTCCATTTCCCGGCACGCAACGCCCGCTGAACTCCCTTGTATGCAGTGTAAATTTCCTGTCTTGGAGGCTGCTTCTTGCCCCTGATGCTCTCAAGGAAACTGATCCCCTCCGAATGCGGAGGTGCATCGATTCCGGCAACTTCAGAGATGGTCGCTACCAGATCGTGAAGATAGATCGGCTGGTTACTCACGCAGCCCGCTGTGACCCCAGGTCCCGCCACGACCATCGGCACCCGGGTAGAATGTTCGTAGAGGTTTTGCTTGCCGAACAACCCATGGCTTCCGACTGCCAGTCCATGGTCGGATGTGAAGATCACCAGGGTGTTCTCTGACAATCCGTTCTTCTGCAACGCATCGACCAATCTGCCGACCTGTTCATCTAACTGACTGATCATCGCGTAGTACGCTGCCAGATGTTCCTTCACCACATCAGGAGTTCGTGGGAAGGGTGCTAATTTTTCATCTCGGATCTTCAGTTCCCCGTTGTCAAAAGGATGCTCCGGCAAGAAATTACCCGGTAACGACATCTTCTCCTTCGGATACATCGACATGAAGTCCGTCGGAGGAGTGCGAGGATCATGTGGCGCGGTGAAGAAAACACAGGCAAGAAATGGAGTTTTGCTGTCGTTTCTCCCCTGGTCCTCGATGAAACGAATGGCTGCATCTGCGAATGCGGTCGAGGAGAAGGCTGGAAGCCGATGCCGTTTGTTATCTGGATATTTTCCATCCGACTGATGATCGTGGACCATGAGTCGCGTATGGCTCCCCATTCCGCCGAAAAAGATCGCTGCTCCTTCATCAAAAGATCGTTGATAGGCAGCCTTACCATTGTGCCATTTGCCGGTGAAAAAAGTTTTCCATCCTGCGTTGCGTAACTTCTGAGGAAGAGTCACTTCATCTGTCGGTATGTCAAATACATTACCCTTGAGCCGATGCAGTGAACGCCCCGTCAACATCATGTACCGGCTCGGCGCACAAACTGCTCCGCTCGTGGAACCCATGCAGTACGCGCTGCTGAAACTGATCCCCTGGCGCACCAATCGATCGAGGGAAGGTGTCAGGATCGTGGCGTTTCCATGTGCGGCGATGGTGTCAGCCCGTTGATCATCGGAAACGATCCACAGGATATTCGGCGGTGATTTCGATTCATCTGCATCGACCGGAAGGGCCGCCATCAGCAGTAATGTCATCCAGATTGGCGCGCACTTCACAGACTACGCTCCTTCAATCCTGCGAGACACTGCTCGAAGTCTTTTCCCATCATCGAATCCATCATCAAGATGAAGTATGGCCCGATAGGAGGGACAGCCTCACCACTCATCTTCCACAACACCTCGCAGCCCCCCTTCATCTGGGTGATCTGCACCACCCCATCCGCTGGCGGATATCCCTCGAAGTGGAGCTCGTACACGATCCCGCGCCCCTCCTCTGCGCTGGTGACCTCCAGGAATCCCACTCCGATGTTGTCACTGGTCCATCTGGAAATCGATCCGACCCCGGAGCCCGAGTACTCGTATTTGATGGTCGGGTCCATCTTTGCATTCCATGGCGTCCACTCGGGCCAACTTTTCAGATCGACAACACTGGCGTATATTTTGTCTGCGGATGCAGCAATGAAATTGGATCTGGAAATCGAATACTCGCGCGGAAGCAAGTAACCCACGACCAGGAACAAGATGGCAAGCACAAGAACCACAATGGCAATTTTCTTCAGCATCTGAACTCCTTGGCCGTTACATCGTCAAAATGAATCTGCTCGGATAAGAACGATGGCAGCATCAGAATCTCCATCTGATCGCTGCAGATCTTCTGGTGATGGTAAGGGCAGGGCCTGTTGTGGCAATGTGGTCGATACGGCAAATCTGTTCACGTTCTGCATGGTTGGTTTCCCCTGGATCTGTCCTGTATTCTCCATGCTTCACGAAGGGTGTCATCTTTGAAATTGCTTCGAAGACTACTGCTTCTGGGGTGTGGTGCTTTTATCCTGCTGATCCTGTTTCTCGTGATCACCGGGTTCATGCTGCCGGCCAAGTGGAGTGTCCGGGTCGAGAAACCCTCCGCCCATTCGGTAGAGGATCTCTATCCACTCATCTCCAATTTTGAATCCTGGGATCAATGGGTCGGGTGGGATGACAACTCATTCGGTGTCCGCGAGGTGATCATCGAAGGTCAAGCGGCCACAACCGGCCACAGCTACCGCTGGACCAGTGAAAATAGTCGCGGGAAATTGACCATCACGAGGGCCGAGGCCAATAAAGGGATCTGGTATGTGGGTGCCATCGAGTCCGATGAAAACAACGCGAGCGGCTCGATCACACTCGAACCCATCGAAAGTGGAGGGACACTCATCGTCTGGCAAGACGAGGGAGATTTGCCTCCTGGCACCGGTCTCCTTGCATACCTGATGAACGAGGCGATGAGTGCAAAGTTTGCAGAGGATCTGCATCGGCTCCACGACATCGAGATCGATTCAGAAGGTCGAGAATCAAAGCCCCCTCCAGGGGATCAATGATTTACCTCGCCATCCTGATACTACTTCTGAATCAAACCTCTGCGACAACCGATCCCGTCCCGCAAGTAGTGGGCGATCTCCTCCAATCCAGTTGCATCGAGTGCCACTCAGGAGAAGAACCGAAGGGCGGTCTTGACCTGGAAGTGGTGCTGGAAGATGGGGCCACGGCTCCGATGGAAGACTGGCGACTGGTGCATCGAGTCCTCACCAGCGGTGAGATGCCCCCTGAAGATGAGCCATCCCCGACATCGCCTGTACGCGATGCGGCCATATCGCAACTTCGAGAATGGATGCGTCAGGTGCTGCAGTCGATGCCAGAGAAACCAGGAGCAGCCGTGACCAGACGGCTCGGTAGGACAGAACTGCACAATACGCTCCGTGATCTGACCGGATTCGAGATTGATATCGATCGTCACCTGGCCGCCGATCCGTCCTCCGATGGCTTTGACAACCAGGGCGGTTCGCTGTCACCGGCATACATCGAGCGCCTGTTTCGTATCGCCGAGGAAGTCGCTCTGGGTACTGTCATCATCGCAGATGAAGATTCCGATCTGTCGATTCTTCACGAGGTCGACGAATTCAAGATCGACGGGGGGGGTCGGATACAGGCAGGCAGTGCATACTTCTGGAGTCGCGGCAGTGTCTCGGTCCCGCACTTCTTTCCACGCTCCGGCACCTATCGAATTCATGTCGAGGGTTGGGGACAGCAGGCGGGCAACCAACATGTCCGATTCGGCCTACAGGTCGGAAAGAACCGACCAGATACCATCGAGTTCTCCGAGACCCGGGAACAACCTGGCCGAAGAACCCTTGAGCGCCACTTCTCGGCGGGAACTCAGCGAATCCGCGCAACTTTCATCAATGACTACTACAAGCCAGAACATCCGGACCCATCGCAAAGAGATCGCAATGCAGCCATTGTTTCCATCCGTGTAGAGGGACCCGAGGAAGGACTGGAGCCGACTCCCTTCCAGCAAGCTGCCCTTGCCGGGGACGGGACGCCACAGGAACGACTGGCGCGGGGAGTCGAGCAGTGGCTACCACTCTTCTGGAGAAAACCTGTCTCGGAAGCAAATCGTCAGCAACTGGTCGATACTTCTGTTGCAGCGGCTTCCGACCCGACATCTGCGGAATTAATTCTTCGATCTGCTCTGGTCGCTGCCATCGTTTCACCTCGTTTCATTCTTCGCATCGAGAGTACTCCATCGGATGCAAGCTCTGGAACGATAAGGAACCTCCACGGCCATGAATTGGCCACTCGACTGTCGTATTTTCTCTGGGGAACAACACCCGATCAGTCGCTGATGGATGCGGCTACTCAAGGCACTCTGGATCAACCGGAGGGACTTCTGGCAGCCACCCGACGACTTCTCCTCGATCCTCGCTCTCGCTCCCTCGGTAGCGACTTCGCCACTCAATGGTTGAGAATTCGAGATCTCGCCGATCGTCTACCAGACAGAAAGATCTTTCCCAACATCGACAGACGACTTCTTGGGTACATGAGAGAAGAAACGATCGAGTTATTTGATCATGTCCTCAGAAATAGATTGCCCTTGAATGAACTGATCGATGCTCCCTATACATTCGCCAACGATCGACTCGCCAGGCACTACGGTCTAAAAGAAGTGAAGGGTGATCAGATACGTCGTATCGAGGTCGAGCATCCACGCGGCGGAGGACTGATGTCTCAGGCCAGCATCCTGCTCGCTACCAGTACCCGACAGAGGAGTTCACCTGTCCTGCGCGGCAAGTGTGGCTGCTGGAGGTGCTACTCGATGCCGCTGTGCCGCCGCCGCCTCCAGGAGCGGGCACTCTTCCTCTACCCGGAGAAGTTGGATCAGAGCTGCCACTGCGAGAGCAGTTGCGACTGCATCGTAGCGAACCCGCATGTAGCATCTGCCACCGTCGAATGGACGCACTTGGTTTTTCACTCGAAAGGTTCGACGCTGTCGGACGCTACCGCACAGGAGAGATCGATACTCGAGGAGAACTTCCAGATGGCTCGGTACTCCGGGGTATTGAAGACCTGCGCAAAACGGTTTCCAGTTCAGATGGGTTTGCCAGGTCCTTGGCGAAAAATATGCTGATCTATGCGCTGGGCCGTGGTCTCACCGATGACGATGAGCCGTCCATCGCCAGACTCATGAATCGGCTAGA
>QNYK01000104.1 GCA_003973385.1 Bacillota bacterium | reverse complement strand
GCGCTCAGTAATGAAGCGGCGATTTCTGCGGTGCGCTGATCGACATCGCTGGTCTGGATCAATCGATGAAAGCCAGCAGCATCCCCGGCTGGCCAGCTCAGTGCGCAGATGCGCAATGCGGTTCCCCTCACCGACCGCGCGGGATCGGTCTCGGCGACCCATTTCAATGTCTGTGCCCAGCTGGCCGGAAAACGATCTCCCCTGCCGAGGCCTCCCTGGCTACCAAATAGCACCAGTTTCCGGTACGACTCCGATTCCGTCGATTCACCGCGCTGATAGATCAACTGCTGAAGATCGAGATCGGTGGCACGGGAGAAGCCGGACAAGAGGGCAGAACCTCGATACTCCTGCTGCAGCATCGTATCCCCGGTCTCTTCGAGGAACCGAGACAGATGGTCCCCTGAAATCCGGTACAGCACTGCTTCGAGCAACGGAACCTGCACCGACTCATCGGCTCGCTCGATCCAATCCGCGGCACTGCCTGGATCATCCGCCAGCGCCGAAACAACGGTTCGCTGCGCCAGTTCTCGGAGTTCTGGCATCGACGACTCGAGCCATTCTCCGGCAATCGCAACCGCTTGCTGATTGGCACTCGCCAGGCTCAGTTCAATCATCTTGAGCAACCGGGTCCGTGGCTGCCCTGCCATCTCCTTGGCTGCGTTCGCTGATTCCATCATCGACGCCAGTTCGATGGCATGCCACGGCTCCAGCACCCCCTCCATCTGCAAGAAGCGAGGGAAGTATCTCGCCCGATCCTCCCCGGAGATCCACAGATCGGCCATCGCCAGGATGGTCCCATCCCGATCGAACCACAGCGAGGCCAGCTCTCCGCTGCCCGCTTCTGTCGCCTGCTCCGTCGCCTGGGTTGTGTCGATGGAGAGCGCCATCGCCAGCGCCACCAGCAATGCGTCCTGCTCGTCCTGTCCCCCCTGAGACTCCAGCAGCAGTGCCAGTAGCTGATCCCCCATGCCCGGCTGTGCAGCCAACAGCGCCGCGATGGCAGCGCCTGGATCGGCATCGGCTCGACCCGCAGCGATCAATGCGTCGAGAGGATCACGCCAGGGTGGTTTCGATGCTTCGGTGGCACGGGTCGCCTCGGATGGGACCGCTGCAGCCAGCGGCTCATCGATCAGCTCGACTGCTGGCGTGTCGTCTCGAAACAGATCCGACGCTGACGGCGGGCGCGTGGGCTCGCTGCTGCTGTCCATCGCAGGCACCTCCAGCGCATCGGTTCGGGCCACCACTGCTCGATCCACTGCTCGATCCACTGCTCGATCCACTGCTCGATCCACTGCTCGATCCACTGCTCGATCCACTGCTCGATCGACCGGCACATCGGAACGTGACCCCATCAGCATCCCTACAAACACGACAATCGCCAGCAGGGTCCACTTCGCTGCCAAACGTGTCGGGAATCGATTTTTCGGTATCTTCATCTTCTGGCTCCTCTCTGCAGAGCTGCGATCAATTACTCCTCTGATTGCAGGGCAATACAGCGCTGCCCCCCGCACACGGCGAGGCAACCCAACTTTCCCTGGTTGAAAGCTGCGTCGGCGGACCATCAGGCAGGCAATCATGATCCCAGCAGATGATGAATCTGCGGGTGCACCGACAACGAAGCGCTTGTCGCATCACGGGTATCTCCGTCCGGGAAATCAGGCAACAGCCATCGATCACCGTAGGGATCCCATGGGCGGGCTCGATGATCACCCAGAGCGGACACTGATTCGGCTGCAAGAAGATCTCGACTTCGAGTCGATGCAGCAGCAACTGTAGCGCGGTACCGGTGCAATCATTGGTGACAGGCGAAACGATCTGCTTCCAGCCCACCTCCGAGGTGCCGACGCCGGGGCAATCTCCGTCACAATTGAGAGTGCCGGGGATCGGGCCATCGGGACTTTGTGCACAAACCTGCTCATCTGTGCCGGCCAACAGTGCCAGGCACATCAGAACCAGCATCCGCCAGCGGTGGATCTTACCGTCTCCTCTGTTGCTGGATGCTGTCGACTGCTGCTTCGATACACTCTCGTTCATCGGGTTTCCCTTTCTCTGGAATCGCCTCGCCAGACCGATGGTCGAGCACATCACCAACAATTCAAATCGGTGTTCTTCCCCGATGGGCTGCTTCCGGTCGGTCGTGGAGTCGGGGGATGGAGCAATACCTGTGGCAGCATCGAGCCAGCGGCTGTCTAGCTCGGTGAGGGGGCCTCGATCTGGAGTGCTAATTTGATCGGCAGCGAGAAGGTGCGGAGTCGCTCGTCGCCTCGGTAGAGTCCACCGACGAAGCGCACACGGATGATGTACTCACCCTCCTCCAGTTGCTCCCCGACGCGAAAAGTAGTGGAAGCGAAAAAGCGGGTGCCGAGTTGTTCCACTACCGCCTCCCGATAAGTGCCTGCTACTTGCCCCTCATGCAGCCACGGTTGTTCGCGCGTGAGCACCGTGACGGCCTTGCCATCCTCGACGATGGAAAGGCCATCGATCTGAAGACGGCTCTCGAAGGCGGGACGATCTTGCAGGCCTTCACCGAGGAACTCTGCGAACTCATCGCCACTGTTGGTGAAGGATTCGCGGGTCACCTCCAACTGGTCGGCACTGTCGAGCACGATGTAGGTCGGATTGGCGTAGTAGCCCGAGTATTCGATCTGATGAGAGCGGTATTTCGCCTCCACCTCACTGTTGGCGTCATCGGTGAAGATCTCGAACAATTCGAACTGGCCGAGCAACTGCTCGACTTCTGGCTCCAGGAAGATGCCATTTTCCATCAGCCTGCAGTTCTGTCAGGTGTGACCGGTGAAGTTGATGAAGATGGGTCGTGGGGTCCGGGTTCCTGCGGCGATCTGTTGTTGCAGCTGCTGCAACTGGTCCGCGAAATCGAGCGGGTGATCACGATCCAGGACCCTCCAGGGAAGGTGCTGTTTTGCATGGATACTCGGTACCAGCAGTTGCGCCTCCAGGTTCTCATTGAGGCGCCAGCCGGTCGTGGCATAGAAGCAACTGAAGGCACCGGTGACGGTCAACGCAAGCAGTAAACCTCGTCCGAAGGAGATCGAAGTCACCGGCGAATCGTGCGGGAAGCGTAATTTTCCGATCAGGTTCAGGGCCATCGCCACCAGCGTCAGACCCCAGATCGCCATGATCACCTCGCGGTTGACGAGTTCACCAAACTGCCAGTAGGTGGCCACGGCACTGAAGAACTTCCACGCCGCCAGTAACTCGATGAAGCCGAGGATCACCTTGACCGTCGACAACCAACCGCCTGAACGAGGCAAGCCGGTCAGCGCCTTGGGAAACAGCGCCAGCAGCACGAACGGTACAGCCAGTGTGGTGCTGAAGGCGAGCATTCCGACCGCTGCATAACCTGGCCCTTCACCCGCTGCCAGCGCCAGCAGGAAGGCGACGATCGGCCCGACGCAGGTAAAGGTGGTGACACTGAAGACCAGTCCCATCACCAGAACGCTGGCGGCACCGCCACCACCGCCACTTCCCCCGACTCTGTTTCGCAACCAGCCGGGCAACTGGATATCGTAATAGCCAAACAGACTGAAGCCGAAGATGACAAAGAGTGCGCCGATGGCCAGGTTCACATAGCCGTTGGTGGCCATGAAGTTGGCGCCCTCCTCACCGAGCAGTGCAGAAAGCAGGAAGCCCAGCGCCGTGAAAGAAACCACGATGCCGGCGCCGAAGAGAGCCGCCAGCCACAGCACACGGGCTCGACTCTCGTGGGCTTGCTTGGTGAAGACGCTGACGGTGATGGGGATCATCGGATAGACACATGGCGTCAACAGTGCGACCAGCGCCCCACCGATGGAGAGCAGGATGATTCCGAGCAGTCCAGCCTGCTCCGCCGCCCCGCGGGTGTCCTTGCGGATGGCGGGAATCCGCAGCGACTCATCGACGGAGCCCTCCAGTCTGAACTCGATCTCATCGCCGGGGTGGACCTTGCGCTGGCTGAATCCTGCCGAGATTCGAACCTCGCCATCGTTCACCTCGATGCGAAGCGGATCATCTGGCGGCGTACCGCTATCACCGTCACCGATGACATCGGTCTGCATCCCGCTGTCCCTGCGCAATGGGATCGCCAGCGTCACCTTCTCGGCAGGCAGGCAGATCCGTGCATCACACACCATGTAAGCGACGGTGACCCGGATGTGATCGATGTCGTCAGGAATCGGCGTCGGCACCGTCAGTGGCAGCCGGAAGATCGCCTTCCTCTCGTGCTCGACGATGAAGCCGCCAGCGAGGGGATCATCTCTGGAACGGGCCGGCGTCACTTCTATCGGATCTCCCGGTCGAAACGGGTGATCGTCGGGGACTTCAAAGGTGGTCGGATCCCCTCGAAGAGGATCGAGGTCGATGCCGTAGATATGCCATCCTCGTTCGATGGAAGCCTCGATCTGGATCTCGATGGTACTTCCAGCCTCGAAGTCCGCGACACCGGTGCCCTTCCACGAAACTGGAGACGCAGCCGCCTGAGCCGCCACCGTCAACGAGATGTTCGGCTCACTCACTGCGGAGTCCACCCTGGATCCGACGGTCACCGTGGTCTCGACGGAAGCGACCGTGGGCTGGAGACACTGCTTGGCATCACAGACCTGATAGGCGATGTCGATCAGGATCTTTCGAGGACCTGGCTTTGCATCCTCGGGAACCCGAAGTGGCACCTGGAACTCGACCGTCCCGGCGTGCTCGACGATATATCCACCGACCATCTCGTCATCTCGGCCGTGCGGTTCGGGCTCTCGAATCTCATCATGGCTCTCCAGGTCTCCGGCACCGACCACCACCATCGATGTCGGTACACCGAGTTCGGGATCCATGTCGAAGCCATAGATGTGCCATCCTCGTTCTATCCTGGCCGTCACCGTGATCACCACATCGGATCCTGGCACCGCTTGATCGACAGCGCTGGCAGAAAACTCCACGGGGCTGTCATCATCGAAATCAAAACCATCGAGTTCAAAGGGATCCTGCGCCGACAGAAGCGCCGACAGCAGCAGGCACAAGAACAGTGCAGAACTCCTCATCCAGAGTTCTCCGAAAGCCCTACCGCCTCGAGGATTTCTTCGGCTGGAAACTCGCCGCCACCGGGGGAATAGGCCCGCACCCAGCGATCTCCGACGACCAGGAATGGGATCCCCCGCTTGCCAGTTTGCTGCTCCAGCAGCGCCGCCGCCTGGGGATCCTCGGAGATATCAACCTTCTCGTAGGCGACACCATGCTCGTCGAGGAAACGAGCTGCACGGGTGCAGTCTGGACACCAGGTGGCGCCATAGAGCAGTATCGAGGGGTTCTGGGACAAATTATCCTCCTGGCAGTGCCTCCGGCGGGATCTTATCACGGCTGAATCACGCCCGCGACACGGCTTGCTTGGATGACACCACACCTGACGGATATCCTACGCGCTGGCACTCGGGATGGTTCCCTGACCGGACACTCTGGATGGAGCAAGAGGACGGATCGCCTTGAACAGTTATCGAACGCAATTTTCACTGGCAGAGCGATCCTTCGACGCCCCCCTCTGGGTGCTGGGTCCCGATGTCATCGAGGATGAGGGATTCACCCTCGAGGTGGCACACACCATCGCGAGCCTGGCCGCCGCCAGAAACCTGTCGGTGATCTTCAAGGCCAGTTACGAGAAGGCAAATCGCTCCAGTTCGTCGTCGTTTCGGGGTCCCGGGATCGATCGAGGGCTCGAGGTCCTGGCCAGGGTCCGCGAGGAAACAGGACTACCATTGACCACGGATGTGCACACCGAAGAGCAGGCCCGTGCGGCGGCTGAGGTGGTCGATGTGATCCAGATCCCTGCTTTCCTGTGCCGTCAGAACTCCTTGCTCGAGGCCGCCGCAGGCAGCCATAAGGTGGTCAACCTGAAGAAGGGCCAGTTCCTGTCGCCATGGGATGTGGCTGCCCGCGTCAAGGTCTTGCAGGACGCAGGAGCAGCCGATGTCTGGGTCACGGAACGCGGCTCTTCTTTCGGATACCACCGTCTCGTCAATGACTTCCGGGCGATTCCGCTGACCCAGCAGACCGGTGCCGCCCTGATCTTCGATGCCACCCATAGCGTCCAGACCCCCGGTGGTCCCGAGGGTGTGTCCGGAGGTGAGCGACACTTCATTCCGGTGCTCGCCAGAGCAGCAGCCGCAGCGGGCGCCGATGGCTTCTTTCTGGAAGTTCACCCCGATCCGGATCAGGCGCTCTGCGATGGACCCAACGCACTACCGTTGAATCAACTCGAGCAATTTCTCGATCACATCATTCCCATCACTCGCTGCGTACGAGAACTCCCGGAGTTAGAACTCTGAGGTCCGGTACACTCCCGCTCATGGATGCTCACGGGACGTACCGCGTGCTCGACAACTGGATGCAACTCCGATGGCCTGTTCTGTGAATTCGAGGTAGCCCGATGGATGGAATCTCCTGTGATCGATGCGGCAAAGGTCTACTCCTGGATGAGGATGTGCGATACCTGGTCCAAATCGTCGTGCAGGCCGCCTATGACCCGATGGAAATCTCGAGGGAAGATCTGAAGAAGTCTAATCGCGATGAGTGGAATTCACTGCTGAAGAAACTCGAAACTCTCACCGAAAAGGAGGCGCAGGATCAGATTCACCGCGAATTCCGATTTGACCTGTGCCCACCCTGTCAGCGGGTGTACCTGGAGACTCCCTTGCCTGGTCTTTCCAGCGCAGGATAGTCCTGTTCCAGCACACTCGGATCGGGCACATCGACGCTGATCTCCCCGACCACCCGACCCGCCACATTACGGACGATCCGAGGTTGATCCTCGATCCATCGCTCGAGCGTATCGTCATCGATCCAGTGCATCCGGTGCAGCAACAGTGGCACCGCATGGATCAGTCCCCTGTCCGCTCCGTCGAGTGACTTGGTGATCAGAGCTCCTTGCGGACCCCAGACTGCCATGACCCCCTCCGCCCCCTCCTTGGCACGGAATTGACCGGTCAGAAAACGACTCCATCGCAAGGGGAGTCGACCTTCACCACTGAATGCTCGTGGATGCGTATCGATGGCATCATGTATCAGTTCAACACGCTCTTCGAGTCCGCAGCGCTTCAGGAACTGATCGTCGTGAAGCCTATGGAAGGCACGGGCGATGGATGCCAACGGCATGAAAAAAGTCGGTGCCCCACATCCATCGACTCCGAAACTGGATGGCTCGAGTACTTCCCCGGTGAACAGTTCGACCATCGCCCGGATCGATCGCTGCAGAGGATGGCTCGGATCGAGATACCCTTCGACCGGATATCCTCGGGCAACACATGCCAGCAACATCCCCGAATGCTTGCCGGAACAGTTGCTGCAGGTGACATCGGGCAGTTCACCGCTGGCGATGATTCTGACCCTCTCGCTGCGCGAGAAGGGCGCATGGACTCCACAATCGAGGTGTGATTCGGAGAGCCCTCCCCTCGACAGCAAAGCTCGCACCAGATCGCGGTGGATCGGCTCTCCTGCATGACTGGAGCAGATCACGGCCAGTTCCTCTGGACTCAGCGAAAAGCTCTCGGCGACCCCGGCTCTGAGCATCGCCAGTGCCTGAAATGGTTTCGCCACCGACCGCAGAAACGTTCCGGGATCGGCGCTTCCGAAGAGCAGCCTTGGCCCCTCGTTGGGAGCGGCGATGGCGATCGCCTCGTGATGGGATTCCTTGTGGGATCCCCTGCCGATGACGGTCATCAGGTTGTCGATGTTCAACCCGCTCAAGGCGGCCTCCGGTCCAGGGTTCTATTCCCTGCCGTCGGCCTCCTCGGGGGGGGCAGGCAGGGGCGGGGAGGGAGATCGGTCCTTATCTCCACTGTCCGCTCTCGCCTCGAGCCGATCGAGGCGTTCTCTTACATCGTTGCGTGCGGAGAGGCCTTCCGCCAGTGTTCTCATCGAACGAACCAGCACCGGATCACTTTCGAGGGGGGGTCTCGATTCGAGGTGCTGAAGCAGCCAATCCCATGGATCAGGGGTAAATAGCCGCGCTGCGGGGGGCGGGCCTGCGGAGAAGCGTTCGATGTCCTCGAGGTAGCCAGAGAAAGCAACGGTGATCTGCTCCGGATCGGGTGCGATCAACGCCGCCTCCACCGCCTGGCGCCCACTGATCTCGGCAGCCACTCCTCGAATCTGGCGGCCCACCACATCGAGCAGCTCGGGCAGCGGATCCTCTCCGAACAACGAGATGGTGGCATTCACCTCGTCGAGTAGCAGCACCCACCCCTGCTCCACCTCGGCTGAATCATCGGCCAGTAACCGGGTGATCCAGACCTGAAACCGGACTTTTTGCAGGCCCAGCCACTGCTCGAATCGGCCAGGGCTGCGGGTCCTGAGGTCGGTGGGTTGCGCCTTCGCCTCTATCAACACCACCACAGCCTCGCTCACGATCAACTCCCCGAACCAGGGACGGTGCTGCGCCGATTCATCGAGTAGCAGTTTTCTCATGAAGCCCAGCGAGGGATCGGTGGGAATCAGTGCCAGCGCCTCGGCGATGCAACTCTCGTACAACCCATCGGATCGGGGAAGTTGTGTGAGAATCTCGATGAATCCATCGAGCGCTCGTACTCCTCCGATGGAGCGGATCATCGTGAGCGATGCGCGCCGCTCCATCTCGGAGCCGCCATCGGTTCCCAGGACCAGGGTCATCAGCAGTGGAATCGCCTCCTCGACACCCAGGCGACCGATTCCGTTGATGGCCAGCGCTCGGATATTGGCATCGGTGGATCCTTCGAGCAGATCTCCGTAATAGGCCAGTACCAACGGCACTCCATCTGGCGGGATCTCGCCGAAGACCAGTGCTTCGAGAACGGCCTCCTGAAGTTCAGGAACAGATCCTGCGATGGACTCGAGCAACTCGACCGTCCGCACGGTGGCTCCGACGGCACGAGATGCAGTGATCAATCGCTTCAACTCGCCAATGTCCGCCTGCTCACCTCGAACTGGCAGAAACCGTTCGATGGCATCGTTGACCGCTTCGGATACCGGCGACCGCAATGCGATCGCCATCTTGAGCGACTCTCTGGCGATTCTTCGGGCTCCGTTGGAAAGCCCCGGTTCCAGTGTTGAGATCCTCTGCTTGAGCAGGTTCGTCACCTCGGGGTCATCACTGAATGGATCCATCTGGGACAATGCAGTGATCGCTCCGACTGCCAGTTCCATCCGTTGCGATCTCGTCACGAGCGTCTCTGGATCATCCAGTGCACCGACCATTTCGAGGCATCGATCACGCAATGGAGCCAGCAACTCCTGCTGCTCCTCGATGGTGAAACCGACTCCCTCTGCCTGGATCTCGAGCGCAAAGCGACCTCCCTCGGCGAGAGCGGCGTTTCTGATTCCAAACGGTTCAGGATCACGAAGGGAGTCGAGTAACCAGGCCCGGTAGCGGGCCGGGGCAATCTCTCGCAGCAGGCGGTTGGCACGCTCCCAGGTACGAAGTTGCAGAGCCATCGCCATCGCCTGCTTGCGGTCGAGAATGCCCTTGAAGATCGCCTGATTGCGGTTCTCCTGCCACCAGTGAACCCATCCGGAACGATCGAGGTCCATTTCCAGGAACCCCGCCAGTGCCGCCATCAGTGCTTCATGTGAAGGATCCTGCTCCGATTCGAGGCGACCGATCACTACATCGATGGTCCCGCGAGGATCCCTCACCGCCAGGATCGGCAACAGTCTAGAGATCAGTAGCGGATCCCTCCTCGCGGAGAGATCTGTCAGCAGTCGCTCCAGAACCTCAGCATCGGCAGACAAACTGCGGAAATTACTTTCGACCTCATCGAGGAAGGGCCAGGTCGCATCCTGTCGAAGCAGCACCAGCAAAATCGGGATCCCGATCGCACTGCTGCGCATCAATCGGTCTTGCAGGATGACGCGTGTTCTCTCTGGCTGTTCCCCCGATCGATCGGTCAGCAGATCGAGTATTAACGGTGCGCTCCAGGACGGCGGTTCTCCAGAATCCAGTCGAGCCCCGAGCAAGGTCAGCGCACGTACCCAGTCAGCAGACTCGGCGGAGTCGAGGTAGCGCACCACATCTTGACGCAACTGTTCATCCGGATGTGGAGGAGTCGCATCGGAGGCTGGGTCCTGCGGGGTCTCGAGCGTCGGAGCGATGGAGGTCTCCAGAGCATCGGTAGCATCTGCCGGTTGCTGGCCCGCGACCGAAGGAGGCAACAGTAGACCCGCACCTGAAATGGCGCAGATCAACAAGCCCAGACGAAGCAGCGACTCCGGTACAGATGGGCGAGACCGTCTACAGATGCGGCCAGAGTCCCGGATGGATCTCATGACTGACCGACGGCGCTTGTCCAGAACTGGCTGTCCCCTCATTGCCCTCTTCCCCGACCATCATTTCTCGACCGACCAGCCTCGGTCCGGCAGCGTTGCGATTCCTGGAATAGTTCTCGTTAGAGCAGTCCCGAACTGAAATTGTCATCCGGCGGAGGCATCGACTTCTTCGAATCATCTTCCCGGGACGAGTCTCGCTCTGAATTGTCCTCCTCCTGCTCCTCCTTGCCGAGAAAATCGGCTTCGGAAGAATCGACTGCGGCATCGGACGGGTCAGCGGAATCATCATTGGAATCATCGCTGGATTCATCACGGGACGATGCTGCTTCACCCCGATCAGGGTCGTGAGCGGGTCCCCTCACCGGTTTTCCAGGCGCACGTCGCGTTTCTGGTTCTTCAGCGGCACTGGCCAGTACCTTTTCGCGGCCACGAGGGCGAGTTTCCTGACCATCCATTTCATCCATGTGGCGGTCGTAGGCCTCCAGGACCTCCTCCTGGATCACCTCTCTGAACGAGGTCAGGATCGGATGTGCGATGTCTGCGTGCAGTTTTGTGCGACCCTGCTCGACCTCGTCCGATAGGGATCGCGGAATCTCCGAACCACATTCATTGCAATACTGACTGCGAACCACATTCTTGTAGTGGCACCTGGAACAACGGATCGTCAACTTGCGACTCGGCATGGCGATGAAGAGACCCTTGTTACCCTCGATGAGGCGGATATCCCTGACCACGAAGCAATCATCAAAGGTGACGCTGCAGAATGCCCTCAACTTGTCATCGCGGCCGCCGACAGGACTGATGCGTACCTCGGTGATCTCCATCTGATGATCTCCTCTCGCTCGGCCGAACTCGATATTATTTGTTTCCCGCACCACTCAGCTGACAGCCGGTCGCCACAACTGAGCCTCGAGGACCATTCGAGCCACGGATCCAGTCACTTTCAGGTCGGCGCAGAACTCCACCAGTCGCGACCGCAGCGATTGAACCTCTTCCTTCGCCACTTCCTGATCGGGTGCTGCGATGATGAAGCCGGATCCACTGCCGGTCATCGTCCAGCGACCGGGGTGCCACCGGTCCAGGAAGTTGGCCACCTCATGGAGCGCAGGTTCGATCCTCCGAACCCCGTCAAGAAGCCGATTGTGAAGGGATCCAACCCAGACGGACTTCTCCATGAAATCGCACTCCCTGAACTTGCGATGGGAATCGCCGGAAGTCAAGTGTCCACTCAGAGATGCGTAGGCAGCGGCGGTGTCGACACCGATCTCTGGAATCCACAAGATGAAATGGGCCTCATCTCCTCCAAGAAATGGCTGCGGGGCATCGTGTAACTGCTCTCCCCGACCGGTCGCAAATGCCGAACCCGAGCCGAGAAAGAAGGGCACATCTGACCCCAGCAGTGCCGCCTGCTGCTTCAATTCAACGCGTCCCCCGGGTGCCTCGAACAGTTCATCGAGAAGCACCAGCATCGCCGCGGCATCGCTGCTTCCGCCACCGAGTCCTGCTCGGGATGGGATGTTCTTGGTCAACTGGATGGCCAGTGGTGGAATCGATCGGGTCTGGCGCGCCAGCTGGAGCGCCTGCATCACGAGATTCTCGTCGTTACTGGGCGCTCCCTCCCCCATCACCTCGAGGTTGTCCTGATCTCCTTCGATCTGGATGTGCAACCTGTCGAACAATGAAATGGGAGCCATCAGCGTCTCGACCTCATGAAATCCATCGGCTCGCCGGTGCAGCACCTCCAGCCACAGGTTGATCTTGGCCGGCGCGGAGGCACTCGCGGACGTCTCCTCGACCTTCCGTTCGATCAGCGGATAACAGTTCACCGCGGCTCCAGTTGAATATTGTCGATCAATCGAACGCCCCCGACCGTCGCTGCCAGGCAAGCCACTGCTCCCAGTTTCGGATCGATCACTTCCAGAGCGCTCAGATCATTCCGATCCACCACCTCGAAATAGTCCAGTTCCACCTCGCCAGAGAGTTCCATGAGCGCACGATCGCGAATCTTCTGCGCCGAATCGAGTCCTGAGCGCCACTGCTGTTCAGCGGCAAACAGGGCCGAGGAGAGGGTAAGCGCCTGCTCGCGCGCGGCTGGATCGAGATGGACATTTCGACTCGAGAGTGCGAGCCCATCCGGTTCTCGGATCAGCGGACACGCCACCACTTCAAGATCGAGATCGAGATCACGCACCATACACTCGATGATGACCCTTTGCTGATAGTCCTTGTCTCCGAAGTAGGCGCGATCGGGAGCGAAGATGTGAAACAGTTTCAGCACGATGAGGCAAACTCCAGCGAAGAAGTGCGGTCGAGAAGCTCCGCATAATCGCTGCGCCAGCTGCGGCAGTTCGATGTGAGTGGAGAAGCCGTCAGGATACAGTTCCTGACGATCCCCGATCCATACCAGATCCACCCCCACTTCACGCGCCGCTTCGAGATCCTGTTCCACGGTCCGGGGATAGCTCTCGAGGTCCTCTCCTGGACCAAACTGCGCAGGGTTGACGAAGATGGTCAGTGCCACCTGATCACACTCTGCACGGGCACGCCGGATCAAGCTGAGGTGCCCCTCGTGAAGTGCTCCCATCGTCGGAACCAGACCGATCCGATGATCACCCGGCAGTTCACGGTGCCAATGTCGCACCGCTTCGATGCTGGTGGTGCCTGTGTCTGCAGTAGCACTGGTGGATACGATCTTCACCGGCTTGACTCCTCCAGTTGCTGGCTCCGAAGCTGGTCCAGCAACTGCTGCACCGTCTCCTGGCCCGGCGGGATCTGAAAATCTGGTTCCAGTTTAGCCCATGGAGACAGAACGAACATTCGCTCTCTGATCCTCGGGTGCGGAAGTACCAGTCCCGGTAGATGCTGCTGCACGGTGCCGAGCGTAAGAATATCGATATCGATGATTCTCGGTCCCCAGCGTTCACCCCGTTTTCTGCCGAGCATTCGCTCCGCCTTCTGGCATTCATCGAGAAGTTCCAGTGGATCCTGGAGACGACTGATGCCGCGCAGCACCTGATTGAGGTAAGGCCCCTGTGGAGGACCGATGGCTACGGTTTCCTCGACCGGAGAAGCGTCCATCTCTTGCATCAAGATGGCGGCGATCAGATCCCTGGCATCCGCGAGATGGCCCTCGCGATCGCCGATGTTTGACCCGAGTGCCAGTCTGAGGTCCGGTGACATATCACACCTCGTCAAGATCGGGAGAAGGTTGCCCCTTCGAACGCCTCAACGGAGATGTGATCCAGGAAAAGGCGGGCCATGATGCATATCCAAAGAAGATGACACAGAGCATCGGCTCCTTGAAGAAGACCATCAGCGCGGTACCGAACACGAGGCTAGAAAACCTGTCAAATTGCATCCCCTGCCCGAACATCTGGCTGGCGACATGGGGGTACTTGACTCGATTCGAGACCATCAGATAACCGAGCAAGAAGCAACATACCGGCAGGAACTGAGGAATCATGGCGATGGAGGCATCGAGGCCAGCAGGCTTCTCGCCGACAAAAAACTCGAGGTACCAGGCGCTCCAGTCTTTGAGCGTGAAGTAGATCAGTACCAGGCTCACGATCACACCCGCTGCCCCCGGAGTCGGCATGCCGTCAAAAGCCATATGGTCGTCAGTTTCATGCCCATCTCTGACCGAGTTGAAGCGTGCCAGGCGAAGCAATGCTCCCAGGAAGTAAGCGAGGCAGAAGACCCACATCAGTCGACCGAGGGGATTCCCCGATTCGACGCTGTGATGGAACAGTGCCAGAGTCAATCCAGCTGGCGCCAGCCCGAAGGTGACGAGATCGGCGAGTGAATCCAGCTGCGCGCCCAGAGTGGTGCCGCCACCGGTCGCCCTGGCGACCTTGCCGTCAAAGACATCGAAGAGCATCCCTGCCAGGATGAACCAGGCTGCCTGATGCAGCCTGACCTCCAGCAGTTGCTCTTCACCACCCTCGAGGCTACGTGCGAGGAGAGTCAGCGCGATGAAACCGCATACTGCATTGCAGAGGGTGATGAAGTTGGGAATCACCGCGATGAGTCGTGGCGTTTCGCTAGTTCCAGTCACCGAGCACCGTCTTTCCACCCTGGACCTTTTGACCCGGCACAACGGCTGCGCGGAAGGGAACTCCATCCCGAGCGGGTATGACAATCTCAGTCTGAGATCCGAAGCGGATCATGCCAAAATCGAAGCCGCGCTCGATCCGGTCTCCCGCCTGCAGCGGGCACACGATCCGCCGTGCGATGAGACCGGCGATCTGACGCACCAGGATCTTCAGGCCCTCATCCGAGAGGATACCGATTTCCTGGCGTTCATTGACCTCCCTGGCACTGGCCTGCTGGGCATTGCGATAGCCGCCGTCGATATGCCTGAGGTGCTCCACCACCCCCGACACGGGTGAGCGATTGACATGGACATTGAAGACGGAGAGGAAGATCTGGATTCTCAGCGCAGGACCCTCGACGTAGCTCTCATCGTGAACCTCCTCGACGGCGATGATCTTGCCGTCAGCGGGACACACCGGCTGATGGCCCGGCGCAGGGACTCGAACCGGATTGCGGAAAAAGGAGAGGACGAAGAGCCACAGCAGCACTCCCAGGACAGGTGTCGTGATTCGCAAGATGGGGTTGTCGACTCCGATGGCGATGGCTCCCGTCACCACAAGCAGCAGCAATGTGGCCCATTGCACCACTGGTGTGCCATGGCGAGTCAGTCGGTTGCCCAGCAACCCATCGGTGCCCGCAGCCAGGGTAGTGGTCGTCATCGTCGACATGGTTCCTCTCGATCGGTTGACACCGGTCCCCTGTGCGCCGGACAATCGGATGGCAGCCTCCTCGCTCATCGTCAGCGATCTGACCGGCAGAGGCAACTGTATCGACCAACCCGGGAAGGGAGATCTGATGACAGCGATCCGGCAGATTGAGGGCCGAATGGTGCTCGATAGCCGCGGTTTCCCGACCCTGGAGGGGGAATGCGTGCTCGAGGACGGCAGCCGCGGCCTCGCCATGGTGCCCTCCGGGGCCTCCACCGGAGAAGCGGAAGCCCTCGAACTCAGGGACGGAGGAAGCCACTGGGGCGGCAAGGGCGTCGAGAAGGCTCTGATGAACCTTCGTGGAGAGATTTCGGACCTGCTGCTGGGCTGCGATGCGCTGGACCAGCAGGCGATCGATCAGCGGCTGTGCGAGGCGGATGGCACCGACAACAAGTCCAGATTCGGTGCCAACGCAACACTCGCCATCTCGATGGCAGTGTGCAGGGCTGCTGCCCGGTCGCGAGGGCTACCACTCTATCGCCACATCGGATCGGACGAATCGCCGCGGCTGCCGATCCCTCTGATGAATGTGATCAACGGTGGAGCTCATGCCGACAATGCGGTGGATGTCCAGGAGTTCATGCTCGCCCCGATAGGATTTGGCGATTTCCCGACCGCGTTGCGTGCCGGAGTCGAGGTCTATCATCTGCTCAAGAAGCGCCTCAAGGCTTGTAACCTCGTCACCGCAGTGGGCGATGAAGGAGGATTTGCTCCCGACTTCGCCAGCGACGAACTGGTACTCGAGGAACTGGTCACATCGATTCAGGAGGCCGGGTACACCGTTGGCAATGATCAGCAGTTCAGTCTTGCGCTGGATGTTGCAGCCAGTGAGCTATACGGAGATGGTCATTATCGCCTCGGTTCCCATCCAGAACCTCTCTCCTCGGAGCAGATGATCGATCACTGGGCGATGCTGTGTGATCGGTTCCCTCTCACCAGCATCGAGGATGGTCTCGATGAAGAGGACTGGAGCGGCTGGAAGTCGATGACCTCCAGGCTTTCCGGGGTCAGGTTGGTCGGCGATGACCTGTTTGCAACAAATCCTGAGCGGATCACTCGCGGAGTTGAAGAAGGATCTGCCAACGCATTACTGGTGAAGTTGAATCAGATCGGCACCGTTTCAGAAACCCTTCACGCCATCCAGATCGCTGCCGATGCGGGCTTCAGAATCATCATCTCGCACCGCTCGGGCGAGACAGAGGACGACTTCATCGCTGACCTTGCCGTCGCCACCGGAGCTGGCTGGATCAAAACTGGCGCCCCCTGTAGATCGGAACGAAACGCCAAGTACAACCGACTGCTGCGCATCCAATCAGAACTGGGAGACTCTGCACCGATCGGACCCTTGAAGTTCTGAGCCAAAATTGTTCCAATCGATTCACCCGATCGCCGCGGGATGTGAATTGCGTGAATTCATCGCGTTCGTTGGGAGTACCAATTCGGCCATGATGATCATCGGAGGTCCACTGAAGCGGGCCTGTTTCAGCGTGTGCGATTTTTTTCGCCTCAGCACGCCCCAGTTCACGATCCTTCTCGTCGGTATCTCGATGTGCGTCGTTTCCTCGGTTCACATCCCCAGGCGAGAGCAGAATCAGCAGCTGGAATCTCATCTATCGATGTTGTACTCACAGGAGGCGCTGCTTCTCATCCGCCTGGATGAGGTCCAACGGGAGCGTCTGGCGCTCGATGGCGACCCCTTCTACCGGCGCGAGTCGCTGCGCATGTTGACAGGACAGAACCTCAGCGGAGAAATGACCTTGCGCGAATTGCTCAGGGACAGGACGGCGACATCGGCCCCGACACGCTGACCGGGCACGGTCCACACTCTGGCTGAGGGACTTGAGCTTGAGACAGGATCACGCACACATCTCGATGGCCCGATCGAGGATGGACCAGGCAACCATCTCCCGCACTTCATGACCCGTGATTTCCAGCTACTGGAACCGGCAGAACGAGCGATCGAGGCCTTCTCGATGAGCTTTCACGTTTGATCCGGGAAGCGAACCAGGGTTGTTACAACAGGCTGCCCGTTCGCCGCAGGCCCCCCCTGCGGCGACAACAGCAGCCACACTGGAACCGCCCGGTCATTTGCTACCGCCAAGCAGCGGGGCTCGCTCCTGGGGAGTGAGTATTCCCGGCGGCAGTTCCAGGATGCGGATATTGCGGAAGTGGATCTCCGCGCCCTCGGATTCCAGGCAGAGGTAACCTCTCTTGACCGAGGACTTCCGCACGCCGTTGACGAACTTGCCGTTGACCGACAGTTTGACCACCCCGTCCACGCAGACCACATCGTAGATGTTCCACTCGCCCTTGCCCTTGCAGCGGTTTTCAATCGATTTGCTGCGGCGGCCGCGGGGGTTATCGGGAATCGTCTCGAGGCCATTGGCGCCAAACAGTTCCCCGTGGACATAGGCGATCGGGGCCGGAACCCCTTCCTTGTTCTTGTGCTGGTTAACCCAGTCCAGTTCAAGCATCTGGACTTCCATCCCCTTGGGCAGACGCCGCCCCTCGGGAACTGCCCCCTCGCTCCAGACAAAGACGCCGGAATTTCCGCCAGCTTCCATGTGCCGCCATTCGATGTGCAGGATGAAATTCTCAAACTGCTCGGTCGACCGCATCACGCCGATCGGGCGGCCCGTGCAGACCAGCAGCCCGTCGCGAACAGACCAGGTCTCCCTGGAAGTGTTTACATCGACCCAGCCGGTCAGGTCCTTGCCATTAAAAAGGTCACGAAACGCTGCCGGTTCGTCGGCACCGGCGAGCATGACTCCCGAAAGGAGCCAGGAGATGCTGAAAAAAATAGTGAGGGCCTGGTTCTTCATGGAGTTTGCTCCCCTGTTCATCGTTGGTTCTGTCAATTACTTGTGTGTCAGCTGGCTCAATTTCAACTGGTGCGAATGCACCTTCTCCCCATCAATCGTGATCGCCTCGAACGTCACCGTCGGATCGGCCGCGGTCGTGTCAAATCGCATCAGGGCAAATGAGCAGGTCTTGTTGTAGCCCCAGATCAGCCCGGGGGTTTCTATGACCTTGTGAGTGTGGCGGTTGGTCAGCCTGGAACTCTCGAACTCGTAGAGGTCATAGCCGTCGGGCCTGGAGGTCACCCGCAGGTCGGTGCGGTGCCGATCCGCCGCGACGAGAAACACACCGTTGATTCCCTTCGCCTCGAGGAAAGAAAAGATCTCCTCGCGCTCTTGCGAGTAACCATCCCAGGTGTCCTTGCTGCCAGGCTTTACACCGGCGGTCCAGGGAACGGGCGAGGCCAGCACTTTGAATGTCCCCTTCGACTTCTCGAGAGTTTCCAGCAGCCATTTTTTCTGCACCGGGCCGAGCATCGTTGGATCCCCGTCACGACTGCGGTAATAGCGACCATCCAGCAGGATGAAATGGACATCGCCGATATAAAAATCCTGCCAGCAGCCGGGTTGTATCTCCCCGCCGCCGTAGGATGCATTGACCCAGTTCTGGCGAAACGTCTTCCAGACACTCCGTTTCCAGGCCGGATGTTCAATCTCGGCGCCAGGGATGCAGTCGTTCAGTCCAAAATCATGGTCGTCGTAGATCGAGTAAATACCGGTGGCGGCCGTAAAACGGCGCCACTCCGGACGGGACTGCCGGCGGTGATAGCAATAGTGGTTTGTCAGCGGATGAGTCGGATCATCGATGTAGACGTTGTCTCCGAGCATCAGGAAAGCAACTGGACGGGATTCGAGCACCGTGTCCCACATGTACTCCCACTTCGGTACAAACCCCGCTCCGCCGCCAAAGCCGACCCGAAAACTGGCAGCGGTTCCCTGCTGCGGAAAGGTCTGGAACTGGCCGTTCTCGACCGGTACCTGCATGCCGTCGACCTCAATTTCATAGCGATAGGAGTGATCTGCTTCCAGGCCGGTCAGCCGTGCCACGGCGGTAAAGTCAGTGTGCTCACTGGCAGCCACCTGTTCGGACGTGCTGATGAGCTTCCCGCTGCGGGCATCCAGGACCCGGACCTGGACGGATCCCTTTTTCGCTGTCCGCAGCCAGAGCGAGGCGGAATCACTGCTGATCGCGCCGAGCATCGGGCCGTGCAGCAGCTGCAGCGAGTCGTTCTGCCGTGCCCACTGGCGATATTGATCGGTAGCGTAAAGCGGGGCCAGCCGGTCGCGGGGTCCGGCCACCAGGCGTCCGAAGGGGAGCCCGGCATCGAGTGCAGCACGCGCATGCACCACGGCCTGGTCGGTTTTCTTTGCTTCCAGGGCCGCCAGCATGCGGACGAAGTGTGTTTCGGAGCTGGCCGCTTCGCCCTTTTCCAGTTGCGCCAATGCCTTGTCGACGTCTCCGCTGGCGATATGCCGCACGGCATTCCGCTCACGGTCATGCTGGGCAGGGAGCGAGGAAGTGCAGAGCAGAAGCAGCAGAAGGGCGTTTGCGGATCGCAACAGAATCATGGCTGTTTCAGGGTAAGAGAAGCGGGTTGTGAACCGACATACCAGTCTAGCAGTCCGGGCGCCCGCCCTCATCAGGCCGCTCGTCGTACCACCACCTGGAAGGCCTTGTCGACCCCGGCCACGCGGCGCAGCCCGGCGCAGCCCCTGGCAGGACTGGTGCAGGACTGGTAGGCCAGGGCATAGGGGAACCTGGCCCAGCCCGACCGAAGCGGTGGCAGTCGGGAGTCTCGATCATCACCCAGCCGCCCGGCTTGAGTACCCGGTACCCACCATTCCGAAGCGATCAGCGGGGCACAAAGATCTTTCTGCCGATGGGAAGCGCATTGGGATCGAGACCATCATTCAATTTCTGGATCTCCATCCAGCGTCCGCCGTTACCGAGTTCATCGCGAGCGATGTCATAGAGGGTGTCACCATCGCGAATCTGGTAGAGACGAACTCCTTCACGAGTGGAGACGGTCGGGCTGGTGGCGGCCACTGCCCTGACCGTTGGGGAGCGCTGGACATTCGGTATCGTCAGCACCCGTCCGGGCACCAGAATGGTGAACTCCTCGAGACCCGGATTGACCTTGAGCAACTCGGGCCAGTGGATGCCGCCGCCGAGTTCTCTGCTGGCAATCGCCCACAGGCTATCGCCTTGCTGCACCTCTACCCGGGTCATCACAGGCACCACGGGCTTCGTCGCTGGAGTGACTCTGGATGCAGTACCCCGGTCGGGACCTTGCCGATTCACCACAACAGGATCGATGCCCTGGTCATCGCGGATGACCCCTGCTGCACGAGTCAGGCCGACCTGATCTGTCCTTGCTAGTGCAGGCTTCACCGCAACATTGTCGACCAAGGGCACATCGCTGGGCCCTTCCACCGCTGGTTGCGAACCTGCGGTGGTCTTCGAGTCCGGTCCAGGCTTCCCCTGTGCATCACGCACCACCGCATCTCCTTGACCTGAGGTGCCAACGGATCCTGGAGTGGCTCCGGGAAGGTTCGATTCCTGGAGTGGCGATGTGGAGCCAGGAACACCGCCGGTCACCTGCTGCTCTGCAGTTGGCCCGCGCTGCACTTCACTGTCGAGAAGATTTGCAATGACAACGATAACCAGCACCAGGATGAGAATGATGCCGATCTTTGTACCCGTACCCATGGAGTCCCCCATTCCCTCGCGAGGCCGAAGGCACTCGCTTCCCCGAGGTGGGTTCGTGTTGTAGGCGAGGGACTTCCCTCGCAACCGATCGCCGTCAAGATACCCGGTGGATGCGGTCGTTTCCAGCAGTGCCCCGGCTTCGCGGCAGAACTCCAGCGACGCTCGTTGCTGGAGATGGCAGCAGGGCGAATCGGTCTCCGCAACCGACTCGCCCTGCTGCACTCAAAAAACCTCGCCAGCACTCACTTCTTCATCGCAGCGTCTGCGATCACCGCCTCACGGCGCATTCGAGCCTTCTCCTGGAAATGCACCAGCGCCGGGCTAGCGACAAAGATGGAGGAATAGGTCCCGACTATGACTCCGATGCAGAGCGCGAAAGCGAAGGCGTGAAGTCCTTCGCCACCGTATACAAGCAAGATCAACACGACCAGAAAAGTGGTCAAAGAGGTCAGCAGCGTGCGGCTCAACGTCTGATTGACCGATTTGTTTACAACCTCTGCGTAATCAACATCTCTTCGGGTATCGACCAGATTCTCGCGAATCCGGTCGAAGATCACGATGGTGTCGTTGAGCGAATACCCGACAACCGTCAGAAGAGCCGCCACCACCGGCAGATTGATCTTCAGGCTCAGGAAGTCGCCGAGCAGGTAGTCTCCCACCGCAATCGCTCCGAGGGTGAACAGGATGTCGTGAACCAGCGCCACGATCGCAGCCAGGCCGAAGCGAAGTTCAAATCGAAGGCTGATGTAGAAGATGATCGCCAGGAAGCTGATCATCAGAGCCACGAAGGTTTTTCCCTGCATGTCCTGGGCGACCTTTCCCCCGATGCTGCTGAACTCGGGGAAGGGCTCAGAGAAACTGATGTTCTTGAAGTCCTTCAACTTTTTCGTCAGATCACCCATCAGTGCCAGTGCCGCCGTGCTATCGGCCTGCGCCTCGCTCGTGATCTCGAAGGAAACAACTTCAGAATCCTGGCGGTCAGCGACCGATTCGGTCACCGAGGCGATCGGGAACCCGCTCTCGATCATCGCATCCTCGATCATGCTCGCGGTCACTCCCACTTCTACAGAGTCTCCGACGACTCGAAGGGCGTTCAACCGTGCCTTGAGGATATGCGTGTCTGCGGCGCCGTCGACACCCGCGACCGCCTCGATGCGAACATCTTCGATGGCGTTGGGGGCCAGCAGACCTTTAGAGGCTAGCAATGTTTCGACGGCGGTCTTGAATGCTTCCGTCTCGTCATTGCTGGCTCCCAGCGTCTTCGTTTTCAACGAATACCTGCGAGCATCCTCCAACCCCTGCGCTCCGAGAGCTTGCAACTGCAAGTCCTCGAACTTGACACTCTCATCCGCTGAGCTCAACTCTCCAAGAGCGGATCGCAGCTGCACCTCTGAGACGGGTCGAGTGAGGTTGACAGACAACTTGGTGCCGCCCGTGAAGTCGATTCCCATCGCCAAAGGGCCTCGCCAGAGGAGGAAGGCCACCCCGGCGGTAACGAGCACGATCGAGAGAATTCGAGTCACACCACGCATCGACATGAACTGAATGTTGGTCTTCGAGACCAGCCGCGTCATCTTCAGTTCCTTGATAATCCCCGAGTTGATCAGGGAAGAGAGCAGAAGACGGCTGACAAAGATGGAGCAGAAGAAGGAGGTGAAAATCCCGAACGAGAGGACAACAGCAAACCCCTTGACCGCTCCGGTTCCGAACTGGAACAACACGAATGCAGTGATCAAGGTGGTCAGGTTTGCGTCAAAGATGGTCCAGAATGCACGCTGGAATCCGGATTTGAATGCGGCTGGAAGCTCCTTGCCGCGATCCCTCTCCTCGCGAATCCGCTCGAAGATGAGGATGTTTGCGTCCACCGCCATGCCCACCGTCAGGAGCAGCCCCGCCATTCCAGGGAAGGTGAGGGTGTTACGGAAGATCACCAGTAGTGTCAGCACCAGCATCAAGTTGAACAGCAGCGATATGTTCGCCACCAGGCCCGCTGCGCGGTAATAGACGACCATGAATACGATCACCAGCAAGAACCCGATGATCATCGCCTGGGTTCCCCGATCGATGGATTCCTTACCGAGCACCGACCCCACCGTCTGCTGGCTGATGGGGACAGGTCTCGTCGGCAGCGACCCCGCCCTCAGCAGGGTGACGATGTCGTCGACTTCCTTCTGCGTGAAGGTTCCGGAGATGATACCTGCGCCGAAGATCGCATCGTTGATCACTGCCACACTCACGGCGACGCCATCGAGCACGATGGCAAGATTCCTGCCGATGTTTTCCCCGGTTAGATTTCCAAACAAGGTGCTTCCGGCTCCTCCAAATGTGAATCCAACCGCAGGTCCACCGGTCTGGTCGAATGTGCTTCCAGCTTGCTGGATGAAGGACCCGGAGACCTTCATGGAGGGGCCATTTTCAACCACCACTGGAGCACCTCGAAGCCCATCGGGATCGGGACGGCGGTAGGTGACGATTCGATCGAGTTCTGGAGGAAGATTCTGCTCCGTCTGCTGCTCTGCGGGCAGCGCGTTGTAGGCGAGAATCGCCTGATCGCGACGGGTCATCGCCTGCTCGATCTCGGCGATGACATCTTGCCCGGAGTACTCCGCAGCACTCTCGAGGTGGATGTTCAGTTCGCCCGCCTGCTCGATCTGTTTCTTGATTCGCTTGAGTTCCTCGTTATCGAAGCCAGGCAATTGAATCTGCAGTCGGTTTGATCCAGCGATGGCGACGCTGATCTCCTTGAGACCGTAACTGTCGAAACGACGGGCGATCACATCTTTCACATCGGAGGCTACGCTGGATCGCTGAGATGCCGGGACATTTTCGAGCGGGATCTCGTACAGGAGTTCAGTTCCTCCCGCAAGGTCAATGCCCTTCTTGATGCCATTCTGGTAATCCTGAAGCGAATACACACAGCCCGCGATGAGTAGGGCCAGCAGAATGAATCCGCGGCCGTTCTTCTGGATCATCGTGCAGTGTCCTCTTCCTTGATCTTGGGCGGGGTATCCTCACTCGAGAGCACTGCGGCCACGGACTGGCGCGCCACCCGCATACGAACATTTTTTGATTCATCGATGGTCAGAACGATCAGATCATGATCGGCATCCACCTGTGCCACCTTGCCAACTATGCCCCCGATGGTGCGAACGTGATCGTGCTTCTCCAGCCCATCGAGCAATCGCTGGTGTTCCTTGGCCTGCTTGCGCTGAGGTCGGATGAGCAAGAAGTAGACCACCACACCCATCAGGGCGAACATCGGTAGAAAGTCGAGAAAACCCGGCTGCTGCTGCACTTCTCCAGCAGTTGCGGTGGTGTCCTGAGCCAGCATCGCGAGAGAACTCAGCGAAGTGCCAAACCAGTTGTTTCCGACGGCCACGACAGGCGACATCGCGCGTTCCTCTCCGGGGCCATCTGGTGGCCCTGATGCTACTGTTCAAATGAACTTTCTCTCCCCGACGCACCCGCAAATTGCGGAATCAAGGAGAGTTGCGAATCTTAGTGGCACCCCCGCGAGGATTCAACCGGACCGGGCCCGGAATCGGCTGAAGAATGAGGTGCGAAACTGGTCCCAGGACCCTTCCAGGGTCGCCTGACGGGCCCTTTCGAGGAACCCGTGAAAGACCCTCAAGTTGTGCAGAGAGCCGAGAGTATAGGCCAGCAACTCCTTGCGAGTGTAGAGGTGATGCAACGCCCCTCTGCTGAAGCGGAGGCAGGTGGGACAATCGCAGCCGGGTTCAATCGGGGAGCGATCGCGTCGGTGAACCGAATTCCGAAGGTTGAGCATCGAGCCATCCGAGAGAAACAGCGTCGCATTGCGTGCATTTCTGGTTGGAATCACGCAATCGAAGAGATCGATGCCGCTCTCGACGGCGACGATGAACTCCTCCAGCCCTCCCACTCCCATCAGATAGCGTGGCCTATCGATGGGAAGGTGGCGTGCTCCGGCAGAAATCGTCTCCAGCATCACTTCTCGCTGCTCTCCAACGCTGACACCCCCGACCGCAAATCCATCGAAGGGGAGTTCACGGAGTCGTTGTGCTCCTTCTCGACGCAGATCCTCCTCGACACCGCCTTGCAGGATTCCGAACAGTGCCATCGGTTCGTGAAGCTGGAGGCTGTGACGATGTTCGACCGACCGAGTCGCCCATCTTTCGGTCCTCTCGAGGGCACGCGCCGCGGTATCTCTATCGACTCCTGCGGGAGGACATTCGTCGAGCACCATCGCGATGGTGCTGCCGAGTTGTGCCTGAACATCGAGCACCGTCTCGGGAGTCAGCAACAGCATGTCTCCATCGATGTGATTCCTGAACTCCACTCCCTGTTCATCGATGCGATTGAGATGGCCGAGGGAGAAGACCTGAAAGCCGCCGGAATCGGTCAGGATCGGGCCTTCCCAGCCCATCATCTGGTGCAGTCCTCCCAGTTCTCGAACGATCTCGGCGCCGGGCCTCACTGCGAGGTGATAGGTATTGGAAAGGACGACCTGCGTACCCAGTGCCAGCAGTTGATCGGGGCTGACCCCCTTCACCGTGCCCTGGGTTCCAACGGGCATGAAAGCGGGGGTGCGGATCGCTCCGCGTGGAGTCGAGAAGGTCGCCGCTCTCGGGCCATCCTGTGAACCCGCTTCCAGCTGGAAGGAGAATCCTGGATGCATCGGGTGTTGCGCTTCGATCGATTCGCTCACCACAATCTCACGGCCTTGGCTCCAGGATAATAATGCTCGAGAATCCAGATCCGATTGGCCCCACGGCGCGCATACCCCTGGGCACCGACCTGACACATGCCGATGCCGTGGCCCCACCCTCTTCCCTCGAACAGATACCCTTCGGACGTGCGCCTGACCGTGAAACTGGCAGAGCGGAGACCTCGGTTGCCTCTCTTGCCCAGCGCAGATCGTAAGCGTGAGGTGTCGATCTCGAAGGAACCTCCACCATGGTCGATGCGAAGGTAGGGAACATGTCCCGACGCAGTGGTCTCGATCGGCGTCACGGCAGAGACCCTTCCGAGCTGAATCCCTGATCCGGCACAGACGTCCTCGAGCGCATGACGCAGTTGCATCTCCGGGACGGGCTGCCGCCAACGAAAGAACCGGCTGCCGACACAGCCATCGCACTCGACGCTGGGCATCGTGGGAATCCCTGCGATCCCGAATCCCTGCGCCGCCGAACAGGTCTGGCCGCCACATGTGGAATGGTAAAAACTCTCGAAGATCCTGCCCGCTGTGAGCAGGTGAACACCTCGGGTCCCCTGCACAGCATCCTTGATCGCCTGCGGTATCCGTGCGGTTCCCCCGTAGGCCTGACTTCGCGGGTCACCCCTGAGGTGGTAGCGGCGACCGGGGCCACGAGCCTGTATCTGAAAGTTGGCGTAGGTCCTGGCGGCGATGGCCTGAGCTTCGAGGGCTGCCGCAGGAAAACTACTGGCCGACATCTCACGCGAGACCACTCCGAGCAGATACCGTTCCAGCGGGATCTGTTCGATCATCTGCCAGCCGCCAGCATCGGCTTCGGGAGTCCACTCGACCCAGCCCTCGTGATGGCGCTCTCCGATCTGCATGTCGCCACTGACCGCACGAATTTTTACACTCTCGGTGAAAACTCGATCGCCGACGCGAAGCGACCCCTTCGCCGCCACCACAGCCAGCGGCGAGTGAACCGTGGCGACATCGTCGCCCCACCTCACCTGGAATCTTCCGGCGTCACAGGTGATCCGGTGCTGATGGGTGCCCTGTTCGAGCAGCACTCGGATGTTGGGACAACCCGCAGATGGTGTCTCCGCAACCGGTGAGGTCGCTGGCAGTGCTCGGATCGGTGCGCTCGCAGTGAAGATCGAAGCGACCAGCACCAGCACGGCCAGCACCATCAACGAGCGCCTCATGAGGTGCCTTCGAGCTCAAGGGTGCCCTGATCGCCTGCTTCAGCAGGGGACGCCAGGTCATCGCGCAGGCGATGCCCGAGTACTCTGCCGCGCGGCGTCTTGGCCAGGAACCCGGCACGGATCAGGTACGGTTCGTGCACATCCTCGATGGTGCGCTCCTCCTCGCCAACGGTGACCGCGATCGTCTTGATACCGACCGCTTGGCCACCGGCTCGAGCCACCGTTTTCAGGATCCTCCGATCGAGAGCGTCGAGTCCGTCAGGATCGACACCTAGCCTGTCGAGCCCCTCACGGGCTGCTGCCTCGTCGATCACCTCGTGGCCCTGAACCTGCACGAAGTCGCGAACCCGACGAAGGTAACGGTTGGCGATCCGGGGAGTCCCTCGGCAGCGGCACGCGAGCGCCGCAGCTCCATCATCGGTCAGGTCGAGACCGAAGATGCGAGCACTTCGCAACAACACCTCGACGATCTCTTCATCTCGATAGGGTTCCAGCTTCTCCTGAATGCCAAAGCGAGCACGAAATGGTGCGGTCAGGTTGCCTTCTCGGGTGGTCGCCGCGATCAATGTGAAATGAGGCAGATGAATCCTCATCGATCGGGCGTTGGGGCCCGAGTCGATGATGATGTCGATCTTGAAATCTTCCATCGCCGAGTAGAGATATTCCTCGACGACGCGACTGATGCGATGGACCTCGTCGATGAAGAGGATGTCCCCTTCATCCAGTTCAGTCAGAAGACCGACAAGATCCTTCGCCTTATCCAGCACCGGGCCACTGGTGGCACGAAACCCCACCTCCATGTGGCCTGCGACCAGACCAGCGAGGGTGGTCTTGCCCAGACCTGGCATTCCCGACAACAGTACATGGTCGAGGGGCTCGCCCCGTTCCTTCGCAGCGCCGAGAAAAACTCGCATATTCCCGACCACTGCTTGCTGGCCGATGAATTCGCTCAATTGGCTCGGCCGGATCTGCTCGTCGGTGATCCGATCCTCGGACCCGACCGCTACCGGCGCAGTTTCCCGCACCCTGGGCGCGTCATCACTCTCACTTCGGGACATCTTCGGCTAGCCTCCCTCGCAGACGGCGATGATCAGAGGGTAATCGTCAGGTGCCGTCTCGACCAGCCCCGGTACCGTCTCGGGTGGCACCCTTGACCGGAGCACCAGCACTGGTGAGGATCTCAGCCACCAATTTGATGGCGCTCAGCAGGGCCATCGTTCGCGTCGATGGAACACGAAGTCACACAGCAGCAGTGAGGAGGAGAGCCCGTTGACCGCATCCGCGTCGTTGCCACGAAACAACTCCGACTCCCCCAGACCGAGCCTCGGGCCGATTCTGCTGACCCTCTTCATAGATCTGGTCGGGTTCTCCATCATCTTCCCGCTGTTCCCTGCGATTCTGGAGTCTTACCGCGCCGATCCTTGGCTCGAGACCCTTCTCGACGCGCTCCGATCCATCTCTCCGGAGATCGATGACGCGCGTCTCGTGGTTCTGTTCGGCGGCGTGCTCGGTTCCATCTACTCGTTTCTCCAGTTCCTGGTGAGCCCGCTCTGGGGCAGTCTCTCCGACCGATGGGGTCGCCGCCCGGTGCTGCTGATCACCATCACAGGCAATCTGTTCGCGGCCCTGCTGTGGGCCTTCAGTGGCTCCTTCGCGCTGCTGGTGCTGTCTCGAATGCTGGCAGGAATCGCTGGCGGAAACATCTCCGCAGCCACCGCCGCGGTCGCGGACTTGACCCCTGGAGAGCATCGAGCCCGCGGCATGGGACTGATCGGAGCCGCATTCGGACTCGGCTTCATCCTCGGGCCGGCGATCGGCGGAGGGCTGAGCCTCATCGACCTCACCCCTGCAGCGCAGGCGGCAGAATCGACCGGCGTGTTTCGCACCAATCCCTTCAGCGCCGCGGCTCTCGGCGTCTGCGTGCTGTCACTGATCAACTTGCTGTGGGTCTGGCGCTGCTTGCCGGAGACCAGACCAGAGGGATACCCGCCCCGCCCCATCCGGATTCAGGTGTCGCTGGGGGGACGCTGGGGAGCGGAAGTCGTTCGCATCCAGCTGGCCAACATGATCTACCTCGTCGGCTTCAGCGGCATGGAGTTCACCCTCGCGTTCCTGGTCAACCAGCGCTTTGGCTGGGGCAGCGAGCACATCGCCGCCATGTTCGTCGCCATCGGACTGGTGCTGGCACTGGTCCAGGGTGGACTCTCTCGGCCGATGTCACGGCGATGGGGACCTCACCTCACATCCCAGATCGGATTCTGTCTCGTGTTCGTCGGCCTCGTCGGCATCGCTCTGGCACTCCAGGAGTGGCAATTGATGCTCGCACTGCTGCCACTCTCGGTCGGCGCAGCGATGGTGATGCCGATGCTCTCGACCCTGGTCAGCCTCGCCGTGGGTCCCGACCAGCAGGGAGAGGTGCTCGGCTGCTTCCGGTCGCTCGGAAGCCTGGCTCGTGCCATCGGCCCGCTGGCGGCTGCGATCCTCTACTGGAAGATCGGTCCAGCGGCTCCCTACTGGGCTTCCGCAGTGATCCTGGCGATACCGTTCCTGCTCATCTCAGGTGCTCTTGCCAGAAAACCTCAAATTCAATAGCATCGGCTCCACGCCGCGCGATCACAGCCTGAAGGGCGTGTCGTGCAAAAATCTACATTCCGATCCAGTTCCTCCCGCACGGAGTTTCGTGACGGGCAGTGGTCAGTGGCTCGTCTGGCGTTGGCCCCTCTACTTCTTTCAGCGCTTCTGGTGACCGTTGCCGGCTGTACATCTTCCCCTGCAGGACGAGGAGAAATGATCGGCACTTCCATCGGCCCTGCAGATGTGGCAGCGATGGCGGCAGGTACATGGCAGATGCGCTCCGAAAAACAGCAGGGGATGGCAGTACTTGGCGGCCTACTCGCCTATGACATGACAACGACCCACCAGGTCGCAGGCATCGATGTTTCGCGTGAACGCATCAGTGCCGGCCCGTTGTGGATTGCAGGCACGACTGAAAGTCGTGCCCTCACCGATGCGGGAGAAGAAAGTCATGGCAACTGGTTCTTCCCCTTCTGGCGCTACCGCGAAGTCGATGGCGAGCGGACACTCTACCCACTGATGGTGATCCCGATTCCGCTCGGCAATTCGGGCCCTTCCGACCTGGCGGATCTCGATCCCATCGCGCCATGGGAGATCACTTCAGTCGATACCCATCCGGCGGCGGTCCCCCCTGAACCGGTCCAGATCAGTTCGAGTGCCGACATCCCTCTCGTCGATCCGCTGGAACGGACCTACAGACTACGCCAGGGCGACACGTTGTGGTCGCTGTCGAGCCGCTTCTATGGCACCGGCCAGAGATGGCGAGACATCGTGACGGCGAACCCGGCCATCATCGATGACATCCACAACATGGCGATCGGCACCTCCATAGTGATCCCCCGCTGATCTGATCTGCCGGGAGGATGCGAGCAGCGCACGCACCTCCCGCCACGATTTTCTTCGCTGGAGTGACTCGATCATCTCGATCAGTGCCGCTGTCACTGCTTCTTCAGCAGACGGGCAATTTTTCCCGGATCAGCCACTCCAGGAGCGGTACATGAAGTTCAGCATCGTCTTTCTTGACCGGTTCACGACGCCAGGCTCCGTGTGAGATTCTGCGGCGACGCATATCGGCATATTTACAAAACTTACACTAGTAAACTATTGTTAGTTCATTAGAATGGACTTTGTCCACGACTGTTCAATCCGTTGGAGGTCGTCGTTCTCCGTGCCTGAGCTACCGGCCCGGAATCCACAGCGAGGAAGGAACTCTCAGATGCTGAACTGGAAGATGTTGTTGGGGGCAATTTGCCTCCTCAGTTTCGTGACCACGCTTCAGGGCCAGAATTACGCCCTCCATGCCGGAGCCACCTCTGGATTACCCGGCGGAACCGCCACGGCAACCATCAATCTGGAAACTCCCAGTCCGTCTCAGGGATTCCAGTTCGGAATCGCTCACGACAGCTCGATGCTGACTGCCGTGCTGGTCTCCGAGGGTTCGGGCCTCACCTCCACCAACGCCGGAAGTGGCGCCGATTTCTTCCTTTTCGAACTCGCGCCAGTGGGTGGACCTGGAGTCATCGTGGGTGCGATCGTGAGCCTGTCTCCGCCTCTGGAATCGATCCCGGTCGGACTGCACGAAGTGGCACTGATTCAGTATTCGGTCGACGCTGCTGCCCTACCTGGAACCGCTTCCAGTCTCACCTTCGTCAACACCCTCGGCAGTCCCGCAGTCAATTGCGTGATCTCGGTCGGTGGCGTATCACAGCAGCCGATTCTCGATCATGGATCGATGCTGGTCGAAACTCCGGCACCCAGTGGCGTGACCGTGACGATAGACGATCCCTGCACCTGCGACGGTACCCTCAGCTGGACCAATGGAGGTCTCTACGACTCCATCGAGGTCACCCAGGATGGAGTCACCACGACTCAATCCGGAACCTCAACGAGCATGCCGATCGCGTTGACAGATGCAGTCGCCTCCAGCTTCGAGGTGGTCGGAATCAGCAATGCCCAGGCCTCTGCGGCTGGACTCGGATCGGGAACCTGTGCGCAGACTCCTGCCTCCGTCGGTCCTTCTGACCTCAACTGCAGCATCGATCACGAGACCTGCACCGTGACCCTGACCTGGCTCAACAATGATCCAGCGTACCAGGCACTCACTCTCAGCGTCGACGGAGCACTGATCAGCACCCTTCCAGGCACCGCCACGACGACCACCCATGTGCTGCCACTGGAACTGGTCGACTTCACCCTTGAAATCGGTGGATCTGGCGGCTGCGGCGAGGCACTGGCTTCGACCAGTTGCGTCATGGCGTGTCTTCCGGAGCGTTTCCGTCGCGGTGATGTCAACGGTGACACCGGCGTCGACATCTCGGATGCCATCGGAACTCTCAGTTACCTGTTCCAGGCCGTTCCGCCACTGTGCCTCGATGCGATTGATTCCAATGACGATGGATTTGTCGACATCTCGGATGCGATCAAGATCCTCACATACATCTTCGCAGGCGGCGCCGAGCCCCCTGCCCCGGGCCCGATCAACTGTGGAATCGACCCGACCGATGATACTCTCGATTGCGCCACATACGACACCACGGGGTGTTGATCAGCACGATCGACTGAATCCGAAATAGCAGCGGGCCCGCCAGGTATCACCTGGCGGGCCCGTTCTCCATGCCACTGATCTTGCGATGAAC
Organism: Bacillota bacterium; assembly: GCA_003973385.1. Taxonomy (GTDB): domain Bacteria; phylum Planctomycetota; class UBA8108; order UBA1146; family UBA1146; genus QNYK01. Next base: position 20,513 of record QNYK01000104.1, on the reverse strand, counting down.
GGCGTACGCCCAACAGGCGCCCTAGATGGCCTCGAAGATGTGGCCCATCTTGTTCTTCTTGGCGCGAAGGTAGCCCAGATTGACAGGGCCCGGCTCCGGTTCGATGGCCATCCTCTCGGCCACCACGATCCCGTTCGACTCGAGCCCGGACACCTTGGCCGGATTGTTCGTCATCAAGCGAACACTGGTCGCCCCCATCGACTTCAGAATACTGGCTGCATCGCCGTAGTCGCGAAGATCGGGTGCGAACCCGAGCCGCTCATTCGCCTCGACGGTATCGAGACCCTCTTTCTGCTGCAGGTGGTAGGCCTCGATTTTTTGGGTCAATCCGATGCCTCGCCCTTCCTGAGGAAGATAGAGCAGCGCACCCCGTTCCTGAGAGCCGATCGCCTTGAGAGCCATCTGCAATTGTGCGCCGCAATCACATCGGAGCGAACCGATGACATCTCCGGTGAAGCAGGAACTGTGTAATCTCACGATGGGAGATTCGGCAGCCGAGTCCATGCTCAGATCGCCTTGTCGGAGTACCGTGACGGGGGCGCCGAAAGGCACACTCCACGACTCGATCTCGAACAGTCCGTACGGCGTCGGCAACTGAGCTCCAGAGTGGCGCGACGGCTGTGCAGTCGGCGACGACTCAGCGGGTTGCGATGCGTCACCCGGCTGTGGATGACACTGTTGCTCATGACACTGTTGCACGAGGCAGTCTATGGTACCCAGCAGCAATCGATGTAACTTTGCAAACGCGATCAGATCAGGAAGCCTCGCCATCGATCCGTCCTCGTTCATCACCTCACAGATCACCGCAGCAGGCTGAAGCCCCGCACGCTCGACCAGATGAACCGCAGCTTCTGTGTGGCCGCTTCGGCTCAGCAATCCGCCCGGGTTTGCCTTCAAAGGGAACACATGTCCCGGCCTCTTGAAATCATCGGATGTCGATCTCGAGTTGGCGAGTTTGCGAAGTGTCCTGGCTCGATCAAATGCGCTGATTCCTGTCGAGTTTCCCTCGCGGGCATCGACAGACATGGTGAAAGCGCACTCCATCGGATCGCACGGCGTTGCATTCATGAGAGACAATTCAAGTCGATCGGTGATCTGCTGTGCCAGCGGTGCACAGATCAGTCCGCGAGCGTGGGTCGCGAGAAAATTGACCTGCTCGGGTGTGATCGATTGAGCGGCTACGACCAGATCACCCTCGTTCTCTCGATGTGCATCATCGATGAGGATGACCACCCCTCCACGAGAGATCTCAAGTGTCAGTTCTTCGGCGCTGGCGAAGGGCAAGGCAACTCCTACCGATGGTTCCGTTTGATGCGCGGTGATCCCTCTTGTTACGAGGCGGTCTGATCATTCTAGTGGCTCCCCGGCCCGGATAGGAGTGATTCCTCGCCCCCACTTCGACGGAATTCTACCCCCTCGGTGTCCGCACCGAGTTGACTCACCAGATCCTGGACTCGCATCGCCAATCTCGTTGCCGCTCCGGGCAGATCCACCGTTCCCCAGACCAGGATCAGTGCCCTCCGCGTCGTGTCGTCGGTCTTGCACCTCTGGGAGTCCTTGACGGCATTGGCCAGGGGGCCATCGCGATCGCGCAGGCAGATCAATCCCTCGACATCGATCTGCTGATCGGAGCGATTGAAGATGTAGCGTTCGCCCGGTTGGCCCAGCGAGATGGTCAATGGCGGCTGAACACGATCAAGATCCACCACGCTCAACGGAATCCCCTCGGCTCGCGACGCCGCGTTCCCTGCATCGACAAGGGGCAGGATCGATCCGAGGCGCCCCTGCGCTGCGGCCTTGACGAGCCACTCGCTCGAGGGCTTTCCACGGCCGGCAGGACGATAGCCACCGTGACGAAGCAGTGATCGCACTGCCTTCCTGGACTCCTGGCTCAGTTCCTCTGGACCGTTCCCCGGTTCCAGCAATTTCTGCAGCCATGGTGGACTCTCGGTCCCTTGAGGAGTGGGCAGTTCGACGCGGATCGCCACCGGATCGAGCAATGGGTGCGAATCCACCTCGATGAACATCATCGCCCTGTCCTCCTCTGCGGGCCCCGGCTTTCCTTGTCGAAGCGCAGCGGGGGGCTACCATCCAAGCAGATCCAGCCTCCGGGCTGCGATCACAGATCGAACTGGAGGGAAGCCAGGGTGCCACGGGAAGCGGATGCGATCCATGCTGGAGTTCGTCTCGGCGAGGGCTGTTCGCCAGCTCTCGCACAGGAACTGCTCCAGGTCCCCGCGCTCTCGGTCATCGCCAGTGGCCGTCGAGGTCGACTCGAACGCATCGAATGGCAAGGAACCCTCTTCGCTCGAAAGGTCTACCTGCCCACGTCGGCGACCACGATCCGGGCGTTGGCTCGCAGGTTGCCACGCCGCTGGCGCTGGGCCAGACCCCATCGTTCGTGGCAAGCGATGCAGATGGGAGTGCCGCTGAACCTGCCGCTTCCGCGGCCACTGGTTCTCGACACGAACCGATCCAGAGCAGTGCTGATCAGCAGTTGGGTTGCGGGGGAGCCGATTCATCACTGGTTTGCTCGCGTGAGCCAGACCGATTGGCGACCTCACGATCAATTCCGTTTTGCGCGCTGGATCGGGGCCCGACTGCAACAGGTGATGGGACTCGGTTTCAGTTCACGGGATCTGGCACCCCACAATGTACTCGTGAGCGGAGATGCCAGAGGACCATGGCAACTGTGCATCGTGGATCTCGACGACGCCCTGGTCGGACCGGTCCCTTCGAGACGACAACTATCACACTCTCTGGCTCAGGTTGGACATCTCCCTCCGACCATTTCCCCGACCCTTCTGATGCGATCGATGCATGCCTTTCTCGCTGAGCAAGGAAATACGATGCTGGGCGAGCACCGCACTGCGATCGCAGACATCTCGGCCAGGATCCAGCGTCTCCAGCGAATCAAGCGAGAGAGACAACGAAATGGCGGCATCTTCGATCCACTCGCCGGCTGGGGCCTCGGACAAGATGGACTGCCCGTACCGTTTCCCGGATCACGCCCAGGGCCCTGACGCTGCGCCCAACTGCACGCCTGAAACCGATGCCGATCTGCCCTGATAAATCAGTGGGAACCGTCTCGATGCAGCATTCGTCCTTGGCGATGGGTAACAGGGAGGAGCGGAGCATGGGCTACCGACTGTACGTCTTCGACCTCGATGAGACGCTCTGGTGTGCGGATCTTCAGGAGATCTGCCCATTTCATGGTCCATTTCAGCTCAGTGGCAGGCATCTGGCCTGCTGTGACACGGCCACCGTGAGACTGCGCCGAGGTACCCGAAAACTGATGCGATCGATCCATCGCACCGGGGGAATCTGCTCCTTGGCCTGTCGAGCGGATGAATCCGTCTGCAGCGAATTGCTGGATATCTTCGGAATTCGGGATCTATTCTTCCATCCTCGATATGGACTGATGGAGAAGGGAGACGCGATTCTGGAGGTTCTCGCGGAGATCCGAACGAGCCTCGGGATCGATATTCGCAGCGAAGAGGTGCTGTTTATCGACGATGCTCCCGCCAATACACGAGAAGCCCGCCGCATCGGCGCCACCACCCTGCTGTATGGCCGCGATATCCGGAATCTCGGAGAGTTGCAGTCTCTCGTGATGAGGAGTTTCAAGAACGCTTGAAATGAGACCCGTATCCTATTCATCCTGTATGGTTGCGGTCGCACTTGCGACCGCCGACCCGCACGGATGGAAAGGACGGAACCCGGATGTCTGAGGAGTCATCGGGAGCACTGGCCAACAATGCTCCCCCCGCTTCGCCAAGGACAACTGTCATCGAGGCCAGCCAACTGAGTCGCTCCTTCGGCGAGACAAAGGCTGCTCAAGATGTGTCCTTCGAGGTTCGCCGCGGAGAGATTCTCGGTTTTCTCGGCCCCAATGGAGCCGGCAAGAGTACCACTCTGAGGATGATCACCGGATTGATCGCCGCCGATCGAGGGTCGGCGAAGATCTGCGGCATCGATGTGGCCACCCATCCGATCGAAGCCAAGAAAAAGTTTGGCTACTTACCGGAGAGCATTCCCCTTTACGAAGAGATGGAAGTGATCGATTACCTTCGCTTCATCGGTAGCGCACGGGGAATTGCAAAAGCAGTCCTGGAGAAGAGCATCGACCGCATCTCAAAGCGCCTCGGCCTGCTGCCGATGTTACGCCGGCGCTGCGGAACCCTCTCCAAGGGCTTCCGCCAGAGAGTCGGCCTCGCCCAGGCACTGATTCACAATCCCGAGGTGGTGATTCTCGACGAACCCACCAACGGACTCGACCCTCGTCAGATCATCGAGGTCAGGTCATTGATTCGTGAACTGGCTACCGATTGCGCCGTCATCTTCAGCACTCACATCTTGCAGGAAATCGCCGCCATCTGTACTCGAATCATCGTCATCCATTCCGGTCATCTGATCGCTGACGGCACTCCTGATGAACTGGCAGGAGACTCCTCCGAGGATTGGCAGGTGGTGACCTCTGGAAGCGGTGTGGATCCTGAGCAGTGCCCCGGGTTGCAACTGGCCCCGGGCGTTGAGGGATCCACGGGCGAAACCGTTCACAGGTGGCTCGGAGAATCTGCTCCAGACCTCGGTGATTTGTCGATCCAGATCTACCGATCTGGATCCAGATTGCTGCATGTAGGTCGCTCGAGAGAAAGCCTGGAGCAGGTATACCTGCGTCTGACCGGCGGAGAGCGGGTGCAAGCATGAAGGATATACTGATCGTCGCTCGGCGCGAATGCGGCGCCTACTTCCAGACACCCATCGCCTGGATCTTCATCGCACTCCAGATCGCAATCCTGTCCTTCTTCTTCTTCCTCTACTCTCCCTTCTTCATCATCGAGAGTGCTGACATGAGGGTCTGGTTTGGACTGATGCCATTTACCCTGATGGTGTTCGCCCCGGCAGTGACGATGCGCCTGTGGTCAGAGGAGTTGAGAACTGGCAGCACCGAGGTGCTGCTGTCCCTCCCCGTCAAGGTGGTGAACCTGGTGATCGGCAAGTGGCTCGCGTCCGTCGTGGTGTTACTGGCGAGCGTGATCTGCAGTCTCGGGATTCCTGCCACCATCAGTTATCTGGCGGCCAGTCCCATAGACTGGGGTCCGATCATCGGCGGCTACATCGGTACCGTGCTGGCGGGAATGATGTTTCTTGCGCTCGGTTGCTGGGTCTCTGCGCTCTCTCGCAACCAGGTGGTCTCGCTACTGGTAGGAGTCACCGCTGGCATCGTGTTGGTGCTTGCATTGAGTCCCGATTTCGCCTCCTTCATCTCTGGCACCAATGAGACGCTTGCAAGAATCGTCGAGTCGCTGGGTGTTCAATCCCACTTTCGATCCATCGAGCGCGGAGTACTCGCCATCAGCGATGTCGTTTATTTTCTGTCCGGCTCCTGCTTCTTCCTGGCGCTGACGGTATTCCAGGTCGAACTGAAGAAACAGTAAGGGGAAGTGATGAAACAAAGATTGTCCAGCTTCATGACCCGCTGGGTCTCTTCACTGATCTTGCTGACCGTGCTGCTCGTCATCTGCAATGCCATCTCATTACGCTTCGACCAGCGCGTCGACCTGACGAGAGAAGGCATTCACACCGTGAGTCCAGAGACGGGTCGAATCCTCTCTGAACTGCCGGAGGAGTTGACCATCGAGTACTGGGTCAGCGAGAGGATGCCATCTGGCCTCCAGAATCTGCGCCGCGATACCGTCGATTATCTGGATGAATTCCAGCGCTCTGCAAAGGCCGCAGGAGCCGATCTCAAAATCCAGGTTCGGAATCCGAATCGAATCATCGAGGAATTCGTCAAGGAGAAGGAGAATTCGGGGGAAGTGCCCCAGAGTAATCCGATGCAAGCGCTGCTCGGCGGAGCCGCTTCCTTTGCCGATGAGATCAAGAAGGAACTGGCGCAACAGGGAATCCCGGAGCTTCAGGGAAGGTCCTTCAAGGATGACGGTTTCGAGATCGTGCCCTTCTACAGTGCCCTGGTGCTCAAGTACCTCGACCGAGATGCGGAAGCGATTCCTGTGCACACAAACCTCGAGGGCCTCGAGTATGAGCTGGTAAGCCGAATCGCAAAACTGTCGAGTACATCCAAGCCCGTGATCGCATTCTTTCATGGCAGACCTGAAGATCTCATCACCGAATCGAACGGCACTCCTTTGCCTCAGCCGATCAGTCATTTCGACCCCTTCGTCAACGACATTCTCACTGATAGGTTCGATGTAAGACGAATTGACCTGACCCGAGAATCGATGATTCCTGAAGAGGCTGCACTTCTGATCATCGCAGAACCGAACGCCACGACTCCGAGGCAGCGCTTCGAGATCGAACGATCGATCGCTTCTGGCCGCCCGGCATTCGTGATGGCCTCGACAACATCCGGAACCCTTGACCAGCGACTTCAGTTCACACCACTGACTCCTGGACTCTCCCCGACGCTCCGGATGTGGGGTGTTGAGACGGTCGAAAATGTCATCGTCGCCAGTAACGAGTGCGGGTCGATCGAAATCCTGCGCCCCGGTCCATTCGGATCCCAGTTTCGTCAGGCCGCTCCATTCCATCTCTGCCCGGCAGCCTCTGGAAATGGCCTCGATGGGACATCGCCTCTGACCCGAGGGGTCGGGTCCATCATCTTCCCCTTCGCCACCCCGTTTGTGATCAATCAGGAGATGGCTGCGGCCGCAGGAATCGAGATCTCGATCCTCGCCAGTTCTTCGAGTGGCTCCTGGTTAGCCCGATACAGTCCCGGATACACGGCAGAGATGGATTCCAGGCCACAGGATCCGGGATCACTGGCAGTACGCCATCTCTGCTTGCTGCTGGAAGGCACCTTCCCGACCACATTCAAGGAAGGGACACCGGTTCCACCCTGGGACCCCTCCGAGGAAACGGATGCCACAGCCGATCCGACGGTGGCTGCGATCGCCTCCAGACCGGGTCGGGTACTGCTGATCGGTTCCGCCGACATCGCCAAGTACGCGTCGCTGAGCCTCTACCAGCAGAATGTTCGGTTTCTCGTCGGTTCCATCGAAGCGCTGGCCCTCGATCCAGATCTGGCAAGGATCCGTGCCAAGATACAGGTCTCCAGCGCGCTGCGAGAAACCGAGCGTAGCGAGAGAAACCTGGCAACCTATGGCAACATGGTCGGAATACCGCTGATCTTGCTGCTGATCTTCATGGTCTATTCGGCGAGCCGAACGGGTGCATCCTACGCTTATGAGAGCAAGATCCAATCGGAGGAGGGCTCGGCATGAATCCCAGAAACTTGAGCATGCTGCTGGCGATCATCATCGGTGCCGGACTGCTTTACTATTTCGAAAAGGATCCCTATTCCGGGCCGACCGAGGTGCCTGTCGCCATCGCAGCCTTCACCCGGTTGGATGTGCAGCAGGTGATGCGCATCGAGATGATGCAGGGGACCAACACCGTCGTACTGGAGAGGCAAGGAGACTCCTGGAGTGTCGCTTCGGTGTGGGATTACCCTGCAGATCATCAGGAAATTGATCGGCTCCTCGCCGATATTCGCTCGATAGCCGCTGCTCATCAACGCGCCTCGAAAGTTGCCAGCCACTCGACATTCGATGTCAGCGACGAAGCCGGATTGAAGATCGCTCTCAAGGACTCATCCGGGCAGACGATGACAGATCTGGTGATCGGCAAGCGAGATGGCTTCAGCCGTTCCTTCATCCGCATCGCCGGGTCCAACGAGGTCTACAGCGTCTCTCCGAATCTTCGAGCCCGCGCCGCCTTCGCCGGCTCCACCCTCGAAGCGGGGCGCTGGACAGATAAGGTACTGTTTCGGCTTCCCGCGGATGCAGTGGTTCGCCGGATGCACATCGAAACTCCTGAGGGTCTCTCCCAGTTGATCTGGAAACCTTCAGATAACCCGCCAGCGTCGCAAGAAGATGAGAATCCTCTGGTGTCGGGAACCGAAGATCCACTCTGGATGGTGCGCTCGTCTGCGGATGGTGAACTATTTCCTGCCGACGAGACCACGGTCAAGGGAATCATATCGTCACTGAAAAATGTCCAGGCGGCGTGGCCGATGGATCCGAGCGATATGGCAGCGCTGGGGCTCGACCCGGCCTCCTCCTTCATCGAGGTCGAACTCGCAGATGGTTCGATTCACACCATCCAGTTCGGCCAGGAGAGGGAACTTCCAGCGGGAGGACAGGGATTCACCGCCCGGGTGGTCGGCGATCATCGAACCGTGCTGGTGAGGCAATGGATCAAGGATTCGCTGCTGAAGGGCGCCGATGTGCTTCGCGCAGCGCAGGACCCGCCACAGGATCCAGACGTGCCGGAAGATGATACCGTGCTGCCGGTTCCTGAGGCCGATCCCGCGTCTGACTCTGACGGCTAGCATGGATCGAGGCCTGACTCCCGGCTACCCTGAAGCGGGGTCGGTGGACCCTTCTTCAGGAGGAGATCGATGGCCAAACTCTACTTCAGGCACGGAACAGTGGGCAGTGCCAAGACTCTGAATCTGCTGGCGGTAGCCCACAACTATGAGCGCCAGGGGAAAAAAGTCGTCGTCATCAAGCCGGGCTTCGACGACAGGTACGGCACAAAAGAAGTCGCCTCTCGTGCCGGGTTACACCGCGAGGCTCACATCATCCTGTCTGCTTCTGGGCGCCTGGACCGATCGATGTTCGAGGATGCACAGTGTGTTCTGGTCGATGAGGTTCAGTTCCTGACCGCCCGTCACATCGACCAGTTGCGGGACATCTCGGATCAGGTCGGGGTACCGGTGATCTGCTATGGCTTGAGAACCGATTTTCGAAGCAAGCTATTTGAAGGCAGCCGTCGCCTGATGGAACTGGCAGATTCCATCGAGGAAGTGAAGACCACATGCCATCGCTGCAACAGGAAAGCGATCTTCAACCTCAAGTGCGTCGATGGGGTAGCACTTCTCGATGGACCCAGTCAACAGGTCGGAGGAGATGAAATCTTCCAGCCGGTGTGTTCCTTGCACTATGTCGAGGCCCTGAATCTCGATGGTGTCGAGGGGATCGACGAGGACATTGCTGAAAGCGAGTTGACGACATGAAAGACGATGCAATTTCCGAGTTGAAGGAGAAGTTGCGCGGGATCTCATTGATCGAACATGCCATCATGCTGCTGGAGTGGGATCAGGAGACCTACATGCCACCTGGCGGTGCAGAGTCGCGCGCTGCAGCACTGGGCGAGATCGTCGGGATCAAGCACAGACGATCGCAGGATCCAGCACTCGGTGATTGTATAGAGCGCGCCGAGGAAGTGGCTCAAAGTTCCGGCGACCCCGACCTGCTGGCTCTCGTCAGAGAGGTCCGCTACGACTACGACCAGTCGGTTCGGATCCCGGCAAGCCTCGCCACCGAGATCGCAGAAACCAGTTCGAAGGCGTTGACGGCATGGCGTGCTGCACGCGAAAAGGACGAGTTCTCGCTCTTCGAACCGCTACTTTCGAAGCAGGTCGAGTTGCAGGGCGATTACGCAGATGCTCTTCAGAATGACGGATTCGAACGCTACGACATCTTGTTGAACTTGTACGAACGAGGCCTGACTGCCAGCGAGTTCGAGAAGATCTGCCAGCAGGTCGTACCTGGTCTTCGAACGATCATCGAACGCGCCACGGAAAACCCGTCCGATGTTCCTTCCTTCATGAAGGGACCGTGGGACAAGGACAAGCAACTCGCCTTCGCCAGAGAGGTGGCCACAGAACTCGGCTACGATTTCGAGCGAGGTACTCTGGACCTGACAACCCATCCCTTCTGTACATCTCCTTCAGCCCCCCATGATGTGCGCATCACCACACGCGTCAGCACTGATGATTTCATCAGTAATCTCTACGGAGTGATCCACGAGACCGGTCATGCCTTGTATGAGCAGGGACTCGACCCGGAATGGGAACACACACCTCTTTGCGACAGCATCTCGCTCGGCATTCACGAATCGCAAAGTCGTTTCTGGGAAAATGAAATCGCCCGCGGAGAGGCTTTCTGGAGCCACTTCCTTCCCAAGATGTGTCAGCACTTCCCGGGAAAACTTGACGGTGTGAGCTCCAGGGAGATGGCCGCTGCTGTCAATCCGGTGCGACCTTCATTGATCCGGGTCGAAGCAGATGAAGTCACCTATGGTCTCCATATAGCGCTTCGCTTCGAACTGGAAAAGGGACTCTTCGACGGCTCCATCTCGGTCGCTGACCTGCCCGGATTGTGGCGCGAAAAGATGCAGGAATACCTGGGGATACAACCGGAGACCGATCGCGATGGAGTACTCCAGGACATCCACTGGAGTTTTGGCCTGTTCGGCTACTTCCCGACATACCTGCTCGGCTCCCTCTACTCTGCACACTTCTACGAGGCGATCAGTCGTGACATCAATATCGACCAGGAGGTCTCTGCAGGCCGATTCGATACCATCCTGGAGTGGCTGCGAACCCGGGTGCACGCACCGGGGCGGCGTAGAGCACCTCTGGATTTGCTCGAAGATGCGACGGGATCTGGACTCGACCCGAGCGTGATGATCTCTGCTCTCGATCGCAAGGTCGAGATGGTCCACGGAGTATAGCCAGACGTGCTGGGGGCACTCTCCGAGTTTTCACGCTGGTTACACCTGCAATGGCCCGCAGGAGTTGTTGAACCCGTGCCCGAGGTGGACTCGAACTTCTCGACCAACATTCCCGGTCTCTTCATCGTCGGTGATCTGACCGGCACTCCGCACCTCAAGTTTGCCGTTGACTCGGGCACCCGCGTCGTCAGATCGATGGATGGCGATCCGCAACTCTCTGCGGATGGTCGGTTACCGCTCGTCATCATCGGTGCTGGTGTCTCCGGTCTCGCCGCATCCATCGAGGCGAAACGACTGGGGATCGAACATCGCCTGCTCGAGTCTGGTCGCTTGCTCGAGACCCTGGAGAACTTTCCCGTCGGCAAACCGATCTTCACCTGCCCCACGGAGATGAAGCCGGCCGGAGAACTGCAGTTTCCCGAGGGGGATCTCGACCGGGAGGGCCTGCTGGAGTCGCTCCATCAGCAGGTCAAGGAAGCTGGAGTCACTCCGATCTGCGCTCGTGTCGAGAGGGTCGTCCGCCACGAGGGAGCATTGAAGGTCATCTGCCAGCAAGGCGAAAGCTTCGAGGCGATGAGGGTCGTGATCGCGATCGGTCGAGGGGGTGACCACCGGCAACTCGGCGTTGCCGGAGAGGAACTCGACCATGTCTCTCATCGAATGCACGATCCAGCCGCCCATCGTGGTGAGTCGGTCGTCGTGGTCGGAGGCGGCAACTCGGCCTGTGAGACCGCAGTGGCTCTCGCCGATGCGGGAGCAGCAGTCACCCTGTCGCACCGCAGTGACCAGCTGGTGCGACCCGCGCAGCACATCCTCGACCTCGTCGAGGATCGCCGCCGCGCCCAGCAGATCCAGGTCGAGGCAGCATCCGAGGTGATCCAGATCGATGCAGAGCAGGTGACGCTGCGCACAGCCGATGGCATCCGATCGGTCTCGGCAAGCACGGTCTACACGATGATCGGCCGCGAGGCGCCTCTGGCATTTCTTCGGCGCTGCGGCGTCAAGATCCGCGGTGAGTGGACCGTGCGCAGTTGGCTCGGCCTGCTCGCGGTGTTGACGATCTGCACGCTGCTCTTTCACTGGAAGAGCGCAGTCGACTGGTTTCCGGTGGCTGACTGGTGGCGATCTCAAGGAGGTTTTCCGGCAGGGGTCGATCGCTGGTGGGCTGGCCTCGGAGGCGCATTCGCGGATTCGACGACGCTGGCAGGGGCGCTCGCGTCGAGCGTCGGTGAGGCAGGATTCTGGTATAGCCTCGCCTACACCCTGGTGATCCTGATCTTCGGCATCCGCAGGATCCGGCGCCGACGAACCGCATATGTGAAGTGGCAAACCTGGACCCTGATCTCGATCCAGGCGTTGCCGCTGTTCCTGTTGCCCTACCTTTTTCTGCCCTGGCTCGGACATCTCGGCTACTTCGATGCAGGCTGGGGCAAGACCGTGGCCGATGCTCTGTTTCCTGAAGTACAGGGCTACGCACCCGGACGAGAGTACTGGCGTTGCTTCGGATTGATCCTCGCCTGGCCACTGTTCTTCTGGAATGTCTTCACGGCCGAGCCGCTGACGACGTGGCTGGTGATCTCGCTGGTCCAGACCTTCGTGGTGCTGCCGCTGGCGATCCGTCGCTGGGGCAAGGGCGTCTACTGCGGCTGGATCTGCTCCTGCGGGGCGCTCGCCGAGACACTCGGCGACACCCAGCGTCACAAGATGCCCCACGGTCGATGGACGATGCGTCTCAACTTCCTCGGCCAGTTGCTGCTGGTACTGTGCCTCCTGATGCTCGGGACAAGGCTGGCGTCGTGGGGGTCTCCCGACAGCACCATCGGAATCGTGGCGGCCCGCATCTATGGCGGCATCCTCAACGGCATGCCGCTGCTGAGTTACAGGTGGACCGTTGACCTGTTCTTCTCCGGAATCCTCGGAGTCGGCCTCTACTGGCACTTTTCTGGACGGACCTGGTGTCGATTTGCCTGTCCTCTGGCGGCCTTGATGAACATCTATGCGCGCTTTTCCCGGTTCCGGATCATCTCCGACAAGAAACGGTGCATCTCGTGTAACGTCTGCACCTCCGTATGCCACCAGGGTATCGATGTGATGGGATTCGCACAGCGCGGCATCCCCCTCGAGGATCCTCAGTGTGTCCGCTGCAGTGCCTGTATCCAGGAGTGCCCGACAGCGGTACTCCAGTTCGGGGAGGTCGATGCGGATGGCCGGGTGATCCGTCTCGATCGGCTCGAAGCCACGGCCCGGAGCTAGACGCTCGGCGACCAGGTCTGATCAGAAACTGGTATCGAGTCGATCGGACGCATCTCCCGGCTCGGGAGCGGGCAGACTCTGTTCCTGTTCGACCAGTTGTTGAGCTCCGGGGCTGAGAAACACCTCGACGTGTTCAAACGCCTGCATCCCCAGCAACTCGCCGAGACGGGTCTGGGCACGCAACCCGCGCGCCTGCAGTGCGATGCTCTGACAAAGGGTGGTCAGAAGTTGCGCCAGTGCCGAAGGCAGAAACTCAGTGGCATCGACGACACAGAATTCTGCAGCGTCTTCGATGCCGATCGCATCTCCCAGTTCCTCGGAAACGATGGCGCGCTGGCGCTCTTCATCGATGAGACGGTAGAGCAACCGACCTTCCAGCAGCCGGTAGGTGATCAATTGGTCGTAATCGGCCATCATTTCGGTTTCATCGATGTCGATCATGACCTGGGCCAGCTGCTCATGAAGCGACTCGATTCGCGACAGGATCTGGGACAGTTCAGTGGCGAGATCCTCGATCTGATTCAGTTTCCGTTGGTCGTTTGTCATCATTCCTCGCGCTTTCGGGCAACGGGCAGGGCCATGCTTCATCTTCGACAGATGACGGCGAATTCTGGAGCCGATCGCCAGATGGGGGCCATTTCGGCAAATTCTGCATATTCGCTCCAATTCATGCGCCACTTCGGCCAGTCGAGTTGCCCGGATCCTGCGCCGGGAGTAGGTTCGAGGTCTCATCCGGTGGGCGGGTGGCGGAACTGGCAGACGCGCCAGATTTAGGATCTGGTCCCGAGAGGGGTGGGGGTTCGAGTCCCCCCTCGCCCACCAATTTTTACTCGATGATGCACATTCTGAGAGCCTTGCCGGGCGCTCAGGCGTGTCCACCCTCGGCGGCGATGGCTCCGAGAGCCTCGATCACCTGATCGCGTTGCCGATCGTCGCTTCCCGGTCCCAGGGCGATCCGAACCGTCCCCCCCACATCGAAGGTCCCGATGTGACGATGGGCCAGAGGTGCACACTGTAATCCGGCACGGCAGCGCGCCCCGATGGTCGCTTCCAGCTGCGCGGTGACCTGCTCCGGATCGATCCCCGGCAAGTTCAACGCCAGTACAGGAGTCCGCGGCGCAGCAGAGTGTTCACCGCACAGTTCCACCCCGGGCACGTCTCGAAGCGCTTCGCACCAACGACCTCGCAGCAGCACCAGTTCTTCAAATCGAGCCGCCACCGGATGCTCATCGAAATCGCGTAACGCGGCCTCCAGGCCCGCGATGCCTGGCAGATTGGGCGTGCCCGATTCGAATCGTCCGGGACCTCCATCGGGAATCGTCGGAAGGGCGCTATCGACCCCGTTGCCACCGATCCACAGCGGTTCTGGCTCATAACCGGGTGCCAAGTAGCAGGGACCGACACCCGGTGGACCGCCCAGGTGTTTGTGGCCAGCCATGGTGAACGCCACCAGTCCAGGACATCGTGCCAGGTGCAGCGGCACGATCCCCGCGGATTGGGCGCCGTCGACCACCAGTGGCAACGAGTGTTGCTGACACCACGCCCCCACCTCCTCGATCGGCTGGATGAGCCCCGTCACGTTACTGGCGTGCTGCAACACGACACCCAGCACGGCTCCTGGATCGAGCCTGGAGAGTCTGTCGAGGTCGACCTGACCACCGACATCGACCGGCAAGGCTCGCACTCTCTGCTCCCCGAGTGCACGGACCGCGGGCCTCCACACTGCGTTGTGTTCGAGAGCACCGATCCACAGCACCGAATCGCTCGAGGCTGCCCCACAGAGATCGGAGATGACGGTCGAGAGTGCCAGCGTCGAGGAAGGAAACAGCACCATCCTACTTTCGTCTGCGACGCCGAGCAGTTGTGCCAGACCTCGACGACAGCCACTGACGATTTCTCCGGCAGCCCGGGCCCCCCCGTGGCCACCCCGGCCAACGCTTCCCGCCAGGTGCAATGCCGACTGCATCGCTTCGGCGACACCGGGGTGTCGCGGGTGCGCCGTCGTCGCATGGTCGAGATAGATCATCGTCCCTCCAGCGGAATCGTCAACGCAACGGCCTGCATCGTCAAGGGAACGCACTTGCACCGCACACGAAACCGAAACAGGATCGCCACAGCGCCATGCCAATGGCCCCCTCGAAGCAGTGCGTGGAAAGGAACCCGGATGCCGGTCACCCACAGAAGTCTCGATCCCGGTCAACTCGACCGCAAGCAACGCTACCTGCTGATGGTCGCCAGCGTCGTGCCTCGCCCCATCGCCTGGACCTCCACCGTCAGTAGCGCCGGAATCTCGAACCTGGCTCCATTCAGTTTCTTCGGAGGAGTCAGCAGCGATCCACCGACGGTGGTGCTGAGCATCGGCAGGCGAAAAGATGGCAGCCACAAGGACACCGCCCGAAATCTGCTCGATGGCGGGGAAGCGGTGATCCATATCTGCGAACGCCACGATGGTCCCAGCATGGTCGCCAGCAGTGATGGTCTTGCGCCCGACGAGAGCGAGATCGAGCTGCTGGATCTGGCCACCGTCGACTCGGATGTGGTCAGCCCTCCCCGGCTACGAGATGCAGCCATCGCACTCGAATCGACACGCATCCACCATCGAGAGGTCGGCAACGGTCCCGTGGATCTGTTCCTGCTCGAGGTGGTTCGGTTCCATCTCAGAGAAGACCTGTTGGTCGATGGATTGCCCGACGCCGCCGAGATGAAGGCACTCGGTCGCCTCGGCGGCACTCTCTACTGCGACACCTCAGCACCTTTTTCCATCGAGGGACTCGACTAGGTTTCTCGCCAGCGTCTCGACAGGTACCATGTGGCCGTGGCGTGCGACCGCTCTCGCGGGGGAACCCAGGTCGATCCTGGGCGGGGGAGTCCGGAGCCGGCGCCGATTCTTCCTCGGAATGGGGGAAGCCATGCGTCACCGAAAATCCAACACCGAGGACTGCTCCGGCCGACCCGGGATCGCCTTCACCAGGTGGTTGTTGATGCTGGTCATCACCATCATCGCACTGCTGCCTGGCTGCCACAGAAGTGGTAATTACAGCGACAACGGATCGGGCGTGGTGGTCGAGGAACCTTGCCTCGATTCGCCACTGCCCTCCTACCCGCCCGGATACCCGCTGGCCTTGCTGGAGTTGCTGCCGTTTGTCGCCATCGAACCACAGGTTCCCCAGCCCCCCGATGGCATCTCGTGCCTTCCGAGTGTCTACCTGGTCGCACCGCCACTGCCGGCGGGACTGACCCTCGACGAGGTTACCGGAACCATCTCGGGGACTCCCGAGATCAGTGGTACCACCAGTGAACATGTCATCACCGCCATCTTCCCCGATGCTACCGAGGACTTCCTGATGACGATCATCGTGCTGGCACTGCCACCGGCATTCATCTATGCGCAGGATAGTGTCGAACTGATCGAGCAAGATCAGCTATTGCTCGATCCAGAACTTCTGCCCGGATCGGGCGCGATCGAGAGCTGGAGTGTCGAAACACCCGGCGCCCCACCACTGTCGGCCATCGTCGACACGCTGACGGGAGAGCTGGCACTGTTCGGTAGCGGCAATTACATCGCAACTGTCACCGGCACCAACAACGCCGGAGCTGCGAGTTTCTCCATCGCGGTCACGACACTGCTACTGCCCCGAATCACATCCCCGCTGTTGTTCGTGGATGACGGCGATGGAGTACTCGGAGTCGGTGATCACATCCACATCGAGACCACCACCGAGGTACAAGCACCGAGCAGTGGAGCCGACACCTTGACGATGTCAGCGGGGAGTTCCCTCGGCAATGGAAGCATCTCCATCGCAACAGGGACGACGACAACTCTGGTCAGCATCGGCGAAGGAGCCGTGCTCGAAGCGCGTGGTGCGGCAGATGCAGTGGGAGCCACCAGTTCAGCGCCGCTGACCTCGACCCCCAGTCATGGCACTCCCGGCGAACTGGTGGATCTCACCACGGGTCTGCCGCTGGCCACCACGCCCGCCCTCGATCTGTTTCCGGGGCTGCGCCAGGGTGTCGTCGAACCTCTCCCCACCAGTCAGGTCATCGCCGCAGATCTCGATGCGGATGGACGCAGTGAACTGGTCGCCATCATCGAGGGGCAATTGATCCGCCTCGATCGCGATGGCAGTGGCAACTGGGCCAGCGAGTCGATCGGTGGCTCGGCACTGGTCTCCGTGGCTGCTTCCGATATCGATGATGATGGGGATCTCGACCTGATCGCGGTCGGAGCCGATGGGATCCTCGGCTTCACCAATGACGCAGGATCCTTCAGTTTGAGTCTCTTTGACTCCACCGCGGCGAGTCGAATCGTCATCACCGATCTCGACCGAGATGGTGACGACGATCTTCTGGTCGCCAGATCGGGGAGCAGCCTGGAGGTCTTTTCTGGCGATGGATCAGGCAACTTTGTCAGCAGTGAGATGCTGCCCGTGGACGGCAGCGCAGGGATCGTGGTGATCGACCTCGACCGAGATGGTTATCTCGATCTTGCGACCGCAGAGCCGGCACTGCTGAAGGGCGATGCCAGTGGTCTGACGCCCTGGAGTGGCGCACCGCTTCCCGATCAATCTTGTAGTGGTCTCGTCTCCATCGATACCGATCGTGCCGATGGCTGGCAGAGCCTCGTGTGGCTCACCACCGATGACACCCTGCATCGCATCGATTCCATCGGTGGCAGTCTCGAGATCGATGTCATCCGCGGACTCTTCACAGCGGTTCATTCGATCGATGGCGCCGACCTCGATCGGGACGGTGGCGATGACCTGCTGCTGATGGGCAACGATGGCCTGCGCATACTTCCTTCGCGTGGTGCAGTTCCCGTCGATGGGGTCGAACTCTCGTCGCGGGCTGCGATGCTGATGAGCCTGGACAACGCCAGCGGCTTTTGCACCACCGATCTGGACGCAGACGGTGACCTCGATGTGATCGCTGCGGGTGCCTGGGGCATCGTCGAGGGGATCAATGGCCTCGAAGCGGTGCGGGGAAGCATCTCCCTGCAGCTGGATCCTCACCCCGGATCGGGTCCCGAGATCCGATCGGTGCTGGCGACCGGTGACATCCAGCGAGATGGATACCTCGACAGAGTGGTCGCCGGGCCGGGATCGTCAGCGGGACTGCGTGCCACCTGGTTGCTGCCCGGAAGTGACCCCTCGGTGGCGCTGCTGCTGGTCGATGGGCCCGATGTTCGTTCGGCAGCACTGGTGGATGTGGAGCGAGACGGGGATCTGGACATAGTGCTGGGAGTTCACGACGGTATCGATCTGCTGTTGATCCAGCAGACCCCGACGCAATACACGATGATCGATTTTCCGGGTGGGCATGTTGGTGATGTCACCCATGCGCTGCAGTCCGGCGATGTCAATGGAGATGGAATCGCTGATCTGGTGCAGGGCTGTTACGGTCTCAACAGGATCTGGATCGGCGACGGAGCAGGATCGTTCCTGCCCCTGTCACAGCTCTTCCCTGCCGATGTGACCTATGCCATCCACCTCGACGACCTCGATGGTGACGGCGACCTGGATCTGGTCAGCGGCAACTCCACCGGTCGCCACAACCGCCTTTGGATCAATGACGGCAGCGGAATCTTCTCTGACTCGGGCCAGATTCTGGGAGTCATGGAGGTTCGCAGCATCGCCTCCGGAGACATCGATCAGGACGGGGATGCCGACCTGGTGCTCGGTATGACAGGGGCGGGGTCGATCGGATTTCCCGATGCCATCTGGTACAACGATGGTGTCGGTAACTTCTCGGAGGGTTCCTCTCCAGACGCCGATGGCAGCGCATCACTGGCGGTCGCGCTCGGCGATCTCGATCTCGATGGCGACCTCGATCTGGTCACGGCTGCGGTGACGGGATTGAGGGTGCAGTGGAATCTGGGTGGCTTCTTCTCCAGCGCCGAGTGGCTCGCATCTGGATACCACGATTCGGTACAACTGATCGATGTCGATGGGGACGGTGATCTCGACCTGCAGAGCGCCAGTGCAGCCCTCGACCTGGAGACGTGGATCGCTCGCTGACGTGGATCGCTCGCTGACGTGGATCGCTCGCTGAGCCGTGTCAGGTACCGATTCCATATCATGGCAGATCCCCCCCCGAGGCCGATAGCGCCCGACACCATCAAGCCTTACCATCTGCATCCCTCAGATTGGAGTAGCGATGATCCATCTCATCATTTCAGCGATCCTGATGACATCCCTCGGCGCCACCGAGCCCGTGAATGTGAAGGCTGGCATCGAGCCGGCTCCAGCGGTGACCCACCTCAAGTCGATTCTCGTCTTCAGCCGCACTTCTGGATTCCGCCACGGTAGCATCGGACCAGGCAAGGCGGCCCTCACCGCGCTGGGAGAAGCACACGGTTTCAGGGTCCAGCTGACGGAAGATCCGACCCTCTTCAACAACGCCGAACTCGAAAAGCATCAGGTGGTGGTGTTTCTCAACACGACCCAGGATGTACTCGAACCTGCCCAGGAACAGATCTTCGAGCAGTGGATCAGAGCCGGCGGAGGCTATGTCGGAATCCATTCCGCCAGCGACACCGAGTATGACTGGGCCTTCTATGGTCATCTGGTCGGGGCCTACTTCTCAGGGCATCCGCGAGTTCAGGAAGCGACCGTCAATGTCGTCTATCCGAAGCACCCGGCGATGATGCATCTTCCCAGGAGCTGGCAACGAACCGATGAGTGGTACAACTTCCAGAAGTTGCCAGAAAATGTCCGGATCCTCGCCTGGCTCGATACCGACAGTTACGAGGGATCGACGATGAAGGGCAAACATCCGGCCGCCTGGTGCCACATGATCGACAAGGGACGCAGTCTTTACACCGTCGGTGGACACACCAACGAGTCCTTCGCGGAACCGCTCTTCATGAAGCACCTGCACGGCGCCATCTGGTGGGCCTGTGGCAATAACAATGCGCCTCCATCCCTTCCGGCCGATACCGATGGAACCGCAGAGAAAAAGCCCTCCGCCAGGGCTTCCACTGGAGACTCCCGATGAATCGCATCGAACAGGACACTCTCATCTCTCTCAATCCCGCAACCGGTGAGGAAGTGGGGCGGGTCCCCGTCACCCCTGTCGATCAGATCGCCGCAGTGGTCGCCACCGCCCGTGCCGCTCAACCTGCGTGGGGTCGGTTGTCGTTACAGCAACGCGCCGATCAGATGCGTCCCTTTGGCGATGCTCTGGTCTCTGCGGCAGAGGAACTCGGCACCCTGCTGACTCGAGAGATGGGGAAACCGCTCGCCGAGGGCATCGGAGAGACGAAGCATTGCGGCTCCACGCTGGGCAATACCCTCGATGAGTTGATCGAGGCGCTCACCCCGGAGCCGATGGATGACAAGAGCGTTTCATCGACACTGGTGTTCGATCCGCTCGGGGTCTGCGCCGGCATCACGCCGTGGAACTTTCCACTCTCGATGCCGCACTGGACGGTGATCCCGGCGCTGATGGCCGGCAACTCGGTGGTACTGAAGCCATCGGAAAAGACGCCGCTGGTCGCTCAGGCCTATGCCGATCTGTTGATGCCGATGCTGCCCGATGGAGTGCTGCAGGTGATTCACGGCGACGGAACCCAGGGCCGGGCTCTGGTCGCTGCCGATGTCGATCTGATCGCCTTCACCGGCTCCCGCGCCACCGGTGCGCATATCCTTGGGAGCGCCAGCGGCGGGCTCAAGAGAGTGATCCTGGAACTCGGCGGCAAGGACCCGCTGATCGTGCTC
>QNYK01000105.1 GCA_003973385.1 Bacillota bacterium | reverse complement strand
AGGGTCACAGCTGATTCGATCACGGTCCGATGGAGAACCGACACGGCAACGACCAGTGGTGTGCGCTTTGGGATCGATGCAGGTTCATTGACAGGTTCCGTATCTACATCGACCACTACCATCGACCATGAGGTTGCGCTGACTGGCTTGATGCCAGATACCCGCTATTACTATGCCATCGGTACGGCAGACCAGGACCTGGCCGGAGATTCCGCAAATCACTTCTTCGAAACCTCTCCCATCCCGGGATCTGCGACCCCCTTTAGTGTGTGGACGATTGGAGATTTCGGAACCGCGAATAGCAGCCAGGCACTTGTGCGAGATGCTTACTATTCCTATGCGGATTCGACATACACTGATCTGTGGTTATTGCTGGGGGATAACGCCTATCTCTCTGGCACCGATGCCCAGTATCAGGCTGCGTTCTTCAATGTTTACCAGCAGATGTTGATCCAGACACCGTTTGCCTCGACTCGTGGAAACCACGAAACGATGCCTTCGGTCTACTACGGACTGGTCACCAATCCGACCGATGGATTCTCCGGAGGAGTCGCTTCCGGGACCGAAGCGTTCTATTCCTTTGATTTTGGCAATGCGCACTTCATCTGTCTCGACTCGGAAGGATCGGACCTATCTACAACCGCGCCGATGTTGACCTGGCTTGAACTCGACCTCGCGAGTACTGCTCAGGATTGGATCGTCACTTTCTTTCATCATCCTCCCTACACCAAGGGGACCCACGATTCGGACGACGTGGCTGACAGTGGCGGTCGGATGAGAGATATGAGAGAGAATGCGTTACCCATCCTCGAGGCAGGAGGTTGTGACCTGGTGCTGTCGGGCCATAGCCATGTTTACGAAAGATCGTTTCTGATCGACGGACACCATGGCAACAGCGGAACCTGGAACCCCGCAATCCACCTCGTCGATGGTGGTAACGGAGACCCGCTCGGAGACGGGGGCTATCTGAAGGACTCGTCGCCGAATCAGGGTACCGTCTACATCGTCATGGGATCGAGCGGCACGGTGGGAAGCGGATCGCTGGATCACCCGGCAATGTATTACTCAGGATCGGTACTCGGGTCACTGGCGCTCAATTTTTCCGGACCCACCCTCGATGCCACGATGGTTCGAAGCGATGGTAGTTATGAGGATGTATTCAGCATCTCCAAGGGGCCACCGCCCGACTGCAATGCCAACGGCGTTGCCGATTCGGTGGACCTGGCCTCGGGAACCTCTACCGATTGCAATCTCGACGGTATTCCAGACGAGTGCCAGGGACCGGATGACAACGGAGATGGGGTTCTTGACGCTTGTCAGGGCAGTCCTTTCATCCGAGGTGATGCAAATCAGGATGGCGGCCTGGATATCTCCGACCCGGTCTGGATGCTGCAGTATCTGTTTGCCACTGCTCAGGTCGATTGCCTGGCAGCCTTCGATTTCAATGGTGACGATCTGCTGGATCTATCGGATGTGATAGGGGAGTTGATCTTCGTCTTCCAGGGTGGGACACCACCTGGGTTTCCCTACCCCGACTGTGGCATTCCGGCGGGAGTAATCGGTGGTTGCGACTCATTTGCTATCTGCCCCTGATTCTCCATCAGGAACAGGAAACTGCAGTGAAGCGGATGTGACGGTCTCAGGATCAGCAGGCGTTGTACATGGCACAGAAGAGAGTGTCGATGTTGGTTTCATCCCAACCGCAGGTACCAGGGGTGGGAGGTGCGGGCATCGTGCCGCCGCTGAACAATGCAGCGAGAGTGAAGATCGCGTCGGCAATATTGATGCTCCCATCATCGTTCGAATCGCACGCATCGCCGCAACTTCCTTCAACTCCACTGCCAAAGAGCGAATCCAGTGAAAAGATGGCGTCTGCGATGTTGAAGGAGCCATCGGTATTGCAATCACCGCGCTGAAATTCCAGTCCCAATGCATCCGCCAGGGGAAACAGCTCATCGAATGAGACAACGGCACCCGTTGTGGATGTGAAGGTGGTATTGACTCCAAGGTCTCCACCCGCCGGAGAGTGTCTAAAAATCGGCTCGGTGGTCCAGATCAGCGGGACATTGAAATCCAGAATTCCAGTCAGGGGCAGACTGCCCGCATCCGTGACACTCATGGTGCCGCCCGTGTCATCAGGCAAGTCAGTGAAGAGTACATCGAATGCGATCTGACCTGTCGGGTTGGGGAACCCCAGCAGTGCAAGGCCCGCCGCAACATTTCCTGTGATCTCTGTGACCATCGCGACCGCACCCATCGTATCGGAACTGACGGTGCTGATCTGAACCTCGGCGATGATCTGTCCGGCGACGATGACGACAGGAGTTTGAATGAAGATGTCGATGACGGCGCTGCCGACCTGCTGACCGGGAACGAAGCCGACGAAATCAAAGGAGCCTTTATCGAACTGAACCACGAGGCTCGTGGGCCCTTCACTGCCCTCGGGAAAGAGCACATCCTGACTGAACCCGCTCGCGAAACCGCCCTGCAGGTTATCGAAGGAGGTGGTTACCGATGGGTCGAACTGTGCTGAACAGGGAGTGGCCATTGCCAGCAATGCCAGCACCACCCCACGGCACAGGTTCGTTGAAACTGATCGAGAGCGTCCGATGCTTACCTCCCCAAGTACGGCGAATCAGGGACAATTGTTGTTTAGCTGCAGACAGGTCAGCAATCCCGGAGTCGGATCTACCCCACATACACCATGGGGAGCGGGAGGCTGAGCTCCGCTGCCGAAAAGACCGCTCAGGCAATAGACCGCATCCGCGATGTCGACACTGTTATCGTCATTGGCGTCACCAGCCAGCACGCAAGGAATGGAGCCATTGCTGAACAAGAAACCGAGCATGGTGATCGGATCGCTGATATCAAAACCACCATCCTGGTTGGCGTCTCCTCGATTGAACTGATCTGGAGTAGTGCCCCCATTGAGCGGGAAGACCTCGGTGAAGGAAGCCTCGAAGCCGGTTGTCGAGGTGATCAGCGTTTCGACGACGAGATCTCCTCCGAGGGGGGAGTGAGTGAGAATGGGAGCAGTTGCCCAGGTCAATGGAATGTCAAAATCGAGATTGCCACTCAGCGGCAGGGTTCCCGCGTCGGTGACATTCATGGTGGCTCCGGTGTCTCCGGGAAGATCGGAATAGAGGACATTGAATGCGGTATCGCCGATGTTGAGATCAATCCCCAGCAGCGAAAGACCTGCCGAAACATTTCCCGTGATGTCGGTGATGACTGCGATCGCCTGCATCGTATCGGGGCCGACCGAGGTCACCTGAACATCCGCAATGATGTCCCCTGAGATGGTGACGAAAATTACACTGACGAAGACCTCGACGACCAGACTTCCCACCAGTTGTCCTGGAGCATATCCGGAGAAGTCGAAGGAGCCGCGGTCGAATTGAATCAGCATCGAAGAGGGTCCCTCTTGACCCTCGAAGAAGAACCCATCCTGGATGAACCCACTCGATTGCCCTGAATCGAGGTTATCGATACTGGTCGACAGGGTTGGAGTGAATTGGGCCTGGCAGGGAGTGGGGATGGCGAGGAACACCAGCAATGAGCATCCGCACAGCAACAAGAGAGATGACCGAGAATCTAAAACTGGCACGATGACCTCCTTCGGCCCTTACCAGCCATGATACTGCTGTTCACAGCGCTACAATAGCGCCCGCTGACTGTCCAGACCTGTATCACACTCAAATCGGAGATGACTCCCTTGTGCTCACGAGATCGCTTTCCAGATCGGCTGCGCACCTTCTACACCGACCAGTTTCTGTTCGAGGCCTGCATGGAAGTAGGTGAGCTTGTTCGGTTCCAGGCCCATCAGTTGGAGCACCGTTGCATGAAGATTCTTGACGTGAAGTGGCTCCTCGACCGCTGCGGCACCCAGTTCGTCGGTGGTTCCGATGCTGGTTCCTCCTCGGATTCCCCCGCCTGCCATCCACATCGTGAATCCGTATGCGTTGTGATCGCGTCCCGTGCCCTCGGCGTACTCGGCGGTGGGTTGGCGACCGAATTCACCCCCCCAGATCACGAGCGTTTCATCGAGCAATCCTCTTCGCTTGAGATCCTTGAGAAGCCCTGCGACCGGTAGGTCAGTAGCTCCGGCGTGCTTGTCGTGATTGAACTTCAGATCCCCGTGGGCATCCCAGTTGTTGTCGTTGTGGTTTCCGCCCGAATAAATCTGTACGAAGCGAACACCTCTCTCGACCAATCTACGAGCCATCAGGCACTTTCGTCCGAAGTCCTGGGTCTTGTCTCGATCGATTCCGTAGAGGGATTTTGTCTCCTCATCTTCGGCATTGATATCGACCGCTTCGGGAGCAGTGCTTTGCATCTGGTAGGCCAGTTCGTAACTGGCGATGCGTGCGGCAAGATCGGGGTTTCCGACCCTCGCCGCGGCATGGGCTTCGTTTTCGACACGCAGGTGATCGAGCACGGATCTCTGGATCCCACCTCCCAGGAACTCTGGCGGTTCAAGGTCGAGAATCGGTGGCCCCTGCGAACGGAGAACGGTGCCCTGGTACTGGGCGGGCATGTAGCCGCTCGACCAGTTCTTTGCTCCTGAGATGGGCCCACCGGTATTGTCGAGCATCACGACAAAGCCGGGCAGGTTCTCATTGAGGGTTCCCATGCCGTAGTTTGCCCACGATCCCAGGCAAGGGGCACCGCTCAGCAGCTTTCCGGAGTTCATCATCAACATTGCGGAGCCATGGAGTGGCGAATCTGCAGTCATCGAGTGAAGAAAGGTGATGTCGTCGACCATCGATCCGACATTCGGGAACAGATCGCTGACATACTTTCCGCATTCACCGTACTGCTTGAAGTTCCACTTCGGTCCAACCACACGCCCCTTTTTTCGATGACCCCCGCGACCAAAAGTCGTGACCTCGATTTCCTGACCATCGAGTGGGTAGAGTTTTGGTTTGTAATCAAAAGTGTCGACGTGACTGGGGCCACCGTACATGAACAGGAAGATCACCGATTTGGCCCGCGCAGGAATCATCGAAGTTTTCGGTGCCATCGGATTCAAGAACTCAGTGGCTCCGTCTGCAGCGAGACACTGACTGGAGAAGAAGCTGTTGCCGAGCATGCCGCTCAGGGCCAGGGAGGTGAATCCAGCCCCTGCTTCCCACAGGAACTCCCTGCGAGTTCTACCGCAGAAGTCTCTTCTATTATCGGAACCCTTGCGATTTTTCACGTCATTGCTCCATCAATCGATGTGGATGAACTCGTTCAGGTTAAATGTCATCAAGCAGAAGACATCGAGAGCCTGATTTGCATCGAGATCGTACTCTGATTGAAGTTCCAGGATGAATGCGACATTGTCGCGAATCCGCTCTTCAGTGGGTTTGCGCTGCGTGATGAGGAAAAGGGCCCTATTGACCCTGGTAGGTAAGGAGTCGGTTTCATCACGTAGACGCTGGGCAAAGATCCTCGCCTGACTTCCGGTCAAGTCACTGTTGAGCATCGTCAGCGCCTGTGTCGGTTGGACAGTGTTGAAACGTACCGGGCAAGAAGAATCGGTATCGGCCATGTCAAAGGCCAGCAGCATCGGATGTAGCAGCGATCTCTTGACGTGAATGTAGAGGCTTCGTCGAGCTGAATCCTCGGCACTGGAGTGGCCCCAGGCAGCACCGGGACGCGACGAGGTCGCGAGCACCTCGGCGGGCATCGGCGGGTATACTCCCGGTCCTCCGCGGGTGCGGTTGAGATTTCCGCTGACGGCAAGTACCGAATCACGCAGTTCCTCGGCCGACAGTCGCCGCCCTCGAAAACGCCACAGGTATCGATTCTCGGGATCTTTCTGATCCGCAACTGCATCATAGCGCGATGACATCTTGAAAACGGATGAGGTGACCAGACGGCGAATCAGTCCCTTGATACTCCAGTGTTGCTCGATCAGTTCGACAGCGACTCGATCGAGCAGTGCGGGGTCATGGGGAGGAAGCCCCAGTTTTCCAAAATCATTGGGAGTCGGAACGATCGCCGCTCCGAATAGATGTTGCCAGACCCGATTGGAGATCACCCGGGCGGTGCGAGGATTCTGGGGATCCGTGATCCAGCGAGCCAGTGCCAGTCGACGACCAGATGAGTCTCCGTCTCGTGGCGATTGGATCATCGCATCGCCACCGCCGAGGATCTCAGGGAAGCCGGGCTGGACCTCAGCACCGGGACTGGACGCGGTGCCCCGGATTCGAATGTGGCTGGTGGGAGGATCTTTCCGTTCCTGGGCCGAGAGTACCTGGACCATCTGACGATCGGGTCGCTCCAACTGACCGATGCGTTCGATGGCAAGTGCGAGTCTATCGCCTTCCGCTTTCCCGAGCCGTTCTGCGACCAGTTGGCGGTGTGCAGGAAGGGCACCTCCGCCGATGTTCAGATCGATCACCTCGGTACCATCGAGAACCCGCTGCCAGATGCGAACCTCGTCGATGTTGCCCTGCAGGGTGTGGCGGTCGGGGAACATACGACCGATGCTCAGCTGCTCCGGGGCGCTGAGTTCCTGTTTACCACCGGTGGCTGAAGCGACCTGGGCACCGTCGACCCACAGAACTACATCACCACTTTCGCGCTCTCGCGTGAAAACGACATGGTGCCACTGACCATCGGCCATGCCCCCTGGGCCATGAATGAAGGTCTCCGGCTGGCCCACTCCGGCGCAGATATGCTGGCCGACCAGCGAGATGCCGTAATCGGCGACCACTCCGCCAATCTCACCGTCGACGAGTCCGGTGCCACGGAACCAGCGCAGGTCATCGTTGCCTCCGGCTCCTTCACGCTCGGTGCGAAACCACAGCGAGATGGAGAAATCATCCTGCACCGGTCGGTCGATGAGGATCCGATCATTCTGGTCCAGTTGAAGAGATTGCCCCCGATAACCCTCGCCACGTTCTGTTTCTCGATCTTCGGCGATGGCTAGGTTCTGCTGTTCGAAGTCGAGATGCAAGACCTGTCCTTGCCAGAGCTGTGCGCGCGCCTCCTCGAGTGCTTCTGCACCCCAGCGTTCTCGGATCTCTTCGTTGAGATGGCGAACCTCGGCCAGTCGTTCCGTTCTTTCCCTGCGCCAATCCTCGAGCGAACGGTCGAAATCATCGGTGCCGAGATCTACCGGCAACTTGCGGACGAAGTTACCGGTATTGATGCCATTTCCTCCACCGCTCTTGTAGGGCTTCAGACCCTCGAAGAAGGACAGCATCCGGTAGTAGTCTCGTGCCGGGATCGGATCGCCCTTGTGATCATGACAGCGGGCACACCCCATGCTGATGCCAAGCATTGTACGACAGGTGGTATCGAGCATTCCGTCGAGGTCGTCGAACACCGCCTGTAACGGATCCGCAGGTTCGTCATCGCGGATTCCCAGATGAAGGAAGCCGGTCGCCACGTGATGGTCGAGGCTCTCTTCATCCAGTTCGTCGCCGGCCAGTTGCATGGTGAGGAATCGGTCGTAGGGCATATCGGAGTTGAAGGCGTTGACCACCCAGTCTCGATAGCGCCAGGCTCCCGGCTTGAGGCGATCCCGTTCATAACTGTCGGTCTCGGCCCAGCGAACCAGGTCGAGCCAGTGACGACCCCAGTGAACTCCGAACTGGGGATCGGCGAGCAACTGATCGACACGAGTTTGCCAGCGATCTGGAGCGGAATCGGCGAGATAACTCTCCACCTGCTCGGGAGTGGCAGGGAGTCCCGTGATGACGTAGTGCAGTCTTCTCAGCAGCGTCTCCGGATCGGCCTCGGGCGCCGGTTCCAATCCCAGCTGTTCGAGGCGGCCGAGCCAGAAGTGATCGATGCTGGTGAGAGCACGATTCTTCAGGCCCGCCAGTTCGGGAGTCTGATTCGAGGAGAGGGGGAGATCACACCAGCGGCGACGATCGGAATCGTCGTCTCCACCCGCGGAACCGGGCGAGGAAGTCGAGAAGATCAGCAGTAAACTGACCAGCAGTCCCGGAACGATCATCCGCATTTCTATGCGTTCCCTCCAATAAGCCGTGTGAAGAGGCAATAACGTGCCGACCCTCACGATTCCAGGGTACCACGCTGCATCGACCCGGAGGAGCGGGGGCCTCTAGACGATGACTTCCTTCTCGAAGGGGCGAAGGGCCTCGATGATGAAGCGGATGTGATCATCCATGTCCACTTCCAGCAATTCGATCCCGATCCGCACTTCATCCCTGTCGACCCCTTTGGCGAAGTTCTTGTCCTTGAACTTCTTCTTGACCGATTTCGGAGCCATGTCCTGCAATCGGTTGGGGCGTAGTCTGGCCACGGCGATCACCAGGCCGGTCAACTCATCACAGGCGAGCAGGGCCTTGTCGAGCAAGCTTTCGCAGCTGTAACCCCATTTCGTATAGTGACAGTGGATGGCGTGAGCGATCTCCTGTTCACCTCGTTCCTCAAGGATCGCGGTGATGATCCTGGGGTGCTCGTCGGGGTGTTTTTCGTAATCGGCATCGTGCAACAAGCCGGTGACGGCCCACCTTTCACGATCCTCTCCAAACTTGTCAGCATATGCTTCCATGACGATCTCCACCGATCTCACATGAGCGCGGAGTGCGGGGGACTGCATCATCGAATCCAGGATTGATCTCGCTTCTTCTCGATTCACCGACCGACCTCCACTTCTCGATCAGGTCTGGCTGCTCGCCATGGCAGATTCGATTTCTTCGACTGTTTTCGGGATGGAGCCGGTCAGATTCTCTGACCCTGTTGCTGTGACCAGGATGTCATCCTCGATTCGAACTCCAAACCCCTCGTCGGGGAGGTAGATACCGGGTTCGATGGTGATGACGGCTCCCTCCGGTACGGTCGGGTCTGGCTGTACATCGTGTACCTCGAGACCGATGGGGTGTCCGACGCCGTGGGGGTAATGGTCTCCATGGCCAGCGTCCGTGATCACCTTGCGAGAGACAGCGTCGAGATGCGAGTAAGCGACTCCCGCCTTGACGGTAGCGATGGTGGTCTCGAGAGATTCGAGAACGATCTGGTAGATCTCCTTCTGCCGGCTGGAAAAGATGCCGCTGGCTGGATAGGTTCGCGTGACATCGGAACCGTAGCCGCCTGAACCGATTCCAAATCTGGCACCGCTATCGATCACGACCAGATCATCATCACCGATGGTCTCGCAGTTGGCGCGGTAATGCAGGATGGTGCCGTTGAATCCTGTGCCCACTATGGTGCCGTAGAAGGCCCCTCTGGATCCGTGCTTCCTGTAGCCGTGTTCTGCAGCTTCCTGAACATCGAATTCCGATACCCCCGGTTTCAGCATGGCGAGGATCGTGCGGTATCCTTCCCGGGTGATCTCGGCAGACCGTTTGATCATGGCGAGTTCATCTTCCGATTTCACGGCACGCAGTCGCCCGATGATGAGGCTGCCATCGCTGATTTGAAATCCAGGGATTCGCTCCTGTAGTCTATTCAGGATCTCAAGATCTGGGCCCACCGGGCTGTCATGATTGGCGATCGGATGCAGGCACATCGATTTTTTAGATTTCTTGCAGCACTGCAGGAGCACGTTCGCGAAGTGAGTGGTTCGCATGACTGTCTTGAAGCCAAACTTTTCCTTGAGCTTTGCATCGATCGGCCCACGCCAACCATCCCATCGTTCCAACTCGGGCTGGTGAGGCGATAGAAAAAGGATCTGCTGACGGTCCTTCTGGGGAGCGCCAGGATCGAGCAACAATATGGCACCCGATTCGTCGACGATCCCTGTCAGGTACTCGAAGTTCAGATCGGGACGAAAGTCCTCCTCGAGTCCTCCACCGCTTCCGGCAAGGACCAGCGCCGTGCAGCCATCCAGTTCGGTGAGAACTCGTGAGCGGCGGTCGGCATATTCCTCTGGAGTGATAGCAGGCTCGGTCATCGGGTGGCCTCCGGGTCTTCTCTGATGCTGTCTGGTGGGTCCAGTGCCCGCTGTCACAGCACTGGAGGAGCAAGATTGTCCTGTATGGCGGGAACGATGGGAAGAGCCGGATCGAGCGGGTGGTTGAGGAGTTGACTCTTGCAGTGATGGAAGGGAGAATTGCGATGTGAACCGTGCCGCCACACTCGAATCTGTGGTGGCTTGGATGTTGAAATTCAGGACGCTCGATGGGCTGATCTCCATCCTGAAGTGATCCTGGTGCGTGCGAAATTTCGCTAACAGGAGTTTCATGAGATCAGGTGCATTGCTACTTCTACTGCCGCTTGTAGCCGCGCTTGCTGGAGCGACTCCGGTCGCTGCCCAGGTCGGGAACCTGATCGTCGAGCCGTACCTGCAATCGCCGGGTCCTACCTCGATGGTGGTGGGGTGGGAGACCGCGGCCGGCAATGGCAGCGAGGTGGAATTTGGCCTCGATGCTGCTCTGGGACAGGCTTCCACCGGCAGCAGCATCGCCAGCGGCGGCGGTGCCTTCATACACCATGTGGAGTTGACCGGACTCACACCCGATACGCGCTACTACTACAGGGTGATCACCGGGAGTACCGTCAGTGCTACTCACTTTTTCAGGACGCCGCCTCCTTTGACCGAGGAACTTCCGTTTCACTTCATCGCCTATTCCGATTGCCAGTACGGCAGTAACGGAGTCAAGCACCAGGAAGTGATCAACGAGGGTGTGATCCCCTTCTGCTCCCAGCAGTTCGGTGTCCCCATCGACGAGAGCCTTTCCTTCTCGCTGGTGCCTGGCGATCTCGTCTCGACAGGATCGAACCACTCACACTGGCAGGACCATTTCTTTTCCCAGGCAAAACTGCTCTATAGACATGTTCCGCTGATTCCTGCCCTGGGAAATCATGAGGCGGATGCGCAGTATTATTTCGATTACATGCAATTGCCCACCAACGGCACCGCAGGCTACGAGGAGCACTGGCATACCCACGACCACCAGAATGTCAAGGTCATCACCCTCGATACCAATCCCGCCTACCGGATTCAGGCGCAGATCGACTGGCTGGCTGTAGTTCTCGAAGATGCGGCGCAAGATGATGCCATCGACTTCGTCTTCGCCCAGTTCCATCACCCTCACAAGTCGGAAATCTGGACGCCGGGTGAGGCGCTCTTCAGCACCCAGGTTGTCAGCATGGTCGAGCAGTTCAGCACAGTGACCGGGAAGCCATCGATTCATTTCTTCGGACACACCCATGGGTACTCGCGCGGTCAGAGCCGTGATCATCAGCATGTCATGGTCAATGTGGCCAGTGCCATGGGCTCACTCGATTACTGGGGCCTCTATCCCAACGCCGATTACGAGGAGTTCGAGTACAGCGTGCCGGAGTGGGGATTCGTGCTGATGGATGTGGAGGCGGGAGCCGACCCGAGCTTCCGATTGCGCCGGGTCAGCCGCGGTAACGATTACATCTTTCGTGACAACGAGGTCATCGACGACATCACCGTGCGTCGCTACAACCTGGTCCCTGAAACTCCAGTGGCGCTCTTTCCCGGACCGACTTCAGGGACAATCCTGGGAGACGATGTGACCCTGACCGCCAGTACCTACCTCGACACAGATGGAGATGCCCACATCGAGAGCCAGTGGCAGGTGACGACGATCTCGGGAGATTACAGCGATCCGGTGGTAGACGAGTGGCGACGCTTTCAGAACTGGTACCGGACGCCGGCGGTCGATCCAGGCATCAGCATCGACACCGTGATCGACCCCGACATGACTCATGTCTGTCTGGAGACACCCCTTCCCGGTTGCGTCAGCGTCTACTGGCGAGTTCGTTACCGGGATCGCAGTCTCGGTTGGAGTGAATGGTCGCTGGAGGAGTCATTTCAGGTCGGCAACTCCAGTGCCGGAGCCACCGCTCCGGTGCCACCCGACGCTGCCACCCATGTTTCCTTTTCGCCGCTGTTGCAGTGGTTCCCCTGCGACCCCGGCGATTCCTACGACGTGTACCTGGGCACCACCGCAACCCTGGGTGCCGGCGATTTTCAGGGCAATCAGCTCACGACCACTTTCGACCCCGGCCTCCTCGATGAACTGACCACCTTCTTCTGGCGCATCGATTCTCGTCTCGGCGCCCAGGTGATCGAGGGTCCGACGTGGAGTTTCACCACCGATCTGAGTTATCCGACCCGGTTCACCGCCGAATGGAGATTCGATGATGCGTTGCCCGACGATGACCAGGCGCTGGTGGCGCAACTGGGCACATCGGTGATGACTCCTCGAGGGATGTTTCACGATGTGGAATGGGGGACCGGGATCAGCGATGGCACCGAGGTACCCCACATCGATCAGCAACCGGTGGACTACCTCTGGCTCGACAACGTATTCGGATCGGGACGAGGTCTCGAGACCTACTTCAACGCCCCCGGCAATGGTGGGGGAGGTTGCTGCGATGCCTATCACTTCACGCTGATCTTCGATGTGTTCCTCGATAGCAGCCAGACCCAGTTGCAGGCGCTCTGGCAGGGCAACGCTACCAATAGTAATGATGCGGAATTGTTTCTCCGATGTAGCGATGGAGCCTTCTACAACTCGGGAAATGGTTATGTCGGCGCGGGCTCCTGGAACCTCGGTGAGTGGGTTCGCATCGCCCAGCGTGTCGACTACCAGAACAACACCTCGGCGCTGTTCGTCAATGGCGTGAAGGTGCTGGGAGATGATGTACTGGCCGCCCCCGACTGGCTCTACTCGCAAGGAAGCGGCCTGCCCGTCTGGATGCTGAGCGACAACGGGCCCGATTCCGATGTGTCGCTGGTGCGCTGCGCCAACCTCGCCATCGTCGATGCGCTGATGGGAGACGAGGCGCTCGCTGCGCTCGGCGGTCCCGATGCTGCGGGTATCTTTGTCGATGATCCCATCGAGCAGTTTGTCCGCGGCGATGCAAATGGCGACGGTTCCCTCGATATCTCGGATCCGGTCGGGATGCTCACCTATCTGTTCGGAGGAGGGACCAGCAACTGTCTCGATTCCCTCGACGTCAACGATGACGGATCGATCGACATCTCCGATCCGGTCTACATGCTCGGGTTCCTCTTCAGCGGCGGCAATCCGCCTACGGCTCCATTCCCCGGCTGTGGACCCGACCCCACAACTGACGGGCTGGACTGCATCGGCCTGAGCGGTTGCCCCTGATCGAAAAACCCTATCGATCGTTGTCCAATCTGTAAAAGCGACGCGCATTTTCGCCCTCGATGGCGGCTCGTTCCGTCGGCGATAGGGTCGCGAGGTACGGTTCGATGAGGCTTCTGACCTGTGGGTACTCCGCAGCCAGTCGACACACCGGCCAGTCACTGCCCAGCATCAACCGCTCCGGTCCGAACGCCTCGATGGCGGTTTCGATGTAGGGGGCCAGATCGCTTGGGGTCCATTCGAGCCATGCGGCCTCGGTCACGATGCCGGACAGCTTGCACATCAGATGGGGAGCCCGGGCCAGTTCCTGGATTTGACTCGACCACGGTTCCAGCACTGCGTCTGCGATTCTCGGCTTGGCGATGTGATCGAGCACCATCGGTACATCGGGGATCGCCCGCACGAAATCGATGGCCGCAGGCAGTTGCCGCTCGTAGATGAGCAGATCGAAGGTCAGTTGATGTTCCGGTAGCGACCGGACGCCTGCTCGAAAGGTCTCCGCGTCCAGAAATCGATCATCCGGTTCGTCCTGGACGATGTGGCGCACACCCACTGCTTTCGGATTGCTGCTGAACCGGTCGAGCTGTTCGCCGAGGGCTGGCGATTGAAGGTCGACCCAACCGACCACTCCCAGGATCCAGGAGTGATCTGCAGCGAGACCGAGAAGGAAGTCATTTTCTCGCCGGGAAGAATCGGCCTGGACTGCCACGCAGCCGTCGATCTGCTGTGCTTGCAGCAGCGGTAGCAACTGATCCGGCAGGTAGTCGCGTTGCAGGATTTCCATCCGGTGGTCCATCCAGGTGTGGATGGCCGGGTCGTGGCGCCAGAAATGCTGGTGGGCATCGATCTTCAAGGGAGATCCCTTTCGTCCGAGATCTTCACCTGCTTCCAGGTTCCCGTCGAGAGGCGCGTCTTGATGAAGTGAATGGAAATCGACACACTGATGCGACGGAGGTTGCCGATGGAGTCCAAAAAGCATCTGGTCTGGGTCGCGGGAGTACTGGCGCTGATCGCAGCCTGGACCAGCGGCTCGCTGCTGCTACTCCATGCCGAGAAAGATGCCGACCTTGGACTGCTGGCAGCGATCTGCTCCGCAACCGAGGATGGCTGCGCCTCGGTGGTCAACAGTCGCTGGGGAGTGTTGCCACCGGGGGATAAGGGGTCAGATGGACCCCACGATGGTTTTCCGGTCGCAGCGCTGGGTTTTCTCTACTACGCGCTTCTGGCGAGCTGGTACCTGCTGATCGGTATTCCCGACCCGGGGCGAATGTGGTTGTCTCGGATGGTGCTCTACCTCAACGCCCTCGGTGTCGTGGGGTCGATCATCTACACCGCGCTCATCTTCTTTGCCATCGGAACGGCCTGTGTTCTGTGCCTTCTCACGCACGCCTGCAATATCGGGATTTTCATCGTTTCGTGGTTGTTGAGGCCGAGGCAAAAAGAGCCCCGTGGTGTCGGATCACCCTCGATTCGGTTGCTGGCGGCGAGTGCAGCGACGGTGCTGCTGGCATGCGTGGCCCAGTGGGGGGTCTTCGAGGCTGGCCAGGAGCGCGCCCGGTTCCAGGCACTGGAAGAGGAAGTTCTCGAACTGAGGGTATTCGCCAGCGATGTTGAAAAAATAGAGACGGTGCACAGGATCCAGAAAAAGAACGACATCGAAGTTCGAAGCGATGATCCCACCATCGATGCTGTGGGTGGGTTGCACTACGGACTGGTGATCTTTTCCGATGTGGAATGTCCCAATTGCGCGCGCTTCGATGAATATCTCAAGCAGACGATTCTTCCCATCTGGAGCGGCCATCTGAAGGTGATCTGGAAGCACTACCCCAACACCTCCGAGCATCCGAATTCGATGCAGGGAGCCAGAGCACTCGAAGCTGCGCGATTACAGGGCAAGTTCTGGCAGTTGAGGGACTGGCTGCTGCCGCGGCGCGAATCGCTGGGGGTCGTCAACTGGAGCCAGGCGGCCACCGAACTGGCGATGGATGCCGATCGATTCCTGAAGGATATGCAAAGTGCCCAGGTCACGAGGAGAATCGGGCAGGATATTTCTCTGGCTCGCAAGTTAGGGGTCAGGGGCACGCCTGGCGTCTACCTCAATGGGCGCCTGGTGAGCCGACTGATGCGACGCAGTGCCGGGTTCTGGGAGCTCCAGAGCGACAGTTTGAGGGAGATCCGCGACAGTCGAGGCCAGGATTGGTGATGGAGAGTGCCCTCGTTCAGGATAGACACCATCTCTGAATCGGCTCTGCGTTGAGGAGATGCGAGGATGGCGGTATCCTGGAGTATTGGGTCGGGAGTGTCGTGATCCTGTCAGGCAGGATCTGTCTTCCAGTTCGATGTAACTGCTCGCCGTAGTCTGTGATGGTGTTCAAGGGGTTGAGTTCCGGAATTTCCACTGCATCCCGCGCCAGGGGCTGAGCGTCTCTGGCAAATAACGGTGGATGAGCGGCGCTCAATGCCAGGAAGAGGTGTGTCGATGCGTTCTTGTAATTATTCCCTGCTGATGCTGTGTGCCCTGTTTCTGTCGGGGTCGATGGCATCCGGTCAGACCTTTGAGATCTCGTCTCCCGATCAGACTCATGCTGCGGGAAGCGGTGCGATCCCCTTCACGGCAACCTTCAGTATCGAACAGGTCACGGGAGCGCTCGAGGATACAAAGGGATTCTCATTCGCCTACCGTCACGATGATACGTTGATGGAAGTTCTTGGAGCCAATCCATACGTTCCCGCCACAGTAGGGGAACTCGCAGCAGTGAATAGCAATGAGGGCCCTGATTTCATCCAGGGAGAGGTGTTCCTAGACGGGTTCACCATCGGAGTGATCTACGCATTTGTCGATCAGTCGCAAGTGATCACCTTCGAGGTTCCCAAGCCGATGATCGAGGTCGAATACGCAACCCTCCCTGGCGCCCTCTCCGGAGCCAGTGGTGATGTGGTTTCCACGATAATCCCAGCCTCGGATCTGGGAACCCCGCCGACCTCGACCGTTGTGGTCATCGGAGCAGGCACTTCAGCTGCCACGACCGCATTGCCCTTCTCCATCACATTTCTGGCAGCGCCTCCGCTCACCTTTGTCGTCGAGTGCGCCGATCAGTCCGCCAACTTCAATGCTGCATCGGGAGATGGTAATTTCACCGCCAGCATCCTGATCGATCAGGATGTGATCCCAGGCGATACCGCTGTCGACACCCAGGGGTTTTCGTTCGGGATCGGCCATGATTCAGCTGTTCTCAGCGCCATGGGAGTTGACTACGGTGCAGCTCTGGGGAGTCTCGAGGGCGGCCAGGGACCGGAGTACTTCCAGGTTGGAATCTACAACGATGGAATCACGGTCGGTTGTATCTACGATTTCCAGGGCGCCTCGTCCTATTCCTTCGGTTCCCCCACCGAGGCGGCAACGGTCGACTACGAGACTCAAGCCGGCGCTCTGGCTGGATCGACACCGGGCTCATCCGTGGTCACCGTTCTGACTCCGATGGCGGGATTGGGTCCAGGTGGAGTCACGCTGGTGATGGTAGTCGATGGACAGTCGGTGATCATGTCAGGGCAGTCTGGATCCGTCACCTTGACGGCGACAGGTGGCTTTGACCGCGGCGATTGCAACGACGATGGCGGCTTCAACATCGGAGATCCCATCACTCTGCTGGATGCTCTGTTCCTCGGAGGCAATGTCAATTGCGATAATGCGTGTGACGCGAATGACGATGAGAACAAGGACATCGCAGATGGCGTCTACATGCTCTCGGCACTCTTCATCAGCGGCCCGATGCCCCCCGGCACGGGAACATGCGCTCCAGATCCGACGCCGGGCACTCTCAGCTGCGTGATTTTCAATTCCTGTTCCTAGAAGCATGCAACTGGACTGACAACCAGATAACCCAACGATGACCAGACCTGGGGCTGTGGATCTCGAACGATTCACAGCCCTTTTTTCGCTGCGACCGGGTTGCCGATCCGACTGCGGAGGTCCGGTGCCAAATCCGGCATCCGTTCCCGAATTCCGCCCCTGGACGCAACTTCCTGGCGACCAGGCGAAAAAGACCCTCGTTGCGATCTGAGCCCTCCGTGGCTACCATCGGAGAAGTAGGGTGGGTGCCATCGTCGGCCGATCTGAGCAGACATCGGCACCCTCTCGACGGGCTTTTTCTGATATTTCCGAGATGGTCCTCTCGAGTTCCTGTGCATCTGCAACAGGGCGATGGGATCTGGTCTGACCTGCTCAAGCAGGTCCGTGGGGAAGGGACACCAATGCGAGCAGTCTTCGCAATGGCAGTTCTCTGGATACAGTTCGCCGTTGTCGGCACAGCCTTCAGCCAGTCCATCACCGATGGAGTGGTGGAAAGTCGGACTCCCATCGATGGCAAGATCCACATGGTCGCGGGGGTAGGAGGAGCTGCTCTTCCACTTCCCGAGGGCGTGAAGCCGGACCTGGGTGACCCATTTCAGGCGTTGCGATATCACGGTGATTCCTTCGGCATTCGTTTTCCTGAACGCGAACTGGTCATCACCAGGACCGAGCGATGCTCGCTGGGAATGATTCACCACACATTCGAGCAGGTTCATCTGGGTGTGAAGGTGTTTTCTGGTGTGATCAAGGTTCACCTTTCTCCCGATGGCACGCCTCGATCGATCAATGGAGACTTCTTCAGGCTGCCAAAAAAGCTGTCAGTGACACCATCTGTGTCGCTGGATGAGGCGCTGATCCTTGCTGAAGCCCATCTCGATCAGCATGTACTGGTACAAACTGCCGATGCCGAACTGGTCATCGTGAACCCGGGCTGGTGGGGGGATCCGTTTCTTCCTGTGCCGATTCTTGCCCATCACCTTGTCGTCGAGGGATCGGAGATGCTCGCAGAACATGTGCTGATCGATGCCGCCAGTGGCGATCTCCTCGACCACTGGCCAGCAGTGCACAGCGCCCGCTTTCGCGAGATCTACGACGGTAGTGGCGGTGGACTTCCTGGAAACCTTGCCCGATCGGAAGGCTCGGCCGCCAGCGGCGACACCGACATCGATGAGGCGTACGATACTGCTGGAGATTTCTACCGGTTGCTGTTCGACGGGCTCGGGCGCGATGCTCTCGATGGAAGTGGTGGCACATTGACCGCCACCGTGCACTGGAATGACCCCATCTGCCCCAATGCCATCTGGAATGGGAATCAGATTGCGTTGTGCAACGGACTCGCCACCGACGATGTGATCGCTCATGAGTTTGCCCATGGCCTCACACAGTTCACTGCCAACCTGATCTATCAGAATCAGCCCGGGCAATTGAACGAGTCGTACTCCGATATCTTTGGAGAAACTGTAGATCTGTGGAATGGAAATACATCCGTTGTCGGCACACCCGGAGGAACGCCCTGGCCCGGCGGCACCACTGGTGGCGGACAGGATACTCCCAACTCCGCGCGAACCGGCTGCAATGATGGATCGACACGCTGGCGCATGGGAGAGCAAACCAGTCTCAATGCCATCCGGGACCTGTGGTTTCCCGAGTGTTTCAACGATCCACCGAGTACCACCGACCCGCTCTACAATCAGAACGCCTGTGGACCCTTCGATAACGGTGGTGTCCACATCGGTAGTGGAGTCTTCAATCACTCCTACAGCATGCTCGTGGATGGCAAGACCTATAACGGGCAGACCGTGTCGCCGATCGGCCTGACCAAGGCGGCTGCGGTGTATTTCCGAGCCCTGACGGTATACATGACCGCGGGCACTGCCTTTCCGCAGGCTGAGACCTTCATCAACCAGGCTGCGGCAGACCTGCTCAACTCGAGTCCCAACGATCCTCGTACAGGCAGTCCCGGTGATGTCTTCACGCAGAGCGATGCGGACCAGGTGGCCGCTGCCATGATCGCCGTTGGAATGTCAGAACTGGTCTGTGGCCAGGCTCCTCCCGGGCCTCCGCCTGCCAATGATGACTGCTCGGGATCAGTTCCGGTTTTCGTCGGGCTCAACGACATCAACAGCAACAACGCCACCACGGGTGGACCTGCTGGCGATTCAGGACAGTGCAGCGGAACTTTTCTGGGCGATGTCGGCAACGACGTCTGGTACTCGTACGTACCGCCAGAAGATGGACTTCTCTCCGTCAGTACCTGTGACATCGCCAGCTGGGATACGGATCTTCTCGTCTACGAGGGAGACTGCGGATCCCTGCTGCAGATCGCCTGTAACGGCGATACAGGTGGTTGCGGAAACTTCACATCGGTGATCAATGATGTTCCCGTGAGTGGCGGATTGACCTACCAGATCAGGGTTGCTTCCTGGAGTGAAGGCACCACGGGGTCGGGTCAGATGGATGTGGCCTTCGTTGGAGGCGGCGGTGGAGCAGTGGAGAACTGTACCAACGGTGTCGATGATGATGGGGACGGTCTGATCGACTGCGAGGATCCGGAGTGTTTCGCCTCGCCTGGCTGTGTACCTCCGCCACCTGGCGATGAATGCGTTTCGGCAGAGGCTGCGCTGCTCGGAGAAAATCCTTTCGATAGCACCAGTGCCACGACCGGATCCGATCCGCTCCCCGACCCTGCTAGTTGCACCGAGGGTCTCGGGTCGATGATCGGAGATATCTGGTTCACCTACACTGCTGCTCAATCGGGCAGCCTGTTCGTCTCGACCTGCCAGCCGGGCAGTTTCGATACGGACCTGGTGATGTACACCGGTTCTTGCTCTTCCCTGATCCAGGTCGCCTGTAACGGGGATGTGAACCAGCTGCCATCGTCTGTTTGCCAGCAGTACTGGTCAGAGTTCACCGCAGATGTCAACGCAGGAGATGTCTACTGGTTCCGCATCGGAGCCTGGGGCACGCCTCATCCGGGAAATGGTGATCCAGGTCCGGGAGCACTGATCCTCGATCTCACCCCTTCTGGGCCGGTCGAGAATTGCAGCAACGGTACCGATGATGACGCAGACGGTTTGATCGATTGCGAGGATCCAGACTGTGCCACCGATCCGGCCTGTATTCCGGCGGCGCCAGGAGACGAGTGTGCGTCAGCCTCGGTCGCAGTGTTCGGTTCCAATCCTGTCGATACCACCACTGCCACGCAGAGTGCGGATCCGTTCGATTCGAATACTTGCCCGGGAACATTCCTGGGACAGATGACCAGCGACATCTGGTTCAGTTACACTCCCGTCGAGAGTGGCGATTACACCATCAGTACCTGTGACAGCATCAACTTCGATTCTGACATCGTCGTCTATTCGGGTAACTGTGCTTCGTTGACCCAGGTCGCCTGTAATGGCGATGCTGCCGGCTGCGGCGGCTTCACCAGTCTGGTCGAGATGACGATGACCGCAGGCACGGAATACTTCATCCGGCTCGGAGGCTGGAATGATGCGGCATCGGGCACCGGAACGCTCGATATCGGTGCTGCCACTCCGCCTCCCCCTCCCGAGAACTGCTCCAACGGCACCGATGACGATCTCGACGGTCTCACCGACTGCGAGGATCCGGACTGCATCGGTGATCCTGCTTGCGTCTGTGAACCGATTTCTGGACTCGTCTGTAGCCAGGGTGCTGGCACCGAGGTGATACTCTCGTGGGTCAATGGCGACGTCTACACCCTGATCTTCGTGCATCGCGATGGAGTGGTGATCGATTCTCTGCCGGGAACCGCAACCGGGTTTGTCGACAGTTCTACATCACCTGGCATCTTTTCTTACACCGTGGTCGCTTTCTGCGATGCCACTCAACAGGCACCCGGAGTGAATTGCGAAGTGATTGTGGAGCTCAGTGGCGGGTTCAGTCTCGTGGCTGCAGATGTTGTCGGAGGATACAGCGGATCAGGTGCAGAGTTCGAGACGATGATCTCGGCGACCGAGTTCACTGATAACCCCGGATTCCCGACCAATACCGCCGGCTTCTCGTTTGGTCTCGGTCATGATCCCGATCTGTTCGCGGCCATCGGCGCTGCCCCGGCGGGACCTGTAGCGGCTCTCGACGGCGGTGCTGGTCCGCAGTTCTTCGAAGCGTCCAGTTTCCCCAACGGCATCACTGTCGGATGCGTCTACAGTTTTACTTTCGCAGAAACGATCCAGATGATCACCGAGACATCGCTGTTGACGATCAACTACGAATCCCTGCCGGGAGTATTTTCCAGTACAACCGGGACCGTGACGAGTGCGCTGGAATTCACCGAAACACTCGGCAATCCGGTGGTGCAGTCGATCATCTCCACCGATGCGGGAGTAGCGATCGGTGTGATTCCAACCGGAGCAGTCGTGACCCTCACTCCATCCGGATTCATCCTCACGGCAGTGGACCAGACGGTGGCATTCCCACCTTCGAACGGAATCGCCACCGTCATGGCTTCCTTCACGCTGGAGGAGGATGCGACCAATGCGGGCTATCCAAACGATACGCAGGGTTTCTCGTTCGGCGTTTCGCACGATCCGTCGGTGCTGACGGTGACAGGCGCTGTCGGTGCACAGGTCATCGATGACCTCAACAATGGCACCGGTGCTGACTTCCTCGACATGGGCCTGTTCGCAGATGGATTCACCTGTGGCTGCGTTTACAGCTTCCTGGGTATCCAGACCATCCAGTTCGATTCTGCCATCGAACTGGCCATCGCCAGTTACGACACGGTCCCCGGTGCTCTGATCGGATCGACTTCAGATGTGACCACGACCCTGTCCATCTCGAACCGTCTCGGTAGCCCCCCCGTGCAGATTGTCGTGGTGGTGAACTCTCAGGCTCTCGGTGCTACCGGAGTCGCTGGCATCATCACCCTGACACCGGTTGAGGGTGGATTTGTGCGTGCCGATGTCAACGACGACGCACTCATCAATCTGGCCGATGCCATCACGGTGCTGGATGCGCTGTTCCTCGGTGGAGTGATCAATTGCATGGATGCTGCGGATACCAATGACGATGAGCTGGCCAACATTGCAGACGGCGTATACCTGCTCGCCTACCTCTTCTCGGGTGGATCCGCTCCCCCTGCGCCCTTTGGCGGCGCTTGCGGTGCAGATCCGGACGGTACCGCACTCGACTGTGCCGAGTACCTGTCGTGTAACTGAAGCGGTGTGCTCATGTGAATCATCTCGGGTGAGTGCGGGAGTCCCGCACTCACCCGATTTTCTTGTGCTCCAGGAGTTGATCCATCCTTGAATCGTCCCGACAATTCGATCGGAGTTGAGGAGGGAGAGGACGATGCGACGCTTTGGACAGGTGATCGGAATCGATCCCTCATCGGTCGCGGAGTATCGCCGCCGTCACGAAAAGATCTGGCCACAGATCGAGTCGGCGATTCGCGAGGCGGGGATTCGCAATTACTCGATCTTTCTCGACGGAAATCAGTTGTTCGGCTACTTCGAGTATCACGGTCCGGATGAGGAGTATTCGCAACGGATGGAGCAACTGGCCGCATCACCACGGATGCGAGAGTGGTGGGATATCATCGAGCCGATGCAGCGTCCGAGGGAAGATCGACCAGCAGGGGAGTGGTGGTTGTCCCTCGAAGAGATCTTTCATCAGGATTGAAGTGCAGGGTTCTGGCGGGTCACTCGGAAGCGGTCATCGCCCGGTTCATGATTTCCAGGATCTCCTCGTCGATCCCTCTTCCCCTCGGTTCCCGTTCAGCAGCACGATGAAGCCGGACTTCTGGTCGGGATCGAAGTACATGAAGGTGAGCCCCCCCCTTCCTCCCATCACTGATAGAAAGCGCGCACATCCTGGCGCTGGGATCCGAGTCCCTCGATGGAGAGCTCCATCACATCCCCTGCCTTGAGGAAC
This sequence comes from Bacillota bacterium, assembly GCA_003973385.1. Lineage (GTDB taxonomy): Bacteria > Planctomycetota > UBA8108 > UBA1146 > UBA1146 > QNYK01. The sequence continues at coordinate 30,892 of QNYK01000105.1, read as the reverse complement.
CGTGGCGGATCGAGTCCCAGTCCAACTCCTGCCGGTGTGCCGGTCGAGATCACATCGCCAGGGAGCAGGGTCATGTACTGGCTGACGCTGGACAGGATCGCCGGAACATCGAAGTGTAACTCCCGCGTATTTGATCGCTGCAGTTCTTCTCCGTTGACCTTGAGCCACATGTCGAGGTGCAACGGATCGGGCAGTTCGTCGGGGGTGACCAGTTCGGGCCCGAGTGGTGCAAAGGTATTGCAGGACTTACCCTTGACCCATTGCCCGCAGCGTTCCAGCTGGAATTCTCGCTCGGAGAGGTCGTTGTGAAGGCAGTAACCGGCGATGCCGTTGGCCGCAGTCTGGCGGTCTGCATGGCTGAGGGTGGCACCCACCACCACGGCCAACTCCACCTCCCAGTCAGATTTGGTGCTCTCTGGAGGGAGGATTACATCGTCATCGGGTCCCACGATGGCAGTGGTGGATTTGAAGAAGATCACCGGTTCTGCCGGGAGTTCCGCTCCAGTTTCTGCTGCGTGATCGCGGTAGTTGAGGCCGATGCAGACGATTTTGCTGGGGCGGCAGATGGGTGCGCCAATCCGAACATCATCCGCCACTCGGGGAGCAGAGGGGCCTTCCCGTTCGATCCAGGCGGAGAGTCGTGACAATCCACCCGAGCCGAAGAACTGTTCATTCCAGTCCTCGCCAAAGGCGGAGCAGTCGACGCGAGTGCCATCCGGGAGCACAGCTGCTGGAGTCTCGGCGCCAGGTTTTCCAAATCGAAACAGTTTCATCGATCCTCCTAGATCACCATCACGCCGCCATCGACGGGAAATGAGTGACCCGTGATGAAGGCAGACTCATCGCTACAGAGAAAGAGAGCCAGGTCCGCCACCTCCTCGGGACGGGCCATCCGTCCCATCGGCTGATATGCCGACAACTCATCGAACTTCTCCTGCTCGTGGCCAGGATAATTGTCGCGGATGAAGCCATCGACAAAGGGTGTGTGGACCCTGGCGGGGGCGACGCAGTTGCAGCGAATTCCTTGCTTCATGTAGTCGGTCGCGATGGAGCGAGTCATGGTGAACACCGCCCCTTTGGTCATCGAGTAGGCGAAGCGATCCTCGAGTCCGATGTGGCTGGCGATGGATGCGAGGTTGAGGATCACGCCCCCGGATCGCTCCAGCATTCTTCCCACACTTTCACGTGCGCAAAATGCCACGCCCTTGACGTTGACGGCATATAGTCGGTCCAGATCTTCTTCCTCGGTATTCTGGACATTTCCGACATGGGCGATGCCCGCATTGTTGACGAGAATCTGAGGACTACCGATGGTGTCGTCGATCCTGCGAAACGCCTCGGCAACGGAGTCTTTTCGCGCCACATCGCAGACGATCGCCTCGACCGTGGTGCCTTCGCTGGCAAACTGCGCTCTTGCAGCTTCCAGACTCTCGGGATTGATATCGAGCAGTGCCAGATGGGCACCCTGCTCGGCGAAGCGGCCAGCGATGGCGAGACCAATCCCTGAGCCCGCTCCAGTGATGACAGCGTTTCTACCTGCCAGACGACCAGCGTGTGCCATCGGGGCTCCTTCCTCCATGATGATTCGAAGCAGGGAGGATATCACGCTTCTCTGCGCTCGGGGAGCGGGCCCACCTTGACCGGCGGCAGACCTCATGCAGGATACTCGGGAGGCAGAATCGACTTTCAGTGAGGAGCCAGCTGGTGAGATCTCGATCATTATTTTTCAGGTATCTCTGGGTCATGCTGGCACTGCTCGTCGCCGGATGCACGGCGAGCGTGACCACTTCGACCCCGAAGATCGCCGTGATTCCCAAGGGCACCAGCCACGAGTTCTGGAAATCGATCCACGCCGGAGCCGAAAAAGCTCGTCAGGAGATCGGAGGATTCGAACTGGTGTGGCGCGGGCCAGAACGGGAAAACGACAAGAGCCAGCAGATTGATCTGGTGCAGAACTTTGTTGCCTCAGGAATCAGCGCCATCGTCATCGCCCCCGCCGACGACCGCGCACTCGCTTCTCCCATCGCTGCAGCCAGTAGAGGGGGAACACCCGTCATCGTCATCGACAGTGGTGTCCAGGGGATTGCCGGAACTGATTACGCGTCCTACATCGCCACGGACAATGTCGAGGGGGGAAGGATCGCCGGGCGGCGCATTGTGGAGTTGACCGGTGGAAAGGGGAGAGTGCTGGTGTTGAGGTACCAGGAAGGCTCAGGTAGCACGACCCAGCGAGAACAGGGATTTGTCGAGATACTCGAGTCCGCACAGGGGATCGAAGTGGTGGACCCCGGACGTTACGCCGGATCGACGCGGGAAAGCGCGCGAGATGCGGCAGAGAACCTTCTCGAGGCGGACAGTGATTATGTCGGCATCTTCTGTTCCAACGAATCTGCGACCTTCGGAATGTTGCTGGCTCTGCGCGCCCGGCGGATGGCAGGTGGGGTGTTCCTGGTCGGTTTCGACGCCAGCGATGGGCTGATCGAGGGAATGCGAGCAGGCGAGATCCACGGGCTGGTCGTTCAGGATCCTGTCGCGATGGGGGAACTGGGGGTCAAGACTGCGCTCGCGGTATTACGAGGTGAAGAGGTCGAGACGCTGGTCGATACTGGTGCCAAACTCGTCACCGGTGAAAACATCGATGATCCACAAATCGTCGATCTGCTCTATCCTCCCCTGAAGAAGTATCTCGGCGAGTGACACGATCTCCACTACTGGAGATGGCAGCCGTCGATAAGGCATTCGGGGCGACCGTTGCACTTTCCGGTGCCCACCTGCGCGTCGAGGCGGGAGAGGTCCGAGCCTTGATCGGAGAAAATGGTGCCGGCAAGTCGACGCTGATGCGCATCCTCAGTGGCGTCGAAAAAGCTGATTCGGGCACCATCCGGATCTCCGGACAGCCCTTCTCACCGGCGAACCCACAGCAGGCAAGAGACGGTGGCATCGCCATGGTGCATCAGGAACTTGCGGTGGTGGAAGACCTCACGGTGGAGGAAAATCTGCTGCTGGGAGCAGAGCCTTCCGTTTTTGGTGTGTACCTGCCGGCACGGATGAGAGACCGGGTCATCTCCTCCCTGTCTCTTCTGGGGCGCAACGATATCCAGCCCTCCACTGCAGTGGCACGGCTGTCGGTGGCTGACCGACAACTCGTCGAGATCGCCAGAGCTCTGGTACACGATGCCCCCGTCATCGTATTCGATGAACCGACAAGTAGCCTTGGAGCACAGGATATCGAGCACCTGTTCGAGGTGATCGATCGGCTGCGCAAGGATGGCCGTGCGGTGGTCTACATCTCCCACTTCCTCGAAGAGGTACAGAGCGTGGCAGATACCTGGACCGTGCTGCGAGATGGCGAGGTGGTCGGAGAGGGAAATATCTCCGATACAACCACGGAGGAACTGGTCAGCCAGATGATCGGACGACGCCTCGAGGAGATGTATCCAAGGATTGCCAGGGACAAGGGCAAGGAACTGATCGAAGTGGAGGGGCTCAACACGAGATCGGGGGTGAAGGATGCGCAACTGACCCTGCACGGGGGAGAGGTTCTGGGCATCGCAGGCCTGGTCGGGTCGGGCAGATCGGAGTTGCTGAGGGGGATCTATGGACTCGATAGCATCGCGTCTGGATCGGTTCGTTTCGAGGGCAAGACTCATCGACCTGATCCGAACCGAAGCATCCGGGCAGGGATCGGATTCGCCAGCGAGGATCGAAAAAAAGAGGGACTCGCCACTGATCTGTCGGTGGCCACCAACCTGACTCTGGGTGCGTCTTCCGGGCGTCACTTCTTCTCGATTCTTGGCTTGAAGAAGGAACGCAAAGACGTCGAGGTGCAGATCAAGCAGTTCGGAATTCGCACCAGGGGACCGGAGCAGCCGATTCGATCACTCAGCGGCGGCAATCAGCAAAAAGTGGCGTTGGCCAGGTTGGTGCATCTGGATGTCGATGCAGTGCTTCTCGATGAACCAACACGTGGCATCGATGTGGGTTCCAAGACGGAGGTCTATCGCTGGATTGGAGAACTGGCAGCAGCGGGTAAGGGTGTGCTGGTGGTTTCCTCCTCGATGCAGGAGTTGCTGGGAATCTGCGATCGGATCCAGGTGATGCACCGCGGGAAACTCGGGGCTTCTCGCGCCGTTGACCAGTGGGACGAACACTCGTTGATGGTCCGTGCCGTGGGTGGAGAGGGTGCAGCATGAAGATAACTCTGCCGGGTCACTGGATCGGTACCCTCGCTCCGTTCCTGGCGGTGGTCGTGGTGGTGCTGTTGTTCTGGGTCTATGCCCCGGATCAGCCGATGACTCTCCAGACCTGGCAATTCGTGGCTGCCCAGACTGTCGTGGTTGGCCTCGCTGCAGTGGGGATGACCTGGGTGATCATCTCGGCGGGAATAGACCTGTCGGTGGGGTCGGTGATCGCACTCTCCGGGGTCAGTGCAGCGCTGGCAGTGGAAGCAGGATGGGGAGCCATCGGTGGCGTGCTCGCAGCTCTGGTAACGGGAGCACTATGCGGTGCCTACAACGGGGTTCTCATCGTCGGCCTGCGACTGCCGCCCTTCATCGCCACTCTCGGGACAATGGGTTTTTATCGAGGAGTCGCCAAGTGGGTTGCGGCCAACGAGTCGGTACGCCCCGAGGATGCTGCCGGAGTGTCCTTCACCGCCGAGATCGCTGACTGGGTGATGCCAGTCGCCGATGGACAGTGGCTCGCACCTGCTGTGTGGTTACTGCTGGCGACCACGGTGCTGGGAGCCTGGGCACTCCGATGGACGGTGCTGGGACGACACACCGTTGCGATCGGATCCAGCGAGTTGACCGCTCGTCTATGCGGTGTTCGGATCAAGCAGACCAAGGTCGTGATCTACGCACTTGCTGGGCTGCTGGCAGGACTGGCCGGTGTGATGCTATTTGGAAGATTGACTGTGGGGGATCCGACAAGTGCGGTGGGCATAGAACTCGATGTGATTGCAGCCGTCGTCATCGGCGGTGCCAGTCTTGCCGGCGGGCAGGGTTCCGTGACAGGAGCACTGGCGGGAGCACTACTGATGGCGGTGCTGAGAAATCGATGTACTGCTGTCGGATGGCCCAACTTTGTTCAGGAGATCATCGTAGGGCACATTATCATACTGGCGGTGGCCATCGACCAGTGGAGAATCAGGAAAACCAACCATTGAGGAGGTCCATTGCGAGTTGCGGTCTACTGTGCATCCAGCGATGAAGCCCACCAGAGTTTTCGCGATGACGCCGCGGCGCTCGGGACCGCAATCGGTGTTGCCGGACACGAACTGGTATACGGAGGAGGCAACATCGGGTCGATGGGGGCTCTCGCCAGCGCTGCTCAGAATGCAGGTGCTCGTGTTGTTTCGGTGATCCCTCACTTTTTCCATGAACGAGGTCTCACATACGAGAAGTCGAACGAGATTCACATCACCGAAGATATGCAGCAGCGGCGCAAGATGATGTGGGAGCGCTGCGACGGTGTGATCACCTTGCCGGGGGGATTCGGGTCGCTGGAGGAATTGTCCGAGATGCTGGTGCTCAACCAACTCGATCTGGTCAAGAAACCGATAGTGTTGGCGAACCTGGCAGGATTCTGGGAACCACTGTGGCAGCAGTTCGAGTTGATGGACGCGAACAAGATGCTTCCCGCTGGATTCAAGAACCTGGTTTCTCGGGCTGCCGACGGTCCTGCAGCACTCGGGCGGCTGGAGGGACTGCTGAAGGGAGAGCAGCGATGAGTTCAGTGCATCCGCCTCAGGAAGTTGCAGCGGCGCAACTGGCAAGGAGTCTTGGCGCAATCACTGCGATGGTCGAAGGGGTCTCGGACGAAGATGCGCAGGTGCGCCACGATGCCGACCGCTGGTCCTTGACGGAGATTCTCGGCCACTTGCTCGATGAAGAGCGAGAGGACTTTCGTGCCCGTATCAAACTCTTGCTCGATGATCCGTGTGCAGAGTGGCCCGCCATCGATCCCGAGGGTTGGGTCGATGAGCGTGGACATCGCGACAGACCTCTGCAGGAACTGTTGCGTCTCTTTCAGGATGAACGGCAACGCTCCCTCAGTTGGTTGCGTGCCCTCGACGATCCGGATTGGCACAGCGAAAAGCACCACCCGCAGGGAGCGTTGCGAGCCGGGGATTTACTGCTGGCCTGGGTTGCCCACGATCTGGCGCACCTGTCGCAGATCGCACGCTGGCACGGCGGCCGTGCATCGACAACCCTGGAACCCTTTCAGGACGACTACGCCTACTGAGCGGCGTTATGGCCTGGTTCGGTCTGCTGGCGGACGGCCCTGACTCCCCCGACCCGGCGGTGGGGTTCCTGGATCGGAGACAGGGATCTCTGATTCCCAGTTCTTGCCGAGCCGTTTTCCCTGCCGAACATGTGTGCGTGTGCTCTTTTGAGCGGGTCGCTGCGTCTCAAGGGCCCGATCGAGAGCCTTCCGGATGCTATCCCGGTCGGCATCGGCGGGCAATTTTGCGATCACCTCGACCTGAAGCCCAAAATTGTCTGGCTGCACGACCCAGATTCCAGAACTCGGCTTGTCGATCCCCACGGCCTTCAATTGCGACGGCTCACTGGTGGACGCCCAGCAGAAGCGACCGATGTAGGTTTCAGTCCAGCCGATGGCTGCGAGCGATTGGAGTTGTTCATCATCGAGTCCTCCGCTGATCACGAGGGGTAGTCGATCACAGGCAGCGATGTTGACGGCGCGACGAACATCCTTGGCCACCGGCAGCGCAGGGCCTGTCGAGGACTCGGGCTTCTTCGGCGGCGGGTGACTTTTTGCGAGGTGTTCCATCTCGAGCGCGAGAACGGTTCCTTCCCAGCCAGCGGCACCACCGAATACCATCCTCGGGCTGCGGCCCGATCGACTCAGCCGGGTCTTACCATCGGGAGCGAGCATCACAAAAACCGTGTTCTCCAGCTGTCCTGAGCGACTGCTATAAATCCCCTCGAGCAACTTGCCCTCGACGGCATCTTCATAAGTTGCCAGTCGAACGCAGACAAATTTTCGAGATGCGTCGATGACGAGTGGGTCGGACCAGAGACTCCGGTCCATCTCCTGCTTGCCGGGTCACCAGATTCCAGGCACGCCATGGCACTGGGGGGCTGCCGAGAGCAGCAGGATCGGCTTCCCGCTGCGGCTTGCCTCCGTCCTGGCACCTTCCCAGGTACCCCACCAGGCGACTCCTGCGGGGTAGTTGTCGGTGACCATGACGGATGCGGTTTCGAGGTCAACTGCCGGTTCAGCGCTACTGCCAAGGATCAGTGTGACCAGCACGAGAGGATACAGGTGTGAGTGGATCATCGGGCTCCTTCTGCTGTCAGGATAACCCCGCTAACTGAATCGAGGTGTAACAATTGATGCTGCATCTGGGTCGAATACCATTCAACTTGGTGGCGTGATTGAGAAACAAGCCTGATCTCGCAATGTGGACATATGACCTGTGGAGGTGAAGTACTCATGAACAATTCACGGTGGCTGTCGCTGTACATTGTGTCGCTCATCGGCTGCATGCTGACTCCAGCGATGTCGGAGGCTACGGATCATCCGGGTGCCGATCTGCGCTGGGATTTCCGACCATCTTTCGTTTCGGATGAAGGCGAGGTTCGTTCCAGGGATGGAGAGATCTACGGCAAGCTATCCGGAGATCTGAATCTTGCCGATGGAGGCAGCGGTCCGTTGCTCCTGGGTGGAGGAGCGCGGGGGATGCTGCTCTTGACCCGTAATCACCAGGAGATGATGGAGTATCTCCCAGAAAAGGAATTCACGATCAGTTGCTGGGTCGTGCTGGAAGAGGTGATGGAATGGGGATCGGTTTTTTGCTGTCTCCAGGACAATGGCGGCTTCGAGAAGGGCTGGCTGCTGGGTACCAGGAGAGGAGCACCCTGCCTCGGGCTCGCCAGCGTTGGGTCGGATGACGGCGACGGAATGATGACCTACCTCGAGGGAACAACGAGAATGGACCTGGGGAAATGGCATCACCTCGCAGGAAGTTACGATGGCGAGAAGATGAAGATCTACCTCGATGGGCAGTTGGCCGGCGAAAGCGATCTGCAGTCGGGAGCGATTCTCTACCCGGACAGAGCACCTCTCGTCATCGGAGCGTATTACGACGACAACGAGCACCATCCCCATGTGGGAACGATGCAGGACATGCGGCTGTGGACCAGCGCGCTCACTGCTGCGGAGGTGAAAAGCGTCTCGATGGAGCGCCCCAATTGTGTGGAATCAGATCCACCTAGACCACCGCTGACGATGGCGGTGGCCCCGTACCTGCAATGGGCCACCCAGCATGAAATCACCGTCTGCTTCGAGACATCTCGTACAACCTTCGCACGCGTCGAGTTTGGAACCACATCCGAGATGGGGATGAGCGTCACGTCCAGCGAATCAAAACTACACCATGTTCGTCTCGCCGATCTTCAGCCGGGAACACCCTACTTCTACAGGGTCAGCGCCCAGCCGCGGGACAGCGGCCAGGATGAACCGGAAGCGGTAGCGAGCGAAGTACTCACCTTCCAGACCGCTTCAGACTTCGATACTGCGTTCGGATTTCTTGTCGTGGGGGATACCCAGAATAACCCGGAGGTGACAAAAACAGTCAGCGATCTGGCCTGGGGATACCGACCCAACTTCATCGTCCATTGCGGTGATCTTGTCGGAACGGGGAGCAACAAGCGTGAGTGGGTTCACGAGTTCTTTGCAGCCGCCAAGGGGATACTGGGGCGATATGCGATGTTTCCTACACTCGGAAATCATGAACAGAACGCTGCGCTTTACTACGACTACTTCAAGATGCCCGAGCCTGAGTACTACTATCAGTACCGCTGGGGAAATACAGACTTCTTCGTACTCGATACCAACAAGCCGATCAGCAAGAACTCCGAGCAGGTGGAGTGGTTGGATGCAGCACTTGCTGCCAGCGATGCGACCTGGAAGGTCGTCTACCATCATCATCCGGCATGGACATCCGATGAGAACGACTATGGAGATACCTGGAAGGGGTTCTCGTCTCAGGGATTCCCTCCCGTCCAGGACTACCTGGTGCCGATCTATGAGAAGCACGATGTAGATGTTGTTTTCAACGGTCACATCCATGTGTACGAGCGAACCTGGCCGATCCGTGACAGGAAGACGGTGGGTGCAGGTGAAGGTGTGATATACATCACGACTGGAGGTGGAGGAGGTAGCCTGGAGGACTTTGCGCCCAACAGGACCTGGTTCAGTTGCAACAAGCGGGTGGGACACCATTTCCTGATGGTGAATGTCAATGGTTCGCAGATGGAGATCTCGGCCTACGATACAAGCGGCCGGTTGTTCGATCGAATTCTGCTCGAAGGTCGAGGTTCCCACCGTTGATCGCCATTCTCGCATTGAATTCCCGAACCGAGGATCAGGTCCACGAGATTGGCGATCTGATGCGAGGGTTGCTCGGGGAAGACACCATCGTTCGTCTCTCCGACGAGGGCCATACCACCGTCGCAGAGGTCGCGGGCGTGGTGGTGAAGGTCTCCAGGAGGAACCAACCCATCCCGGAGGATCTCCTCGATGGACCGATCGAGAACGCCTGGTACTGGCCCGAGGCGAAGCAAGAATTTTCCCGACACCTGTCTCACATGATCGCCATCTGCGAGCCCTCGGACGCGGCCGATTCACCCGCATCCCGGGGTGTGGTAGCCGAAGCAGAATCTACCGAGCCGATTCAGGTTTCTCGACCGGAGGAAGCTCTCGACGCACCGCTGCTCGATACAGAGGAGATCGGATTCTCGGTGCAGAGAGCGTTGCTTCTGACCCGGGTCACCCAGGTGCTCGGAAATGCCTTCGGAGCAGCCGGAGTCTACTGGGACTCATCCACGACCATCCATTCCTGGTCTGCGTTCGAGGAATCGTGCAAGGCGATGACGCAGGATCGACTGCCGCTGAGAATCTGGCTCGATTTCAGGCTGTGGGAAGCCACCGACGGCACCCGTGGCCTGGTCACGCGAGGGCTCTCGTCGCTCGGGCAACGGGAGATCGAGGTGATCGGATCGACCAGCACCAAGGAGCAGGTCCGTGCCTGGTGCTACACCGTCGCGCACTATTGCCTGGAGCAGACGCAGGTGCTTCAGCATGGTCAGGCAGTAGGGGTCTCGCCGACGGAGTGGGTTCGCGCCTGGGTGGTCGAGAGTCGCCTTGAACCGGGCACCTGGGCGACCTGGCTCGATCTGGAGGCGGAGGAGTGAGGAGTGCCCGGAAAATTCTGGCCCTGACCACCAGCAGAGCCGATTGGGGTCACCTCTCCTCGCCACTGCGACAGTTGAAAAAGTATACAGAGATCGATCTGAGTCTTGCCGTGATGGGTGCGCACCTGTCTCCAGAGTTCGGCATGACGGTCGGTGAAATCGAACGAGATGGGTTCGAGGTTCAGCATCGGATCGAGTGCCTGCTCAGTAGCGACTCCGATGTAGGTATGGCCAAGACGATCGGTCTGGCAGTGCTTTCGCTGACCGAGATCCTCTCGGTGGAGCGTCCAGATCTGATGCTCCTGATGGCGGACCGATACGAGATGCTGGCCCCCGCATCGGTGGCGCTGGCTCTGAGAATTCCGGTCGCCCACATAGAAGGTGGCGAGGTGTCGGAGGGGGCCGTGGATCATGCGGTGCGACAGGCGTTGACCTCGGTAGCCCATGTACATCTGGTTCCAACGATCACTGCGAAACGCAGATTGTTGATGGCTGGTGAAGAGCCGTGGAGAGTTCACTGCGTGGGGGCGCCGAGCATCGATCATCTGAAAAATGATGACCCTCCTGATTCTGAGGAGGTCAGATCAACGCTCGGATCCATCGCCGATCAGAAGCCACTGGTGGTCGTCTGGCATCCGGTCACACTCGATGCAGAGGTCTCCATCGAGAGCGACCCTTTCTTCGATGCGATCGAACAGGTCGAAGGGCCGTTGGTATTCTGTTTTCCCAACTCGGATGCCGGAAGCCGAACAATCCGAGACCGCGCACAGCAACTCTGTGACCGTCGCTCGGATTCGAGAATCTTCGTCAATCTGAATCACAGGATCTACTGGGCACTGCTTGCGAGAGCTCGTGCCATCATCGGAAATTCATCGAGCGGCATCATGGAGGCTCCTGCATTGCAATTGCCTTGCCTGAACGTGGGAAGGCGACAGCAAGGTAGAGAACGGAGCCGCTGCATTGTAGATGTCCCGGCTCATCGCGGTGCCATCATCGAGGGGATCGAACGGGTGATCGATCCTGCTTTCCGTGACTCGCTGGCCGGGATGGAAAATCCGTACGGTGATGGAAGTGCGGGCAAGAAGATTGCCAGGATTCTCTCGAAGGTTGAACTTGGACCACGTTTGCTGGAGAAGCGTGCGCTACCCGCGACGGCAATTCCCGAGCCCCCCGTCTGGCCCGGTCAGAAGCAGACCACGACGCTCTCGAACTGACCTAGGATCGTCGCAAGACACTCGATGCAGCGCGTATCAACCTCACGAGCGCCTGCGTTTCGATGGCACACAGTTGCCGACCCGTGATCACAGTGACGACCATCCCGAGGGGAATCCCGATCAAGAGCGTCGATAGATCAGCGGTGAAGGAATCGGAAATCCCCCAGTTGCACAGCATCGAGACGGTGATGGTACTGGCAGCGACAGCGAGCGTGACCAGAGTATTTCCGAGTACAGCGCTCGAGCGCATCCTTGGAAGAGCGAGGCGTCTTCGTAAGCCTGCCTCGAGAATCGCCCAGCTCGCCAGTGTCGAGATGACCGAGGCGAAGGCGAGGCCAGGGACTCCCCATTGCCCCTCGAGCGCGGTGAGAAGTGTCCAGTTGACTGCCAGTGCGACGCCCGAGGAGCAGATCAGTAACCATCTGTGCCCCATCGCCATCGAGGTTCGAATCAGTGCTGGACAGAGGCACGCCAGCGGGATCGCCAGGCAGAACACCCTCAATACAGAAATCGTCCCATCGGTGTCCGAGGCACTGTACTTGCCGTGCTGAAGCAGCAGCCGGAGCAGGGGCTCGGCCAGGATCGACAGTCCCACTGCCGCAGGCCCGGCGATGAAGAGCGCATTTCGTAGATTTCTGCCGATGCGCATCGCCAGTACTCTCGATTGCTGACGGGCAACAAGCCGAGATGCGTCGACACCTGCGATGGTTCCCAGGGCAACGCCAATCAAGGCGATCGGCAAGAAGTGAAAGCGAAACGCGTTGTCGAGATGAGTGATCGCGCCGGTTCCGATGCTGGATGCGAAGTGGATGGCGATCATCGAGTTGAGATAGACGACCGAGCCCGACAGCAACTGGATCGATAGATCGGCACTGAATCTGCCGATTCCTGCGACGCGAATCCGCATCGTCGGGACAGGCATCGGATGGGTCTTGAAGCCCGAGATGGCCAGCAAGACGAGAGCCGCTACAGCACCCCCCAGGAACGCCCTGATCCAGCCACTGGCGGCCTCTTCGACACCGACGGAGGTGTTCCACATGATGACGCCTACCGTCACCAGGACGGCATTCTGGAGCGCCTGCGAGGCCGCTGCGGAGCGGTTGCGATCGTTCGCCAGCAACAGTCCCCTGAGTACTGCAAGGAGCGGAACCAGCAGCAGGAACGGCAGCAGTTCGATGAACAGTTTCACACCGAGGGCGGGGTTTTCCAGGCCAGGGGCGAGCCACTGCATCCAGAACGATGCCGAGAGCCATAGTGCGATGGCCACCGCCGAGGTGCCGATCAGCAGCAGCGTCAGTACCGCGCGCGAGAATCGGTGTGCCGCCTCGTCTCCTCCGTCGACCTTCTGCTGTTCGTAGGCGGGAATGAAGGCGGATGAGATGCTTCCCTCGGCGAGCAAGTCGCGGATCATCGAGGGAATCTTCAGGGCGGCGCGCAGCGCATCCGAGGCGGGCCCCGCACCGAGCAACATCGCCAGCACCACATCGCGGCAGAGGCCGAGTACGCGGGAGATCAGAAGCACCCCCGTCAGTGATCCTGCTCGGGTACTGCCATCGATGCTGGAGTGGTCCGCTGACCCCAAGTCACTTCCTTCCCCTCGAATCAACCCTCACCGGGGATCGTAGCACGAAACAAAATCGGCGGGTGAGGTCCTTGGTGAACCTCACCCGCCGAGCGGATTCAGAAATTACGCCTTGATCTGAAGAATCAGGGGCAGTTGTTGTACTCGACGCAATCGATCGAATCAGCGGTCGGATCCTCGCCACAGTCGCCGAACGGATCGGGTGGGTTGGGGCCACCGCTGAAGAGAGTACTGAGGCCAAATACCACATCGGCGATGTTGATGGTGCCGTCGTCATTGGAATCGCAGGAGTCGGTACAACTGCCGGCAGGTCCTCCCGAGAAGAGGTTGCCGAGCAGGAAGATCGAATCTGCGATATTGAAACTGCCATCGGCGTTGCAGTCTGCTCGCTGGAATCCACCTCCAGGAGGAGGGGCACCTCCGAGGAAACTGTAGTATGCAGCGACCAGAGCATCTCGGTCCGCAGCGGTGCCGAGTCCTCCCAGTTCGAAGGAGGAGCAGATGACGGGAGCTCCGGTGGCAGGGAGATAGGCGGTGGTGACACCAAGATTCGGATCGAGATTGCCGATGGCGTCGTCGTATTGCCACACCAGCCCTGCGTTCCCGCCCGCCAGTTCGGCCGAGGCAGGAATCAGGTAGTTGTTGTAATCATTACCGCTGGAATCCTGGTTGTAGCTCACGTTCTGGCTACCGGACATGTCAATTCCAAGTCCTGAGTCGGTACCGTCGAGCGATGTCAACAGGTCGTTCTCGTCCTGCGCGTACGGCTCTGCAACCCCATCTCGATCATCGAAGGAGGAGACGGGATGTTGGAAGCTCCAGTGGTCGGCGCTCTCGAAGTAGATTGCGACTCCGGCAGCTGCGAGGTCTGCGATGAGGCTAGCCTCATCCGATGAGAGGTTGAAGTCTGTCGGATAGGTGCCACAAGCGATCCATACCTGGGTCACCGTTTGCGGATCGAAGCAGGCGTATTCATCGATCTGGGTCCGGATCATGCGGGCGTTGGCTCCAGCCGCGAGCAAACTGTCGAGAATTGCCTGACCTGAATCGTTGCTGCCCGTGTCACCTCCGTCGAACAGCCCCTCGAGCGCCACGACGATGGTGTCTTCTCCATCGTATGAGTAGTGGTCGACAGAGCCCTCGACGGAAGCCGCGCCTACGGGGCACAATCCGCGAACGGTGTAACTGTGAAGTCCATCGGTGGCGGTGGCATCGACCAGTGCAGTCTCGGTCCCTGCGAGGGTGGCGAAAGGTACTCCATCCCGGTCGATCTCGATGCCGTCGAAGGTGCCGGCGTTGATCCAACTGAGGACGACCTCGCTGTTGGCGCAATCGCTGGTGATCAACAGGTCCGTGGGTGCCAGGCACACTGCAGGACAGACCTGCATCACCCAGCCGTTGAGGGTGCCGGCCGTGGCTGCCACTGTATCTGCGACGGTCAGGCTCCAGTCGCCTCCGAGGGTCTCTCCATCGAAGTCAGACAGCGATCCGGGGCCAGAGGGGATCAGGTTGCCAAAGCCGTCGTTGACGCCGCTGGCGTCGTCGTAACGGCCCAGCAGGTCGGAACCAGCAGCGTGGTCATGCAGCCGGATCGTGGTTCCCTGCGGTGAAACCAGGTCGACCTCGAGGTCCGAGGTCGAAGCGTGGGTGATGTCGATGTCGATATCGATGTCGAGAATCCCCGTGGTATCGGCTGGATCGACCGCGATCACATTTTCGGTGAAGGAGGTGCCGTCTGGAATCTCCAGAGGCTGGCTGATGAAGAGGGCCCACTCATCGAGTGTGCCTCCAGCAGAGCCATTGAAGATATCGACAATGATCAGTCCCCAGGTGCCATTGGCGGGTTCTCCGTCAAAATCTGCGAGCGATCCGGTTCCCTGGGAAAGGTCGTACGGTTGCATCCGAACACCACTCCAGGTCGTGTCACTGCCGTAGGCCACTCCTTCGTCATCAAAAATGAGCAACATGTCATCGTCAGAGTTGGTTTCGTTCTGGTAAAGCCTTATCTGGGTCTGCGAAGGAGCGACCACGTCGATATTGAGGTTGCCGATGAAGGCGTGGCTGATCTCTACCGAGACATCGAGGTCCGAGATGAGGCCACCATTGGTGACATCGATCAGATCGAAAGTGGGGACCGCATCGGTGATCGGTGCAGCAGGAGCATTGCTCGCCAGTGTGCCGACGAAGCCCTGGTACTCGACATTCGGATTGGGGAACTGATGGCAGTCATCAGGTGGGCAGCTGATGGTCAGAACTGCATCGCCGCGTTCGCCGTTGAACCCACCGATCTGGACCAGGTATGTCTCGCCTGCGATGACATCGAGGAAGATCTCTGGTTCACCCGAGCCGGTGCAACTTCCCGCATCACAGGCGATTTCCGAACCAGTAGCAGGTGGACAAGCGCTTGTGCCCGGATAGATGGCCATCTGCGGGTTGAAGTCAGCACTATTGCAGGTGGTGAATGTGACGATGCCGCTACATGAAGCATCGTAAAGGAACCACACATCGTTGAGCAGACTACCTCCACAGTTGGTCGGTCCATCGGTCGTCGATCCGAGCGTGCTGAAACTGTATGTTCCCTCGATCAGGCCCACCGCATTTGCACAATCATTGTTGGGAGGCGGGGGCGCGCAGTTGGGGTCTCCGGTGCAATCAGCGTCGGCGCAATCGACATCTCCATCTCCATCGTCGTCGGTGCCGTTGTCGCAATCTTCAGGGCAGGTGTTGTTGGCACCTGGAGTATCGAAGGGGACACCGAGATCGGCGAAGGGCAGAATCTCCCAATCCCCTGAAACATCGGGGCATCGCACCACATGAGCCGGGGTGAAGGTTCCGTCCGGACCGATGGTGTTCAAGCTGTAGACCAGTTCTCCGGCAGATGTGTTGCCGGTGGCGGGGTCGATGGGATTTTCCAGCAGAGCGAAGTCGTCGGCGATGGCATTCCATGGCGTCGAATCGAGAACCCCATCGTCGTTGGTGTCGAGGTCGTCACCGACTGCACCCGTGAAACCTTCGACCAGCATATGGGTGACATTGTCACTGTTCTCGAAATTGAGGTCGGTGGTGAAGTCTGCAAATCCGATGGTGAAGGAAGCCTCGGCAGCAACGAAATAGCCGCTGGCGGGTATCGTCAGCCCGAACAGATTGATGACCGCTTCTACCGAGCCACTACCTGCAGAACTGTCGCCGATCACGATGTACATGAGGCCTGTCAGGGTAGTGCCCGGGGGGCCCGCGAGTTCGAAGTACTCGTCGGTGTCGGTGCCTCCCTGGTCTATCCGAACTTCATTGATCACGATCTGGCCCTGGAGCAAACAGGGTGCTGAGGTGATGGCAGCCAGGATAACCATGGCCGGTAACAGGGATTTCATGACATTGACCTCCTGCGAGACGGTGATGGATCGCAGTCCCGATGGTTGTTGAGGAACTGTGGGGAAAGCACACACATCCAGTACTCCATCGTAAGGCGATCAGCTGGTCCTCGCAACGGAGCCAAAGTCGGAAAATTCGCCAGTTCTACTTCTTGCGGGTGCTTCTGGCACTGGAACTGACCGCAATGCCAACAAACGAACACTCTTCTTCGGAAGATCTTTGCAGCATCCTGAAAGGGCCGAGGGGCGGCGAGAGTTCATCTCCCACCGCCCCTCGGCGTGTTTCAGTGGTCTACCCTGTCGGCTGACACACTGCTGATTCGCACCCGACTACGCTAGCAAGTATTCTCGTCGTAGTCACAATCTGGAAGCGCATCGTCAGTCGGGTCTTCACCACAAGTGTTCGGACCCGGAGCGGGCGGCGCTGCGCCACCCGAGAAGAGAGCAGCGAGGCCGTAGATGGCATCTGCGATGTTCACAGACCCATCGTCGTTCTCATCGCAGGAGTCCGGGCACAGGCACTGGGCTCCGCCAGAGAAGAGAGCTGCGAGCAGGTATATCTCGTCAGCGATGTTGAAGCCACCGTCCTGATTCTTGTCTCCACGCTTGAACATGGGGCCACTGCCGCTGAATGCAGCGAGGTAGTCCTGGGCGAGGATCGCCTGGTCTCCACCGAAACCTCCGAATTCCCAGCCACTGCTGATGGTTTTTCCACCATCATCGGTGTTGTAGAAGACTGCCGTGATGTAGGTGCCCTCTGGACCCGGGCTGGGCACATTTCCACCCAGCAGGCCATCGTCACTGTTGACCCAGATCGCAGCAGCATTGGGGCCGCTGCCGTCACCGGTGGCAGGAGTCAACTGGTCGGTCCACTCGTTATCCAGCGGAAGGTCCTGGTTGTAGGCCACTGCCTGGTAGCCGCTGAGGTCGAGACCCTGGCCGCTGTCGAGTCCGTTCATCTCGGTGAAGGAGTCATCTCCGTCTCCAGTGTCGTAGGTCGAGTCATCGACTCCGTCACGAGAATCGAAGAGGGACGCCACATGCTGGTAGCCGAAGTGATCTCCGCCCTCGAAGTAGACATGCTTACCATCGATATTGGCCTGGCCCAGGGCGTCACCCTCGGCCACAGTGATGCGGTAATCGAACGGCACGGTTCCTGTCATCGTCCAGATTCTCTCGACCAGGGCATTCGAGACGCAGGGGTAGTCCAGTATCGAGCTCCTCACGAGACCGGCGTTGACACCATTTGCAGAGAGCGCTGCAAGCAGCGCCGCTCCACTGTCGATATTGCCGAGATTGCCGTTGGACTGGAGTCCTTCCATCGCCAGGATGATGTCGGTCTGATCGGTGTAGTTGAGCACCGAAACATCCAGAACCGCTGGGTTTCCTCCACTGCCACAATCTCCGCTGACCTCGTAGACATAGGTGCCGTCCGCGACTCCGATATCGATGAAGGAAGAATCAGCTGGATCGGGGTTACCGATCGAAACGCCATCTCGCGTGATTTCCATCGAGACGAAGTTCGGGTTCGGTGTCCAGGTAAGAGTGACATCGCCGGCACTGCAGTCGACGCTACTGTCCGCATTTCCGGGAGGGATGCAGTCATTGATCGTCAGCGTACCGTCACCCAGGCCTGCCTGATTGAAGGTGCCGACTCGAACCAGGTATTGCTCACCCTGGGTCGCTTCGAAGGTCAACTCGGCGGCAAAGTTGGTGCAGGCCTGATTGCCGCTTCCAGGTGCGGTTCCGCCAGGAGTTGTCGCACCAGTCGCAGCGTCATCGTTACACATGATCACACCAGCAGGATCGTCGCTGCCACAGCCGGTGTAGACGGCAAGACGGGTATCAAAGGTGTTTCCACCGCAGGTGCTGACCAGCACTTCACCGGTGGATCCTGCTGTGAAGCAGTAGTAGAGGTCGTTGAAGATGCCATCGTTACCGATGTTCATGGCACACACGGCAGCATCCATATCGGGGCCGGTGGTGAGAACGGCATTGGTGATGCTGAAATCAGTATCCCCGATGGCGATCGCCTCAGCACCCTCGAACCAGCTGTTACCCGGTGCCGTGTTGGTGTTACAACCGGCGTAGTTGATGATGGCACCGGTCGCATTGGGGCCATCGTATGCGGTGATGTAAACCGCTTGCACCTCGTAGGCGGTCAACGCAGGGGTCTGGTAACTGGTCTCGGTTCCATCGAGGGTCGCCTCGATGTTGCCATCGACCTCGATCTCGAAGGACCCGATGGGGCCTACAAGATCCCAGGTCATATCCCACTGGGTTGAACCAGGGGTCTGCTGGCAGATCAGGTTGGCGACTCCGCCGCCGCAGACGCAATCTCCTGCGTCATCCCAGGCGACATCCATGACCCATATATTGGTCGGGAAGCCGAGGTCGACCATGTCCAGAGGTTCGGTCAGTCCACACGCAGGTGCGGAGATGAAACTGCCGCCGATCTGATCGGTTGCAGGGTTGGTCTGGGCAGGATCGGGAATCCCCATGAACAGGCTGTGCCCGGCGGCCTGTCCGTCAGGGGTGAAGATCTCGACAACGAGAGTCTCCCCATCGAGGCAGCCGACCAGCGTCGATGCGGACCCGGCGAGGGTGCCGTCAGGATCGACGACACCGGTTCCGAGCACGAAGTTGAACAGTTCATTGGGGACTGTCGGAACCTGGAACTCTTCCTCGTATACGAGGTTCATCGCTGAGAGTGGTCCAACCGTACCACCGTTGATGTCGATGCTCAGACGGATTCTTACCGGCTGAGTTCCCCCCGCTGCAGGATTGGAACTGAAGACGGTGGTGATGCACTTGACATCGATGTTGTCGGTGACCGCGTAGTTGTTGCAGAGGTCAAATGCACGGTAGTAGCTGTTATCAGCATGGAGTCCACCGGCATTGCAGGAGACCGCTCCTCCGAAGGGGAGGTTGGCAGCAACCGGAACAAGAGTGGGTCCGGTGGTCGCTGGGCATGGCGTCGAGAAGAAGTAGGTACAGGAGACGGTCGGTGCGAAGGTGCCGCCCGATTCCCCCTCGACGATGACGGTGTGACCACCATCTGCTGCAGGGCTGTAAAGGAACGATCCAGCAGAACCGGATCCGCCTCCAGGCTGCGTTGCGATCAGGTTGGCCGGATCCACGACATCGAGATAGATGCTAATGTTGTCGTAGAAAACGTTCTCGTCCCAGGTCACCAGCACTTCATTGACACCCGTTGTTTGGTCGGGAGTGCAGAGCAAGTTCGAGACCGGGAGCAACTCACTGAAGGTCAGTTGGAGATCTCCAACACCGCTGGAGGCAGCATCCCAGCCTCCGATGCGAATGATGTACTCGGTACCAGCGACCACCTCGAAACCTGCGACGAAGGATGTATAACCACCACATCCGGCACCGTCACCATTACAGGCGACTTCGTCAAGAACTCCGCAGCCTCCGGTGTAGATCAGCAGATCGGAGTCGAAGTTGACCAGATCACAGAGAGATGCTTCGAGCAGCCCGTCCGTTCCTGGCGTCCAGCTATACCAGACATCGAACTCGCAGGTGCCGATGGCACTCCCTGCACACGGTGCTCCCGTGACAGGATTTGCACTTGTGGTTGCAGTAGTCGTGTCGATCGCTTGAAGAGTGACACCCGTATTGAAGGGGATGACCTCCGCACCAGCACACTCATCATTGGCGGGCTGTGAAAATACAACGGTGGGCATCGCAATGGTGGCCACCAAGCCCAGAACAAGAAGAAGACGCATCGACCCATTCCCTTCCTTTGCGAAGCCCGGGATGAAGTTCATCCCTGTTGAATTGACGGCTCCGCGAATATTCATGATCAAGAAACGAAAAATCGGAACAATTCAGGAAATCATCCGAACTGTCAGAGTGACGAAGCGGTCAGGACAATATCTCGCAAACACCACTCACAACTCACAGAACGGACCGATCCAGCCCAATAGTACGAATTTACTGGTGGTTTGGGCCGGGTCAAGGACCGTGATCGTGCATTGGCAACAGAACCACGGCAAATTGCGGCCGATTTCAAGGGCACCCGGAAAAAGAACCACAATTCAACGGGTCCGCAGCCGTTGGATCGGCGCCACAGGTATCAGGATCGGCCGGTTGAGGGGATCCAGGTATGAACAGGTAGGACAGCAGATAGATCGCATCTGCCAGGTTCACCGACCCGTCATCGTTACAATCTGCGGCATCCTGGCACAATAACGCTGCCGTCCCGGGGACGAACAGTGTATCGAGCAGTCCGATTGGATCGGTCAGATTACGGAGCCCATCCGTGTTGATATCGCCCCGGATGAAGGGGTAGGAGCGAGGATTGCCGATCAGATCCAGGCCGATGTGGGCATCCGGAAACCCGAGGTCGGACAGCGGCGTCGGTTCCGCGCTGCCACATGCAGCAGCGGATATCCAACTGGCTTCCGATTCGGCAGAAGAGTTGGAGCCGAGCAGGAACAGGTGCCCATCGAGGATGCCGTAGGGCAATGCCAGTTCCACGACCAGCCGGAGATCACAGGTGAGGTCGATCGGCGTCTCGAGATTGAGGCAGAAGTGACGCTGCACCACTCTGGGGATCAGATATTCCTGTTCATGAATCAATTCCAGCGAACTGATCGGACTGATCGATCCGCCATCGGGGTCTGAGTAGAGCCGAAGTACCACGGGCTGTGCCGTGAAGCTGGGGCCTGGGTCCGAGTTCTCGACGGCAACCCGGACCGATTCGATCCCCATCCCGTCGTCGAGCGAGAAGGGGGACTCGCACGCCTCGTAGATGCGCCAGTAAGACTGAGCTTCGTGCCCTGTTCCATTGCCACAGAGTGGCGTTCCCGGTTCGAACAGGTTCGGTTGAGCCAGATGGGACAGGTGGATCGATCCCGTGGAACAGCCAGGGGTCACCAGTTCGCAACTCTCTGTTGGCGTCCATGAATCCAGGGTATTGCCGCAAATCTGAACCGTCACCACTCCCAGTGTCGTGGTTGGATAACCACTCCAGTTACTTTCAGATCCAGTCAGCAGCGCCACCAGTAATCCATCGATACGAACCTCGAGACTATCGAGAGAGGGATCAGCCTGCCAGCTCACGGAGATCTCTGTATCCGGCATCGCCAGGCACTCCAGCCCGATGATGCCAGGAAGTTGCTGGGGACACTGTTGCCTGCCTTCAATCACGGA
This sequence comes from Bacillota bacterium, assembly GCA_003973385.1. Taxonomy (GTDB): domain Bacteria; phylum Planctomycetota; class UBA8108; order UBA1146; family UBA1146; genus QNYK01. Next base: position 9,327 of record QNYK01000105.1, on the reverse strand, counting down.
TAGCGAGTTAGTGGAGTTGTCGACGATCCAGATCGAATAAACTCCGAAAGGGTCGAGCAACTGAGCCGCTGGTGATCTGGACGACTCGATGCCGTTGATGAAGAATCCTACTGCAGCGATTTGCATCGGAGCCAGTGCCACTCCTGACAGGGGATCGGTGGTCGAGATGGTGGTGACTCGTCCCGCGCCTTCGGGCCCGTGCGGAACTTCCAGGCGGCCACAGTCTGATCGCCAGGCGATGCCATTTCCGGAACCCCCTCCATCCGGGTGAAAGATACTTGCCCCCAGGTAACTGCCATCGAGCAGCGAGATCAGATCGTATCGATCCCCGGTGATGTCGACCGCCCAGATTCCGGTCGAGCCATCCCATGCGAGTCCGCCGACGAAGCCGCCGCCCTGGAGGCCCATCGAACCGATCAGGGAAGGCGCACCCCCATCGATTTCGCTGCGCCAGAGCTGGCTATTTCCGGCGCCAGAGAAGACTCCCCAGTAGAGGTAGTCTCCGTCGGTGGTGATCCCTGTTGTCGTCGATCCTGCAGGGGAAGGGTTCGGGACAGTGGCCAGCGGCGCGAGCGTCACTGCGTCGTAGACCCAGTTCTGGGGCGAGAAAATGTCGACCACGATCACCGCATCTACGCCCCAGGGATTGGGTGCGGCGACAAGAGTGATACCCAGAGCAGATGACCCCTGAAGCGGCACCGGTCCCGCCAGCAGATCCGCAGGCGTCAGGGTAGAGGTGCCACCGTTGCCGATGGGACCGGTCAGGTACGATCTGGGAATCCCCTGGGACCAGCATGCAGTCGAGGCGAGGTACAGGCTCAACAGGACTAGCGCGATGTTGAGAAGATGTGGGCGAAGGTTGGCAGTGGTCATGGATAGCCAGTTTCCTGCGGACTCGTTCAATAAATTGTCACCGTGTCAGCACCTGATAGTCGTACTCGTCAGTTGGTGAATGGCTGCCCGGATAATAAGTCAATGTGTGGCCATACACTGACAGGAGGATAACCGGTCAGGATAACCCGTCCGACTCAATTTTTCGATTGGCAGGTGAGTTTGTGCCAGCAATGTCACGAGAGACTGCTGTCAAGTAGCGGCATGTCGAGAGGCATCGGGAATCGTCGGAACTCCCGGACAACTCCAGTGGTGCGGTGTGAAGCAACGATCAGGTTGCGGTTGCGATGGTCAGTGGATCAATAGACCGGGGGTGGATGAAAAGAACAGGGGTGGATGAAAAGAACGAGGGGCCTTCCCCGCTTGGGAAAGGGCCCCTGTGTGCATCCAGCACAGGTGCATCCAGTCCGGGCGTTGCAACCAACCCCGGACTACCCGGTGCCCACCCGATCAGGGGCAGGCCGTGTAAGAAGCGCAGTCGAGCGCATCGTCGCTGGGATCCGTACCGCACGCACCCGGACTCGGGTCGGGCGGAGTAGGACCACCGCTGAACAGAGCAGCGAGACCGCTGATGGCATCGGCAATGTTGATATTGCCGTCATCGTTGACGTCATTGGCGTCGCCGCAGTCCCCGCCCGGTCCACTCGAGAAGAGTGCTGCCAGCAGGAAGATCAGGTCAGCGATATTGAACGAACCATCGCCGTTGCAGTCGCCTCGCTGGAAGCCGGTTCCAGGAGGAGAGCCACCGCCAAGAGCGGCGATGTAACGGGCGGCCAGATCGTTCTGATCTCCACCGAAGCCACCAAACTCCCACGACTGGGAGATGGTATTGCCGTTGGGAGCATCGGTGGCGTAGAAGACCCCGGCACCGTAAGCCTGAACCGCATCGGTCCAGATCTGTGAGGCGTTGGGTCCTGCGGCTCCGGCAAGAGGGTTGATCTGGTCGGTGTAGTCAATGCCTGCAGAAGCCTGGTTGTAGGCAGTTCCGCTCAGGTCAGAGGTATCGAGTCCGAATCCGCTATCGGCACCGTTCATCGACAGGAAAGAGTCATCTCCATCGACAGGGGGGACCCCTTGATCGACTCCGTCGTAATTATCGTATGCGGTGATCAGGTGGACGAATCCCCAGTGGTCTCCTGCTTCCATGTAGACGCTGGTACCGTTCTCGACCGCCGTGGCGAGGGCCGCCCCGTCTGCATCGGTAATACGGTAATCGTTGGGCCAGGTCCCGGTCATCATCCAGGCGCGGGTGATGGTTCCACTGCCGAAGCAGCCCCATTCCGCTGGCCCCAGTGTGGTGGTGACATGAGTGATGCCGTTGGCATCGAGGGCGGCTTGAAGTGCCGCGACGCTGTCGATCTGGTCCACGCCTTCGACACCGAAGATGACATCCGATTCACCTCCGTAGGTGGCGACGTTCGCCACCACGGTTTCGGCACCACCGAAGTTGCCAGCGCAGATACCCAGTACTTCGTAGGTGTAACTGCCATCCGCTAGACCCAGATCGGCATAACTGGTATCGCTGCCAGGCACGCTAGCAATCAGTGCCCCATCCCTCATCAAATCGATGGAGTCGTAAGCGTTAGCGTCCCAGCTCAAGGTCGCATCACCAGTGTTACAATCAGTAGCGACGCTGAGCCCGGTCATCGGAGGACAGGTAAGCGACTGGATGGTCAGAGATCCGGTGCCCACGAACGTACTGTAGGTACCAATTCGTATCATGTATTTAGTCCCGGCGACCAACGGAAGTTCAATCAGGGAATACCAATTCTGGCAGGGACCGGGGAGAATAAATGAATCGCCGTTGCAGGCAATCTCGTTGCCCGCAAGGTTTGCGCAGTCCTCCCCGGCAGCGGTGAAATCGTAAACAAGCAGGTCGGTGTCATTCCATCCGACGGCTCCTGGATCACAGGTATGAATCCAGTAATCAGCGGTTTCGGTGGCCTCATATTCCCACCAGCCGTCAAAGGCCATGGCACCGTTTCCGGTACCAGGGCAGAGAGATATATCGACAGGAGGATCGGTACTGGTGGTGAAGGGGAGGTTACTGATCGGATTGGCACCGTCGAATACATCGATGGCGACGAAGCACTCATCTCCAGCAGTGAAGGTGCAGATCGGATCGGCGAAGCAATCCGAGTCGAGACAATCGACGGCTCCATCGAGGTCGTTATCGATGCCATCATCACAGATCTCCACAGTGGGGACCTGCAAGTTGACGGTGAGGGTTCCGACACCGCTGAGGCCCAGCCCATACGAGCCGATACGGATCCTGTAGGTCGTTCCGGCGCTGACACTCAAGAACTGGATGTGGCTGTAGAAGGGCTGGCATCCTGGGAGAACATTTGCATCTCCGTTACAGGCGAGTTCGGTCATCGAGTTGCAATCGTTGGTAGGATCTTCGTAGACGATCAGGTCAGAATCCCAGCCGGCCGCATCACAGGTGTGAATTTCCGCGACCATGTCTACGTCGGGGGTGAAACTGAACCAGATATCGTTGTCGAACTGCCCCATGACAGTGCAGGGAATGCCTGGCAGCGGATCAGCACCGAGACTGGCGCTCGTTGAATCCATGAAAGCGGTGTATGCACCGGCTCCGATGATGGGTCCGATGTCTGTAGCAGAGACACATTCATCGTTGGTCGCAGCAGGGCATGCCGGGGTTCCCTGGCAGTCGAGTACGTCGAAACAGTCGATGAGACCGTCCCCATCGTTGTCGAATCCATCGTCGCAAATCTCGGGCCCACAGAGACCGACCCCGATGCAGTCAGGATCGGCGCAGTCGATGAGGCCATCGGCATCGTTATCGGCGCCGTCATCGCAGATTTCACCTCCCACGGCGATGAAATTGAGAGTCAGGTTGCCGGTTCCGATGGAAGCAGCAGCCCAACCACCGATCCGAAGGTAGTAAGTGTTTCCTCCGGTGACCACTATCGGATTCGGGAACCAGGAGTAGTAGTTCTGGCACGGGGGGAAGGGGGCGGGGGCATCTCCGTCGCAGGCGATTTCAACGAGGGCTCCGCATCCTCCGGTGCCATCGTAAAGGGCCATATCCGTATCCCAGCCTGCTGCATCGCAGGTGGTTGCCGTGATCGCCCCGTCTGCATCAGGAACGAAAGCGAACCAGATGTCGGACCAGAAACCACCCATGACAGCACAGGGAATCACCGGGAGCGGATCGACTCCCGTTGTTGCAGTGGTGTTATCCATCGCAACGATGTAGGTCCCGAAACCGGAGATGGTAATTACATCTGCAACGTCACACTCGTCTGCGCCTTGCGCCCACACGCCAGTGGCGGAAAAAGCGAGCATGGTTGTGATCAAGAACAACTTACGCATTGGCTTCCTCGACTTCCCGTTTGCTTACTGAGTTGCCAGCAGGCACCGATGGGAGCACACCTCCTTGGCGCGAAGAATCGCTGGAGTCCGACAGAGGCACACCTGTCGCTGTGCCTCTGTGAGTCGCAACCCTCAATCACTTGTCATTATCGAACCCAAGCGTCGGCAGGTCGAACCTCAGCATGAGGTAAACCCACAGATGATCCTGAATCTATATTAGTCATGAGAATGGCAGAGTGCGAGGTAGGCCTTCTGGAGGGGATGAAATATAGAACAGGGGGCCTTTTCCTGCTGGAAAAGGCCCCCTGGCGCATTGTTATCGCTTGTGCCTGGTTTACGGGCAGGGCGGGAAATTTGCGCAGTCGAGCGTATCGCTATCGTCGCCATCCACGCCACAGTCTGTCGGTGCCGGATCAGACGGTGGGGGACCACCGCTGAACAGCGATGCCAGACTGAAGATCGCATCGGCGATGTTGACAGAACCATCGCCGTTGGCATCACAGGCATCCAGGCAGGGGCCTGCTGGACCACCGGAAAAGAGCGCCGCCAGCAAGAAGATCGTATCGGCGATGTTGAAGCCACCGTCGGCGTTACAATCACCGCGACCAAAGAGCGCACCTACCGGTCCGCCACCGCCAAGAGCTGCGATGTATCGGGCGGCCAGATCGACCTGATCTCCCCCGAATCCACCAAACTCCCACGACTGGGAGATGGTGTTGCCATAGGGAGCGTCGGTGGCGTAGAAGATCCCGGTACCGTAACCCTGAACCGCATCGGTCCAGATCAGTGCTGCGTTGGGTCCTGCGGTTCCGGCAAGAACGTTGATCTGGTCGGTGTAGTCAATGGCTGCGGCAGCCTGGTTGTAGGCGGTTCCGCTCAAGTCAGAGGTATCGAGTCCGAAACCGCTATCGGCACCGTTCATCGACAGGAAACTGTCATCCCCATCAACTACGGCAGATTGATCGACTCCGTCGTAGTTGTCGTATCCGGTGACAATGTGGAAGTATCCCCAGTGGTCTGCTGCTTCGAAGTAAACACTGGTACCGTTCTCGACCGCCGCAGCGAGGGCCGTGCCGTCTGCATCGGTAATACGGTAATCGTTGGGCCATGTACCGCTCATCATCCAGACGCGCGCGATGCCGGTACTGCCGAGGCAACCCCAATCCGCCGGTCCCTGAGAGGTGGTGACGTAGATGATGCCGTTGGCATCGAGGGCGGCTTGAAGTGCCGCGACGCTGTCGATCTGGTCCACGCCTTCGACGCCGAAGATGACATCTGATTCACCTCCGTAGGAGGCGACGTTCGCTGATGTGGTGGCGGAAGCGCCGAGGTTGCCAGCGCAGACACCCTGTACCTGATAGAAGTAGTTGCCAGCAGCCAGACCAGGATCGGTGTATGTGGTATCGCCGCCACCGAGGGTGTCGATCAAGACCTGGTCTCTCAGAATCTCGATGGCGTCGTATGTGCCGGCGGTCCAGTTCAGGGTCACATCACCGCTGACACAATCACTGGTGAAACCGAGTCCAAGCACCGGAGGACACAGCGTCGCCACGATGCTCAGAGTCCCGGTGCCACCGCCACCCCCTGCCCAGGCTCCAACTCGTATCAGGTATTGATTTCCTGCGACCAGCGGAACCTCGACGTGGGAGTAGAAAGCCTGGCAAGGACCAAGAAGAACAGTGGAGTCGCCGTTGCAGGCGATCTCGTTGCCCTGGATGTTTGCGCAGTCGCCACCGGCAGCGGTGAAGTCGTAAATGAGCAGATCGCTATCGAATCCAGCCGGGTCACAGGTGTGAATCTCGTAAAAGGCATCGGCAGTCGCGGTGTAGAGGTACCAGCCGTCCATGTCATTTACACCGAAGAAGGTGGCCGGGCACAGTCCAGCGTTGGAAATATCGGCACTGGAGGTATAGGGGTTGGTGTCGATGGCATTGGCACCGTCGAAGACCTCGAGGGCGATGGAGCACTCATCTCCATCGCTGATGGGGCACGCTGGAGTTCCCAGACAATCGGCTATGTCGAGACAGTCGACGAGACCGTCCCCATCGTTGTCGAATCCATCGTCGCAAATCTCGGGTCCACAGAGACCGATACCACTGCAGTCGGCATCGGCGCAATCGGTGGCGCCGTCTCCATCGTTGTCGATACCATCGCTGCAAGTCACACTGTCACCCTCGAAACAATTAGGAAAACCACTGCAGTCGGGATCCAAGCAATCGATGAGACCATCGAGATCGTTGTCGATACCGTCGTCGCAGATCTCCGGGCCGACTGCTACAAGGTTGATCGTGAGTTGTCCTGCTCCGGAAGCACCCGCTGCCCAGGAACCCACACGGATCTTGTAGTTTACTCCTGCAGTGACACCTACGAGCTGGACGTGGCTGTAATAGGCCTGGCATCCGGTGAGGATCCCGGCATCTCCGTTACAGGCGATCTCTGTCATCGTGGTGCAATCGTTGAAGGCATCTTCATAGACCAACAGGTCAGTGTCCCAACTGGTCGCATCACAGGTGTGAATCTCTGCACTCATGTCCTGGTCGGGAGTGAAACTGAACCAGATATCGTTGTCGAACGCACCCCCGACTGCGCAGGCAATGCCTGGCAGCGGATCAGCACCGAGAGTGGCGGTTGTTGAATCCATGAGAACGGTATAGGTACCGGGACCGGCGATGGGGATGTCCACGGCAACAATGCATTCGTCGTTACCGGCAGCGGGGCACGCCGGGGTTCCCAGACAGTCGGCTACGTCGAAACAGTCGATGAGACCGTCTCCATCGTTGTCGAATCCGTCGTCGCAAATCTCGGGTCCGCAGAGACCGATGCCGCTGCAATCGAGATCGGCGCAATCAGTGGCTCCGTCGGCATCGTTGTCAACGCCGTCGGTACAGGTTGCGGCATCGCCCTCGAAGCAGGCCGGATCACCGATGCAGTCAACATCGAAGCAATCGGTGGTTCCGTCAGCATCGTTGTCAACGCCGTCGTCGCATTGACCGGCTTCGGCTCCACACGGTGGGATTCCGGCGCAATCAGGATCAAAACAATCGATGAGACCATCGGCGTCGTTGTCAGCTCCATCGTCGCAGATTTCGGCTCCGACGGCGTAGAAATTCATGTTCATGGTGCCGACTCCGGCGGCAACAGCATTCCAGCCACCGACCCGAAGGTAATAAGTGACTCCTGCGAACACCGCTGTCGGATTCTCGAACTCGGAGTAGAAGATCTGGCATGCGGCGTTGCCAGGGGCGTCTCCGCTACAGTTGAGTTCAAGGAGGGCTGCGCATCCTGCGCTACCATCGTAGAGGGCCAGGTCAGTATCCCAGCTTGTTGGATCGCAGGTGGTGACATCTATGGCACCATCGGCATCCGGGACAAAGGAGAACCAGATGTCCTGATTGAATATGCCGATGAAGGCACCACATGGGATCACTGGGACCGGATCGGACCCTGATGTTGCGGTGGTACTGTCCATCGCGATGGCGTAGGTATCGAAACCGGAGATGGTAATCACATCTGCAACGTCACACTCGTCTCCACCCGTTTGCGCCCACACGCCAGTGGCGGAAAAAGCGAGCATGGTTGCGATCAAGAACAACTTACGCATTCGTTCCCTCGACTTCCTGTATTCCGAGCCATTCAAAGCGACACCATCGGTGGATACTCCCGATGCAGCGATGAATCGCCGGAGGTTCACAAAGGCACACCTATCGGTGTGAATCGGTGAATCGCAACCCTCAATTATTTTTCATTCTCGAGCCCATGCACTGCGAGAGTGAACCTCGAGTAAGAGATCGACTCCAGCAATGATCTTGGTTCCATAATAGTCTTTTGAAGAGTGGAGAGCGAGGTCGGCGTTCTGGAGAGAATGGAATAAAGAACGGGGGGCCTTCCCCGTATGGGAAAGGCCCCCCGTGTGCATCCAGCACAGGTGCATCCAGTCCGGGCGTTGCAAACCAACCCGGACTACCCGGTGCCCACCCGATCAGGGGCAGGCTATGTAAGAAGCACAGTCGAGCGCATCGTCGGTGGGATCCGTACCGCACGCACCCGGACTCGGGTCGGGCGGAGTAGGACCACCGCTGAACAGTGCAGCAAGACCGTTGATGGCATCGGCAATGTTGATATTGCCGTCATCGTTGACGTCATTGGCGTCGCCGCAGTCCCCACCCGGTCCACCCGAGAAGAGTGCTGCCAGCAGGAAGATCAGGTCAGCGATATTGAACGAACCATCGCCGTTGGCGTCGCCTCGCTGGAACCCGGTTCCAGGAGGAGCGCCACCGCACATCGCTGCGATGTAGCGCGCTGCCAGGTCGACCTGATCTCCGCCAAATCCACCGAACTCCCACGATTGAGAGATGGTATTTCCGAACGGGTCATCGGTGGCGTAGAAGGCACCAGTTCCGTAGCCCGCTACCGCATCGCTCCAGAGTAGGCCGGCATTGGGTCCGGCAGCCCCGGCAAGAACATTGAACTGATCGGTGTAGTCATTGCCTGCGGCAGCCTGGTTGTAGGCGGTTCCACTCAGATCAGAAGTATCGAGTCCGAACCCGGTATCGAAACCGTTCATCGACAAGAAGGTGTCATTACCGTCTACCACGGAATTCTGGTCGACTCCGTCGTAGTTGTCGTACGCAGTGACGAGGTGGATGAATCCCCAGTGGTCTCCGGCCTCGAAGTAGACACCCTTCATTCTCGACGGCAGTGGCGAGTGCTGTGCCGTCCGCATCGTTGATGCGGTAATCGTTGGGCCACGTGCCGGTCATCATCCACGCGCACTGGATGCTGTCGCTACCGAGACAACCCCATGCAGCGGGGCCCAGGGTGGTGGTCACATAGCCGATTCCGTTGGCATCGAGGGCAGCCTGGAGTGCCGCGACACTGTCGGTCTGGTCAATACCCTCGACGGCGAAGATCACATGAGCTTCACCACCGTAAGAAGCAACATTGGCGCTGATCGTCTGGGATCCACCAACATTGCCGCCACAGACTCCCTGGACCTGGTAGACGTAATTGCCCGAGGCCAGACCTGGATCAATGTAGGAGGTGTCGGAACCGGCGACGGTATCGATCAGCACCGTATCCCGGAGGATCTCGATCTGG
>QNYK01000043.1 GCA_003973385.1 Bacillota bacterium | reverse complement strand
TCAGTACTTCTGGTCAATTCGTCGCGGTGCAAATTCGATGGAGGAGTGAGGTGTGCGGTTGAGAAATTCCCTCATCATCCTTGGAGTCCTCGAAGATCAAGATATCGAATGGTTCGTGCGCGTCGGGCAGACCACCGTGCTTCAGGAAGCCGACATCCTCATCGAAGAGGGTGTCCATATCGAGTCGCTCTGGTTCGTTCTCGAGGGGGCTCTGACGGTCACCACCATCACCGATACGACAAAGAAACTGGCGACCATCTATCCTGGCGAGATCGTTGGCGAGGTTTCGTTCCTCGACTCGAGGCCTCCTGCGGTCACGTTGATGGCCGCGGAGCGAACCAAGGTGTTGCAAATCTCTCGCACCGAACTCAAGACGAAACTCCACAACGACACCGGATTTGCCAGTCGATTCTATCGAGCGATCGGTGTCTGTCTGGCTCAACGGCTGATTCACCTGACCCACACGACGCTGACGGTCAGCACCCTGGGCAAGGTAGATTCAGACGCCGGGGTGGACGACGACAGTTCGATCGTCGATCCGGATGTGCTGGAGGCGATGTCGCTGGCTAGCCGTCGCTTCGAATATCTGCTCGAAAGGGCCAGCAAGCACTGACCGGTTTTTCAGTTCAATTTGTCGAGGAGGTTCCCTTGTCTACCGAAAAGCCCACTCTGTTTCGCCAGAAGGCGCTCGAACACATCTCGACACCCGAACAGCTGGATACGATGTTGCAGGTGCTTCCCAGACGGAACTGGATTCCGTTGCTGGTGGTCGGACTCGGCTGTCTCGGTTTCGGGTTCTGGTGTGTCTTTGGCCAGATCCCCGTCAATGTGCAGGCCAGCGGCATCATGGTCTATCCGGGACGCATCGTGCCGCTGCAGAGCCACTCGCAGGGGCAACTGCTGGTACTCAATGTCAAGGTCGGTGACGAGGTTTCCAGAGGACAGGTACTCGGGGAGGTCTACCAGCCGGAACTCTCGGAGCAGGAGGCGGTGGAGAAGGAACTGCTCGAGGAACTCAGAACCAAGATTACCACCACGGAACCGCTGCGAAAATTCACGCTTGAAACGGAAAAGAATTTCATCGAGGCCAAGCGGAGCTGGTATCAGAAGCGAATCGAGATCAACACCGAACTGGCCACTGACCGTCATGCAGAAGGTGACCGGTACCTGTCTCGCCAATCGAGTCAGATGCTCGAATATCAATCCGATCTCGAGGTACTGGGGGGCTTCCTGGCGAAGAAACTCTCTGACTTCGAGGCTTTGACCGAACAGAAGATCTTTGCCGAGTACGATCAAGAGCTCACCGATACGCGCCAGGAGTTGCTGAACAACAAGGTTGCCCTGTCCGAGTTGAAGTTGAAGCAGCAGGAAATCGAGTTCCAGCGCCTCAAGTTCCTCGCCGAGCATCAGGTTCGCCTCGATGGCATCGAGGAACTGAAAAGAAATCTGGAAGAACTCGGGGTCCAGATTGCGAGGCTGGATCAGGCAGAGTTGACCGCAGCAACCAGGACTCGCCTCGAACTGGCCGAGGCGCAGGGGCGCCTTCAAAGACTGACACGGAGTCACTCTCATCAATCGACCATCGTCTCTCCCCACTCGGGAAAGGTGCTCGAACTGACCGTTTCACCGGGGCAGGTGCTCACACAGGGGCAGCAGATCGGGCTGATCGAGAGCACGGGAAGCCCTGACGGGCTCGTTGCAGTGGCGTACTTTCCGGTCAAGGACGGCAAGAAGATCCAGCCTGGAATGAAGACACGCATCACTCCGACAACCATCAAGCGAGAAAGATATGGCAGCATCGTCGGTGATATTACCAGTGTTTCGTCGGTACCACGCTCGACCGATTCCATCGCTGCCATCGTCGGAAATCGAGAACTGGCGATGAGCTTTGGAACCGGGGGATCGATGATCGAGGTTCGGAGTAGCCTGCAAGCGGTGGAAGAGAATCCAAGTGGATACCGATGGTCATCGGGCAAGGGCCCGGACATCTCGATCACTTCAGGGATGACGGTCACGGTCGATGCCACCATCGAGTACCGAAAACCGATCACGTTCCTGCTACCGTTCCTTCGTGAACTCGGTGGTAACTAGGTCAACATGGCAAGAGCGATCAACAAACGCGTCAGGACCCCTACGGTACTCCAACTGGAGGCGGTGGAGTGTGGTGCTGCATCGCTTGCGATGATCCTCGGCTATCACGGCAGAATAGAACCACTTGCGAAGTTGCGTCAGAATTGTGGTGTTTCGCGCGATGGCAGCAAGGCTGCCAATGTGCTTCGCGCTGCCCGTCGCTACGGTCTCGATGCCAATGGGATCAAGGCCAGCGTCGATGCTCTGCGCGCCCAGAGGATGCCCTGTATCCTCTTCTGGGAGTTCAATCACTTCGTCGTACTCGAGGGCTTCAAGGATGACAGGGCCTACATCAATGATCCTGCGATGGGGCATCGGGTGATTCCCATTGCAGATTTCGAGCGCAGTTTCACAGGTGTTGCGCTGGCGATGAGTCCCGGCGAGGAGTTCACCCGAGGAGGAAAGAAACCCAGCCTGATGCGGGCCGTGGGGGAACGATTGGCTGGCTCTGCACTGCCCATCGCCTTCTGCATCTTCATCGGTTTCCTGATGGTGATTCCGGGGATCCTCTTCCCCGTGCTGATGCAGGTATTTCTCGACGAGATCATCCTGGAAGAAAGAACGGACTGGGCACGGCCCATCATGATGGCGATGTTTTTCGCCATCCTGATGGGGCTTGGTCTCAAGTACCTGCAATTGAATTCTCTGCGAAGACTTCGCTTGAATCTGACGATAAAGCTGTCGAGTCAGTTCATGTGGCATCTACTGCAGTTGCCCAATGAGTTCTATGTCCAGCGATTTGCAGGTGAGGTCGCCAACAGGAGCCAGTTGAATCAAGACCTGGCATCCGATCTCTCGGGACGCCTTGCTCAGACCGTCATCGATGTTGCGATGGCGGCACTCTATCTGACGGTGATGCTCTACTACGATGTCATGCTGACCTTTATCGGCATCTGCATCGCGTTGCTCAACTTTTTCATCTTGAAGTGGATCTCCGCAAGCCGCATCGAGGCTTCGATGCGAGTGCTGCAGGAGTTCGGAAAAGCTGAAGGTACAGCGATGGCAGGTCTCAAGGGGATGGAGACGATCAAGGCCAGTGGTCTGGAAGCCGGATTCTATGAGAAGTGGTCGGGGTACTACTCGAAGGCGATCAATGCACAGCAAAACCTGCAGGTATCCAATGTGCTGCTGAGTACCTTTCCGGCGATGCTCAGCGCTTTGGCGACGATACTCGTCATCATCGTGGGTGGCTTCCGGGTCATAGACGGGGTCATGACGATCGGAATGCTCGTCGCGTTTCAATCGCTGATGAGTTCGTTTCTGGGGCCGGTCGAGAATCTGCTCGATCTCGGCTCGATGACCCAGGAGATGCGAGGCGATCTCGACCGGATCGATGATGTGCTGAAGTACCCCTTCGAACGACAGGCACAGGATACTCAGGATGCTGGCGATGATGAAAAGACCTTCCTCTCGGGAGAGATTCGCGTCGAGAACATCTCATTCGGCTACAACCCGCTCGAGCCGCCACTGCTGGAGGATCTGAGTCTTCACATCAAACCGGGAGATCGAGTTGCGCTCGTCGGAGGAAGTGGCTCGGGAAAATCGACACTGGCGAAATTGATCTCTGGAGAACTTGTTCCCTGGAGCGGCGAGATCTATTTCGATGGAATATCCAGCAAAGAACTGCCCAGAAATCTGTTCGTGAACTCATTTTCCTTCATCAGCCAGGAGATCCTGCTCTTCAGCGGCAGTGTTCGGGACAATCTGACTCTGTGGGATTCCACCGTCCCGGAACAGGATCTGAAGCAAGCCTGCGAAGATGCTGCGATCCTCGATACCATCACTGCATTACCTGGCGGATTCGATGCGGATCTGATCGAGGGTGGAGACAACCTCAGCGGAGGACAGAAACAGCGTATCGAGATCGCAAGAACCCTCGTGACAAATCCGACGATACTGATCCTCGATGAGGCGACCAGTGCACTCGATACGGAAACAGAGCGAGTGGTGCTGGATCGGATGAGGATGAGAGGTTGCTCCTCGATCTTCGTCTCGCACCGATTGAGCACCATCCGGGACTGCACAGAAATCATCGTACTTGAGCAGGGCAAGGTTGTTGAGCGGGGCACGCATGATGAACTGTGGAACTCCGGCGGTGCATACGCAGAACTCCTCAAGCTGGATGACGAGTTCAAGGAGGAGAGTGCGTGATGAATCCAGAATCACAACTACTGGAGGAGAGCGGCACGATCAGGGTGGTTTCAGGCCATCTTGCTCTGCTGTTGAACGATCCGGAGTTGATCTGGGTGGTCATCGACGGCCAGGGTGAGGTCGTATCCACCGATGTAAAGGATTCTCTGGCCACGGGTCGTCGCCGATTCATCTGTAATACAAGTGCGGGCGATGTTCTGTTTTCACTGCCGGCGGAGCACGCCACCGAAACACACGCTGCGATGCTGATTTCCCAGGAATCCCTCCGGGTCATCGAATTGCCGAGGGACCAGCTCGAATTTGCCGCGTCTTCGATGGGACGCACTGCGATCGAGGCGATCGGCAACTGGGCGTCCCGGATCTTCCCGCTGCTGGATTCTGGATCGCCTCCTGCTTCCTGTGAGCGGGTCATCCCTGGAGACAGCCAGGTGCTCTCTCCTGGCCACAAGATCGCTCCGGCACCGGATCAGGAAGCATGGATTCGAATCGGACAGGGCGAAGGCAAATTTGTCGGCAGCCATGGTGTGTCGTTCGAGGATGATCTGGTGCTCTCTCCCGCAGGAAGCTGGATCGAGGCCGCGGATGAGATGAAGTTCGAGGTGATGGACCCATCCCTGGTTGCTGAGGATGTCGCCTGGAATGCTCTGTATCGACTCCATGAAATCATCCAGAGCAAGAGATCAGAGGCCCGGTCACGTGAAGGGGAGATGAACCTGGAAAGGGTGCGGCAACGGACTTCCATCGAGGAGAAAAAATCTGAACGCGCCCTGGCTCAGCTGGCATCGGTCTTGAATCCGCAATCGACCCCCGCGATCCATGGAGAAGATCTCTACTCGGTGATGAAGTTGGTGGGGTCGGTGAAAGGGATCGAGATCTTGCCGATGGCAGACTCGACCGACATCGAGACGCTGAGCGACCCCGCAGAGGCGATCACCCGTGCTTCTCGAATCCAGTTCCGCAGGGTCATGTTCAGGGGGAAATGGTGGAAGAGCGATGTCGGCCCGCTGGTCGGCTACCTCAACGAGGACGGCAGACCCGTGGCGATCCTGCAGGATGCCAGGGGTCGCTACATGATCTGTGACCCCAGAGATGACTCTTCCACACCGGTGAGTGAGGAAACCGCTTCCCTGTTGCACCAGGATGCCATCGTCCTGATCCGATCTCTTGATGAGAATGAGAAGAGTCCCTTCGGTCTGATTGCGTTTTGCCTGAAGAACAAGTTTCCAGACATGGCCACCTTCTTCCTGGCAGCGATGTTTCTCACTGTCCTGGGCATGCTCATCCCGCAGGCGATGGCGATCGTGCTCGACAATGCGATTCCCAATTCCAACCCAAGACTGCTGATAGAACTGGGTGGAGCGCTGGTCGCTGTTTCGCTGGGAATGACGATGCTGAGGGTATTCCAGGCTTTTGTCAGCATCCGGCTCTCGGTGACCACGGATTTCGATGCGCAATCGGCGATATGGGATCGCCTGCTGCGGCTGAAGGTTTCCTTCTTCTCTAAGTACTCCACGGGAGACCTGTTGCAACGCGTTTCCGCAGCGCACGCCATCAGCCAGGAGTTCAGTGGTTCGACGCTGCTGACCTTGATGACATCATTCATGGCACTGCTGAATGTTGTGTTGCTGTTTTACTACAGTTCAAAATTGGCTCTTGTGGCGATCGTCATCGCTATCCTCGTTGCCATCGTCACGATGGTCGGAGGCGCTCTGATCCGAAGGTATGCCAAGAAATTGATGGAAGAGGAGGGCGAACTGTTCGGTTTCGAGGTGCAACTGATCAGTGCGGTCAGTAAGTTGCGCGTTTCCGGTGCGGAAAGAAGAGCATTTGCACTCTGGATGGAGCGAGTAGCCCGTCAGTTGAACCTGTCCAACAAGGTGCAAAGAGTTGTCGATGGGATGACCCTCTTCAATCAGGGCATTCCGATGCTGAGCACGTTGATTCTCTTCATGCTCGCGATCCCGCTCGTCACGGATCAGGGCCCGGCCGGGTCGACCCTCTCGATCGGTATCTTCCTGGCCTTCAATACGGCTCTTGGCATCTTTCTCGGGGGAGCACTGACATTGAGCTCGACCATCGTTGGCTTCCTGGATACGACGGTTCTGGCAGGTCGAATGCAGCCTCTGATGGAAGCCGAAATGGAAACGGTTTCCGCCAGCGTGGATCCCGGAAAACTGAAGGGAGAGATCGAACTCTCGAGAATTCATTTCCGCTACTCGCCCGATGGCCCGAAAGTCCTCGAGGATGTTTCGATTCACGCAAAACCTGGCGAACTCATCGCACTGACGGGCACATCTGGTTGCGGAAAATCGACCTTGTTGAGATTGATGCTTGGATTCGAGACACCTGAGAGCGGTGAAGTTCGCTTCGACGGGCAAGAGATCGATTCGATCGATGCGACCGCGGTTCGGCGTCAACTGGGAGTGGTCCTGCAATCGGGCCATCTGGGTGCCGGTTCCATATTCGAGAACATCACCATCGGATCTGTTCATACCCTGGAAGAAGCGTGGGAAGCTGCGCAGGAGGCGGGGATCGCAGACGATATCCGGGCGATGCCGATGGAGATGCACACTGTCGTCAGTGAAGGGGGCAGTAACCTGTCCGGCGGGCAGAGACAGAGACTCCTCATCAGCCGAGCCCTGATTCGAAGACCCAAGATATTGTTCCTCGATGAAGCGACCAGTGCTCTCGATAACCGTGCCCAGCAGATCGTCAACGACAGTCTCAATAGAAGACGTGTCACTCGCATCGTGATCGCACACCGTCTCAGTTCGATTCGCGCTGCCGATTGCATCTATGTTCTCGATCGTGGCAGGGTCGTCGAACAGGGGAACTACAAGGAACTGGTCGCTGCCAAAGGCACTTTTGCGGGGCTGGTCGCACGGCAGACCACATAGAGGCATCCGATGAAGATTTCAGAGATCCAGTTCATCGATGGGGCGACCGGTTCCGAACTGGAACGGCGAGGGGTCGACCTTTCGCTTCCGCTCTGGTCGACGCGAGCTCTGATCGATGCCCCCGAGATTCTTGCTGAGGTGCATCGCGATTATCTCACCGCAGGCTCCCAGGCCATCACTGCGGCGACCTTTCGAACCCATCGCAGAACTCTGGAGAAGGTGGGGATGGGGGAGCGTACAGAGGAGTTGACGGGGCTGGCGCTGCAGATCGCCCGCGATGCACGCGACGAGCTTTGTCCC
This sequence comes from Bacillota bacterium, assembly GCA_003973385.1. Lineage (GTDB taxonomy): Bacteria > Planctomycetota > UBA8108 > UBA1146 > UBA1146 > QNYK01. Next base: position 46,718 of record QNYK01000043.1, on the reverse strand, counting down.
GATGCGCTGGTGCTCGGTTCGGTGGCACCGCTGGAGGATTGTTATCGCCCCGACCTGGTGCCAGATACTGACATCTGTCGTCGCGAGCATGCTGAACTGATCGAGAATCTCATGAATGCCGGTGCTGACCTGATCCTCATCGAGACGATGAATCATCTTGGCGAGGCGCGTGCGGCGATGCAGGCAGCACAGCAGATCGCTCCCGGGAGGTGGCTGATCAGTTTCTGTCTCGTTGAGGATCATCCCGGAGTGCTGCTCAGCGGCGAGAGTCTCACGTCGCTGGAGGAGCCACTCTCCGAAGCCAGTGCGGTCGGCGTGAACTGTGTGGCCGCCGGAGCGATGCAGGGTCAGGTTCGATGGCTGCGGGATCTGCTGCCGAGCACGCCACTGCTCGCCTACGGCAACATCGGACACGCCGATTCGCAGGGGAACTGGCTCTCCACAGATGCCGTCTGTCCTGGAGATTACCTCACGCATGCTCGTTGCTGGGTCGAAGCGGGAGCGAATATCATCGGTGGCTGCTGCGGCACGACACCGGACCATATTCGACTGCTTACAACGGAACTTCAACAGTGAGTGAGAGTGCGAGATCCATCGGAATGAGGTGTGGCGACCCTGAAGCACCCTTACCATCGCACAACTGACGCAGTGCAGATGATCATCGACGATCACTGGCTCATGGATGCCAGCTTCAGAAGGGCCGACAGATGTCTGAAATCGATGTAGCCGCAAAGCCGGTCCCCGATGCAGAATCATCCAGGACATCCAGAATCGTCCTCCGGGAAGCCACCGAAGAAGATCGCGAGCAGATTTACCGCTCACGCCATGATGTGTATGCCGTCGAACTGGGTCAGCACCCTCAGAACCCGGATGGATTGCTGAAGAATCATCTGGACGAGTTCAATCGCTACTTCGTGGCGCTCATCGATGGCCAGATGGCAGGATTCATCAGCGTCACTCCCCCGGAGGGGGGCGAGTACTCCCTCGATGAATACCTGGATCGGAAACAGTGGCCCTTCGAGGATCGGGATCGATTGTTCGAAGTCCGGCTGTTGACGGTGAACTCAAGACGGCGAGGTTCGCTGCTGGCGACAGCACTGATGTACGCCTCGTTCCGGGCAGTGGAAGCGAGCGGAGGAACCCGGTTGGTCGTCATCGGTCGCACCGAGGTGGCCTCCATCTATCGCAGCAGCGGATATCAAGATCATGGAATCGAACTGGTCAGGGGAGCCGTGACCTTTCGATTGATGAGCGCCAGCGTCGATCAGATTCGAGAGCAGGTCCAGAAGCGACCGAAACTGGTGTCGCGGATCGAACAGGCGGTCGACTGGCAACTGTCATTTCCACTGAGAAAACCTGCGGCTTGCTTTCATGGCGGAGGATTCTTCGATGATGTGGGTGATGGCTTCCAGACCCTCTCGCGAAGGCAGGAGATCATCAATGCCGATGTCCTGGATGCGTGGTTCCCCGCCGCTCCCGGAGTGATTTCCACTCTCTCCGAGCATCTCGACTGGCTGGTGCGAACATCGCCTCCGACCGGTTGCCAGGGACTGGTCACGGCGATCGCTGCGGCGAGGGGTGTGCCAGAGTCGTGTATCTTGCCGGGGGCCGGGTCATCCGATCTGATCTTTCTCGCCTTCAACCGGTGGCTCTCGACTGGGAGCCGTGTGTTGTTGCTCGATCCGACCTATGGCGAGTACGTCCATGTCTGTGAACAGGTACTGCGATGTCAGGTGGATCGCTTCCCGCTGCGCCGAGAAGATGGCTTCGAGGTCGATGGCGAACGGTTGAAAGAGCAACTTGCAGATGGCGACTACGACCTGGTGGTGGTGGTCAATCCCAACAGTCCCACTGGCCGTCATCTTCCGATGGCAGAGCTGCAGTCGATCATCGATGCTACTGCATCATCCACTCGCTTCTGGATCGATGAGACCTACATCGAGTATGTCGGCAGTGCGCATTCGCTGGAACGGTTTGGCTGCCAGCGAAAAAACGTGGTGGTTTGCAAGTCGATGTCGAAGGGGTACGCACTGTCGGGGGTGCGATCGGCATATCTCTGTGCGTCTCCGGAGCTCCTCGAACCGCTACGAGCATTGACTCCGCCGTGGGCGGTCAGTTTGCCCGGGCAAGTGGCAGCGGTGAAGGCACTCGAGGATCCAGAGTATTACCAGAGGCAATATCATGCCACCGAGATGGCACGCGAGTCGATGGCCCGAGACCTGCAAGAACTGGGGCTCGAGGTGATTCCATCGGTGGCCAACTTCTTGCTGACTTTTCTTCCCTCCGATGGGCCTACCGCTGCACAGGTCATCGAACGTTGTCGCCGATCGGGAGTTCATCTGAGGGATGCCTGCAACATGGGAAGTGCACTGGGAACCCATGCGCTGAGGACTGCGGTCAAGTCGCCGCAGCAGAACCAGCAGATCGTGAAAGCCATCTCCCAGGCGCTGTCGCCTGTTCAGGCCTGATCGAGTTCACGCCTGATCGAGCTCAGCTGTGCTGGATCCGGTAGAGGATGTGGGGGCGAAGCGGATGCCCCTCTTCCAGCGCCGGGTGATCGAAATCGCCATCCACATCACGGGTCATGCCGATCTTTTCCATGACGCGAATCGAGGCGGCATTCTCTGGCACCGTGAAGGAGACGATCTCATCGAGCCCCAGATGCTCGAATCCAAACTGGAGCGCCGCTGTGGCTCCCTCGGTGGCATACCCCTGGCCCCAGAAGGCGGGCACGAGATGCCAGCCGATCTCGACGCAGGGGCTAGCAGGGAGGGTGTGGCGCGGGATTCCCAGGCCGAGGAATCCGATGAACTCGGATTCATCTGGCAGTTCCAGGACCCATGGCCCGAATCCGTTGACTTCGATTTGCTGCTGGATGCGCACGAACAGGGCGTCTGCAGCGGAACGCGGGCTCGGACCCGGCATGAAGCGGTTGTAGAGAGGATCGGCGAGCATTTCAGCCAGCGGATCGCGATCCGCGCCACGCCAGTTCCTCAGCAGCAGCCGCTCGGTTTCGATGCAGTCCGGTAAGGTCACCGCACACCCTCCTGGCCGGTAGATTATCGTTTTCGATCGGGGATTGCGACCTGTCCCATCTGGGGGCACGATCTCGGTTCACCATGGCCGTCGTAGGCCCGAAAGGATACAGATGCAGATCGAACTGGAAGGGAATCCAGATTTCGGCGAGGCGCGCGTTCAACTGGAATCGGGAGAGGGTATTCGTGCCGCTTCCGGCGCCATGAACTGGATGCAGGGACCGATCAGCCTCAAGGCGAGGCTGCTCGGAGGATTGGGAACATCCCTCGCTCGTCGTGTTCTCGGCGGCACTTCGCTCTTCATCACCGAATTCAGTGCGGATGGGGACAGCCGACTCGCGCTCGGTCATGCGATGGCGGGAACACTGGTTCGCACTACTGTGACCAGTGAAGGGCTGCTGATCGCAGGGGGGGCGTTCACCGCCTGCACTCAAGGGGTTCGTCTCAAGACTCGATTCGGTGGCTTCAAGGCGTTCTTCAGTGGCAAGGGGGCGTTCTTCATCGAAGCAGCAGGCGAAGGTGAAGTGCTGTTCGGTGCCTACGGTGCGCTGGTCGAGAAGGAACTCGATGGAGACCTCGTCGTCGACAACGGCCATGTCGTGGCGTGGGAACACACTCTCGACTGGAAACTGGGGACTGCCGGAGGACTCAAGACCACTCTCTTCTCCGGCGAGGGTTTGGTGATGCGTTTCTCGGGGCGCGGCAGGATCTGGCTGCAGACGCGTCATCTGGCCGGAACGGCGGGGTGGATCACCCCGTTCCTGAGAGGATAAGGCGATGGAGTTTGAAATTCTCGAGCAAGGAGCCTTCCAGTCGGCGCTGGTTCACTTCGAGGCGGGCGAGCGCGTGGTCAGCGAATCGGGGGCGATGGTCCGCGCTTCCGGCAATGTGGATATCGATGTCACGACCAGGGCCAAGAAGGGCGGCGGTCTGCTCTCCGGAGTGAAGCGACTGCTGGGTGGCGATTCCTTCTTCCTCTCCACATACACCACCACGGATGGGGCTCCGGGCGAGGTGGGCATCGCGCCGATCCTGCCGGGAGAGGTGATGGTTCTCGAAGTGGATGGCGCGACGCAGTGGAAGACCAGCGGTGGCTCCTTTCTCGCCGCGGGAGGAGATATCGACCTGGATACTGAATTTCAGGGTCTCGGTGGATTCCTTGGCGGCGAGAGCCTGTTCTTTCTCAAGGCGACCGGTTCTGGATCGTTGCTGGTCGGAGCCTTCGGAGCACTCCGTGAACTGGAAGTCGAAGGAGAGTTGACGATAGACACGGGCCACCTGGTCGCCTACGAGTCGACCCTCGACTACTCGATTTCCAAGGCCGGGGGGTCCTGGATGCAATCATTTCTTGCAGGTGAAGGCTTTGTGATGAAGTTCAGCGGCCGTGGTCGAGTCATCGTTCAGACCCACGACGCGAGTGGATTCGGCAGACGGCTTGGTCCCATGCTGCCGGCGAGGGGGTAATAGATGAAATACAAGATCGATTGCCACCCGGGCTATTCATACCTGGAAGTGGAATTGGACACCACCGACTCCATCTCCAGCGAGGCGGGGGCGATGGCCTGGATGGATCCTGAAATCGAGATGGAGACATCGACCAGAGGTGGAGTATTCAAGGGATTGAAGAGAGCACTGCTCTCGGGAGAGTCATTCTTCCAGAATACTTACACCACAAAAACATCCGGTGCTCGACTCAGCCTGGCCCCTGGTCCTGCCGGAGCCATCTTGGCCAGAGAGATGCAGGGAGAGGAATTATTCCTCCAGAAGGGTGCCTATCTGGCATCGATCGGCGACATCGACATCAATTCAAAGTTCGATGGGTTGCGAGGGTTCTTCAATGAAGGTCTGTTCGTGCTGCGTTGCTCGGGTACCGGTACCCTCTTCTTCAATGCCTATGGTGATATCCAGGAGGTCGAGGTGGACGGGGAATACCTGGTCGACAACGGCTATGCCGTCGCCTGGGAGCCGAGCCTCGAATATCGTCTGACCAAGGCGAGGCGGATCCGTTCGTTCCTGTTCGGCGATCAGATCCTGCTGCGCTTTTCCGGTCGAGGCAAGGTGTGGGTGCAATCACGCTGTCCCCATGCCTTTGCGAGCTGGGTTCACCCGTACCGACCGAAGAAACAGAAGCGTAACAACTGATTGCCGGTCGAGGGGATTGCGAAAAACTGTCGAAAAGTGATCAGCCCGTATTTCAATTCAAGATGGTCAACGGGGGAGAGCAGGCGAATGTCGGCCAGGATTGAAGTTTTCTGATCGGAGAATGAAGATGGAAAAAAGAGCCGACGAGTCATTGCTGCCTTCCGAAGCGATGGATCGACTTGTCAAGATTGCCGAAAGGATCGAACTCGATGCGGGAGAGGAGTTCATTCATGAGGGTGACTTCGATGAGAGCATCTTCCTGATCGAGAGTGGCCAGGTCGAAGTGGAAAGGGGGCAGGTGCGTGTGGGCACCATCGAGGCAGGCGATGTGGTCGGCGAGATGGCGTTCATAGATCGACGGCCGCGAAGCGCAACGGTTCGTACCGTGACATCCTCCGTGCTGCGTCGAGTCGAGCGAGAAGATCTGCTGCGAGAACTGGGTCAGGATCCGGAACTTCTGCTGGAGTTCGTCCAGGCGGTGGAACAACGTCGCGTGGCTCATCTCGATTCCACGGTCGATCAGGGGCTCGAGGAGTTTCTAACCAGGGTGACCGAAGAGGGGACCTCGCATCGCGCAGTTCATCACCCTTATCTTCTGGCGCTCCGCGACAGGACATTCCCGGACATGAAGTGGGCCCTGGCCGATTTTGCCAGGCAGTATTACGGTTATTCCGCTCACTTTCCTCGCTACCTGACGACCGTGATCGGCCGGCTCGAACTACCCGAACATCGCACAGCCTTGATGGAAAATCTCACCGAGGAGGCGGGAATCTATGGGCAGGAAGAACTCGCTGAACTGGCCGAGATCGGCGTCGACAGGCAGTGGGTCGATGGCATCCCGCATCCGCTGCTTTTTCGTCGCTTTTGCGAAGCAGTTGGAGTCGACGATGTCGGACCCGAATTTGATTCGATAGAGGTGATCTGCTGGCGCGAGATGTTTCTATCGGTGCTCTCCGGAGGCTCTCCTGCGGAGGCGATCGGGGCACTCGGACTCGGAACTGAAAATGTAGTCAGTACCATGTACCAGCACTTCCTGCCGGCGCTGGAAGTTCTCGAAGTGGCTCCGTCAGAAACGGTTTTCTTCCCGTTGCATGCTGCAGTCGATGACCACCACCAGGCGACACTCCTCGACATCTCCAGACATTACGCCGCCACTGAAGCGGGTCGAATCGATCTACTCAAGGGGATGCGAAAGGCGCTGGCACTCAGATCGGCGTTCTGGGACTGGCTGCATCAGCGTGCCATGACCTTGGGAGTCTGCGATGAGGGGACCACGACTCGTTTTAGCCTCTGATCGGGTGAGCGAGACATTGCTCATGAGTGCTGGATCTGATGCCACTCTCCAGTCATCATCCAGGCGAGAGGTGATCCGATGAACCAGCAACTCGAGATCCAGGTCGAACCGTTCGAGACCGATTCTGATACATGTGTGATTCGCACCAACCGTGAGGTGGCGAAGACGCCGGAGTATTTCTCGACGGTGGAAGAGGCCTCGTCTCATCCCCTGGGCAAGAAGTTGATCCAGATCGAGGGACTCGAGGCGGTCTTGCTACAGGATCGAATTGTCACGCTGCTGAAGCCGGTCCCCGGGCCAGCGTGGGATCCGATCGCTGAGCAGGCGAGTGTCGTGATCCGGGGACACTTCGAAGATCTCGACAAGATCCAAAAGAATCGTTCTCGCGAGATGAATGATGAAGAGAAGGCGCTCTTCGTCGAGATCCAGAACCTGCTGAATGATGAGATGAATCCGATGGTCGCTGCTCACGGTGGTTACATCGAGGTGATCGATGTGAAGGAGACCGACATCTTCGTTCACATGGGAGGGGGGTGCCAGGGATGTGGCATGGCAGCGATGACGCTGCGACAGGGGGTAGAGACGATGATCCGTGAAAAGGTCCCTCGGGTCAGAAACATCCACGATTCCACCGATCATGCCGCAGGAGAAAATCCCTTTTATGAGTGAAATCACCGGGGATCTTCCCCTCGATGACGACACACCTGCTGGGTACCAGTGGCATCCGGTCTGTGCAGTTCAGGATGCTGATGATGAGGAGCCTTATTTCGGCTCAGCCGCTGGCAGAGATGTGATGGTGGTGCGTCAGGGTGCGCGCATCGCAGTCTTCGATGACAGGTGCCCGCATCTTGGATCTTCGATGGTGGGGGCGACGGTCGAGGCTGGCCAGGTTGAATGCCCACTCCACGGTGCTTGCTTCGATGCCAGTAGCGGTACAGTTCTCGATGGGCCGACTACCGAGGATCTGGTCTGTCACCGGGTCCGGATCGTCAACGATCGGGTAGAAGTGGCATTGCTCCATCTCGACGAGCCTGCCTGAACTGGATGGAGAAGGGCGTCTTTTCTCATCCCTTCTTGCCTCCCTCCCAGGATGCTGGAAACTGACCCCAGCAAATCGTCGATGGGCAAGGGGGGTCCGATGCGTCTGTTTTTTCTGGTTCCTGTGATTTTCTTTTTTCTTTCAGGGTGCATCGTCGTGCAATCCGACGCTGCCAGGGTCGATCCCGAAACTGGAGCGATCCGCCTCAGCTGGGCAGCTGTACCCGCTGCGGATGAAGCAGCCGATGAGTTCGAGGAAGAACTTCACGAAGAAGACGATGACGAAGATGACGATGACGATGATGACAACGATGACGACGATGATGGTGATGATGACGACGATGACGACCATGACGAGATCGCTGCCCAGCGCGACGAGGTGGAGCAACTGGAGCGGCAACTCCACGAAGCCGAGGTCAAGATGGAGATCTCCGAGTTCCAGTGGCATCTCGCCGAAGATGAGGCCGAGCACCAGCGGGAATCGGAACATCGAGCGCTGGAGGAAGCGAACAGGGATCTGCACCTGTTCCACGAGTTTGGCGAGGCCAAGAAAACGCACGGTGCCCATCAGTCGCTCGCCTATGCAGAAAACAGGCTGCAAGATGCAGAGGCGGAGCTGGAGCAGCTCTCGACCCTCTACGAGGGCTCCGAACTGGAGGATGGGACTGCAGAACTGATCCTCTCACGGGGAGAGCGCCAGCTCGACCAGGCCAGGAAATCACTCGAGCAGGCGCGTCGCGATCATCATGTCAGTCTTTCCATCGAGATCCCCAAGCAACGGGAATCTCTTGAGCGAGCAGTCTCCGATGCCGAGCGTGCGATGGAACGAGGCGATATCGAGCGCCAGATCGCAGAGATGGAACATGAACTGGGGTCGCAGCAGCAGCACCGTGAACTGGATAAACTACGGGAGAAACTGGAGGAAGCTCGCCACGACCTTCGAGACATGACGGGAGAAGTCGTCGAACCCAGGTCCCTCGTCTGGAGATTGTTCTGATGCGCACGATCGTCATGGCGACGATTCTGGGTTGGTCTGTTCTGGCCGGTTTTCCCGATTCTCGATCCGCTGATAGTGTGCCCGGGGAACTGGAGTGGCGTCAGCGAGCGGCCGAGGGGATGCAGAGAGCCGTCAATTACCTGCTCGAGCATCAGGAACCTGACGGTGCTTTCGGCCACTGGCGTGGCCCGATCGGATCCGATGACTGGGGCTGGCCGATCCCGGGGCAGCACTATGCCTGGCAAGTCGCGACCACCGCCATCACCTGCGTGACCCTGATGGACCTGGCAGATCAGGCACCGGAGCGCGCACAGGAGGCATTACTGCGCGGACTCGATCATGTCTGCGAGAATGGCCGCCGCAAACGCATCGAGAACTGGGACACCGACAATGTCTGGGCGTATGTTTACGCACTCGAGGCGGCTGCCCGGGCGCTCGCGGAGGATCCCGAGAAGATCGGAACACAACGCAGGGAGCGTCTCCGGAGACTGGGCGAGGATTTGATCGTGACGCTGGAACTGTATCAGAGTCCCGATGGAGGCTGGGCATACTACGATGATCGGCCCTACACCCGTCGCCCGACGTGGGGGACCTCCTTCGTCACCGCATCCTTGCTACTGATCTTTGAACAGTGCGAGGCGGTCGGTATGGAGGTGCCCGACAAGATGCAGCAGCGTGGCCTGCGTGCGTTGCGCCGTTGCCGACTCCCCAACGGAGCTTACGATTACAATGTCTCGGTGATACCCAGTTCTGGACGGCTCACCGGAATCAATCAGATCAAGGGATCGCTGTGTCGCATCCAGGTCGGCAACCTGGGGTTGAGGGTTTGTGGCGACGAGGGCGAAGTCAGCGATCAGCAGATCGTGACCGGGCTCGATCAGATGATGCGCCACCACAAGTTCATCTCGCTGGCCCGTGGTCGGCCCCATCCACATGAGACTTTCTATGCCAACAGCGGCTATTTCTTCTTCTATGGTCATTACTATGCTGCAGACCTGATCGCGCTGTTACCGCGCGAACTGCGTTTGCAGTGGTGGCCGCAACTGATGGAGAAGATCCTCGAGACCCAGGAATCCGATGGATCGATGTGGGATTACTCCTTCTTCTCCTATCACCGCATCTATGGCACCGCCTGGAGTGCTTCCGTGATGGCCAAGGCATTGCGAGAGAAGCCGCTGGAACAGCCGGCGCAGCCATCGCCCAGGAAGGACGAGAGAACTCCAGAGCGAGTGAAGTAGACCGCGGGTAGTTTTCCGCCGATAGTTCTTCCAGGTACTTCACGATGAATCATCCAGGTGAAATAGATGCAAAAAAACTGGGTGTCGGGTCGAGGACCCGACACCCAGTTTGCTTTGTCGATCAGAGCAGTGCAGCGATTACTTGTCGGCGCAGCACGGCTTGCTGCAGTCGTCTCCACAGGCCTTCTTGGCAGCGGCGGCCGCAATCGGACAACTGGCAGCCTTGTCAGCATTGCAGGTGGCAGCAGCACTGCAGGCAGCAGCTGCACTGCAAGCGGGGTCTGCAGTCTCATTGGATTTGAAGGGAGCGAAGTTACTACAGCCGGCGAGAGCGAAGCTTCCGAATACGACTAAGACGAGGGCGAACTTACGCATGTTGAGGTCCTTTCAGAGTGACCACGAGTGACGGTTCCCTCCAGCGATCCTCACAGGTGTAACCAACCTGAGCAGGACCATGAAGGAGCGGTTGATTGTACTCCTTCGAGACGAGAAGTTCCCCACAACAGTTCCCATCTGCAGAAGGAAATCCTGTTTTTTTCTGACAGTTTTCTAACATCTTTAGCCATAGCGTCTTACGCCATCAGCGATGGGGTCGATTCACGGGCAGAATTCGCTGCCTGCGGAGCAGTCTGAGGTCTGCCCCCGATGCTCCAGCATGCCCCGCCTGCCAGAAGGACGAGTAGGCGAAATGACTGACTCCCTGACAGCCGAGGCGTAATGCCAGCTGCCGCTGCCTGAGGGTCACTGCGGGATCGTCGTGCAGGTAGGTGCCGATCCCCATCAGCACCGGATACCCACGAGCTTCACGCAGGCATTCTCGGACCCGTTTTTCGAAGCGAGGGATCTCTCGGTCGTACTGCATCGGAAACACCGCATCGATCAGACCCAGGCGTAACCAGCGGGGCCAATCTTGCCGGACCCGGTCGTGAGCGATGAGCGGTGTGCGGTATACCGCTGCAGTGAGGAGTGCATCCCTGTCGGACCGTCGCACCGCCTGACGAATCTCTCGGACCAGTGCTGTGATCTGATCGCGTCTCCAGCGTTCCCAGGCTTCGGGGGCTGCGTCCGGGTCTGATTGGTGGGTTTGCTCGCTGAATAGTTTCAGGCTTTCAGGATCTCTGGGGTAATCGGTCTCGATTCCCGATTCGAGAAATCGGATGTAATCGAGATGAATTCCAGCGACAGGATATTTCTCGACAATTTCGGAACAGATCGCAGCGATGTGCTCTCGGACCTGCGGCAAGCAGGGATTCAATGCGACATAATAATTCGGCTGAAGCGGCTGCCTCTTCAGCTGTGCATCGTGGAGGAACCAGCCGGGGCGAGCATTCCAGTGCTGAGGAGGAACGGTATCGGGCGGAGCGGTGGCGCCTCGCCAGCCTGGCACCGCGTTGATCCATGCATGCAGTGCAATGCCCCTGCTGGTCGCTTCTCGACACGCTACCTCGAGCGGGTCGAAGCCCGGATCGGCGTGTTGAAACTCCTCTGCCCACGGTTCGATCTCGGAGCGGTAGAAGACGGTGCCGTTGCCACGCACCTGAAACAACACGGTATCGAAGCCCGCAGCCGCGACATTCTCGATGCACTTCACGACATCGACCTCGCTCAGGTAGTCCCAGCGAGTGATCCAGATGGCGTTTCGAATCGGAACATCTCGCGAGGCAGTGCAGCCACAGATCAGCAGCACCAGCACACAGAGCAGCTTGAATCGGTTCGGAATCTGCGTCGAGGGTGTCATTGAACTGCTCTCTGCACGAGGTATTTATTCGATCCAGGGCTCGGGAAGAATCACATCGAGATGGCCCGGGAGAACCTCCAGTTCGACCTCTTGCGGAGCACCCACGATGTCTCCATCGACCAGGAAAGGTGCTGCACTCTGTTCGATGCGGACCTTCCGGCACTGAATGTAGAAGATGTCGGACCTCGCTTCGAGGTGTTTTCCTCTGGAGATCTTTGAGAAGAGTCGAATCGCTTCCACTGTCGTCAGTGGCGGTATCAGGCACAGGTCGAGGAGTCCGTCATCGAGGCTGGCGCGAGGGCAGGGATGGAATCCTCCTCCGATGGTTCCCTCGTTGCCCAGAAACAGAGCCGAGCCGCATCCATCTTGATCGGTTCCATCGATGCTGATTCGCCACTGCTGCTGCTCATTCTTTCCTCTCGCCATGGCGACCAGCGCCAGTAACCGATAGAAGGAGTCACCGAGCCAGCGGATCGGATGGCGCAGCAGGGGTTTGTGGCGCAACCGGTCAAACTGCATCGCGACGCGAGCAGGCATCCCCAGGGCAGCGACCTGCAACATGATTCCAGAAACTTCTCCATCGAGTAGATAACGAACGGCATCGATGCGCCGAGAATGCGATGAGTGGAGGGCCAGGGCGATGGAGTCGGCGGCGGCGGTGGGGATTTTCAGGCCTCGAGCGAGATTGTTGCCGGTCCCTGCGGGAATGATGGCGACCGGCGCACTGACGTCTGCGCGATCGAGCCAGCGCAATGCCAGGTTGACGCTGCCGTCACCGCCCACGATGGCTACGCGATCGAAGGAACCGGATTCCGGCGGGTCCGAGATGACATCGATCCAGGTCACACCTGGAGCAGGGTCGAGTTCGGAGAGGGACTGTTCAAGTTCAGTTCGGACCTCGTGCGCTCGTCTGGATCCTGGGTTCGTCAACACCAGAAGGGAGTTCAGGGGCCTGCTGGTCGTTGAATTCAAGGTCACTCCACGGTTTGCCCGGGTTCGATGTCGATGACCTGGATCGGCAGGTTGCCGATCGCCTCTCGCAACTGTGCCGGAGTTCCGTGTAGTGCCTCGAAGGTGCCGTAATGCATCGGGATGACCATCTGTACACCGAGCAGATGAGCCGCCTTTGCCGCCTCACGCGGGCCCATGGTGTAGAGGTCTCCAATCGGCAGGATCGCCAGTGTCGGTGAATAGAGTTCTCCGATCAGTGCCATGTCACCGAAAACACAGGTATCTCCTGCATAGTAAAAGCGGAATTCATTTTCGGTTTCGACGACGAAGCCACAGGCCTCCCCGGCATAACGGTACTCATTATCGATGACAACACCGGCGGAGTGGCGGGCATCGGTCATCGTGATCTGAAGGCCACAGGCTTCCACCGTTCCGCCCTTGTTCATCTCGATCACCTGGTCTTCATCCAGGCCCAGTTTTTTCAACCAGTGCGCCATCTCGACGTTGCACACGACGCAGCAGCCATGTTTCTTGGCCTGGGGGATGACGCTGTCGAAGTGATCCCAGTGACCATGCGTGAGCAGGATCAGGTCGACCTGCTCCGGCTCTCCATCTTGTTCAGGAAAACTTGGATTCTCGAACCAGGGGTCGATCAGTACCGAACATCCAGAAGGAGTGCCGATCACAAATGTTGCATGGCCGAGCCAACGGAATGTGGTTTCCTTGCCGAGATAGGTCACTTGAATCTCCTCCTCCTGGAACAGGCTTCAGCCTTTCGGCACGGTTTGAGGTTTACATTTTTCCAGCATCTGGCGGGCCCTCTCTTCGATCACATCCCAACGCTTCGCTTCCACATCCTCAGCAGCGAACAGGGGAGCAACGAAACCGATGGCGTAGGCTCCCGCGGCCAGGAATTCAGCGGCATTGTGAAGGTCGACACCGCTGGTGGGAACGATTTTCAGGAACGGGAGCGGTCCGAGAACAGCTTTCAGCCACGCAACTCCTGCGGCAGGCGCCGGGAACAACTTCACCAGTGGCGCTCCAGCCTCGTGCGCAGTGAGCATCTCCGTGGGACTGGAGCAGCCAGGCATGCTGGCGACCCCCAGTGCTGTGGCGGTCTCGATCACATCTATGTCGACCACCGGGGAAACGAGAAAGTTGGCCCCCGCCTCGACGGCAGCATGAGCGTCATCTGCAGTCAATACCGTGCCTGCACCGACCACGACATCAGGGAACTGTTCCGAGATGCTCCGGATGTGCTCCAGTGCGTCTGGAATCGTCAGCGTGAACTCGCAGATGCGAAATCCACCTCGGATGGCGCTGCACATCGCCTCTGCTGCGAGATCCCCGTGAGGAGTTCTCAAGATGGCGCTCGCCCGCGTCTCACCGAGCAATCCGAGAAACTGATCTGGTTTCATGCGCCGGATGGCCAAGCGTCCTCCTCGATCTCAGGTGGCAATCTGCCACGGGGAGGGCATGATGCGGGGCGAAGGTGCTCAGTTCAACCGAACCAAGGATGGGAGCTGCCCGTGTCAGGACCCGAAATCAGTACCCTGATCCATGTCATCGTCGCCTTTTTTATCGCCGGCACACTGCTGTTTCAGTGGCGTGCGGTCCACCCCGTGCTCAGTTCCTCCGACGGGGACGATCAGATCAGGGAGCAGATCCGCGGTCGCTGGAGGCCGATGGTGCACGTCGGAGCCACGATCCTGGTCGTCACCGGCCTCTACCAACTCATGGCAGTGGGGATGCCCAAGGCAGACTTCCAGGATACGCTGGAGGCGAGCGGACCTGCCTATCACATGTTATTCGGGATCAAGTTTCTGCTCGCCATCGGGGCCCTCTTCATCGCAGGGGCGATGGTCGGCCGATCCGGGTTGATGGTGAAAATTCGCCAGTCCGCCTCGAAGTGGCTGTCACTGGGAATTGTGCTGGTGATCGCCGTCATCGCCATCTCCCGGTATCTCGCCCAGATGCCCTCCGCATAGTAAGATGCGGGCGTCAATTTTCGAGGGATAGAAGGCCGCCTCATGCACTCCAAGCGATCGATCTCGCCTCGCGTTGCTCTGCAACTGTTGCTGATGATGTGGCTGCTGACTGGTGGAGCAGCGGTCACTGCACAGGTGATAGAGCCGGAACCGACCGGCGAAGATGAGCCGTCCTCGGAGCAGGTCGATGGCCCCGAGAAGATCGCTCTGGAGAAAGCGGTCAAGAGTCTCGGTAATTTGCCGAGAGCGAAGAAAGCGCGCAACCAGCGCCTGCTCGAACTGGAGGACCAGTTCGAACAGGTCAGGGACAACTGGCCACAGACGGTCAGCGCCCACCAGGCACTGGCTTATCGATCGGAATGCCAGCGACTGCTCGGTCGAACTCGCCCCGCTCGTGAGGGCTATCTCGAATTTCTATCTCTCGATCCCGGCGATGACACCGTTGCGATGGCACTGCACGGACTCGGCCACTGCCTGCAGGAAAACCTCGAGTGGGAGCAAGCCCAGCAGCGTTTCGATCAGGTGCCGAGGCGCTTTCCCGAACATGCCCTGGTCCCGGAGTGCCTCTTCGATGCGGGCTATTGCCTGAGGGAGCAGGGGGAATTCTCCAGGGCCAGGTCGACCTGGAATCGGCTGATTTCACAGCATTCCGCAAAAGGTGCTGCTCGGAAGGCGAGGAATCTCCTCACTACATTGAGACCACCCCGCCAGCGGATGATCGATCTGGCGAGGCAGTGGGAGCGGGAGCACTCCCGCTGGATGGCACTGCCGTATTCAGAGCGGGCCAAGGGGATCAAGGGTCTCGAGGATATTCTCGATGAGGTGGGAGATTGCCGATGCCGTGAGTCGGAGTTTTTCCTTCGCAGTCTGCTGGAAAAACCGGACAAGCAGATCCAGGCGATCGCAGCGGTTCCACTCCTTTCCGTGGGAGGGGATGAGGCGGCAAAACTGATCCTGTCGAGGCTTCCCTCCCTGACCGCTGCTGGTCGTCGAGCAGTACTCGAAGCGATGCGACCGCGGCACCTGGAGAAGGTGAAACTGGATCCCATCGAACGCTGGGCGACCGGGGCCAATCAACTGGTGGCCGATGCAGCCCTCGATCTGCTGGGCAGGATCGGAACCCGTGAAGCGGCCCGTCTGCTTGTCGAGATAATTCCCGCAGGGGATTCGGTCGATCAGATCCCTGCGGTACATCGCAAGAAATTTGATCTGATTCTGCGCTCCTTGAGATCGATTCGCGATGCCAAGGCGCTCGGGTGGTTGCACGACAAGGTACTCGATCAGGACAGAGCACGGTTACTGGCCAGGATCGCAGTTGCGGACGCACTGGGTCGAGCTGGATTCAAGCGTGCAGCAGAGACCCTGTCAGGGTTACTGACGCACCCATCGGCACCACTTCGCAAGGCGGCGGTTCAAGCGCTGGCACTGCTCGGTTCAGCTTCTGCAGTGGAGGACATCACGCGCGCTTCGAGAAAGATGAAGCGAGACGCCGAGTTCCAGCGAGAAGCGGTGAGGGCATTGATCCGGCTCGATCCGACAGAGGCTCTCGAGATGTTGCTGGCACTGGGTAACCACCGGGATGTGGCACTTCGCACGCTGGTCGTGACTGCGCTGGGGAAGATCTCGAATGAGGCGAGTCTGGTTCGGCGAATTGAAGCACTCACCGATCCCGCCTGGCAGGTTCGCTCGGCGGCATTGAGGGCGCTCGAGGGTGTTCATGATGTGCGCCTCGTCGATGCGTTGCTCGATGCGATGGAACGAGAACAGGGAGCGTTGCTGCCACAGGTCGTGGCGTGCCTCATCACGGTGACCGGCGCAGACCTGGGTCCGGAAGTGGAGGACTGGCGCAAGTACTGGCAGCGTGAGAGGGATCGCTACGATCCGGTCGAGATCGCCAGGAAGGAAACTGATCAAAAGGGCGGAAAGACCTTCGTTCGCAAGGCCGATCCGGATGCGGCTCGCACTCCGTCGTATTTTGGCGTCGAGATCATCAGCCGACGGATTGCCTTCGTCATCGATTGTTCGGGCAGTATGAGCCAGCAGGTGACGGTCCCGAAGGAAGGGGGTGGATCCGAATCGATGACTCGGATTGCCCTGGCGAAGAGTGAATTGCTCACCGCCCTGATCAAACTGCGCCCTGGAACTTTCTTCAACCTGGTTCGTTTCGATAACAAGCCTGTCAATCTGAACCCGAAGCCGGTCAGGCTCTCTCCGAAATCGGTCAAGAATGCCAAGCAGTTCGTGCTGGGTCTGCAGCCGGGTGGCGGCACCAATATCTACGATTCGCTGGCCGAGGTACTCAAGGCGGGTGAAGTCGATACCATTTTCTTCCTCTCCGATGGTGCCCCGAGCATGGGCACCTTCGTCGATCCCGAGCGAATCCTCGAGGAGATCCTGCGCCTCAATCAGGAGAGCCAGGTGACGATCCATACCATCTCGGTTGGCTTTTCCTCGACCTTCATGGAGCAACTCGCCGACCAGAACCGAGGCAGTTACATCGTCGCAGGTCGTTAGCACGCCGGCTCTATTGCCGAATTCCCTCAAGATTCGTGGTCCAGCAGCCGATGGGGGGAATGGGAGTGTTCCGGGTCGAAGTAACGATGAGGATTCTCGATGACAGTTGAAACTGTGATGGTCTGGCTGGTGGCCGGGGTGCTGCTGCTCTCGTTGCTGTGGCTGCGCTGGCGAAAGACCCCCTGGCAAATCAATTCACCCGAGCCCGCCGGACAAAACTGGTGCCTCGATGACCTGCTCGCCCGAGGCATCGAAGGCGCCGAAGCTCAGTTGCTGCTGCAGATTCTACAATTGACCGAGCAGCAGGAGCCGGCTCGATTGCTCAACTCCAGGTTGGGATTCGAGCACGCATTGCGATGCGCCCTCGAGAAGCAGCCAGACCTGATGAGAGATCTGGAGATGCGTCGTGCCCTCGATCGCATCCGGATCCGGCGCGGCTGGGAGGTGCAAGGAGTGAACACCCAGAGCGTCTCTCTACCCTTCGAAGATGAGGAACTGTTGATCCAGGGGCCGGACGGTGTCCATGTTCGAAGCGTCGCCATTCATAGAGATTCTCATAGCATTGCAGTTCGTGTCGTGGAACAGGCCAATCGGGCCCAGACCGACCTCCACTGGCGAGTTGGAGATGATCTCCAGGTCGCCTTCTTCCGTGAAGATCTTGGCGGACTCCATTTCGAGACTCGATTGCAGGAGAAGCGCGAGCTGGGCGAGTGGTTCCTGTTTCTCGAGACACCTGACAGGATCCGAGTCCAGCAACGACGCCGCTTCGCCAGAATCCCCAACGAGACCCCGATCCGCTTCCTGCATCTGCCGATGGGAAGCCGCACTCAGGATGATCCTGACCGGCAACTTCTTCAGGAGGCGAACCTGATTGACATCGGTACAGGGGGCCTGGCCCTCTCTACTGAAGCTCCCCTTCAGCGAGGCGACCTGCTGGTGATCCGTGGCATCCCGACGCTGGAAAGCCACGACATCACAGCCCGAGTGGTGGCAGCGGTGGAAGATCTGGAAGGGGAAGATCCGGAAGGGGGTGTCGGGGTGCGTTTTGTCGGGCTCAGCGGCATCGATCGAGATCGCATCGCTTCGCTGGTTTTCAGCTCCAGGATCCAGACGACGGATGTCTGTTTCTCGGACGATCCGGGAGAAGAACCCACTCCGGGATCAGAAGAGGCATCGAGCGCCTAGCCATCGCCCAGGCGCTGGCGGAAAACGGTCTGACTTCTGGGTAATCTGCCCGGATGGGGAAGTGTCCGATCCGCGTGGCCCATCACGACCAGCACCGCGATGGCGATTTCATCCCTGGCGCTGGCTCCGATCACCTGCTTGACCGCCTGTTCGCGCCACCCGTTCATGAAGGTCGTTTTCAGCCCGAAAGAGGTGGCTGCCAGCACACAGTGGGTGGCAGCGATCATCGCATCTTTCATGGCGTATTCGCGCAATCGGCCGCTGCTTTCCAGAGCAGTCTGACCCCCTGGGATGGCCTTTCGAGCGATGTCGCAGTAATCGTCAGGCCAGGCTCCAGTTTTCTGTGCCTGCTCGATGATCGGCTCCATGTCGCGCTGCCAGGCATCGATGTCGACCGCGAAGACGATCGTCACCGGCGCCTCCAGCACCTGTCGTTGTCGGAAGCAGGCCTCGTGTAGTCTTGCCCGTGAGTCCGGATCATCGACCACGATGATGCGCCACGGCTGTAGATTCCAGGATGAAGGCGCCTCGGTGGTCAGGTGGAGGATCTGATCGAGGCAACTCGAATCGATGGGATCTGGCAGGAAATCCTTGGTCGAGCGTCTCGCCTCGATGGAAGCGGCGACATCGAGGTCCGGATTCCGATCAGAGTCTGACACCAACCCTCCTCTAACTCTTCTCCATCAAGGTCACGACACTGGTGCGATCATCTCCACCCATGTTGGCACAGAGGCCGCGTGTCGGTGAGTTTGCGACCTGATAGTCCCCGCACAATCGGTTCATCTGGCGAAATATCTCAAACACCTGTTTGACACCTGTCGCGCCCACCGGGTGTCCAAACGCCATCAAACCGCCACCGCTGTTGACGGGAAGTGATCCCTCGAGGGATGTCACTCCATCGGCGGCGATCTGCATCCCTTCTCCCTCGTCACAGAATCCGAGTGCTTCGCAGATCAAGGCCTCGGTGATGCTGAAACAGTCGTGGACCTCTGCAATCTGGATATCAGTAGCGTCCCAGCCAGACTCTCCGTAGCAGCGGCTCGCCGCGGCCGAGGTCACATCCATGCGAGTGTAGTCGGGAACCGCGCCCAGAGGTCCACAGGCGACCGAGCAACTGGTCAACTGGACCGCTCGATTCGCACCGCTGCCGAGTTTATCCAGGCCCTCGTCGGAAGCGAGGATCACGCCACAAGCCCCATCTGAAACCTGTGAGCAATCACTGATCCGCAACCACGGGTTCAGTTCCTCGTTGGTGAGGAAGCAGGGGTTGGCATCGGAAGCATTGGCCGCCTGCTCCTGGCTCATCGTGACCGCGTGCATGTGGGCATTCGGGTTCCGATTGGCATTCGCATAGGCCTTGACGACAATCGGTGCCAGTTGTGCGGGAGTGACATCGTGCTTCTCGCAGTAGGCGCGAGTTCTTCGCGCAAACATCGCCGGGAATGTGAACTCGTCGATGCTTCGCTCCTTGGCGTAATGAGCGGCGCGGGCGAGGTAGTCTGCTCCGACCTTTGCGTTCCGTGTCGTCTGAACTTCGGCTCCGACAACCAGCACCAGATCGGCACCAGCCTGGATCGCATCGATAGCCGCGGCGATCCCGAGCCCCCCGGAGGCACAGGCTCCCTCGAGCCGGGTGAAGGGAGTGTGGAGGAAGCCCTCGTGTGCGCCTGCGGTCATGGCTCCCAGGTGCCCCTGATTGGAAAACAACTCGCCGACGAAGTTGGTCACATATCCCCGGTCGATGATGGCCGGGTCGATATCGACATCGGAACAGGCACCGAGAGCGACACGGTGAAGCAACTGCTCCAGCGTTGGATTTTCACGCTGACCGAAATCGGGGTGCTTTTTCCAGATGAAATCGGGGTGGAACTTGCCGATGAAGGGGGTGATCGAACCCCCTGCGATGGTGACCCTGCGAGTTGGTTTCAAGTGGCCTCCTGTCAGAGACGTGCTCGTCGTTCGATGTCGATGAAGGGCATCGGATCTCCAGCCGGTATCTTCCAGGCGGGGATCCAGATCGCCTCGACCTGGACCCAGCCCTTTTCCAGCAATCTCCTGCGTATGTCTGGCAAGTGTGCGGCTCCGTAATAGATGGCGATCCTTCGCCAGCGTTCGGGAACCGACCGCTGGAAGACCTTCCACAGATGATCATTGCGGATGCCGAGGATCAGATCTTCTGGTTTTTCGATATCTTTGATCCCCAGAATTGCCATCTGGTTCGCGGATCTGGCGAGCAATTGCGCCATCGTCCACCGCACTCGATTGACGGTCTGGTCATCGTCGGTCGAGAGTGCCGCCTGCAACCGGAACCCATCGAGCATGGCGGGGGCAAACCCCTTCAGCAGCGCATTCGGGTCGATATCGAAGAGTCCATGGACCTGTAGCGCGAGCCTGAAGGCGCGGGATGTGAGATCGGCGTGGCGCAGATTGCCACGGGTGTAATCGATCTGCTGCATCTGGTGTTCGACTTGCAGCATCTCCTGCATCCCCCGCTGCAAGGTGGAGATGAATTCCAGTCGGTTGATCTCATCGACTTCGTCATGCTCCTGCGCCTCGACCGGCGCATCCGGGGAACCGGGCGCGGGTCCCCCGACCATCTCGTAGAGAACCAGATCGTGGCGGTCGAGTTGCTCCTGAATCCGCTGGAAATAGCCCACCTCTCCGATGTGGACCGCGGCGACCAGGCTCACCAGTTGCTGGCTCTCGGGGTGTCTGAAGCGCGTCACCGAGGTCTCCAGCTGAGCGCTGGCGCTACCGGTGCGGCGAAAGATCAGGAAGTCCTCGACAGGTTCCCCTGCCCGTGCAGCCTCGATCGAAGCGCCTGCCGCCAGCCAGGCGGAGACCGCCAGAACTGCGAACAATTTCGGGCGAATTTTCGAGTTTCGCTTCAGTTTCATCGTATAAACCCTTTTTATTACTTATCTTGTGACAATTTCTACCGACCGCCATTTGCCCTTGATGTTAGGGTTTTGTTCGGCGAAGATCCCCCTAACACCGCCCGGTTCCCGAATGCCGCGGGAGCAGCACTGAGGAGGCTGGATTCGAGCGAGAAGATCATGAGTGGTCGGCCAGGACGCGCGCCAGTCCTCCCCGATTCGAACCCTGGATTCGAACCCAGTATACGAACCCAGATTCGGACCGGCGAGGAGCATGATACGCCGTTCCTGCGAGGGTGCCAGCGAAGAAGTGGCGAACCGCTCACCCGTGATCTTTCAGCCAGCAGGCTCCAGGACAGAGGAACAGTCGATGAGAAATAGACACGCTTCTAACCCCCAGCACAGCGTCCCAGATGCAGCTTCCGTCCCAGATGCAGCTTCCGTCCCAGATGCAGCTTCCGCCCCAGATGCCGAATCCCTGATGTCCGGGTCGCGCCGTGGGGTGTCCCGCTCGCGCCGCCAGCTGGAGATTTTCCCTCTCCACCCGGGCACCAACCCGGCGCGGCCTGCGGGAGACCCCCGGCGTCCGGATCCTTCCCGCCAAAGTACCTGTCCTTCCCGCCACAGTACCTGTCCTTCCCGCCACAGTAGCTGGAGCTGGCTGAGCCGCTTCCAGACGCAGCAGCGACAGCCGTCGTTGCATTGTTACTGGAGTGTGGCGCGCGAGGCGTGGTCAGCAGTGGCCCGCAAGCGCGCCCGTCGTCGGGGAGTGGCGACGGTCCTCGAGCAGGGAACGGCCACCGTCATGCCGCTGCCAGATTCACTGCAAGATTCACTGCAGGATTCACTGCAAGTGGCCTCACCGGCCTCACATGGGGTCGAAGCGAGTAGCGTCGGGGCAGGGGTACAGTCGGTCGACGGGCAGGATCCGGATCGGATGTGCCTGCTGGAAAAGGTGCTGGCGACGATGGGCATTCCGGTCGGGCTGCTGCTGCTTTTCAGCGTCCTTTGATCGACAGGAAGTGGGGCCGCGATGTACTACACCAACAAGCAACTGGAGATCATGGAGTTCCTGCAGCAGTTCAGGAGCCACAGGCAACTCTCTCCGACTCTCGATGAGATGGCAGAAAATTTTGGTGTTTCCCGCGTCACGATTCATGAGCATGTCAAGGAACTGGTCAAGAAGGGTGCCATCCAGAGCGTGCCCTACAAGGCTCGATCGATCGAGATCCTCGATCCCCAGTATCAGGAAACGAGACGATCGATCGAAGCCCAGACCGCGGGTGGCGAGCGATGGTCGGTCGAGGTGCTCGGTCGGATTGCTGCTGGAGAACCGATCGAGGCGGTCGAGGTGCCTGAACGGATGGACCTGGCCGACTTGCTGCCGATGGGGCGAGAGCACTATGCCTTGCGGGTGCGGGGCACATCGATGATCGATGAGGGCATCCATGATGGAGACATGGTGCTCGTCGAGCGGCGCAAGGTGGCCGAGAATGGAGAACTGGTGGTTGCGGTGCTCGAGGACCAGGGTATCGAGGGGGCGACCCTCAAGAAGTATTTCCGTGAGAAGGTCGATGGCCACGATCGTATTCGTCTGCAACCCGCCAATCCAGCGCTGGAACCGATCATCGTCGATCAGGTGGAGATCCGGGGAGTCGTCGTGGGGGTGGTGCGAAGGTATCCCCGCTGGCCCGACTGATCATGACCGCAGCGTGGCGATAGAGTGGCGAGAAAACCGCTCTGAATCGTCTCTCCGTGTCACTCCCGGCGGCAGTTCTGCTCGCTGAACGCTGGCACCTGTGGCCTTCTATTGTTTCGGGCTGGGACCCCCTCTCACTCGGGTTCGGATGACCCTCCGCCGCTGTTGCGGTATCCTGAGTTCTCCCGCCCACGGGCCTGGATCACCTGATTCCTGGCGCCGCAGGCCCGATCGAACGGTACCAGATCACCTCCTCCATGGAGTTGAAACGTGCGGTCTCAGCCATGGAAATGGAATGGATCCCAGTTGCAGAACTCGCACCCGTCGGAAAATGACTCCGAATCAGATGCTGTCGGGGAAGATGACTTTCTGGCGGGATTGACCCCCTCGAACGATTCCTCACGGGAGCCGAACGGAACCGCTGCAGATGAAGGCGAGCTGGAAGGCGAGCTGGAAGCCGAGCTGGAAGCCGAGCAGTCGCTGTCCCGATCGCAGCGAGTCGAGTTCGATCAGGAGCCATCGATCGACTGGGCAGCGCTCGAACCGGTGATTGTGCCGAGGGAGGACCATGGCATCTCCCGCAAGAATATCGACCGGGACGCTCTCAACGCGCTGTACCGACTGATCGAGCAGGGGCACACCGCGTACATCGTCGGCGGAGCGGTCAGGGATCTGATGATCGGCAAGGCACCCAAGGACTTCGATCTTGCGACCGATGCGACGCCACGCAAGGTGAAGCGTATCTTCCGGAACTGTCGCATCATCGGTCGTAGATTCAAGCTGGCGCACCTGTACTACAAGGGCGGCAAGATCCTGGAAGTCGCTACATTTCGTTCATCAGGCGAGGCCGATGAGGTGGTCCGAGAAGGCGAGATGATCCGCAGGGATAATGTCTACGGCACTCCGGCCGAGGACGCCTATCGCAGGGATCTGACCATCAACGCACTGTTTTACGACGTCAATAAATTCACCGTGATCGATTTCGTCGGAGGCGTCGCTGACCTGCGCGCGTCGGTGATTCGGATGGTCGGAGATCCGGACCGTTCCTTTCATGAGGATCCGGTGAGGATGCTACGGGCCATCCGACACGCAGGTCGCACCGGATTCCAGCTTGCGACTGAAACCAGTGAGGCGATGGAGAGATGCCGAGATCAGATCCTGAAGGCGAATCCAGCGCGGCTTCTCGAGGAGTTCTACAAGGATCTCGGTTCTGGACACGCCAGGGACTACTTTCTCACCCTGCATCGGCTCGGATTCCTCGAACTGCTGATGCCTGTCATCGCCGAACAGATCGAGGATCCCGGGGTCCGAGACCAGTGGGGAGAAGCGCTCGGTCGACTCGATCAGCGCGTCGGAGAGGGAAAACGCGTTCACCAGGCGCTCGGAATCGCTGCCCTGATCGCACCGGAACTGCTCGCCAGACTGGAGCCACTGCTGCAGGGGCCAGAGCGGAGATCCGGCCATCTTCCGAAAAAGATCCGAGATGGCGTCACGGGGGTACTGCGACAGCTGAAAGTATATCGCCGCGATAGTGACCGCCTCTGGGACGGCCTTCGCGGCCTCTCTGCGGTGCAGAACTGCATCGAGCAGGGGAAGTGGTCCCGCGAACTGGTGGGGAGTGCCGGGGCGAGAGATTCGATCGAGATCCTCAATATCCTGCTGGGACCAGCAGAGGGACGATCCGAACTGCTCGAGGAGGCCGAGAGTTTCCCCGAAGTGGCTGTCTCCCCGCCCCGTGGCAGACGCCGAAGGCCAGGCAGGGGAGAGGGCCAGCGGGGTCCAGGACCGGCCGAATCTGCTGGCCCCGATGCAGCAGCAGAGAGTCAGCGCAAGCGTCCAAGGCGGCGGCGTCGCAGCAGCAGGAGATCTCCCGGTACCTCGAAGCCATGACCGGCCAGCCACAATAGGTCCGGCCACCGCCAGTTCTTCACCGAATCGGCTCAGATGAAGTGCGACGGCACCTTGCATCGGGGCTGGAAGTGCGGGTACCTTCCGTTTTCCCCGGGGCTGGTCCGGCGGCACGGTTGTATCGGTGTCGTTCGATTCATCAGTCGAGGTGATCTTCCACAAGAGCCCGTGGGGATCCAGCGGGGAAAGAGGGGTGTTCCGGGCCCCGGAGTGTCGTGCTGGAGAAGATTTCTACCGGCCACGATCGTCGAGGAACGACCCGGCAGCGAAAGAAGGAGATGAAGCATGCAGAGACGGCGACGAGTTCACCCGGTCTATCTATCGATGGCTGTCGTAATCTTGACTCTCGTGGTCACCAGCGGTTGCGCGGTCCCTGGCTACAGCGAGCGCGATGCGATGCTGTTCGAGGATAAGATACACACCGAGTTCAAGGCGGGCGGTTTCAGCCCCAACAGTTCCCACTTCACAGGGGGTTCTGGCTTTGGCGTTCGCGTCAATTACGAATATGAATACGGAATGCATTTCGGTTTCGAATTTGACACCATCGATGATGTCGAAGGCGCCATGTTCGTGGAAACCGCCGCAGAAAGTGTGGTCGGGTATTTTGACGCCAATGATCCCATTGCGATTCGGTCGGTGGGCGAGAGGGCCATCGGTAAAATCGACCGGAGAGCATTCCTCGTGAATCTGGACTGGGATGTTCCACTCTCCAAAGATGGGAACTTACCCTTCATTCGCTATGGAGTGGGTATCGGCGGTTTGATGGCGAATTCCACCACCAGTGCCGAGTACCTCGCAGATATTGCAGCGGACAATGTCGGAAATGTTCCAGCGGTCGCGGTTTCAGATCAATTCATGTTCCTGCTGCGCCCATCCGCATCATTGCGGTGGGCATTCGCAGATGGAGCCTTCACCTTGCTGGCGGAGGCTCAGTACGACATTGCCAGCAGTGAGGTGAGAATTGACATCGATGGCGATGGGGATTCGGCGGGAGATTTGGATTACGGCGGACTCAATGGATTCGTCGGGATCGACTTCAGTTTCTAGATACGGTCGCCAGGCCGAACCGGGGATCCGGCGCGCTCTCTCGCTTCGGGAGAACGGGCTCCGGGTCCTCGTCAATTCCCCCTCGTGCGTCTGGCGCCATTTCCCGACGCTCCAGGGTTTGACCTCGAAGATGCTGCTGCTGGCAGCCGTGATACTGATGCCGACGGCGATCTCAGCAGTTCAGGAGATACCAGCGGCACGAATCTCCAAGGCTCGCATCGGTGCGATCGAGTTCTCGGTTCAACTACCCGATCCTCCTGTGGTGGTGCCGGCGCTTCCAGACCTGACACGGATCGGTATCGTGGAGATTCCGGGGGGATGTATCCTCAACTCTCCGTTGCCGACTCTCTGGTCAGGAATGCTGCTACCGCCTGGCAAGCACCAGTTGTCCCTCGATATCGGCGCCAACAGAGAGGTTCGATTTCTGGTGCGATCACTCGGTGGCGGACCCGAACTGCGTATGCCAGTGGTGCGAGGGATCCTCGATCGACCTGAGGAGGCGATGGTGGCCACCCTGGCAGTGGTGGAGGGTGCTGAACTGCCAGGGCTATTCCTGCGGCTGCAATGGGGAATCCTCGATCTATCCTGTCGCGGCGTACCGGTCACTGCTGTGGTGCAGGAACTCGATCACTGGAAGTTACAGACATTCAAGTTCCCGTCGCTGACCTCGTTGCCGGGGCATTGCGTGCTCGGCACCATCGAGGATCTCGAAGGGGATACACCGGTGGTTCGAGCGGTGCTCGTGACCGGTTCGGGGAATCCGCCCGTGCTTCGTCTTGAGGATCCATCTCGCGAGAGGACTGCAGCAGCGAAGGCAGAGTTGACGAGGTCGATACAACGCTCTCAGAAACGGATGAGACGCATCGATGGGGGTGCCGAGCAGGAACCGGGTGAACGGGAAGAACTCCAGCGTCGGCTGGATCGAGCTCTTCAGCAGCGAGTCGCTCTCGAACAGAAACTGAACCACCTGGACCGCGGCGAAGGAGTCAGGTTATTGACTCCGGCGGGGCCGGTTGGCGCAGGTCGCCCGGGACTCCAGGTCACCATCGAGTCGGAGCCTTCGGGTATGGTACTGAAGGTCACCACTTCCGGCGGCAGTTATCGATTCCTGCTCGAAGCCACCTCGTAACCATCGCTACTTCTCGGTGTGCTGCGCCTCCCCGATTCTTCGCATCAGAGGCTTCCAGGTGCGAGAGACGACCAGGAACCAGCTCACCAGCAGGATGGCCACCACCAGCAACCCGCAGAAGAAAGCCCACCAGATCCCCGCCAGCCCCATCTCGATCCGGAATGCGAGGTGATAGGCCAGCGGTAAGGTGAGGCAGGGGAAACCGATGACACCGATGGCCGCAGCAGGAATGGTCTGGCCCGCACCTCGAAGGACGCCCGCTCCAACAGCCTGCACTCCATCGAAGATCTGGAATCCAGCTGCGATGGGAAGCAGCGCCAGTGCGCTCGTCAGCACCAGGGGATCATCGGAGAAGAAGCCCAGCAATCGATCATCGAGCAGCAGGATCGCAGCAGCGAGGACCGTCATCACCAGTGCCGCCATCAACAATGACATGATGCCTGCCTGGCGCGCCCGCACTGGATCTGCGGCTCCCAGCAAATTCCCGACGCGGGTCGTGGCAGCGCCGCTGATCCCCCAGGGAAACATGAAGGTGAAGGAGATGATCTTCAGTACCACGATATGGGCGGCGATCTGAGTTTCTCCGAGTTGGCCCGCCATCAAGGTGGTGGCATTGAAGGTCCATACCTCGACACCGAAATGAACCGAAATCGGCAATCCAAGCAGGAGCAGTACCTTCATCGCCCGGGGCGAGAAACTTCTTCGACTCCAGGGAACCCACCCCCCCTGGAGGTATCGGCCTCGTACGGTCAGGAAAATCATGCCCAACAACATCAACCATCGGCTCGCCCCGGTTGCGTAGGCGGCACCCTCGACTCCGAGAGCGGGAATGCCGAGCCCGCCGAAGATGAACAGTTCATTGAAGACGACATTGAACAGGTTGGCGACGATCACGGTGGCCACCAGAGGTGCGAGGCGACCTCGCCCTTGCAGGTACTGCTTGAGTACGAAGAAGCCGAGAAACGCCGGCAGGCTGAAGATCTGAGCATTGACGTACTGATCCGCGATGGTGACGAGATTCTCCGCTTGCCCCAGTGCCATCAGAGCGTCCTGGGCGAATTGCCATGACAGTGTCACCACCGGGAGCAGACAGAGGGCGAGCAGGATTCCCCGTTGCAGTGATCTGCCCAGTGCGACCGGATCTCGGGCCCCATGTGCCTGGGTGACGAGTGGGTCGAGGCCCTGGATCAATCCCTGGGCGATCACGACGGTGCCGAAGACCCAGGAGTCGCCCAGTGCGACAGCGGCGAGAGAGGTGGTGCCCAACCTGCTCACCATCCAGATGTCGACCATTCCCATCATCATCATCGAGACCTGGGTGAAGACGATGGGGGCCGCCAGCCGGATCAGCGGAGAAATTTCTGATCGAGAGATGGACAATGTTCGAGAGATGGACAAGGTCGGTTTCCATTCACGGCGAACTGGCGAAGATGGTCCACCTAGCCACACGGACTCGGAGGGGACAGAATGCCTCGGTCAGGGTTTTCCCTGGAGCATCTCTACCCCCGGATCCAGGAGGATCAATGCTGAAATTATCGATCACTCTCTCGTGTCTGCTTGCCTTCGCGGGGCTGGCCCCGGCCACTGCCGCTGCCGATCAGGAAACGAGGTTTCCCTACACTGGTCAAGACACCTTCGAGGGAAAGGTGCCGACTCCAGATCAGTTTTTCGGGATCGCTCTCGGAGATCGATTCACACCTCACCACGATGTCATGGCCTACTGTCGCGAAGTGGCACGAGTCTCACCTCGGGTATCCATTCAACGATATGGGCACTCTGCTGAGGGTCGTGAACTGGTTCTGGTGATGATCTCGGAGCAGTCGAACATCGCCAGGCTCGATCAGATCCAGTCTGCCCAGGAGCTCCTCGCTGACCCCAGGAAACTGGCGGAGCGCGAAGAACTGTCGCTGTCTGCGTTGCTCGAGGATCTGCCTGCCGTGGTCTGGCTCTCCTACAATGTTCATGGCGACGAGTCCTCGGGCACGGAGGCAGCGCTGGCGACGATTCACCAGCTCGCAGATGGATCCGATGAGGCGATTCGTCGTATTCGAGAGAATTGCCTGGTGATCATCGATCCACTGCTGAATCCCGACGGCAGGGAGCGGTATCTTCACTGGTATCAACAGGTGGGTGCAAAACCGCCCAATCCGGACCCCGCTGCTGCGGAACACTCCCCATCCTCTCCCTCCGGGCGCGGCAATCATTTTCTGTTTGATCTCAACAGAGACTGGGCCTGGCAAAGCCAGCCAGAAACGCGAGCGCGTATCACGCACTACCTCCGCTGGCAACCGCTGGTCCATGTCGATTTTCACGAGATGTCTGCAGAATCGACCTACTTCTTCTTTCCACCCGAAAAACCGATCAATTCAAACATTCCAGCGGAGCGAGTCGAGTGGAGTCGTGTCTTCGGCCTCGCCAATGCCCAGGCCTTCGATCGATTCACCTGGAGATACTACACCGCGGAGCAGTTCGATCTCTTTTACCCGGGATACGGTGACTCGTGGCCGAGCCTCAATGGGGCCATCGGGATGACCTACGAGCAAGCGGGAGGAGGGGGGGCGGGACTGGTCTATCGCCGTCGCAACGGAACCCTGTTGACCCTCAACGATCGGCTCCATCACCACCACGTCGCTGGGATGGCTACCGCTGACTGTGCTGCCAGGAACCGAGTGCGTCTCCAGCAGGACTTCCATCAATTCCGGCAAGGGGCGATTCAGGCTGGACGTGATTCCGACATCTCGCAATTCATCTTGCCGCCGGGTTCGGGGGACCGCCGCCTCTCATTGTTGCGGCTGTTACAGGCACAGGGAATCGAGATGGTTCAGACGATCGATGCCAGGACAGTGCAGGGCCTGGTGCATCACGATGGAACAGAACAGGAGTCGCTGGGATTGCCGGCGGGGACGGTCGTCGTGCCACTCGACCAACCGCAGGGACGACTCGCCAGGACTCTCCTCGAGCCGCAGGCGAAGGTGGGGGACGCGTACTTTTACGATGTCGCCGCATGGTCACTGCCGATGGCATTCGGGGTCGAGACCTACATCGCCCGGACACCGATCGATGGAATCCTGACGCCGGTGGGATCGCTGGCGGACCCGGTCGGGCGTGTCGAGAAGTCCGCAGGAGTTGCCTATCTCCATCAGTGGCAGGGAGTGCCCTCGGCGAAGGCGCTTCGGGCGATCCAGGCTGCCGGAGAGCGAGTCGACCTGGTCACTGAAAAGATCCAGATCGATGGCCAGGACTATCCACCGGGAACGCTGATCGTGAGAGTCTCGTCGCAGCAGACCCACGAAGTGGTGGCCCGGGTGGCGAAGCAAACCGGCACACTATTCAGAGGCACCGCCAGTGGTTGGACCGATGTCGGACCCGACCTCGGATCGGGTTCCTTTCCTGAACTGGCACGGGCTCGTATTGCGGTGCTGGGTCCTGGCTCCGTTTCGAGCCTGTCGTTCGGGGCGGTGTGGAGTTTTCTGGAGCAGGAGATGGGGATTCCCTTCACCAGCATCTCGTCGAGAGATCTGTCACGCTCCCTCGACGACTTCGATGTGCTGGTGATTCCATCGGGTGTCAAGGATTCGGCGTTGGGGAAGAGGGGAAAGGAATCTCTGAAAGCCTGGGTTCGCTCCGGGGGTGTCGTGCTGGCGCTCGGAAGCAGTGGCTATCAGATGGGGGAGTCGGGGGCGGGACTCGTCTCGCAGAAGGTGCGGGATGTTCCTGACCCTGAGGAGACGGAGACGAAGAGGAAAACCAGCGCAGACCTGAAGGAGGAACGACGGCAACAACAGGTGCCCGGCAACATAGTCTTGATTGAGCTCGATCCGGACCACCCACTCTCCTTCGGGCAGCCGGTCAATATCCACGGATTCATCGGCAGTTCCCGCATCTTTGAACTGTCAGGTGGGGCCTCGGATGTGGGCGTGCTTGCCGGGAACAATCCCGTGGTGAGTGGCTTCATCTCCGAGCGTAACCAGCAAGCACTCGCTGGAGGTGTTTGGCTCGTCGAGCAGAGGGTCGGCCGGGGCCGAGTGGTGCTATTTGCCGGGGATCCGCTGTTTCGGTCCTTCTGGAGGGGCACCGCGGACCTGTTTCTCAACGGATTACTGCTGTTGGCGACGGAATGATGAGAAAGGGCTTCAGATTGTGGCAGCGGGTGCCGATAGGAAGATGAGAACCGTCTGGCCAACCCCACTCCGGAGGACGAATGCCCCAGCGAGACAAGAACAGAAACAAGGTGCGAGATCGCCAAGGTGAAGAACGGCCCCTCGTTCCCGAGGTCGTGATTCGCAAGATCCGCTTCCTGATCGATGCCCATCACGAGACCGTTCCAGGGCTGGCAAAGGGAATTGGTGTGCTCCCCAATACCATCCAGGATGTACTCGATGGGCAGTCCTTTCCCAGTCGAGCACTGGTCCGTCGACTTGCAGAGCGCTTCTCGCTTCCGATCGAGTTCTTCGAGGCAGAGGTGTCCGCCATCGACAACCACACTGCAGTGCCTGCAAAAAAACGTGCGTCCGGGAGATCCAGGGTCGGGCAGCCCGCAGCGAAAAAACCCCGGGGAAATAAGACCCAGGGCAAGAAGTCCACTGCTGCTGGTCACCAGCGCACAAGAGTGGCCAGCAGTACCCCCGCGCAACTTCCTCTGGATGCGTCTGTTCTGCAGCAGTCCCTCATCGAACTGCTGATCCAGAAGGGTGTGATCAGCGCGGATGAGTGGAATGCTCGGGTGCGACTCGTCTCGAGCAGGAAAGCAACCTCGACTCGATGAGCCGGGTCGCTTCTAACCCACCGGGATCGGTGGTGCTGGAGCGACCACCGGTGCTCCCGCAAGGATCGATTGCGCCTGTTCGCTCCACCCCTCGCGACCCATCTTGGCAAATGCGATCGCTTTCCCCGCCTCGACTCCCGGTTGATCGAAGGGGTCCACCTGCAGAGCCGCTGCAGCCATCAGGGTCGCCATCTCCCAGGTCAGCATCAGCGCGCCGAGGTGCTGGGCATCGAGTTTTTCGAGTGTCATCTTCGAGACGGGTCGTCCAGAGGCCGACAATGCAGCCATCGTTCCTGACTGCTCAGCAGCGTGCAGTTGCCCCAGACTCTTGCCGCCGAGGTATGCCAGATCATCGTGGAGAGTCGCCGTCTCGGGGTTGATCGGTGGATCAGCCGTCTCGATCTGCGCATCGAGAAACAGGTACTGCTTGTCGTCGGGACCCTCGGCAAACAGTTGTACGAGAGAGTGTTGATCGGTCACGCCTCTGGCGATCATCGGGGTGGAGCCCGCCCACACCTCGGCGCCGTGGAGATCGTGGCGTTTGCCAAGACTTTCCGCCCACAACTGGGCGAACCAATCTCCGAAGGTACGAAGCCGATCTCTGTAGGGGAACATCACCACCGTCTTGCGTTGGGCGTGGTGCTGGGCCCACCCGCTGATCCAGCGCACCAGGGAGTGGCTCATGTCTGCAGATCTCAGGTCTGCAAGGGCCGCCCGGGCCCCATCTCGAATCGCGTGAATGTCGATTCCGCACAGGGTAGCGGGGAGCCAGCCGACCGCGGTCATCACCGAGTAACGGCCGCCAACATCTGGAGGGACATCCAACGCCCTCCATCCTCGAGAGTTCACCATCGCTCGCAGCGGTCCGTGCTGTGGATCGGTGATGGCGATGATCTTTTCATCCGGATCCACACCCGCCTTCTTCAACTCTTCAAATATTCTCAGCAACTGCGCCGATGTTTCTGCCGTAGAGCCTGACTTCGAGATGACCAGCACCGTCGTGCGTTTCATATCCAGTTTCGATACGATTCGATCGACGCCATCAGGATCGATGTTGTCGAGTACGGTGAGCCGACCAGCAGAGGGGACCAGGGCATCCACGAGGGCACGAGTTCCCAGCACCGATCCGCCGATCCCCAGCAATAGAATCGAGTCCTCGGCGGGTACAGTGGTGGCGACAACTTCAGTCCTCGACAACAGATGGTCATCATCCAGGGCTCGGACAAATCCGGGAGGGTCTCTCAGGATCTGTTGAAGGGACTGCAAGGAGGGGGCACGGTCGTTTCCGGTCACGGGTGTCCACAGGATGCTCAATCGAGAGTCCTCTCCTGATCTCGCCCGAGCGCAGGACATTTTGCAGCGAGTGTTTCCCAGGCGGAAAGCGACCTCTCGACCATCTCATTGGGGACCGCGAAGGAGAGCCTGAAGTGGCCCGCCCTGCCAAATCCGGTGCCAGGCACGACCAGGATCCGTTCTTCCATCGCCTGCTCGACGAACTGGACATCATCCTCTTGGGGGCTGTGGGGGAAGAGGAAGAAGGCGCCTCCAGGCTGGACGAAGCGGAAACCCAGTTGAGCGAGGTGCTTGGTGAGGGTCGCCCGGTTCTGCTCGTACTCGCTGAGATCGACGGTGACATGCTGGCAATCTGCGATGGCCAGTTGAAACAGGCTGGGAGCGTTGACGAACCCGAGCGTGCGATTACAGAAGGTGCATCCTGCGACCAGATCAGGCAGGTTGGTGGCAGCGGGATGCACGGCGAGGTAGCCGATTCGATCACCCGCCAGTCCCAGGTCCTTGGAGTGGGAAGTGATGATGATCGAGTCGTCATAGCAATGGGCGATCTCCGGGCATTTCACACCATCGTAGGTGATCTTTCGGTAGGGTTCATCGCTGATCAGGTAGATGGGGTGGCCGATGCGTTCCGATGCGATCCTCAGTGCATCGCAGAATTGCTGCAACTCGGACTGACTGTAGACACGGCCTGTCGGATTGTTCGGGCTGTTGATGATGACAGCCTTGGTTCTACTGGTGACCTTCGACAGCAGTTCCTCAGGATCAGGGCAGAAATCTTCTGTTGTCGGGCAGTCGACAGGGACCCCGCCGTGGTTCTGGATGTAGAACAGGTACTCGACAAAGTAAGGGCTGAGGACAAGTACCTCGTCGCCGGGATTGAGCAGGGTCTTGAGGATGATGTTGAGTGCCCCCCCCGCACCGACAGTCATCACGATGTGGGAACCGGTCCATGGCAATTCTGTTCGCTTCACCAGGTCCACTGCGATCTTGTCCCTGACCTGTGGCCAGCCAGAGTTTGGCATGTAGCGGTGTATTCCCTCCTGCGGTCCGTTAACAAGTTCTCGAAGTCGATCGACAAACTCGGGAGGTGGAGGCAGATGTGGATTGCCGAGGGTGAAATCGAAGACGCCGTCCTCGCCGTGGATGCTCTTGAGACGATTGCCCTCCTCGAACATCTTGCGGATCCAGGATGATTTCGTGAGAGATAGGAGAACTCCCTTCGAAATGGTCAAAAAAAAACTCCTCTCACGGTGGTGTTCGAATAGCCAGACTCGAGTCGGACGCTTGATTCCTGCACCCTCGAATGGTCCAAGGTGGTTCCTGGAAAGGCTTTGTGAAGCTTCCATTGAGCATAGTGGCCCGGAGCACCTGCGGCAACAGGGGAAAAAAACTCTGTGCCGGGGGCGGCTTTTTTCTGGACGGGTGTTGGAAGTTTGTGGACAATCCACACCGAACCTCGTGAGACGGAATGCAGGGGATTCCAGGTCCTTCAATCGACAGGGTCTTGTTGAATTCCCGCTGCTCTGGAAGTTACGCGCACGGCGTGGCCCGCTCCGGAGTGGAGATCTGTTCGTCTCCGGGTCCTGACAAGTTCCTGAAGACCCGGCCCGGAACATTCCCCTAATTTCCCCCTTCTGGGTTGGGTCTCTTTTTTTCCCCCTGCAATAACGGGTCTCTGGCGTTTCTGGTACGCACACCCGATTCTGGGTTCGTTTCACACCTCGGAGTGAACGGATTTATTTTCCGCCGATGATGGGGATGGGATCTCCCGGCACCGGGGGTGGCGCGCCATCGATGCCGAGCTCGCGGCAGGTTCTTGCCACCATCGCAATCCGATCGGCAGCGGTTCCCATCGGTGCCTCGATGATTCGCGTCGATTCGTCGGAATAACCGTCGTAACTGACATTGAGATCAAGATCTCCGTCGCCAAGCAGTGCTCCAGGTCGGGTCCCGGATAGGTCCCGCAGGTAGCATCCTTCGATGAGATCCTGATCCGCCGGAAGAGAAGGGACCTGGTCGAGTCCCTGAAGTATGGAGAGGGCGGTTGCGGCGGCGGGATCGGCGACCAGCCGCAGCGGAGCGCCGTGGAAGATCTGATACACCTCGAGGAAGCCACTGCGGTCGATGAGGCCGCCGATGTGGCAGGTTTCTCGAAGTGCCAGTCGAGTGCCGTGCCGGGAAGCCCGTTCCAGCAGCGGATCGAGACTCCTCAACAGTGCATCGAGCGCTACCTGGCGGCGCTGCCTCATCGCTTCGTCGAGACGGGCCAGATCTCTCAATCGACGCTTCTGCTGCTCGGTCCATCGCTTTGCGAAAAACTTCTGCCGTGGATCGCGAGTCGCGACGGCTTCCAGTCGATCGAGTTTGGCGTCGGTATCGGCGATCACCTGTTCGCAGCGGCGGACCAGATCGGCCGGCTGTACCGCTCCGATGGACACGATCACAACGTCGATTTCATGGCGATCCGCCAGCGAGATCGCGTCGAGGGTCGACTGCTCGGCCAGCTGCCGCTGCGTCTCTTCGCCGGATGCCAGCGATGGGCAGCGAAGACGTGGATGCTGGCTCTTCGCCGCGGCTGAAGCGACCGGCCGAGGGGCCTCCAGCGCAGTCATCGCATATCCAGCGCCTTTCGCTTCTCGCACCAGCGCAGGGACCTGATCGGTGACGATCTCCGCTCCCACGACCACTCCAGGGATGCCCGCATCGAGAATCGATCGCACCTGGTCGGATAAGGACTGCGGAGGATCCAGCAGCAGCGAGGTCGAGAGGCTCAGCATCTGGGCTCCCTTCGAGCCGGTCGAACCGGGATGTGGATCCTAGCGTCCAGTTGTCCAGAGGCGAAGGAGCGCCTGAGGATGTATCCTTCAGGGCTACTGGAGGAGAAGTTCCTTGGCACCCAACGATGACTCGAGAACCCGACCCGATCCGCACGCGATCCAGCAGGAACTGCTCGGATACCTCGGAAGGAGTCAGAGGGCGATACAACAGATCGATACCGAGGTGGTCGCCCGCTTCACTGCCAGTGTCGTCGATGCCTGGCACCAGGATCGCCAGATGCTGCTCTTTGGCAACGGAGGAAGTGCGGCGACAGCAACCCACCTGGCGGAAGATCTCGCCACCTATGCGATTCCTTTTTCCGAGGCAAAACGGTTGCGAGTGCTGTGCCTCAACGACAGTGCTGCGACCATCACGGCGCTCGGAAACGATCTCGATTTTGACTCCATCTTTTCCGAGCAGGTTCAGCAGTGGGCGCGGCCGGGTGACCTGGTGTTGACGATGAGTGGCTCTGGCAATTCTTCCAACCTGATCTCGGCCATCGAACGTGCAGCCGCACTGGGCTGCGAGACCGCTGCGATGACGGCCTTCGATGGAGGGAGACTGAAAGGGATGGTCGACCATCCGATGCATGTGGATGTCCAGGAGATGCAATCAGCGCAGGATACCCACATGGTGATGGCCCATATGATCATTCATGGATTCAGGGTCGCGATCCGTAGTTTTCTCGCCGAGCGGACGACGGGAACATCGGAGTCTTGAGTGGCCAGCCAGGACTCTTCCTCGACCGGGACGGGGTCATCAATCACTACCTGGTCGATTCTGTTCGCTCGCTCGATCAGTTCAGTTACTACCCGTTCACAGCAGAGGCGATGAAGACTCTGGGACAACTGGGCTGGCCGTTGGTGGTCGTGACCAATCAGTCCGCCATCGGTAGAGGCTGGACGCAACAGGCACAGGTCGAGCAGATTCATCAGCAGTTGTGCCAGGATGCACTGTCATGGGGGGCTCCCATCGCTTCCGTGGAGTACTGTCCTCATCTGCCCGATGCAGGTTGCCGCTGCCGGAAGCCGGGGCCAGAGATGTTCGAGCGGGCTGCACTGGCGCACGACATCGATCTTGGGCGATCGGTGATGATCGGGGATTCTCCCTGTGACATCGAGGCGGCCAACGGCCTCGGCATGATCGGCATACGGGTGGCCACGGGTCGAGGTCTGGTGCCGCTGGCTGCGGGACTGGCGGCGGCGGCAGAGGTCGCGGACCTTCGTGAGGCTTCTGACTGGATCATGAATCATGGGGGACTGAAGTGAGTGGATCTATACCTTGCTGGATCTTGCTGCCATTGCTGGCCATCGGTTGTCACGGCATCCCGGTCACTTCGAGTTCCGGTTCAGTTCATCCCCTCGATCAACTGGTGCGCATCCATCGATCCTCGGATGGGCTTGAAAGCGGATTCGATGAGATGATCGCCAGGTTGCGCGACAATCAGGTCGTCTTCGTTGGCGAAACGCACATCGATGAAGTGACTCACAGGGTCGAACTGGCCCTGCTCAAGGGACTGCACCAATCGGGAAGGTCTGTCGTGGTCTCGCTCGAGATGTTCGGTCGGGATCGCCAGGGGATCCTCGATGACTACCTCGCAGGCTCCATCAGCGAGGATGAGTTTCTGGCGGGGTCGGATCCGTGGAACAATTACGAAACCGGGTATCGACCGATCATCGAATGGGCGCGGATTGCCGGGGTTCCAGTGATCGCGGCCAATGTTCCGAGACCTGTATGGAGAAAGGTCGCCTTCGGTGGAGGCCTCGAGGCACTCGATGAAGAATCCCGGGCCACCATCGCCGAGCAGTTGCTTCCCAACAGCGACCGCTACTGGCAGCGATATGATCGAACCGTCCGAGGCCATGGCCACGCCCCAGCGGGTCAGTCCCCCGAGGATCGCCTCGAAAAGGTTCAAAGCCTGTGGGACAACACGATGGCTGAATCGGTGGTCCGTGCCCTCGATGAGTACCCCGAGGCGCTGGTCGTCCACATCAATGGTGGCTTTCATACACTCGAAGGAGACGGCGTGGCTCACCAGGTGAGGTTGCGCCGCAGCGGTGTCGAGGCGGAAACCGTACATATCATTCCGTCACTGGATCTTGACCGATTCGATGTCGAGAAGGGTGATCGAAGGGGCGATTGGATCGTGGCGACCCGACCGCTGGCACGGGGTCTCCATGCCGGTGGACTGGCCGTGTTCATGCCGCGTCCGCTTCGCTATCGCATCGACGCGCCTGCTCGTAGTTCCGGCAGCGCTCCCCTGTTGATCTGGCTAGCAGCTGTCGAAAAAGATGCGGGAGAAGTTCTCACTGCATGGCGAGAGGAACTCGGTCCTGAACCCTGCATCGTGGTGGTGGAACCGATCTACTCCGGCAGTTCCGGTCCGGGCTGGATCGATGAAGATCATCGAGATGAAGATGTGGCCACGGTCGGATTTGGCCTTCAGAGGTTGCGCGAACAACTGCTCGAGCAGCGCCATCTACAAGCGGATCGTGTCGTGCTGGCAGGACGTGGAGAAGCCGCAGATCTGATCGCATCGGTCGCGATTGGAGATCCCGATTGGCCGCGTACGGTCGCCCACATCTCTGAGGCACCAGGCTGGTTCGGGATGGAGGGCCTGCCCGATCCGCCGCAGCCAGGTCAGAAGCACCCGGGCCCGGGCGTGCGGGTGCTGGTCGCAGCACAGCATGAAGACGCGTGGCAGCGTGAATCGGTGGCGCGCGCCTCGGTCGGAGCTCCGCTCATCGTCGAGGTGGTCACCGATGAGGCTGCAGACACCACCCTGAACCAGCGGATTCGCGGTGCGCTCGGACTCTGATCGACAGTTACTGACCCAGTTGTCGCAGCACGATGAATCCGAGAATACCGAGAATCACTGCCGCAACGGTGAGAATCCCGAACCAGCGATCGATGAAGTCCCGGATCGAGTCTCCGTACCAGCGCACCAGCACTCCTTCGGCGATGAACCGTGCTCCGCGACCGATGATGCTGGCCGGAATGAAGATGGCCAGTGGCAGTCCCGCTGCTCCGGCGGCGATGGTGAAGACCTTGTACGGTATCGGAGTCACTGCTGCGGTCACGACCGCCAAGAACCCGATGTCGACGAAGGCTTGCTGATAGTGGCCAAAGGATTCCTCGATGCCGAAGAAGGAGATGATCCCCTGGCCGATGGAATCCATCATCCAGGCTCCGATGATGTAGCCAAGAATTCCTCCGAGCACCGACATCACGGTCGTCAGGATCGCCAGCGGAATCGCTCGACGCGGAGAGCCGATGCCGAGTGCAATCAGCAGCGGATCGGGTGGGATCGGGAAGAAACTGGATTCTGTGAACGCGACGGCCGCCAGCACCGCCGGTCCTCGGGTCGTTTCCGCTTCCGCCAGCACCGCATGATAAAGGCGTCTCAGAACGGATCGCTGGCTCTCTTCGGTTGCGCCATTCTCAGCTTCTGATTCATCCACTGGATTCATCGGCGACCTCTCGAATGCGACAGCGAAGCAATTTGTCGTGCAGTTGGCGTGCTGCCAGTTGAGGATCTGGGCGGGCGATGATTCCCGTGCAGACTGCGATCCTGGTCGCACCGGCTTCGATGACCTCATCGATGGTCTCGTCATCGACATGACCGATGGCAAATCCCGGCAAGCCACACGCTTCCCTGGATTGCTGGATGTATTCGGTGCCCACCGCTTCTCGATGTCGTTTGGTATCGGTCAAGAAGATGGGACCCACTCCGATGTAATCGGCACCAGACATCTCTGCATTACGAGCTTGCTCGGAGCCATGTGTCGAGAGTCCGATGATGGCATCGGGTCCGAGCATCCTGCGCGCATCGTGGGGTGCGAGATCTTGCTGGCCGAGGTGGACTCCATCTGCCTGGCACAGGCAAGCGATATCGACGCGGTCATTGATGATCAGCAGTGCGTTGCGATCGGCAGTGATTTGCCGCAGTTGCCTCGCCAGTGCCAGCAGTTTCTCGTCCTCCATCGTCTTTTCTCGCAACTGGACGATCGACGCCCCACCATCGATGGCGGCGGCAGTGGTCTCGAGAATGTTGCCATGACACAGTTCCTCGGTGACCAGCAGGTAGAGCAGACGATCCTCGAGTGCTGGTGATCTCTGAAGAGTTCCGATGGTGATCGATTCGAGCTGGTAGATCCTGTAGCGAAGCGACTCTGCCTCGCTGGTCGAGGCGGGAAAGGTGCTGCGAATCGTCTCCTCCACCGAGCGGGCCGCTTCTCTGGCGCGGCCGATGTTGGCCGACAGCAACTGGCCAGAGTCCCGATGGGGACCACTCCCCGGAAGCCCTCGCAGCGGGTCTCCTTCGACATCCCTGTACCTTGAAAATTCGCCTGCATCCGCCTCCAGCAGACTGCGCAGGGCTCCTGCGTCACGGCGCAACTGCTGCCAGCATGCGGCGATCTGCTGGCGGCAGTGGCCAAATCGCAACTGATCCTCGATCACCCGAAGCGCCTCCAGCAGGCGGTTGAACGCCGCATCGAGGATGCGAAACTGGCCGGCGTCTGGCGGTGTGTGTGGGTCGGAGGTCATGGCCACAGCATCGTCTCTTCGCCACTTCCAGACAAGGGATCCCATCTGCTCCCCCCATGCCTCCCGGGGAGATACACTGCAGGGGAACCGGAAAGGAGGCGGGCCTCGTGAGAACCATCCTGATGATCTCCTCGCTGATACCCGGGCTCGGTCCGATCCTGCTGGGGCGCGTCTATCGTGGCCTGTTACTGTTACTGATCGGTGGTGCCGGCTGGGCACTCTGTGGTGCCGCTTCCACCGTTTGGGCAGGTCCTGACCGGTGGCAGGCTCAGTGGGGCGGTGCTGCGGTGGGAGCCATCTTGACCGTGATCAGTTTCCGCTGGACCGAAAGGCTCACTTCACTCGATCGCCGTCGTGAGATTCGAAAGCGCGTCGAGAGAGCACTCGACGATGCGCAGCGTTGTTTTCTTCGGGGTCGCATGAATCGAGCGCAACTTGCACTCGACAGTGGTCTCGCCAGGGACGATCGTGATATTGACCTGCTGTTCCTGGACTGGCAGGTGGCCAGACAACTGGGAGAATCTGCGCGAGCACGACGAAGTCGGCGTCGATTGCGACGATACGATCTGGACGAGAAATGGCTCTGGGAGTTGCAGCGTGAGGAGGCGGCCCATGGCGGATGAAACGCCGGTTGAGCCTGTATCTCGAGGCATGACATACCGCGATGCCGGCGTCGATATCGATGCGGGCAACGAGGTGGTGGAACGGATCCGCGATGCTGTGGTTTCGACCCAGGACGACCGCGTTCTGAAAGGATCCCACGGAGCATTCGGTGGCTATTTCCGACTTCTCGATGCAGATGGATCGCTGTTTGGAAACAAACTTCGCGACCCGATTCTGGTCGGTGCCACGGATGGCGTGGGTACCAAGTTGAAGGTTGCCTTCGAGTGCGGGGTCCTCGATAGCGTTGGCATCGATCTTGTCGCGATGTGCGTCAATGATCTGGTGGTCGGCGGTGCTCGCCCGCTCTTCTTTCTCGACTATGTCGCGACAGGAAAGATCTCACCCGATGCGATCGCCACGGTGGTAGAAGGCATTGCCGAGGGTTGTCGCCGTTCAGGTTGCGCGCTGCTCGGTGGTGAGACCGCAGAGATGCCTGGCTTCTATGCCGATGACGAGCTGGATCTGGCTGGATTCTCGGTCGGAGTGGTGGAGCGAGATTCCATCATCGATGGTTCCTCGGTGGAGGTCGGCGATGGGGTCATTGGAATCGCATCGAGTGGCATCCATTCAAACGGTTTTTCTCTGGTCAGGAAGGCGCTGCTCGAAGGCAGTAGCAGACTCCAACTCGATGAAGATCCAGCTGGCCTCGGGTGCACCCTGGCAGAGGCCCTGCTTGAGCCGACCAGGATCTATGTCCGTCCGCTGCTCGACCTGATCGACAGGGTGGGAAGGGGTGTCCATGCCATCGCCCACATCACAGGCGGTGGACTGGTGGAAAACATCCCGAGGGTGCTTCCGGAGGGGATCGGGTGCAGACTCGATCGATCGACCTGGAGCCGACCCGCCATCTTTTCGCTGATCGAGGAGCGAGGAGCAGTTGCCCGGCAGGAGATGGACCGTGTCTTCAACCAGGGGATCGGAATGGTGGTCGTCACTGGCGCCGAGGATGTCTCCGAGGCTCTCGATCGACTGGTTGGCTCCGGCGAGCAGGCCACTGTCATCGGAGAAATCGTCCCCGGTGAGGGAGTCGAGATCAATTAGCGAGTCCCGGCCGTAACCGCCCGACGCTAGACCATCGAGGTATCGGTGGAATGCTGAAGGTTTTCCAGGTTGACCTCGCCGCGATAGCAGATCTGAACCGGTCCCCGGAGATGGACTCCTCCGAGGTCGTCGATACGAACCTGCAAGGTCCCACCCGGCATCTGGACATCGATGGCATCGTCGACCCGATCTGATCGATGCAGGGCAGCAAATGCCGCTGCCGCTCCCGTGCCACACGCTCGCGTTTCCCCGCAGCCACGCTCCCAGACTCGCAAGGTGATGAGAACTCTTGATTCGACCGTGACGAAGCCGACATTGGTGCGACCTGGGACCGAGTTTTCGAGACTCGGGCCGAGGCGGGATACCGACTCCGGGGCCGAATCGAGATCGACGCAGACCACCAGATGAGGATTGCCGATGCAGACCGGGGTCACGAGAACATCCGAGGCACCGACCGAGATGGATCGCGGCAGATCGACCTGTGCGATGCCCAGGGAAACCTCGACGGAAAACGCATCATCGTGTTCACTCTCCTCGAAGTGGATCTCAACCAGCCCCGAATCGGTGCGGATCGTCTCTTCGCTGTACCCCTTTTGACGCAGAACCATGGCCACGATACGCAGTCCGTTGCCGCACGATTCGGCCCGAGACCCGTCTGCATTCCAGCATTCCATGTGAGGGATGGATCCACGACGGATCACCAGAAGCCCATCTGCACCCACGCCGGTGCGGCGGCAACAGAGTGCCGGGGCTAGCAGGGAAAGATCGGGGCCGATGGCACGGTCCGCCTCATCGAGGACCAGAAAGTCGTTTCCGGCACCATGTGCCTTGATGAAGGCGAGGGTTCCGCGAGTCATCGGGCTCCTGACCGTGTATCTTGCTCACCGGCGGGGCGAGGGATTGTCACGCACCCCGGCGTCATGCTGGATACGGTGGGCTCAGTCTGGGGTCCATCGCGCTGAGATTCCAGAGGAGAGGATAGATCTTCGATGAAGAGATCCAGATCGCGACCTCGATGCATCCGTGAAGTTTCTCGCGGTCCAGGATGGTGTCGACTTTCATGCTGGCAACCGATCTCCTCCCTGTCGCTGGTGTTCCTGCTCCCCTGCCTGCTCTGGCTCTGCTCCTGCGATGCTCCGGCGAAGCCTGCAGATGCTCTGGAGCCACTTCAGCGCGGTACTGCTCATGTCGATGTCACGGAGACCCTCGACGGAGATCCCACTGACATCAACATCTGCCGATTGATCCTTGAGCGGGGTTTCAGCCTGCATGGCTTTCAACTGGTCGGGCGAGAAGAGGCGCAGTATCTGGTCGAGGGCACGCTGACCTGTGATTACTTTCAGGATCTCACCTTCGATTTCCAGGGTGCATCGCAGCATCTTGAGCACCAGTATCACGGCAAGTTCGAGGGGCGACTGATCTGCCGCGACGATGACCGGGTTCAGGAACTCTCTTTTCCAGAGCCACTGATGAATGGAAGAACCGTGCTGGAGATGGCCCGTCGTGATATTCGCAGACGGTCTGCCACCATCATCTCAGAAACGATGCTGCGCGGGCCCATCCTCGGTGAGCCCGAAATCCGCGGCTTGATCGATGCGCTCACGGATTCCCTCGATGGCCGCTTCCACAATCAGGTGATGGAGCAGATCACTGCCTATCAGGAGCGTGCGGTTCCGTACCTGATCGAGACGCTACGGGATGACCGCCCCGTGCGACTGGAAGGGGACTACCCCGGCTTTCCAGAACTGGAGCCAGACGAGCTGAAGGTGTACCACATAGCGGACCTCGCGCTCAGAGAGATCCTCGATCGTGACAGTGGACTCGATCCGCTCTCGAGCGATGACTACATCCAGCGGGTCAGAACCGGCTGGCAGTGGATGTGGGAGGATCTGCAGGAGGTTCCCGAATCTCTT
Organism: Bacillota bacterium; assembly: GCA_003973385.1. Classification (GTDB taxonomy): domain Bacteria; phylum Planctomycetota; class UBA8108; order UBA1146; family UBA1146; genus QNYK01. The sequence goes on along the minus strand of QNYK01000043.1, from coordinate 2,899 downwards.
CGAATTCACAAGAGTGAGAGACAACAGAAGGCCTCCCCCGAGTCGAAACCCTGAGCGTCTGCATCGGGTCCCTGCTTCCACCGGGACTGCATCGATGTCATCGTGTGAGTTGGCCATGCAAGCTCGCAGAGGCCAGTTGCAGGAGGTCCGATGCCAATTCACCAGACCGCCGTCATCCATCGAGATGCCCAGTTGGCAGCGGATGTGGTCGTGGGGCCGTATGCCATCATCGAGGCCGCTGCGGTCATCTCGGAAGGCTGCAAGATCCTGGGCCATGCTTATGTCGGTCCTGGAACTGAACTGGGACCGGGTTCAGAGGTCCATATGCATGCGGTGGTGGGCCACGATCCCCAGGACCTCGCCTGGGCTGGAGAGCCGAGCAAGGTGGTGATCGGTGAGCGGACCATCCTGCGAGAATATGTATCGGTACACCGAGCCTCTCGCCCTGGCAGTGTGACCCGTGTCGGTGACGATTGTCTGCTGATGGTCGGTGCGCATGTGGCCCATGACTGCTGTGTCGAGGATGGAGTGGTCATGGCCAATCATTGTTCGCTGGCGGGCCATGCACACGTGGGAGCGGGGGCGTTCCTGTCGGCCAACGCGCTGGTGCACCAGTTCTGTCGCGTCGGCAGACTGGTGATGCTCGGAGGGGCAGCGGTAGCAGTCCAGGACATCCCTCCCTTCATGCTCTCGACCGGGGATCGCGCGACGATACGCGGCGTCAATGTGGTCGGATTGCGTCGAGCAGGAGTGGATTCAGACCTCAGGCGGGGCATTCAGGATGCCCACAGGGTGCTCTACCGGAGTGGCCGGACGATTCCCGAGGCGAAGGAACTGCTTCAACAGAGCCAGATCGATGAAGTTCGGGAGATCGCTCGATTCATCGAGGAGTCTGCCCGCGGCATCGCATCGGGATCTGGATCTGCAGTCGAGAACCGCCCGGCCAGCGTCTAGGTGCGCGTCGTCCTGACCGACCCCAGCTTGCCTGGCTTTCTCGCAGGAAATCACAGCACCGTTCGGCGCTGGAGGTCAATTCTTCGTGAACTGGGCTGCGAGGTGGTCATCCACCGGATCCGCGACCCCCAGAGGGGCCCACTTCCGTGCGGCGACCTGCTCATCGCTCTCCACGCCGGGCACTCTCATCGAGCCATCCTGCGCTGGAAGAAGCGAGATGAGAAGTTGCCTGTCGTGGTGGCAGTGAGTGGAACCGATCTCTACATCGATTTGCCAGCGGCGAAGACAGCAGCCAAGCGAGTGATCGAGAGCTTCAATGCGGCAGACCATCTGGTTGCCTTGCACCGAGGAGTCGAGGATCAACTACCGGGAGCAGTAGGCAGGCGGCTGAAGGGTCGGGTGCATTACATTCCTCAGTCAGCAAGACCTCTGTCCGGGGGCCGGAGACCGATCGAGTCGAGACTGCGACTGCTCGTGGTCGGATATCTGCGCCGGGTGAAGGACCCTTTTCTGCCACTCGAGGCGCTGGAATTGTTGCCAGATCCGCTTCCCGACGGAACCAGAGCCGAGGTGGTCCACCTGGGGGGAATCCACGAACGATCGTGTCAGGAGCGGGCGATTTGTGCCACGCGGGATCAACCGAGGTGGAGATGGCTCGGCCCCGTCTCAGCAGCCCGGGTGCGCGGATACCTGGCGACCTCTCACCTGCTGGTGCATCCATCCCTCGATGAGGGCGGCGCGAACATCATCTCGGAAGCTCTGGTGGCGGGGATTCCGATACTGGCCAGCGATGCGCCAGGAAATATGGGTCTGCTGGGAGATCGTCACCCGGGTATCTTTCCGCGCAAGGATGCGGCGGAACTGGCCCGGCTGGTAATGAAATACAAGCATGATCCGCGATATCGAAGGAGCCTCGAGGAGTCTTCCAGGCAATTGGGCCGGGGACATTTCAGATCTGTAGAAACAGCCCGTTGGAAGCGTTTGCTGGCACTTCTTGGCTGAAATAAGGAGCGCACGGCCGGGTACGGCCGTGCGCAGGAAGATAGAGATCAACAGCGTAGGTGGGGAGAGCGTCATGAAGAGTACGCAATAATTCCCGACCTGCCCCGGATTGTAGTGTTTACAAACTTGTTTACAAATGACTTTTCCCTGAATCGCACCGACTCCGTTTTGAGATCCCTGATTGACACCTTGGCGAACCTTTGTCCCACTAGGGCCACGGCAGGAACGGCTCCCTGCGCATCACAGCATTTGGAAAAGGGGTGACATTCATGTCTCAAGTACTCGATGAGGCGGGCAAGGCGCGTCTCTTCTGGGCCAGTTGCATCTCGCTGATCGCGACCTCCATCGCCTTTGGCGTCATCACCTCATCGATGGGTGATTTCAATTCGATGTATGGGCTCACCGACACACAAGCCGGCTGGGTCGGCGGTGCAGCCCTCGGTGGCTTTGCAGTCGCCATCATCTTGCTCGGACCGGTGATCGAGAAGATCGGCATTGCGGTCTCGATCAAGATGGCGTTCGTCTGCCACATCCTGGGCGTGATCCTGATGATGTACGCCGATGGCTTCGGTCAGTTGATGGCGGGAGCTTCCGTCATTGCCATCGGCAACGGCTGCGTCGAGGCGGGCTGCAACCCGCTGGTCGCCACCCTCTACTCCGACAACAAGACGACACGGTTGAACCAGTTCCATGTCTTCTGGCCGGTGGGGATCATCGTCGGGGCGCTGTTTGGCTTCTGGGTCAGCAATGCAGCGGCCGATGCTGCAATGGCGGCGGGAGTACTGGCAGATTCTGCCTCTGTTGTTGCGGATCCGGCGACCTGGAGTCCGGATGCGGAAGCACTCGATGCGCTGGCATCGGCGGATCTCATCATCCTCAACAGTACCAACCTGGAGCGATGGGCTCAGCGGGTCTCCCTGCCGATCGTCAAGACTCTCGAGGT
>QNYK01000044.1 GCA_003973385.1 Bacillota bacterium | reverse complement strand
GACTGTGGCGATGGTACCGTTGGGGATGATCTGCAGCACACCCTTCGAGCTGCGCAAGCGCGTTGAGCGAATATTGATTTGCTCAACCGTGCCTTCGTGGCTACCGATTTTCACCCAGTCCCCGACCGCATACTGATTCTCCACAAGAATGAAGAAGCCGTTGACCAGATCCCGAACCAGGTTTTGCGAACCGAAGGAGAGAGCCAGACCAAGGATGGCCACACTACCGAGGAGCGGCCCGGTATCGATGCCAACCACATCAAAGGCGACCAGGGTACCCACAACGTAGATTGCGATCTTGCCGACACCTTTGAAAACGTCCGCGATCGTGTTTGCACGCTGCTCGACAGCACTGACGTTTTCGGTGTCGTCGTCGGCCACCACCTTCATCAGGGTGCGCGAAACGAGGCCCACCAGCCATAGCGCAAGTCGCCCGGCCACCAAGATCAGCAGCAGCACGCCAAACACACGGGGCGCCCGTTGCCGTGCTGTCGCGAGCGCCGCCTCAAGCCAGCCGGAGAATGCCTCCGCCTCCTGTCTCTCTCGCTCGATCTCCTCGTGCTTTTGATCCAGGTATTTCGTCTTCGACTCAGCGAGAGTCACCTCGAACTCGATCGAGTGCTGACGTACCGCACTGAGATGCAACTCCTGCTCGACCTTCTCCGCCTTGGTGGAGGACGCGTTGACAATGGGAAGCCACCGATCCGACCACTCAGGGTCGGAGCTGAGGAGCTGCGCCTTGGCGAGGCGGTGCTCCTCGTGGGCCAGCTCAACGTCTCGTTCCAGGGCGCCCTGGATGATCACGCTCGACTCGGCTTGCTGCTTGACCAGCTTCAACTCGAGACGGGCCACCGCGCTCCGCTCACTGTGGAACTCCTGGCGGAATCGCAATTCTTCAATGTGCGCGGCTCTCTCCTCGAAGGGCGTTGCGCCTACAGAAGGCACCCGCGCAGCCTGCTTGGCCTCCCGCTGCGCAGCGGATCCCATTGTGCTTTCCAGCCGCTCCTCCACCGAGTCGCGCTCCGTCTTGATCGCGGTGAGGTAGGCATCCTGGTTCAACACCTTGGCTTCGGCGAGGGCGGCCCAGTCTCTTGCAGCGGTCTGCCTGGCCGTCGCTTCCGCACGCTCTTCGGCCCCGGCAGCCGTCGTTGCCCACTCGCTGTAAAGGGGTTCCACCTCGGCGGCAGCCCGACGTTGCTTGATCCAGTGTTCTTGCCACTGGCGGTTGGAGATCACTTTTCGATCGAGCAGCTTCAACCGATCGCGGAGAATCGGGGTCAGCTGTGCACCGGCATTACTCAAATCCGGAAAATCACCCAGGCTCACGAGCGCTGGCGGCGTGAGGATGGCCTCCAGCCAGTCCCGCTCAGCGGCCTCGATGCGTTGCACGAGGTCAGAAAGTGAGTCAGGAGTGTCCTGCGCCGAAGCGATCCCCGGCGCAAACAGCATCAGGATGACAAGCAGACAGCGAATGGAGATCATGGGCTCGAATCTACACACAAGCGCATGTGGCTCGACAGAATCCGGGGTGCCTGAGGAGGTCCAGCGATTCCTTGGGCCTCCTGCACTGAAGCCAGCATACCAAAATCTTCATCACTTATGCTGCAATTCGAGCCTAAACTTGTGAGGTGTTCGAAGGGGTCGAATCGAGGTCCGTGGGGGTGGAAGCAGCGCGTCAAGCGTGTGCTGTTGAATGTGATCCCGCTCGGTGCGTTGGTCCACCGAAACTGAAACGGATATTCGGAGCACATCTCTGTCGCCAAGAGCACGTCCGAGGAGCGACAGTTGCGCTGCGGCGGGCGGGTTCATCGACGTTGGTCAGCGTGTCTCCGAACGAGGACCGTCCTGTCCGAGTATTCGTCCGCGCCCATTCAGGGTTCAAGTAGCGTGTATCCACCAGGGGAAAGTCCACCACCGAGCACGAATTTCGTCTGGCCATCTCCTGGCAAGACGTCGAGCGGTGGTTCCCTCGTCGGCTGTTACTGACCTGGCCTCGACCCGATACTGCGTCACTGGTCAGGTGCCTTCTTGCCTCGAGCTGGGAAGGTGAACTCAGCGCGCTCCTCGATTCCGTCCTGTTCGGCGAAAACCCAAATGCGGGTCTCCGCGTCGGCAATCTCGACGCTTGGCAAGTGGATCGACGAGGCAGCCAAAGCAGCTGGCAAGTAGGGAGTCCGTTTGATCGCTTCTCTAACGAGACATCTGGCGATCGCTCGGTGGACGACAACTCTGCTCCATGTGAACGGTGGACCGTGCTCAGCATGTTGAGACTTGTACACGGCCCGAACTGTGGGTCCTTTCGGACTTGGACGAGCAGGTCGCCCCCGTTTATTAGGGAGGATGAGACTGGTGTCCCCCCCTCCTCTAACTCCGCACTCTCTCATCATTTCCAACGCCACAATGGTGTCCGCTGTGCGCACTCTCGCGTTCGACTCCGACACCGATCTGGGGGAGACCCCGGAGATAGAGAAACCGTCACGCGCACCACGATTCCTGTAGCACGATTGAAACAACTCATCCCAATTCGTTCACGGCTCTCCATGCCTGAGCTACTGCACTAATTCAAAGCCCGCGCGCACATGGATAGGTTCGCCGGGTGCGGGGATTCGGGCTGAAATGATCATCGATGGTTTCGATCTCCCGCTCTCAATTCTCCTCCGCCCACGATTTAGACAGGACATAACTGATGACCGATTCCATCAATGGACCGCGCCCCGAATCGTCCCCATCGTGAAAACACTGGCAGGCTGCGATCACCCGGCCCTTGCCGTGGGAGTACTCGATGAACGTAGGCCGGTCTGCCAACGTCTCTTCGCCGTTGGACTCGACTGCGAGGATGAGCGCGTCGCTCGGAACGTCCTGGAGATAACCGGAGCTCGCCCAGTGCGCCTGAATCAAACGCTTGCCCAAGAGAGGAAGGAAGATCGGATGGTCGGGTACAAGGATCGCGTTTTCGAGGGCGCCGTGAGTCGCCATGGTGACACCGCGCGGAAGCATGATCGACGTGACTTGCGCCCAGTTGAGCTCGAGCACCAACGTGCCTCCGCTCGCCACATAGTCGTCGAACCGCGCGGCATTGCTGATGTAGTCATTGTAGAAATCTTTAAGCTGTCCACCCGGAATGATGATCACTCCGTAGGGCGACAAATCGACGTCCGCCATCGCGCTGGATTCTCGCTTCTCGTATTTGCAGCCGAGCTCGCCCACAACGTCCGCGAAATCCGTTGAGCGCCCCCACGACGGCGTGTTGCGAAAAATCAGGAAGTCCCCCGCTGAACCAGCTTCCAAGGCCGAGTGGTCCTCCGGTTCCTCGCTCCCGCTGTCCCCCGTTGTCTCGGGAAGCTTCCCCCAGATACTCTGTCTGGTCCAGAGCCCTTTCCGGCCCGTCGCCGCGGTAAAAAATGTGACGGTGGATTCGTCCTCCAGTACGCGAAATCGCGCTGCGGATTCCGCGATCAGGTTCATCTGCTGCCCGTACAACTCGGCGGTGAGCACGCCCTCGTGCGTCTGAATCGTCATGGTGGACCCGCCACTCGACACCTTGTAGCGGCCGACATATCCGGCCAGCACCTGGGCGTCCACGGCGACCGATATCTCCTTGATTAAATCATCAGTAGATACTCCTAAATCGTTCAATACCTTGACACCGTTTTTGTTGCCTGGATTTAATTTTACAGACGTCATGTAATTTTCAATTGCTTCTTCCCTGGCACCTTGCTTTAAAAGCGCTTCCCCAAGACTGTCGAACACATTAAAAGCATTTGGAAAAGCTTCAACATTTATTTTGAATATCGGAATTGCCTTTTCAAGGTCGACTTTGTCGTACATGTAATAGCAACCTAAATTATTTAGTTGGCTCTCAGAGAAATCATATTCTTCAGATTGATTTTTCTTCAATTCGGTGTAAATCGCTGCAATGTCATCAATGCCTGTGCTGTCGACAATAGACTTCAGTTTATTTGCAATTGGGGGCTTTGCTCGATGCCAATCTTCCAGTCGCACTCCTGTTTGCCAACGCACCCAAGCACTGAATATGTGATAGTAAACACGTTGGCCACCGCCTCCATTTGTGACCATGATGAAACCGTCGTTCGTTTCTGGATTTACATGAAAGATCGCTTGCCAGCCCGTGTTGGCTCCACGATGCCCTCTTAAAACTACAGAAGTCCCTGGAATGGACTCCACGAAATACGCCAACCCATACCCATAACGTCCTTCCGCTTGCGGCACTGGCTTCATCATTTGTTCAATGATATTGCCGGGTATTACAGGGTTGTGTTTTTCATGGTCTTTAATTCGATAAAGATTGGCATACGCAAAGCGCGTAAAATCCTCGATCGTGGTATGAAATCCCGCTGCGGCCTGGGCGGTAAATAGCTCAAAGTCAATTGCTTCACCAAACGAATCGTATTCAGAAGAGGATGCAGTCATAATCTTGTCGTCTATTTTGTAACTGCTGTTGGTCATCCCAAGCGGATCCAGGACTTGAGATTGCATATAGTCCTCGAATTTTTGCCCGGTAACTTCCTCAATAATCAGTTGAAGAATTGTATACCCACCGCCCGAATATTTATATCTCGTTCCGGGCTCCATGATTATTTCCACTCGCCCAGGTCCATTGTTCTTACCGTTCAGGGATTCTTCAATCGTCGGTAATTCATCGGTGGGAGACCATCCAGGGTAGCCATGCAATGACAATCCCGCGGTATGACTTAATAGTCTTCTTATAGTCACTTCGTTCGAGTCAAACTCTGATTCTGGCAAGTGCCATCTGCTAAGGTATTTTTCAGCTGGGGCGTCAAGGTCAAGTTTTCCATCTTGTACTAATTTCATTACTCCCCAAGCTGCGAACGTCTTGGAAATCGACCCGATGTTGAAACCTGTTTTTGTATCGACCTTGACTTCATTTTCAATATCAGAAAAACCATAGCCCTTCTGTAATACAATTTCTCCATTTTCAATAATCGCAATGGCTGCCCCGGGAACAGAAAAATCCTGTAGCAACTGAGGCATTTTTTCGTCAATTTCACTCACGAATTGCGCAATACTTTGCTCTTGGTTCTCTTGCGCGAGCGTGGTTGAGGTCAGACTCAGCAGCAGCGCGAGGCCGGGAAGGAAGATTGATTTCATGGGTTGAAGTGCTGATGTGTTTTGCATTGTTCTTTGCTTTCTTTTGTAAATATGTACCGATCCGCCCTTTGGTTGAAAGCATCAAGGTGTCACTGGGGGGTGTCCACCCGCGTGAATGTCCCCGGGAATCCGCCATGTTGCCACGTGTAGAGCGCGCTGTTCACGCGCCGCTTCCCGTCTTTGCCTGTTGTCTCCGTGCTGTCGAGGAACCCGATCGCGCGCCGATCGCGCGCCCAGCACAGACCTTCGATCTTCTCGCCGTCGTATACTCCGTTGGTGCCCCAGTTCCGCGCGGAGAACCCGGCGATGCGGAGTGAATCGCGACCTGTCTCTTCGTCGTGCAACACAAAGGCGACGCGACTGGTTGTCGGATGAGTGGCGTATTCCATGACGTTTTCCATCGTGATCACCACGTTGTCGCTCTCCAGGTGAACCACGTGCAACGTTCCCACCTTGCGTTCCTTCGCGGCTGGCTTCTTCGCTGGCCTCGTAGCCTCGTCTTTCGAGGGCCCTTCCTCGTCAGCCTTCGTCTCCGGTGACTGCAAGTAGAGCAAGTGCGAAGCGAAGTAGTTCATGTCATGGGAGTAGGCCCAGTCATGGGACAGGACGAAATCGAACGTCTTTCGCGAACCATCCCGCGTGTCCAGCAAGACCAGTGTCTGGCCCGCACGTGTGTTCTTCGGCCTGGCAGTCCTTGAGTCCTCGAGCGGCGGCTTCAGCAAAGCGCTCACCCAACGCGCGTCACGGCTGATGCGCGGGTTCTGCCCGCGTTCAATGGTGAACGTGACGTCGCGTTCCGTCGACCAAACGCGGACGTTGCCATCGCCCTGATCCGAACGCTCCTCCGCGGCCATCCAGGCTCCGTCGGCCGAGATGACCGGGTTGTGCAGGGCACGGATCTCCGAGTCGTCCCGGAGCGGTTGCGCCGGTTTTTGGTTCTCTTGCGCGAGCGTGGTCGAGGTCAGGCTCAGCAGCAGCGCGAGGCCGGTGAGGAAGATTGAATTCATCGGTTGAAGTGCTGATGTGTTTCTCATTGTTCTTTGCTTTCTGTTGTAATTTTGTACCGACCCTCGGGGATGTATTCGGTCGCGCTAGCGACAGCTTCACCCGCGCTCAGCTTTCCCGCGTCGTGTCAGTGGATCCTGTCGAACGACTCTCCGTTGAACTTATAGACACCGTCTCCTCCCAACCACAGATCGCCCCGACGGTCCGTGTAGATGGTCATGATGCCCTTGCTCGTCAGCCCGTCTCGAACCGTATCGTAATAACTACCGCCAGAGCAGCCTGTAACTGCTCCGTAACAAATCAAAACTTTGGCAGTCAGCGGTGTCCACCCCTCTTCTAACCCCACATCTCCCGCAAGTCTAGATGACGACAATCGTGTCCCCTGTGCGCACTCTCGCGTGTGACGCCGTCACCGATCTCGTGGGGATTCGGGCTGGGGAAGAAAAAGTCACGCCGACTGCGATCCCGGTGAGATCGTATTGCGACACCACTTTCGCGACAGCCCGTGGAAGAAGCGAGGCTACCTATTGGCGTGCTTTTCGAGGAGCTGGCAGATCCGCTCATGCTTGGCCTCCTGGGCATAGCGAAGGGCTGTGTAGCCTCTCTTGTCCTTCACGTCGACGGAGGCGTTGTGGTCGAGGAGCAGCGTGACGACGGCGAGTCGACCATGGGTGGCGGCGATGTGCAGCGGGGTAGCGCGGTTGTCGTTTCGGGCATTCACGTTGGCCTTGTTGGTGATCAGCAGTGTGGCGACCTTGTGGCTGCCGTACTGGGCCGCCAGATGAAGCGCGGTCGAGTCCTCGTGGCCCGAAATGTTCGGGTTCGCCTTGTTCTCCAGCAGGAGCATTGCGAGCTCCGAGTTGCCCTCTATTGCGGCGTACTGAAGAGGCGTGATCTTGCTGCGGTCGTCCGAGGCGTTCACGTTGGCGCCGGCCTTGACGAGGGCCTCGGCAACGGCCGTGAGGTTCATCTGGGCCGCGATGAGCAACGGGGTGGCCCCTTCGAGTTGAACAGCATCGATATCTGCACCGCTCTCAAGAAGCAGTTTGACCAAAGTTTCATTCTGGCGCAAGACGGCGATGTGGAGCGGCCGAGCCCCCTGGCCGCTACCGTCCTTGTTGACGTCGGCACCCGCCTCCAAGAGTCTTCGCGCGAAGGACATGTGGCTGCAATAGGCGGCGATTATGAGGGGTGTACCCCCTAGTTTGTCTCGCTCGTCGACATTCAGTCCCGTGTCAAGAAGCTCTCCGAACCGCTCGCGGTCGTTCTCGGCAACCGCCTTGACGAACGGCGGTCCCTCGACGCTGAATCCCCAGCCTGTCTCGCCACCGTACTCAGCGAGGACTGCGGCGACGTCGTCGTGGAAGTTATCCTTGGCCACGAAGACCGGGGTTTGCGACTGGCGGTTGAAAGGATTCACATCGGCGCCTGCTTCCAGGAGTTCGCGGGCGATCTTGGCGCGTCCGTGCCGGCACGCCACGTGCAGGGGTGACTGGCCGTCGTCGTCGAACTCGTTGAGGTCCGCGCCCGCTTCCAGGAGTCGCTGGACGGCATCATGGTCGTTTTGCCTCACTGCGTTGTGCAGGGGTTCGTATGGAAACGGTGTTTCTGCCTCGGGTGGGAGCTCGCCCCCACCTACCGATGTGAACTCTCCAACGCTCCGGCAGCCGCCGAGGCTTCCAACGAGAAGGATCAACACGAGAAAACCCCGCAGGTCAGGGATGTTGGGGACAGGCATGGTACGTCCTCTCGACATTACTCAGGGTCACAGATTCCCGAACCGATGCCACGATCATCTCCTTGCAAGAGAGAGTAGGGGCGTGTCCCCCACACGCTGGACACCCGCAATCCACGCGGGGTTACCACGGGACACAATTGTCCCCTGTCCACCTTCCTTGATCAATCCCGGATCCTATCTCCACAATCAAGGCACAGTCCGAATACAACTGCGATTGCGCTGAGTGAAACATGGGACCTCTTCTTGATGCTCGTGGTCTTCAACATCGTCTCCCTGGCGTTCATCCATCTATATAGGTATGTCCTTGCTCACGTCGAAGCTCTGAAAGGAGCGCCCGACCAGCCACGTGAATAGTAATGCGAACGCAGCGAGAACAGGGGTGGTGCTGAGCGCCGCCAGCTCGCCGGGACCCTCAATGACCTTGTGGATCGCAATCGCTGGAATAGCGGCAAACGCGAGCGTCACCATCAGCGACAGCCACTTCAGGAGCGTGGCGAGCATCAGGCGCCCCATGAACTGGGACTGGCCCGGGTCCTTGGGCACGATCCTGTGGGGCATGAGCAGGAAGAACAGGTTGTCGAATCCCACCGAGACCCAGTTGATGAGGAGGAGCACTGGTGTGAGCACGAGTAGCGTCAAGACGTCGATGGATCCGCGCATGGCCAGGAAACTGGCGGCAACGAGTTGCAAGACCGTCAGCAGCATGGTGCTCGCGATGAGCTGCCCGCAAGCGACGCCGAAGGGGCGCAGCGGCAGGGATTTGAGAAACGCCAGGCGATCCACGTCGCGCCGGAAGTCAAAGGTCAGATGCATCGTCATCAGCGTTGAGATGGCTACCATCGGAACCAGCACCCACACCTTGTCCCAGAAACCCACGCCGTCCGCTGGTTCAGGCCTGATGCTTGACATCATGCTCATCGGGAGCAAGAACATGGCCATCATGAATCCCAGCATGAGAATGGGCTTCGGATGCCGTGTGACCTCGGTGAGCTGACGCCATGCGAGTGCTCCAGCGCCTCCGAGGAACGGTAGGTGAGGAAGGGAGAACCGGGCTTTGGATGGTCCGCTGACTGACATGGCACCCCCGCCTCCGCGGGCGCGCTCGAGCTTCTTCTGGACCTTGCGACTCGTGGCGACAGCACTCTCGAGAAATGCGACGTCGAGGGCGATCAAGATCGCTACCAGGATGGCAAGGACCCCGATTGAGGCTGCGCTCCAGAGGAGCATTCGGGACACGTCCGGACTGCCGAGGACCTCGATGAAGGGGCGCGTGATCCAGGCGGCCTGCTGGATCCCCGGAGTCTCCCTCACAGACTCGAGACCCGCGAAGATCTGACTGAAATCGGTCATCGCGCCGAAACCCGTGTGGCGAGAGACCAGGAACGCGACGGCGCCGAGGATGGCGATCGCGCCGAAGCGCTTCACTGGCCTGGCCAACCGGTCGCCAACGGTTGCGAAAAAGAGGCCACCCAACTGGGAGGTCAGCTGAATGAATATCAGAAACAGCACGCACCCCGCGACGCCGCCGTACCAGTGTGTTCCATAGCGGGCAATGAAGATCGAAACGAGCAGCCCGGAGAATATCTGCACTTTCATCCGGCAAAGGATGTTGTAGAGCAGTAGATCGCGGCGCGAGATCGGGGCGGGAAAGAGATGAGTCACCTCAGCAGGACTGAAGTACAGTCCACCGCTGCTCACGCTCGTCATGATCGCCATCAGCAGCAGGGCATGGGGTCCCCACTCATCCAACAGCCTCTGGAAACTGACGTCAGTGGCAACGAGCTGCGGGTTCATGAAGACCCAGATCTGAGGTCCGATCATGAGGGTAGCAGCAAGGGCGACGCCGATGAACATGGCGATACCTTTGGGGCCTTTGAGCTTCCGACGAGCCCTGCGCAGTGTCCCGAGTGTCTGCTTGTATAGCAGATAAAGCAGCCCAGGGTTCAAGATGCGTCCGTCTCGTCACCGATGTCCGTGGCATGAAAGAAAATGTCCTCGAGCGAAGCATCGTCCGGCAGCGCGTCGAGCTGGCTGCGGATCTCGTCGATCGTTCCTGCCTGCAGGGCGCGTCCGTTCTTGATGATCAGGAAGCGTGAGCACAGTTTACTGATCTGGCCGAGGAGATGAGAACTGACAATGACTGCGGTGCCTTCTTTGGCTTGTCGCTCGAGCGCAGCGTAGAGATTCCGGATAGCGTGCGGGTCGAGCCCGGTCAGCGGCTCATCGAGAAGGAGCACAGCAGGTTCGTGCAAGAACGCGGCGCAGATTGCGACTTTCTGGCGCATGCCGCGCGAGAGCTCGACAGCGAGCGACTGGCGCCGATCGGTGATCTCGAATTTCTCGAGGAGACCCTCAGCACGCGCCTGCCAGTCCTGCAGGCCGAACACCTGGGCTGAGAATTCCAGGTGTTCCCATACGGTAAGGCTTTCGAACAGGTTCGGATCGTCAGCGACGATGGCGAGGTTGCGCTTGGCGGCGATGGGATCCTTCACCACGTCATGCCCGAGTATCAGCACGCTGCCACTCGTCGGGGGCAAGATTCCGCTGATGCATCTCAACGTGGTTGTCTTGCCGGAGCCGTTGGGCCCGACGAGGCCCAGGATCTCGCCTCGCTGAACGTCGAAGCTGAGCCGGTCGACGGCGGTTCGCTGATCGTAGACCTTTGTGAAGTTGTCGACGCGGACGGCGACGGTGTCAGGTTCCATACCTACTCCTACATCACCGCGCATGGCGCGTTCAAGCAGTGAATCACATTTCTGACCGGGCGGCGTAGCCGAGGTGGCAACCTTAATCCCGAACCCTCTCCGCCTCAAGGATGGATTGCATCTGCTTCTCTTGATCCCTTCGATTCCGCTAGATCGAATCAAGTCCTCGTACCAGTGCGATGTAGCAGGGATCGCCTCCGTAGCTTCCTTAGCGGTTGAAGAACTCGACGATGTACTCCAGGTCGCCCTCGCCATCCTCTCCGGAGACCCCCTCGACGCGAACCCAGAAACGCTTGCCAGTACGGACGTTGGCCTTGGGTCTGAACACAACCGAAGTCATGCCACCCCAATCGTATTTGTGAGCCCATTTAACCGCAACTGGAGCTCCTTTGCCGAAACTGGCTGTCGCTGCCCTCACCACCGCCAGGGGAGGACAGGTCGCCGTCGCGGAGCGACGGATCAACGCCAGAACCTCGTGATCTGTGGAGAGCCAACGAGTAGCATGGATGCTGATTCGTTTGACGTCGGCGACCATCTAGATCGAAGGAGCAACAGTCATGGCCAATAAGGGCAACAAGGACAAGAAGCGCGAGGCACAGAAGAAGCCCGCCCTGACTCTGAAGGAAAAAAGGAAGCTGAAGAAAGAAAAGAAAAAGTAGGAGCGGACGTCATGAACGACCTTCCGTCGCGACGTTCATTCATCCACTCCGTGGGCCTCGGTATCACCGCACTGGGGCTGACCGGAACAACTCTCGGTCAAGAGAAGCCAATCCAGGACTTCGATGACACTGCGGCCAAAGCCGACAGTTCGAAAGAGTGGAAGCCTGTTTCCGACCGCAAGATCCGGGTCGGCATCGTCGGATATGGGGCCTGCCGTTTCGGCGCGGCTTTCAGCTTCCAGGAGCATCCAAATGTCACCGTGGCAGCGGTTAGCGATCTGTTCGAGGACCGGCGCGCCGCCCTGGCCCGTGCCTGCCGCTGCGAAAAGACCTATCCTTCCCTCGAGGAGATGATCCAGGACGACAGCATCGAGGCGGTGTTCGTGGCCACCGATGCCCCGAGCCACGCCCGGCACTGCATCGACGTCCTCGAGCACGGCAAACACGTCGCTTGCGCCGTGCCCGCCACTTTCGGGTCCCTCGAAGACGCCGACAAGCTGTTTGAAGCCGTCAAAGCCAGCGGCCTCAATTACATGATGTTCGAGACGTCCTGCTTCCGTTCCGACTGCCATGCCATGCGGGAAATCTTCAAGGCTGGAGGATTCGGCAAACTCATCTACTCCGAGGGTGACTACTTCCACTACAATGTCGGTGCAGTTCCGTCATACAAGAACTGGCGAGTCGGCCTCCCGCCCCAATGGTACCCGACTCACTCCAACGCCTACTACACGTGCGTCACTGGAGGTAGTTTCACCGAAGTCTCCTGTCAAGCGATGCCCAGTCTGCTCGAGCGTCTGCAGCCGCAGAATAACATCTACAAGAATACCTTTGGCACCGAGATCGCACTGCTGCGCACCAGTGATGGCGGCACGGCGCGCATGGCGGTGAGCTGGGATACTCCCGGCGACCATGGAGAACGAGGCAGAGTGCGCGGACAGCGAGGCTCCTTCTATGGCAAATACGAAGGCCTGGAAACGAACCTGCCCGACGTCACGCCGACCCCTTTGCCTCCCGGTGTTACCGCCGGAGGCCACGGCGGTTCGCACGGACGTCTCATGAACGAATTCATCCACTCGATTCTCGAAAACCGAAAACCCCTCGTCGACGTCGCCCAGGCGCTCAACCTGACCGTAGCCGGAATCGTGTCTCATCAGTCCGCTGTTCAGGACGGTGAACTCCTGAAGATTCCTCAGTACAAGTTCTGGTGAGACACAGCGCTTCGTCGCTGAGGCCGGACGCACTGCAGAAGCACCGCCATGGAAGAGAGCGAGTCGAAACGTGAAGCGTTCCTTTGCAATGCCAGCCAAATTCCTCCCGGAGTTCGACTACTCGATGGAACAGAGTCCGCGGCGCCTGGATTCTCTGGTACGTGGTGTTCGTGTTCCTCCTGAAAGTCTTGCCGCAAGCTGTGCAGCGATACCGTCGACGACGACTGCAACCCTATTTCCCGGCATTCATGAGGTTAGTGAGGATCTGTTCGTGCAGGCTTCGAGCGTGTTCGAGTGCATCGCGTGCCGGGGCTTCGTCGTCAGGAAACCAACGGTTCCAGGCCTCAATGACCTCCCGCATGATCGTCCAGGCCAGTTTGGCGTCGGACTTTACTTTGGCTCTGTCCTTGGCGAGCGCCTTTTTGGATTCATAGAGTAGGCGCTCGAGATCCGTGAGGTACATAATACGAAACTCATCAATGATTCGGCGTAGACCGCTCGCGGCTACGAGCTCGATCGCTCCCTCGGCTGACCGGAGTGCTCTCGAGTAGTTCTTGACGGCTCCAGACGGATCTTCTTGGCACTCCGCACCAATCCCCTCAACCCACGCGCGGACGGCCCGGTCGCCGTCAATCCACTGCGTAGCTTCTTCGCTCTGCCAGGCCTTTCGTGTCTCCCGCAAGACGCGAAGTGCAGCCTTGATCTCCTTGTCCTTTGAACCGGAAAGAGAGTAAAGGTATCGACCGGCTTGCTCGAAATCGGCCACGCCTGGATTCGAGGCATCGGTCAGCCGTTCGAGGTGGCGCAGGACTACAGCGCGGTACACTGCTCTTTTCTTGGCGATGACTCGGGCGTAGTAATAGTCTTGATACGCATTGAGTTGGGGGACCGCTCCCGTGAATGCGTAACCGAAGTCGTGAAAACCCAGTCGATCTGCCCGCACGCATGCTCGGAAACACCGCTTGTAGGACTCGATGATCTTCTGCGAGAGCGCCGGTTTCCGCGCGGCCGGAACGGTGTCACCTTTCCTCGGGATGCCGTCGCGATTCTCGAAATCGACAAAGCGGGAGGAGACACTTTTGCCCGTCGAGTCGATCACCGTGTAGTGGAGATGTGGCCTACCGGCTAGGCCAGTCTGGCCACTGTAACCGAGGAGCTCACCTTGGAGGACAAACTCCCCCAAACGGACCAGGCTCCTGTTCTTCGACAGATGTCCGTAAGACGTGGACATGCCGTCACCGTGGTCAATCTGAATCAAGTTGCAATCAGGAAGGAACACACGATCCTCACCACCGATATTGCTGCCCATGCTGACACGGACCACGACCCCGGCGCGCGCCGCTACTACCGGCTTTCCGACTAGTATGTCGTAGTCCCAGGCGTAACGGTTGTGTTCATCGGTATGACTAAAACTGCCCCCGTTTCCCTGATTAATGGAACATCTATTACCCACCGGTTGTCGAAATTCCTTCGCGGACATGGGGATCGGAATTCCAGCGTGCGGGTCCGAGACGTCGTCGACCAGGAGCGCCAGAGAGACCGTGAGAATCACGAGGGGGAGAAGCGAGGATTTCATATCAAGTCCATCGAAGACGTTAGAGGATGCCCGAAGAGTTGTAGGCTATCCCGTGGACCGGTTAGGGTCAAGACGAGGTGAGAGGACGTTCCAGAGCCTGGCGTCGTTAGAGAGTACGGCACGAAACGTCGCTGCACCTGGCCCGGCGGTATCCATGGTAGAGAGAGAGTCGAAAGAGATGTGCAAGATAGGGTACCCCGATCCGCCGAGAATCGCCCGCCGGACGCGATGGCAGGGGTGGTTGTTTCTTCTCCTTTTCATTGGCCTCCTCGGTTGTGCGAGTCCCGATCGAATCCGATGGGAATCGCTCGATGTAAAGACCGAGGGACCCCATGTGGGGTCGGCGATGGTCTGGGAGCCGACGCGGGGGGTCTTGCTTCTCCATGGGGGGCAAAATAGAAACTGGCAGATGCTGCCGGAGACCTGGGAATGGTTTCCGGGGTCCGATGCGTGGCGCTTGGTCACCGATGCATCCCAGCTGAATCCAGGTGCTCGCACCTCGCACGCGATGGTTTGGGATTCGGCTCGGGAACGGACGATTCTTTTCGGGGGAACAGACCTCGATCGCGACTTCGCCGACACCTGGGCCTTTGACGGTTCCACTTCCCGGTGGGAGCGTTTGGATACATCGGGGAACCCACCGCCTCGGTCTCAACACGGCATGATTTATAGCCCGGTCACCGACCAGGTGATCATTTTCGGCGGACGAGGGACGGACCAGAAGCGTCTCCACGACACCTGGCTGCTGAACCTGAACACCCTGGAATGGAACCAGCCTGCCGCAACGAAAACTGCCCCTCATCCTCAAGCACGCGACCACGTTCAGATGGCTCGCGATTCCCTCTCCGGCATCATCGTGATGCGTGGATCTTCCTTGGGACCGGGGCTCCCCGATGAGACGTGGCACTTCGACGCCCACGCCCGAAGTTGGAGCCTCGCGCAGACCAACCAAGAGCCTCAGGAAATGGGCCACGGGTTCCTGCGCTCGGTTGAGCGGCTGGGCGGTCTTGTGTTGTTCGGGTTCCACGCCTCCTGGGAGACATTAGGAGGGTATTCACCGCAGACCTGGGTGTACCGGCCACAAGCGGAGGCCTGGACCCTTTTGCAAGCCAGAGGAGTGCAGCCGGAGAGTCCGATGGATCACGGTCAGGCAGCCTCGGACGGTCAGCACCTTTTTCTCCTGGGAGGATTTGGGGGCGATGATGTGCCGCCAGATGCCGGTCTGACTCCACGAGGGGCGATGTGGAAGTTATAGATGAGCTCCGGAGGAGTTCCAACCACATCCGAGGCCACCAGGGTCACTTGGCGAGAAGGCTGCGGAGAATTGCGTTGCCACCGATGAGCAGACAGATCGGTCCAAAGATCCAGGCGGTCCCCCACAGGAAGCCCGGCATGTCGTTTCGCATCGCTAGAACCGCGTAAACAATCGCCAGCGCCCCGACCGAGAAAAAAAGCAACCCCATGAGCGCGTCCTTGCGCTGCCATCGCTCGTTGGATTCGTTCAAGATAGAGCCTCCTTTTCGTCCTGTTATCCATCGCAGTGGCGGTGTTCGATTTGTTGTGGCAAGTAGCACGGCTACAGCCGCTTGCTCAAGAGTTGGACCACTCCGTATGTACAGCCACCGAGTATCGCTCCAGCAAACCACATCGCCGCTGTCCCCGAGGCCATCGATGCATAGCGAGCGAATTGGTGGCTCATTCCAGAGGACTTGCATTGCCCGTAGAATTCGTAGCCAACCACCCAACCCGGGTATGTGATGGTATTGAACCACAGCGGTACGTCCCTCAGAAATCCATCTCCGTAAAGGAGAATGAAAACGAGCGAAGTGAACAAGCCCATGGCGGCACCGATGCTCAGGTAGAGTTCAGCCGAGCTCTCCTTGTTCATGGATTCCTTCTAAGGGAGTTTCGTCCTTCGCTGTCCTTGGCCATGAGATCCCCCCAGTTGCAGCTTACCTGAAGAGTCGGGCAGTTACCTTCGACGGGTAGAAGTCGCAAGGCTCACGATGGCGACTTGCAACGCTATGGTTGCGCTGCCGCACTGCGAACATAGTCTCTCGGCCTGGCAACAGATTTCTCGCTGTTTCCAAGTTCTTCTGCAGCGAGAGCGGCCGCTTTTCCGTAGATGGAATCCGGGTGTTTGTCGGCGATCCTGGCCAGAGACTTCTGGATCGATTTCACCGTGCGATCGTCACGTGGCTGCTTCGATTTCGCCTCGAACTTCATCAGATTCTCGATGTATCGATAGAACTTCTTGCCCGCTGCGATATCCGTTCTGGTCTCCGAGGACTTGAGTTGCTGTGCCAGATCGCCCGCTGCCGAGTCGTAGATATCGATTCCAGCGTACTTCTTTTGTAGCTCAGGAAGGATGAGACTCAGAGCGTACACATCACCGAACTTCTTCAGCGCAGTGACATCCGTGACCGCAGATCTCAGATCGCCCATCAACTCGGCCTCGACGACGCCAAAAACGAGCGCTCGGTTCTCGGCGATCTCGCTGCCAACCCCGGTTGCATCGTCCTCGGCGAGCTGTGTCTCCAGCTGCTGGAGACACACATAGGCTGCCACATAATCTTTTTTCTTGAGCGCTTGATAAGCCGGGGTCGTGACATCATCCAGGTAGGGCTTGAGTTTCTTGAAGCCGATACTCTTGGTGCCCAACAGTTCGGCCATCGCCCGACCCATCGCCTCACCGATGTCCATGTAGGTCTCGGCGTTGCCACCGTAGTGGCTGTTGGATGCTCCTCCATGACAGAGAGGCTCGCTGTACACGGTGGCGACGTTGCCCTTGAACTGCCTGTACTTGCCCGTCCTCCCGTCGACCGCGAGCTGGGCATCGAGGATCTGCCCTTCCGCGCCACCGGCGCCTTTGCCGGTCTGACCGAGAGTGGCACAGACGAATTTCGCGTTCGGCGCCCCGAAATCTCTACGCAGCTGCTCGATCAACTGGACCAGATTCTGCTCGTAGCGGCTGGCATGTACGGCGTTGTAGCGATCCTTGTCGCCCTGCCACCAGAAGAATCCCGCAACCTCGTACTTCTTCGCACCTGGGTAATACCTGTCCAGCTCAGCCAGCACCCTCTTCGCGTTGGCAATATCGCCGTCGTACTGCATGCCGGCGTACCATCCGATCGGCTCGGGCGTTTCGCCCTTCTTCCACTTGTCAGGCGAATCCTTGTACCCGGCATAGATCATGCCGTCTTGTTCGAACTGTTTGGAGCCAGGCGGCAGCAGGTCCCAGCCGAGACTGCGGTTGCCGATGCAACTCTTGAGGATCAGCACCGGCGCGTCGGTGACCTGCCCCACGTGATGCCCGATGCCGATCTCGGGGCCGATGTTGCTGTTCGTGATGGTCATCCACTCGTTGTTGAAGGCCCTCATGTTGCCGGTGCCGCTCCCCATGACGCGCGCGTTGCGAACGTCCTTGCGCACGGTCCAGTTGCCAGCGTCGTCGACGAGGTAGGGGTACTTGCCTTTCTCCTTGACCGCGTGCGTCAGGGAGCCCGCCTTGTCAGCGGCACCGATCTTTCCAAAGCCCAGCATGTTGGACTGACCCAGCAGAATGAACACCTGGACCGGCTTGGCCATGTTCGCGGGCCTGCCATCGGGATCGGGCAGTGGCTTCGGCGTGTCCGCGACAAGAACGGAGAAGGTCAATACCGTCATCAGTACAGTGGTCAGGCCTGAAACGGTCTTCGCCCGGGTTCTCCTGGCCATGAATCGCTCCTTAATGAGTAATGAGGGTGGTGATTGTCACCTGTCCGCCGCCTCGACTCAATCCCGGACCCTACCTCCGCCCTGCCCTGACGGCTCTCCTGAACGCTGATTTTCCCCCGACGATCGGCAGTTCGAGCGAAGTGGCATCGAGGTCGACGCTCAACTCGGTGCCCGGCTCGGGCCACAGCGTGAAATCCCGGTCGCTCGAGAAGATCATCAACCCGAGGCGTTGCCCGACCGGGATGATCTGATCGTCCGGTTGCAATTCAAAACTCAACTCGTAAAACTTGCCCGGTTCGAGCGGCTCGCTCTCGGTCAACGATTCATGATTCTGCGGATCGGCCCAACCTCGGGTGACGATGTTGCTGGTGATCTTTCGAGTCGATTCATCCCACGGCAGCGAAACCAACCAGACGGAGAGATTTGCCGCCGGTTTGCTACTGGCGAGACGGATGTTGAGGCGGGCAAGTCCAGACAGGTGAAGTGGCGCACGCAACTCGGGCGTCGTGAACAGCAGCCGATGCTCCGACAGCCTTGCTCTGGCCAGTTCCTCGCCGCTCACAGATGCATCATCGATGAGCGTTGCGACACCCTGTTTGCCACGGCTCGAGAGCGACAGCGTACCAGGTCGCCCCTTCCTGGTACGAGGATGCAGAGGGACAGGCTTCGCCTTTGGATTTGGAAAATCGGCATAAGCAGTGGGCTCGCTGCGCTCGTCATCTTCACGAACAATCCATGCCTTGGGGCCGCTCTCGACACCGTTTTTCACGCCGTAGAGATAGCGACTGAACCAGCGATTCATCATCTCCAGCGGCGGTCTGCCACCGTGTCCACCCTGGTGGTAGTAAATCTGCGCGGGGATGCCCATCGCGCGAACGGCGTTGTAGATACGCCAGCTGTGCTCCGGCATCACATTCCAGTCATTGAAGCCATGCGCCATCAACATCGCGGCTCGCATCGGCCCGAGATCGTGGATGTAATCTCTTCCGGCCCAGAACTCGTTGTAATCCCCCGTTTTGCGATCAAAACCGACCAGCATCTCTTCATCTCGCACATTGCAATCGCAGTACTCACGTCGCTCGGGATCTCCACTATTGATCCAGTCGTACAGAACATCGATGTCCTCGCCGATGTAGCCACCCGGATGCCGAACCAGACCGTGCGAACGGTAATAGTGATAGTAAGACGTGTTGGGTGCGATGGGGATGATCACCTCCAGCCCCTCAACGCCCGTGGTCGCAGCAGCGATGGGAATCGTGCCGTCGTAGGAAGTGCCGGTCATACCCACTTTCCCGGTA
The DNA here is from genome assembly GCA_003973385.1 of Bacillota bacterium. GTDB lineage: Bacteria > Planctomycetota > UBA8108 > UBA1146 > UBA1146 > QNYK01. The sequence continues at coordinate 36,675 of QNYK01000044.1, read as the reverse complement.
CACCAGGAAGCGACCACTTCTTCGTCGCCATGGGGAGTCGTGAAGCCGCTGGCGCGACCGTTGAGCCAGTCGATGACCGCTTTGGGGCCCAACGACTCGTTGTCACCGCCGACCGTCGGGCAACCCTGCGAAAGGCCAGTACCCGGAGACGCCGAGTGCACCACGGCGAAACCTCGCGGTACCCAGCGCTCGATCTGACGCTCGGACATCAGCGGACGCTTGCTCTGATGTTCCATCGGTGGCGGAGATTCGTGCATCGGCGGCGTCTGACCGACCTCCTGGCGTGGGTCCCACGAGTACTTCGCATCATTGGCACCGGTTCCAGAGAAGTAAGGGCTGGACTCGTAGATCACCGGGACCTTGAGACCTTCCGTCCTGGTCTGGCGCTGTCGGGTGACATCGACATGCATGCGGTCGAGCTTGCCATCCCCATCGGTATCGAAGGTGGTTTCGACCCACAGATCGTGCTGGATCCACTGCTCTGCGTCAGTGAACTCCTCGACGATCTGGGCCTGGCCATCGACGAACACCGCTCGCGCGGGTCTCGCCTGTTGCGACTGATGCGGATTCGCGGCCAGGGGAAGCCGATGCGCTGCGCTGGACTGACACCCGAGCAGGGCCAGCATGCAAAGAGTCGCCAGCGCCTGGATGAAAAACGAAACCATGTTGCGAACTCCCTGATCCACGACCCCTGGTAATGATCACCCCGCCATGACGCCCGGTTCGGTGAGGGGGGTCGAAGATCCATATAGTTGGGCCCCGGGCCAGGCGATGCAATACAGGTCACCCGCAGAGAAATCGCCATTTGTATGGTCATCGACACGATCCCGAGGTGATCGCTTCGCATGGCGCGACATCGGGATCGAAATGGATCTGGAACCGCTTCCGGCGATGTCGCCTGCCTGTACTTGACGCTGGCTCCATCTCGGTCGACCATCACCGCTTGCTCAAACCGAAATCCAGGCAAAGTACACCAGCACCAAAGGAGTCCTCGATGCGTTCCCTCTCGAACTTCCCGGGGTTAGTTCTGGCCATGATCCTGGCCCTTTTCAGCGTCGATGTCGTCACTGCAAGCAGCGATGATGCGGATCCGCGGGCCGGCCTCGTCACTGCCATCGAATGGAGTGAGGATGGACTCTTCCTTTCCTACACCAACCTGGGAACCCGCCATCGATTCCACCTGTTGACCGGAGTGCGTGAAGTTCTTGGACGAGCAGAGGATGTCGAGGAGCCTCCAAGGCGCAGATCTCGTCGTGGACGCGGCGGTGGTGGCGGCCAGACAGGCACCTATGTCGGTCGACCCACGCGGGGTCGTCAGTACACCCAGGTCGATTCCCCCAATGGTCGCTGGGAAGCGCATTACGAGAACTGGAATGTGGTGCTCAAGGAAAAGGAATCCGGCGAGTCGATCGCCGTCACCATCTCGGGAAATGAAGATATACACTATGGCACAGCCAGCTGGGTTTACGGCGAAGAGCTGGGGCAAAACCGAGCAATGTGGTGGACGCCCGATTCGCAGAAGTTGCTCTATTACAGGTTTGACGATAGCGGTGTGGAACCGTTTCACCTCGTGACCGGCTGGTCAGAGTTCAATACCGTTCACTATCCGGAGAAGTACCCCAAGGCCGGCGCCAAGAATCCAGGTGCCGAGTTGCTGGTCTACGACCTCGCTTCTCAGGAGGTTACACACATCGATGTCGGAGGTGGCTCCGAGGAATACATCTACAACATCCGGACCTCTCCCGATGGAGCCGTGATGCTGGTCAACTGGACCGATCGACTGCAACAGCACCTCAAGGTGATGGCGATCGATCTCGATACCGGTGCCTGTCGAGTCGTGGTCGAAGAGCAACAGGAGACCTGGCAGAGCAACAGTCCCAGCATGAGATACCTGGCCGACAACCAGCGCTTCATCTGGACCAGCGAGCGCAGCGGCTTCAGCCACTACGAACTACGCAATCTAGATGGCGAGTTGCTCAACAGCATCTCGAGTGGAGATTTCCAGACCGCTGGCATCGACTTCGTTGACGAGGAGCAGGGGCAGATCGGTTTTCGCGCATACAGCTCGCCAAAAAACCCCTACTACATGCAGTACCACATCGCCGACCTCGATGGGGAAAACCTCCGCAGGGTCACGACCCTTGACTTCCATCACTCAACTTTCCATCTGTCTCCCGATAAGAAGTGGCTCGTCGCCCAGTACGAAGAGGTCAACACGCCTCCTTCCACGGCCATCTACAGCACCGATGGAAGACTGGTCGCAAAACTGGCCGAGTCTGATCCAGCCGCGGCTGCCAACATCGCAGAGATGTTCAGCTTTCGCTCCAGCGATGATCAATACGACATCTATGGCATCCTCTACAAACCGAAAGACTTCGATCCGACCCAGCAGTACGCCATCATCAATTCCCTCTATGGTGGCCCGGGATCCAATGAGATCTCGGCGCGCTACGCCCCAAACCCTCGTTCAGAGAACAATCGTGGGTACCTGGTGGTCAAGGTCAATAATCGTGGCACTGGAAATCGAGGCAAGGCGTTCCTCGGTGCGGCCTACCTGCGCCTGGGAGACATCGACATCCAGGATCATGCCGATGCGATCCGGATGTTGCGCGAGCGCCCCTATGTTGACGGTTCGCGCGTTGGAATCGTCGGGTTTTCCTACGGTGGATACATGTCAGCGATGGGAATTCTGAAACATCCAGATGTCTACACTGCAGCGGTCATCGGATCGGGAGTCACGGACTGGCGCCACTACGACACCATCTACACCGAACGCTACATGAGCACTCCCCAGCTCAACCCGGATGGCTACGACATCGGGCGCGCCACTCGCAAGGATTACGTCGAAAACTACAAGGAGGCGGGAGGGCACCTGTTGATCATGCACGGAATGGTCGATGACAATGTGCACCCCAATAATGCATTCCAGTTGATCGACGCTCTCGACAAGGGTGGAGCACCTTACGAGAGTCGCTTCTTCCCCAACAACGGTCACGGTCTCGGGCGCGGAGCCGGGAGCACCCAGTGGGAGTTCTTCGACAGGGTGCTGAGACCCGATTTCAGGGGCCGGAGAACCTCTCTTTGAGGCACCGACAGCGCTGATCGGCAACATCTGGCCTCCTCGGACGTGTTATTGCACAACCGATCAGGATCTGTGGGGTTACGACCGCACCCGGTACAATCGATGGTTGGATCGGCAATCTTCAGGGCATGAAAGGTGTGGTGATGATCCTCATGAGACGATTCCTCGCCATCCTGTTGGTGGGATTTCCACTGCTCCTCTGCGCTGACGAGGGAGACCAGACGGTCGGTTGGTTCCATGACCAGGTCGCCACTTACGGCGGCTACACCTTCTTCGCCCCTGGTCGCTCAACCACCACCTATCTCGTCGATGGGATCGGGCGGGTCGTGCACAACTGGCCCAGCAATTTCAACCCCGGCAACTCCGCATACCTTCTCGACGGCGGCGACATCCTCAGAGCTGCGCGCATACCGGGAAACCCACCGATGGCGGCGGGGGGGGTCGGCGGCCGTGTCGAACGAATCGCCTGGGACGGCACCTTGCTGTGGCAGTTCGAGTACTCCAGCACACAAGTTCAACATCATCATGATGTGGAGCCACTTCCCAACGGAAATGTGCTGCTGGTCGCCTGGGAGTTGAAGACGGTTGCAGAGGCGCTCGCCGCAGGGCGAGATCCCGCTCTACTCTCCGACAACGAGTTGTGGCCCGATCACATCATCGAGATCGAGCCTACCGGCACTGTCGGTGGAAATATCGTCTGGGAATGGCACGCCTGGGACCATCTCGTCCAGGAGTTCGATCCCACTCGGGACAATTACGATGTTGTGGCAGACCACCCGGAGAAGATCGACATCAATTTCGGCGGCGGGGCCAACAATGCCGATTGGCTTCATGTCAACAGCATCGATTACAACCCAGAACTCGATCAGATCTTGCTCAGCGTCCCGACTTTTGCAGAGGTCTGGATCATCGACCATAGCACCACCACCGCCGAGGCTGCTGGAAGCAGTGGAGGGAACTCCGGGCAAGGCGGTGACCTGCTCTACCGCTGGGGAAATCCACGTTCCTATCAGGCGGGTACTGCCGCTGACCAGGTCTTCTACTTCCAGCACTGCGCCGAGTGGATCGCTCCCGGTCTGCCAGGAGCTGGAAATGTCATCGTCTTCAACAACGGTGTCAATCGGCCGGGAGGAAATGCATCTTCCTCCGACGAGTTCATTCCTCCCATCGATGCTGCTGGAAATTATGTGCTGAATCCAGGAAACGCATTTGGACCTGCTGCGCTGGAATGGACCTACATGGCCCCGGTCCCCACCGACCTGTACGGACGCATTCTGGGTGGAGTTCAGCGACTCCCCAACGGCAATACCATCCTCTGTGAAGGAGCCCACGGCAATTTCATCGAGGTGACCGACGCTGGCGACGAGGTGTGGCGCTATGTCAATCCCATCGGTCCGGGGGGACCCTACAACCAGGGGCAAACGGTCCCATCCAATCCCAATGCTGGCGACAATGCCGTCTTTCGTGCGCAACGTTACGGCACTTCTTCACCCCAACTTCTTGGTCTCGATCTGACTCCTGGCGCACCCATCGAGTTCTACCCGACGCTCGGTGATTTCGATAACAGTGGTACCGTCTCGACTCTCGATGCCAATTGCTTCAGTGCCGTCTTCACCGGACCTTGCTCCACCGACCCGTGCACGGAGGCGATCTACAGCAGCGCCATGGCGTTTTTCGGCGATTTCGATCTCGATGGGGATGTCGATTGCACCGACTGGGACAGCTTCGTTGGTGCCTGGGATGGTCCGCCTGCCGCTCCTCCCGATCTGGGAGCCTGTAGTAGCAGCGGCGATCCTCAGTTCACTCGTGGAGATGCCAATCTGGATTCGACCATCAACATCGCCGATGTCGTGACGATCCTCGGCTATCTGTTCCAGGGACAGGGGGCCGATTGCCTGCTGAGCATCGACACCAATGACGATGAATCGAACGACATCAGTGACGCGATCGCACTGCTCGCTTTGCTCTTTGGCGGTGGCCAGAGCTTGCCCGCTCCCTATCCTGCCTGTGGCCCCGATGGGACCCCGACAGGCACCCTCTCCTGTGAGATCAGCATCTGTCCCTGAACGAGGAGGCGCGTGAGCACCGAACGGGAAGTGTTGGTGGTCGGTGGCGGACCGACCGGCTCGATCGTTGCCACGATGCTGGCACAAAGCGGCCACCAGGTACTGCTCGTGTGCGAAGAGCGACGCGAGGGCGGCTTGCCGGTGGAGACGGTGGTTCCCGGTGCTGTCACCACCCTGGACCGCCTGGGGCTCTCCCGCGCAGTCGGCGAGTGCGCCATTCCAGGTCCCGCTCGCCATGGTCGCTGCTGGTCGAGTTCCGCACTCGACATCGAGGATCTCGATGACTCCCATCGCGGCTGGCGATTCCTCCGCCCTGCTCTCGACCGATGGCTCAGAGCGCGCGCCAGGGAATCTGGCGTCGAGGTGATGCAAGCCACGCGCGCCACGAGTCCGTTGCCGATGACTGGCTGCGGCGAGGTGAAGCTGGAGCAAGCGGGGCGAACAGCTCTCGGCGGGCCAGAGACAAAGAGTCGGCATCGCCCGGGCATTGCTGAGGAACCCGACGATCCTGATCCTCGACGAGGCCACAGCCCACCTCGATCTCGCCTCCGACCGCCAGATCCGCGACACCATCGCCGGGTTGATGCAAGATGCGACCACCCTGGTGATCACCCACCGCGTCTCCAGCATCGTCGATGTCGATCGAATCCTGGTGCTCGATGAGGCAAGAATCGTCGAGGAGGGAACGCCCGAACAGTTGATAAAACCGGGGACTGCGTTTCAGGAACTGATCGAGAGGGATCAGATCCCTGGGTGAAGCCTAAGCAGGGATACTACTCCCCCTCGACCGCCGGCTGTTGCAGGTACAGCCACACCCAGCCGTGGGTATTGGACTTGGTGCGGTCGAACTTGGCCATCTTCCTGGCCAGCGGCCTCCACACCCTGGAGGCTTCATCGATACGGGCCTTCGCATCATCCGGAATGCCACCGGGTTTTCCGACGAAAGAATTGCGATACTCGTAGGCCTCGTCGAGAACCGCTTCCGCTGCCTCGTAGGCCGGCGTCAGCGCCAGTTTCTCCGCTTCCTGCTCGGCGGTCAGCGGTGGGAGCGTGTAGTAGAGCCACTGTACATCCCCGACCAGCAGATCGGGGAGCCCATCGTGGTTCCAGTCGGTCACGAACACCTTGGTGCGTGAGCCCGCACCCTCGGGGCCGTCGACTTCCTGGCGCTGCTTGAACTCGCCCTTTTCGATCAGGGGCTCGCTGGCGGCGTATTTTGGCGCGTTGTTGCTGGCGAGGTTGCGATACCAGTTGACTCCCCCGTACTCGCTCCCGAGCACCAGATCGAGCAGGCCGTCGCCGTCCCAGTCCGCGTGGTGGGCGTTGCTGCCCTTGACCCTGTCGCCAGCGGCGGTCAGCAGTGGACGAGAGGTCCCATCGTAGGCGGGGCTGGACCGGGTGCCGACATTCTCGAACACCTCCACCGCACCGATGCGAGCTCCCAGCACCAGATCGAGATCATCATCCGCATCCACATCGATCGCCTCGACCGTCACCGAGGAGGATTTTGCCTTCAGGTCTTCGCCTTTGGCGTCGAGGAGATAGCGTCCCTGCTCGAAACCACCCTCGGCGTTGCGCTCGAACAGATAGAGTTCACCGGTGTAGGAGCCGGACAGGATGTCGAGATCGCCGTCTGCGTCGTAGTCCACGAACTGTGGACAGAAGCAGATGCATCACGTGGTGGGCATCGAGGCGTCTTCTCGCCCGGCACGAAGGTACTCAAAATCCTTGAAGAGGGGCTCCTCGTCGGAACCGTGGTTTCGATAGATGCGCAACTTCCCCTGGGAGTAACTCGATTTTTTCGCCGCTTCCTGCAACCGCTTCGGCAACCGTTCGACCGGAAAGTCGACATCGCCGAACTCGCCCACCAGCAGGTCACGCACCCCATCGCCGTCGAAATCGATGACGTAGGGAGCCGCATGGCCGATCGTCACATCGATGGGCACTCCGTTGGCTTCCAGCCGCACCGGAGGGGCGAAGACGATCTCCGCATCGGCGCCAGCGACGAGAGAAGGAGCACCCAGAGACAGCAAGAAACTGCAGGGAAGCAGTGCAGATAACATCATCGAGATCCAATCATCGGGTTGGATTCAGTATATGGTACGCCCGCCAGGACTCGAACCTGGAACCTTCGGATTAGAAATCCGATGCTCTATCCGGTTGAGCTACGGGCGCATCCGGAGCGTCTAGATTGCCATAGACGACCCCGAAGTGCAAAGCGACCCGGAGAGACGCTTCAGGGCTGCAATTCCGAGCGTTGCCAGCCATCACCACCGGGCAGATAGACGATCCGATTGTGTGTTCGACCGGGTTGCCCCTGCCAGAACTCGAAGCGCTCGGCGACCAACCGATACCCTCCCCACGATTCGGGACAGGGGATCGGCTCACTCCCTCCCCCGAGATTTCGCACCTCTGACTCGAAGCGATCGCGGTCGAGTAACGGTTCACTCTGCCGCGAAACTGAAGCACCGGCCTGAGAGGTGCGCGGCCTCAATGAGAAGTAATGCTCGGAGATCTCCCTCGACACACGATCCACGGCACCCTCGATCCGGACCTGGCGCTGCAACCGCGGCCAGTGGAAGAGCAACGCGGCATGGCGATTTTGCTCCAGTTCGATCGCCTTTCGAGATCCGTAGTCGGTAAAGAACAGGAATCCATCGGTACCGAATTGCTTGAGAAGTACCATCCTGACGGATGGGCGACCGGCATCATCTGCAGTGGCCAACGCCATCCGGTTCCCATCTCTCTCGCCGCTTCGTGCTTCCTTCTCGAACCAGATGCGGAATTGCACGATCGGATCGGGGTCGACCTGCTCACTGCCGATCGGATGCTCGGAAAACTCGTATTCTGCTCGAGGAAGGTAGGAATCAGTCATCTAGGAGTCCCTTCGCACCGATTCTAGAGGTGTCTGCGTCGCCGAGAAAAGCACAAAGAATCTCCAGGTTACAGAACATCCGGGATCGAAGTTGCTATACTGGGCTCAGAACCTGTGGGGATACGCCCCACGGCGATCAACAGGACCCCTGGTCGACTATCGAGTAGTGGGTCTCGCCCATCATCAAAATGTTGCCTTCCACTGTTGTGAGGGTGATCCCCAGTGCCGCCTCCCGCGAGGAGGCGGATCGCAAGGAGATCTCCCTTGTCTCGCACAGATACGGCTACCATCTCGAATTTCAACCAGTTAGATCTGATCGCCCCCCTCGCTACGGCGATCCAGAAGGCGAACTACTCGAAACCACGACCGGTTCAGGCCACTGCCATCCCAGCAGCCCTCGCTGGCAGGGATGTGCTGGGGCTGGCCCAGACTGGAACCGGAAAAACCGCTGCGTTCGCGATCCCCTGTATCGAGCACCTGCTTCGTGACCACAGGCCTGGGCCCAGAGTGCTGGTGGTCGGCCCGACTCGCGAACTGGTGACCCAGATCGACGAAGAGTTTCGCAAACTGAGTCGGGACACCCGCGTCCGCACGATGACCATCTACGGTGGCGTCGCCGAGAAACCACAGATCCAGAAACTTTCCCGCAAACTCGATGTGATCTGTGCGTGCCCGGGAAGGCTGCTCGATCTGCTCGGTCGCGGATTTGTCGATCTGTCGCGGATCGACACCCTGATCCTCGATGAAGCAGATCACATGTTTGACATGGGTTTCTTGCCCGATATCAAGCGCATCATCGCGCAACTGCCCAGTCGCCGCCAGAATCTGCTATTCGCCGCAACGATGCCGCGCGAGATCCGCCGGCTGGCCGAGCAGATGCTGATCGACCCCTTCATTACTGAGATCGACCACTCGGTACCTGCCAGCACGATTGAACATGCGCTTTATCCGGTCAGGGAAAAACGAAAGATCGAGATGTTGCGCCATCTGCTTCGCAGGGACGATTTCAAATCTGCCATCGTCTTCACACGGACCAAGCGCCGAGCACGCCAACTGGCAGAGAAGCTGGTCAAGGACGGTCACCGAGCCGTCGCCCTTCAGGGCAATATGTCTCAGAACCAGCGCGACCGGGCCATGAAGGGCTTTCGCCAGCACACCTTCGACATCCTGGTCGCTACGGACATTGCCGCCAGAGGCATCGACGTCGCAAAGATCTCTCATGTCATCAACCTCGACATCCCCAACACTGCAGAGGCTTACACGCACCGGATCGGGCGTACTGGTCGGTCGGAGTGTCAAGGAAAGGCTTTCACCTTCATCACCGAAGACGACGGAGAGATGATCCGGGCCATCGAGAAATCGATCGGAGCCTCGCTGAAGATCCAGTCCGTTCCTGGCTTCGAGGAAGCGCTCATTCCGAGCAGGACAGGCCGCAAGAAATCCTCGGCGGGCCACAACAAGACCCGTCCCTCGGGTGGCAGACCTGGCCGTAGCAGAAATCAGAAGAGAAAACGACCCGCCGCTGGCCCCTCAGCGAACTCGAATTGGCACCAGAGCAGCCAGCGAGATGTCGACACGGGTGGCGACAGCAGTGCGAACAAAAGGCGCAGGAGAAGAAAGACTTCCGGTCCCCCCTCCGGGGAAGCGAGATCACCTCGTTCAAGGAGCAGAAACTCCGCAACGAGGAACTCCTCTCGCTCCAGCACCCGCAGCAGTGGAGACCGGCAGGGACGGAAAGTCTAGGGGCAAGGTGCCCCGTATGTCACACAATCGAGCGTATCCACCGTGGGATCTTCCCCACAGTCCGGGTATGGCGCAAAAGGCAGAGGACCTCCGGCAAACAAGGCTCCCAGAAGAAACACAGCATCCGCGATGTCAATGCCCGCATCATCGTTCGCGTCACAGGCATCGAGGCAGGTCACTGCATCGGTCAGAGCAAACAGATAGTTCAGCACGATGATCGCATCGGCGATGTTGAAGCCGCCGCTTGCATTGCAATCTCCTCTTCGGAATACGACATCCTCACAAACATCAGGAATCCCGTTTCCATCCTGGTCTGCTCCAGACGCGATGTCACAGGAATCAGGAACCCCGTTCAGATCACAATCGTCGACCAGTGCGCCAGCGATGGCGCAACTATCGGGAATACCATCCAGATCGCAATCTTGATCGAGACCCTGTGCGATCTCGCACGAATCCAGCAGGCCATCCAGATCGCAATCAGATTCAACCCCTTGCGCTACTGCACAAGAATCTGGAAGGCCATCCACGTCGCAATCAGATTCGAGTCCCTGGAGGATCTCACAGGAGTCGAGCAATCCATCACCATCGCAATCCTGATCGGTACCCTGAGCCAGTTCGCACGAATCGATCAGCCCATCGGCATCACAATCTGCAACGGTTCCCTGCGCCAGTGCACACGAATCGGGGATTCCATCGAAGTCGCAGTCCTGGTCGCTTCCAGAGGCGATTTCACAGCTATCCAGAACTCCGTCTCCGTCGCAATCGGCAGCGATACCCTGGGCGAGGGCGCACGAATCAGGGATCCCATCGAGATCACAATCCTGTGCGCTGCCCGCTGCAATTTCACAACTGTCGAGGACCCCGTCACCGTCGCAATCAGATGCCAGGCCCTGACTGATCGCACATGAATCGGGCAAGCCATCCGCATCGCAGTCCGCTGCTGTTCCGGAATCAATTTCACAGGAATCGAGAACTCCATCCAGATCGCAGTCGAGAGGGGTCTGGCACACATCCGGTATCTGGTCGATGTTGCAATCGAGCTCGCAGATATCAGGAATTCCATCTTGATTGCAATCGGGTTGACCCGGGGAGTAACCACACTCATCCGGAACACCATCGAGGTCACAATCCTCGCTGGTTCCCGTTGCGATGTCCGTGCTATCCGGAACTCCATTGAAATTGCAATCGTCGAGTACCGTGATGGCACCGTCCTCCCAGGTCGGGGTGTACTCCATCCCCTCCATCACCACCAACATCATCACGGGAGGATCGTGCAGAGCATCGGTGAACTGCAGCGGTGTATCGCCCGCCGGTGCCGTCGGTAGCAGCTGGTAGGTAGCGATCAGGATCTCCTGATTTGTGCCGGCCATCAGATCGTTGATGGGAGGTGTCAGATCGAACAGGCAACCCACGATGAACCCGACTCCGACGAGCGGATTGACCTCGAGCATCAGGAACTCCGGCGTGATTCCACCCAGATTCGAACCTTCCAGGTAGAAGCCTCGCTGGAGGTTGCTGACCGAAACCGCTAAAGGGTCATGGGTGACACCAAAGGAGAGTGCCTCGCAGTCGAGGCTGTGATCGATGTAGACCCTACAGATCACGGGAAGGCCCGGCGGAGCGCTGGCACCCTGGATTCTCAGGTTTGATGTGGGGGTAACCTGGGCGAACGCCAGCGTAGTGGCCAGCAATAGAAGTAAAGCCAGACTTGTGCTCTTCATGGAACCTCTTGTGTATCATCCACCTCGCCCGCAACAGTCCACTGTCGTTGCCCGTCCATGATATTCTTCTGCAAATCTTGCTGCGACTTCTGTCACGGGTCAGCAACAGGAATGTCAGGATTGGGAGTGGTATGGCCCCCTCATGCGGGGAGAACTCACAATAAAACGATGCAGCCTGGCTCCTCTATCAGCCAGGCTGCATCGTTTTCGATCAGAGCCGGTTCCATCCTCTGTCTCGAGATGGATCGATTCACTCTAGTCGAGACACTCCAGCGGATCCGCGGTGAGGTCCGGTCCTCGTGTCAGATCAGAGGGTGCTGGAAGAGGCTCGCCACCACCGAAGAGCCGATCGAGTAAACGCACAGGATCCGCGATATTCAACTGTCCATCGTCGTTCATATCGGTGGCATCCTCACAGAGCGCGGGAACTCCATCAAAGAGATACTGAAGACTATGAATCGCGTCACTGATGTCGACTGCGCCATCTCTGTTCGAATCACCCCGTCGGAAGTACACCGCAAGTGTCGGATGATCGAAGGGAGGCAGGGAGTTTCTGACCCGTTCGTCGGTCAACGCCAGCAGAAACTGGATCAGATCCTGCTGAGAACTCACAGAGAGATTCAGCGGTGGGGTCCCAGTACCTGTCTCAGGGTTCTGGAAGTCGCCCCCGATGTTGTAGAACTCCACCACATCGGCGAGCGTATCCTTGCCTCCGTTGTGAAAGTATGGGGCGCTCAGTTCGACATTCCTCAGCGGAGGAGTCTTGAAGCGCCCGATGTCATCTGGGTTACCCGTCACGTTGAATCGGCCAACATCTTCGTCCTCGGGCCGGACTCCTATGTCATGGAAATCCCCATCGCTCAAGAAGGGTGCTTCGTGACAGACGACGCAGTTCGTATTGAAGACCATCAAGCCCATCATCTGGCTCATGCTGAGAGCCATCATATCGCCCGCGATGAACTGATCGAGAGGTGACTGATCGGACACCAGGGTTCTCTCGTAGGAAGCGATGGCAAAGGCGATTTTCTCTGCGGTGATTTCCGGCGACCCGAATGCCATCTGGAATAGCGACTCGTAGTCGGCATTTTGCGCCAAAGTATCCAGCATCGCCTGAGGGATGTCCGTGGTGTACTGGAGCGGCACCGCTGACATCAAACGTGCCCGAACATCATCCCAGGTCCGAACCTCACAACCCATCTCGACATCGGAGACGATCGGCCCGACCGACTGGGATTCAAGAGCACCACCAGCAGATGTACTGCTGGCCGGGATACTGCTGGCACCAGTTTCTGGATTCTGGAACTCCGGTCCCGCGCGTCCATCCCAAAAAAGCAAACCAGAAAACATCGCATTGACTGCAGAAGGCGATTGGCGACCTGTGACCCGTCGTTCAGTACCAAAGATTGCATCGCTATCGAGGGTGCCAAGGCAGTCCTGTCTCTGCACTCCCATCGAGCCACGGATATCATCGGAGGTACCGAAGGTCCCGTCCGGACCGGGATGAACCGAAAGAGGATGAAATGAACGAGAATCACTGCCACCGCTGGCAGGCTGGTGGCAGGAACCACAAGCCACCGCACCATCGACGGAGAGTTGTGTATCCCAGAACAAAATCTTGCCCAGCATCGCCTTCTCTGGCGTGAGCGGGTTCTCTGCCGGCACCGGTACCGGTGGCAGAGGTGGCATCATTCCCCCTCCCGGAGGCATTCCACCGCCTCCTCCCGGAGGCATTCCACCGCCCCCTCCCGGAGGCATCCCCTGAGCTGCCAGCTGGAGGTTTCCGATCAGCAGCATCACCGTCAGTACTAGCCCCATGACCGAGATCCGTGCCGGTCCAAGTCGCTGTTTTGAAGTGTCCATCTCCTCTGTCCCTCCTTCTGGCAATTCCAGCCATCGCAATAACATGTATTTTTTCCCTACATCCTTGAGAGGCACAGGAAGGCGATTCGTTCCAAGAAAAACGAAATAATCACAACTTTGTCTGGATATGGTACTTATGGACGATACCGAAGCCCAGGACTGACCGGAGATGCGGCGTTGTCTGGCCTCCAGCACGATGTCGGCCGTGGCTACCTAGTCGAGACACTCCAGTGGATCCGCGGTGAGGTCCGGTCCGCGTGTCAGATCAGAGGGCGCTGGAAGTGGCTCGCCACCACCGAAGAGGCGAGCGAGCAAACGCACGGGATCTGCGATATTCAACTGTCCATCGTCGTTCGCGTCTGTGGCATCTTCACAGAGCGCAGGCACACCATCGAAGAGGTACTGGAGGCTATGAATCGCGTCACTGATGTCGACTGCGCCATCTCTGTTCGAATCTCCCCTTCGAAAATGTACCGCAAGCGTCGGATGATCGAAGGGCGGAAGCGCGTTCCGGACCCTCTCATCGGTCAGAGCCTCGAGAAATAGCACCAGGTTTGCCTGGGCCCCTGCGGGCAGGTTCAGGGGAGGAGTCCCCGGGCCTGCATCCGGATTCTGGAAGTCACCCCCACCGTTGTAGAAGCCAACAACATCGGCGAGGGTCTGCTTGCCGCCATTGTGGAAATAGGGGCCGCGGAGCTCGACATTTCTCAGCGGAGGCGTCTTGAATCTTCCGATGTCACCGGGATTCCCCGTGACCTCGAAGCGCCCCGGATCCTCGCTTTCTGGCCTGACTCCGATGTCGTGGAAGACTCCATCACCGAGAAATGGCCCGCCGTGACAGGGCAAGCAGTTGTTGAGAAACACGTTCATGCCATTGATCTGTTGCTGGCTCAGCGCATTCGGATTCCCGGCAATGAACTGGTCGAGGGGCGTTTGGTCAGCAAACAGGGTTCTCTCATAGGTGGCGATGGCAAAGGCGATCCTCTCGCCTGTGATCTCCGTCGATCCAAATGCCATCTGGAACAGCGATTCGTAATTCGAGAATTGCGACAGCGTGTCGAGCATCGCCTGAGGGATGTCGGTGGCGTACTGGAGGGGTACCGCAGACATCAATCGAGCCCGAACATCATCCCAGGTCCGGACCTCACAACCCATCTCGACATCGGAGATGATCGGCCCCACCGATTGGGATTCGAGAGCACCGGCTGCAGGGGTAGTGTTGGCAGGAATACTGACGGTCCCCGTTTCAGGATTCAGGAACTGGGGTCCTGCGCGTCCATCCCAGAAGAGCCGCCCATCAAACATCGCATTGATGGCAGATGGAGCCTTACGACGGGTGACCTGTCGCTCGAGGCCAAATATGGGGTCAACGGAGAGGACTCCGAGGCAACTTTGATTCTGCACCCCGATCGAACCGCGGATGTCATCGGGCGTTCCGAAGTTTCCGTCGGGGCCAGGGTGAACCGACAGCGGATCGAAGGAGCGGGAATCGCTACCGCCGTTTTCCATCGAGTGGCAACTTCCACAGGCGATCGAACTATCAGCCGAGAGTTGCGTTTCCCAGAACAGGATCTTGCCGAGCATCGCCTTCTCCGGGGTGAAGGGATTCTGGGCCGTGAATGGAACCGGAGGCATCGGTGGAGGGGGAGGAGGACCGCCACCAGGTGGAGGTGGTGGTGGAGGAGGAGGAGGAGGAGGACCCTGCGCAAACAGATCCGCCGGAGCCACCAGCAACAGGGAGAGGACCAGCAGAAGGAAGAGCGTACTGATTCTCGGATTCGACTTCATTATTTGATCCATCCCTATCTCCCGAACGAGAGGCGTCCATTGTACTGCCCTCCAACCATCCAGGACAGTTGATGCAAGGTTCCACGCGGTTGAAACCCCTCAATACTTGATCGGTTGTGCAAAAATATCGCCTCATCCCCTACCCTGTATCGCGCAGCAGCCACTGCTGATCCCGATGCTTCAGCACCGCCGGGACCGGTGCGGTATCACCTCATGGAGGCGTTGAGCGAGACGAGGAGAGAAGGCCTGTTGAAAGACCATCGAGCTCTCTTGCTGTGCATATCAATTGCGGTGATCGTCATCCTGATCAACTTCGGAGGCAGCCCGGAGATTCAGCAGGTCAACGACCCATCCAGCACGCTGTTCCAGCAGAGTCACATCGGTGCCCTCGACTCGGTGATGCAGCGCTGTGGAGATGTCCCACCCACCAGCATCGTGGATGTCAAATCGACCGGAGTCGCCATCCTCGATGTGAGCGGCGAAGGGAACGCCGACATTCTGCTCACCTCTGGATCGACCGCGGCCCGTTTCCTTGCTGGTCTCCCCGGGTACTCCCCTCAACTATTGAGGCCACGGAGAAACCAGGATGGCACCCTCGACCTGCAAGCAGTCGAAGGGGCAGCAAATATTCCAGCGCTTCCATGGACCTGCGGCATCGCCGCCGCAGATCTGGACGCAGATGGCGACGACGACCTGTTACTGACCGGGATCGGCCACTCGATGTTGCTTGAAAACAGAAACGGCAAGTTCGTCGAGGTTTCCAACAGTGGCATCCAGACCAACGGATGGTGCACCAGCGCTGCGTTCGGAGACCTCGACCTCGATGGAGATCTGGATCTCTACATCTGCCGCTATCTCGAATACGACTTCGAAAATCCTCCTGTGCATGGGGATGAATGGTCTTGTCTGTGGGAAAACCAACCGGTCATCTGTGGCCCCCGCGGGCTCACTCCACAGCACGACCTCGTATTCGAGAACATCGACGGACTGCATTTCCGGGAAGTCACGGAACAATGGGGATTCAAGGACGCCACTGACGGCTATGGGCTGGCAGTGGTCATCATCGACCTCTTCGGCGATCCGCATCCGGAGATCTTTGTCGCCAACGACTCCTGCCCCAACCATCTATGGTCAAGATCCACATCGATGCAGTGGCAAGAAGATGGACTTCTGGCGGGCATCGCTGTCGATCAGGACGGTCAGGAACAGGCGGGGATGGGTGTGGGCGTCGGCGATCTGGATGCAGACGGCAGACTCGATCTAGTCGTCACCAACTTCGAACGAGAAAGTCTCAATCTGTATCTCAACAACGGCGACGGCACCTTCACCGATGAAGCAACAACGCGTGGACTCGCTGCCGATAGTCGACCGATGCTCAGCTGGGGAGTCGGGGTCGAGGATCTCGATCTCGATGGGCTGGCAGATATCTTCGTCACCAACGGACATGTCTACCCCGAAGCGGACAAGGTGGCTTCATCTCCCGGATATCGACAGCGAGATCAACTTTGGCTGGCACAAGAAGTTGACGGTCATGTCCGATTCGAACGGCCGCCCGAGGGCGTTCTCTCTATGTCCGCTCACCTGGGGAGGAGCGCTGCTCTGGCGGATCTGGACCGTGACGGTGATATCGACATCCTCTCGACTACCCTCAATGGCTCGCCTCACCTGCTTCTCAACAGCGCAGCCGAGCGAGCCAGTTCGATTCGGATCCAGTTGAGTCAGCCCGGCCTCAACCGAGAAGCGATCGGAGCCCAGGTCGGAGTCCGTTTCGATGGAAAGTGGATCCCGTCTCCTGTGCTGCGTCAGGATTCCTTTCAGAGTTCTTCCGAGGCCGCGGTGAACCTGGCCACGGATCAGATCGACGGAACCGGACCCATTGCGCTGGAAGTCCGCTGGCCCGATGGCGAGCGCGAGACCTTTCACACCGATCGTAGTGGATCCTTCATCCTCGAACGAGGAAGCGGAACTCGACGCTGATAGTGACATGAAAGAAGATGGGAGAAATCGGGGCGAGAGGATTCGAACCTCCGACTTCCTGCTCCCAAAGCAGGCACTCTGCCAAACTGAGCTACGCCCCGCTCGATCTCCACACACTGCAGCTTCACGACTCCCGGCAACTGCATCCACTCGACATCCAGCGGGTCACTGAAAGAGACGGGGAACCGGAACGGATCGCAGAAATGAAAGACTATCGTCTCTCTAACTTCGACGCCGTGACGTCCTCTCGGACGCCCTAGTTCACCTCGAATGCAAGTTGATGACCCAACAACTCGGAGGACTCGACGAAGATGGTCTGGTTCTCCCGATCACGGAAGAGCCACCCCTCGACTCCATCTTTCCTCCAACTCTCAACCGGTACGATTTCGTGTAGTGCCGAATACTGGTGCAACTGTTCCGCCATGCGTTTCCCCCAGCTGAACAAATACTGGCGACCCGAAGCCGGCCCACCCGTCTTGGTCAGTGATCCTCAGCCTCGGATGGGCGAGTGTCAAGGGAGACGGTGCCTCCAGTGCCTCGGTAGGCTAGACTGGAGGGGTCCCCTTCGACCGTGACCCGCGCGAGGGAGCCCCGTGCCCGAAACAGACCAGAAGAAGCCAAGCCCGAGCCACCTGGAACACCTCGGTGTCGTCCACGATCCGCGCCTGCGGGCGGGTCGAAATCGCATCCTGCGCCACGCCTCGAGGCGAGGAGCCTCGATCGGTGCCGCCATCGGATTACCGCTGGCGACCATCCTCTATCTTACGGACCCCTCGCCAGATCGAGGTCTGTTCACCGCGCTGGGCTTGATGCTGCTTCTGGCGTGCGGATTTTCCCTGCACCAGCGTCACAGGGCTCGGGCTGTGTGGCCTCGAATCTGGGATTCGACCATCGGAGACGTGGCACTGGTCGAGACGATCGCCTGCAACTGGCACAGCGTACCCAGCGATCACTGGAGTGAGTCGCTGCGAGCCAGAAGTGCCCACATCCCACTTCCGACCCCGGAGGCGCTGGCACTGCGAGTCCCCCATCCTGGCCTGCTCCCTTCGTTGCTACTGACGTGCCTGGCTCTCTTCATCGGATCTCAACTGGCGCCGTTCAAGGTGGATCCAGCCGAATCAACCCCGGTGGCCCTGGACTCCACACAGGACCCGTCGGGCCAGGTCGACAGGGATCGCCAGTTGCTGCAACAACGACAGGATGCCGCGCTGGCGCTGTCGGGGCGTGCAACGCTCGAAGCGCTGGCCAGGCAACTGCGCGGCATCTCCGATGCATCGGAACCTCCGGCGGTACTGCTGCCCCGAGACCGAAGTGCACTGGCGGAGGCGCTGCAACGCCTCGACGAGGCCGATCCGCTGCGCCCGCTGGTGGAACGCTGGCAGGCAGCGGATCGTCGATCTGGTGACCACCCCGCGGTCGCCGTCGATGGCGCCGAGGGGACTGGTGAAGCGGTCGCCAGTGATCCGTCAGCCGCAGCCAGCGCAGGCACCCTGGATACAGATCTCGCCGACGGTGGACTGGATCAGCCGACCACACTGCGACCCGTCTCCCAGCCATCGGGGGATGCCGAGGCGGATGTCACATCGGCTCGGATCGGCCAGGACCAGGACGATGGTCCGGGAATCGACCAGCAACAGACGGTTTCTGCCGTGGCTGCAGATTCTGCTGCAACCTGGGACCGGGTCAGAGATGATCCGCGTCTGGAAGCGCACTGGATCCAGGTGATCGATCTTTACAGGGCTCTTCTTCGAGGAAGGGAGCGAGACGGTGGTGGATGATGATGCACGGAAATTTTGCGAGCAGGACCAGCGACTTCGATCCTGCATCGAGGAGGTGATCCTCGGCCAGCAGGAGGCGGTGGCCGCCGCCAGTGCCACCCTTCTGGCGGGAGGACATCTGTTGCTGGTCGGAGTCCCTGGAACGGGCAAGACGAAACTGGCAGAGAGCCTCTCGGTGGTCACAGGATTGTCACGCGGGCGGATTCAGTTCACCCCCGATCTGTTGCCCGCAGATATCCTCGGCGGTGAAACTCTGCTACCAGGCACCGAAGGGGATCGGGTCGAGTTTCGCCCGGGGCCAGTCTTCACCCAGCTGCTCATCGCCGACGAGATCAATCGCGGTACTCCTCGCACCCAGTCGGCGCTGCTCGAAGCGATGCAGGAACGCGCCGTCACCATCGCCGGAACCCGCCATCCGCTCGATCCCCTCTTCAGCGTCATCGCCACCAGAAACCCCATCGAGATGGAAGGCACCTACCCACTTCCTGAAGCGCAGCGGGATCGATTCCTGCTCGAGGTTCCGTTGCCCGATCCGGGATCAGATGTGCTGGCGCGAATCGCAGCGGTCACGACCCGGGAACATGATCCAGAAGTCACACCACTGCTCGATCCCAAGCAGTTTGCACAGATGCAGCGCACGGTCAGGAGGGTGATCGTCGCGGATTCCGTCATCGAACGGGCGGCACGCTGGGTCGGCGCGACTCGACCGGGGGATCCCGCAGCTCCTGCTGAAGTGAGAGAGGGTGTGCGACTGGGAGCGGGAGCGAGAGCTCTGCAGGCGTTGATCCTGTGCGGCAAGGTGGAGGCGCTTCGAGCTGGGCGCACCCACATGGCGGACGAGGACTGGCGCCGCTGGCGGCATGAAGGCATCCGTCACCGGCTCGTCCTGTCACTCGAGGGAGAACTCAGTGGCTTCGGTCCAGAGGAAATCGTCTCGGCAGTGGACCGGGCGGTGGCTCACCTCGGATGAGGATCATCACCCTGCTCTCCCCTGGTTCCCTGATGCACAGCGCCTGCTGGCTGCTGATCGCCGCCCTGGGAGTGCTCCCGACTGCCAGATTGCACGCCTCCGATGACAGCGCCCTCGATGCGATCGTCTCGCTGGTCGCCTCGGCACCGGAGGATGAGGCGATCCTGGCCCGAGCCACTCTGTGGGCACGGAATCAGGGACGCATTCCGGAACTGATCGATGGCATCGGCCAGCACGGTCATCAGCATCGATCTCTCTCAACCCTGAATGCAGCGGTCGCGATGGCCACCGAAGATGGCTGGGTGCAACGAGCGGTGCAACTGCTCGAGGCCGCTCTTGACCTGGATGAGTCACCGATCTCGCGCCACCGATTAGCAAAATTGTGGCTCGCCGGTGGCTGGCCCGAACAGGCTCGCCTGGTCGCGGGACCGCAGCTGGAGAGTTCCTTCTTCAGCGATATCCGGCTCGGCCTGAATCTGCTCGAGGGTTCGACTGCTCCAGCCTCAGCCGATGAAATCAGCGCCGAAATGATACAGCTGCTGGCCGATAGATCCGGGCGATGGAAGTGGGCCAGTACCTTGCTTGCGCAGCGAGGAGAACTCGATGCTGCACTGGAGATGGCGATCTCCGGTGGTCTCGACATCCATGCCCGAGGGCTGCTTTACCGGGGAGCTCTCCCCGAACCGGGCGTAACAAGTCTGAGACTGGCGCGCCTGCTCGGGATCCAACAATGGGGAACCATCATCGCTTTGGTCGATGATGACTCAGAGTCAGGAGCTCGCTGGCGTGCCTCGATGGGGTTTGAGCCGATGTTGCTGTCGAATCCGTATCGGCCCGACCAGTTACCACCACTGCGTGAGGCTCTTGATCTGCTCGATTCCAGTGACGAATCGGGCGCTCGACGCGTGGTCGCACTGTGGCGCATCGGTGGTGGCGGTCAAACGCGTCAGGACGTGAGCACTCGACTCATCCTCGACCAACTGAAACCCGACTGGCTCGGGCCCGATCGTCTACCCGAGAGCATCGAGCAGCAACTTCGCCACTCCACCGATCCTCAGGACGCTAGCCGAGCAGTAGCCGCCGCACTGCGCGCCTTCGAAGGAACCCCGATGGAGGCTAGTTTGTGGTTCCAGGCCGGCCGACTGGTACCGAACCAGGATTGGATCCAGCGTTCCATCCGCCTCAACCCCGGCGCAACGGTTGCCTTTGAATGGTTGCCGGGCATCGAAGCACGCTGGAAGCAGCCGTTCGGATTGTCGAGATGGTCTAGGGCAACCATCATCCGCAATCCCTCCCATTTTCTTCCAGACCCGACGTTACCACCTCCGGGAGCGCTGCTCGGTAGTGCCGCCAGACAACCCGTTCGACGGCCTGGACACCCACCGACCCATCCGCGCTTCTTTCTTCAGCGCTGGCAGTTGAACGATCATGGCGATGCCATGGCTGAATCAGACACTGTGGTCCGACTTCGCATCACGAATGACGCCTGGCTTGTGGGAGATGATCGGTCGTTGCAGGTCATCGAAGTGGCACAAACAATAGACCGCGTCCAGCTAGAACTAAAGCCCATCGATGGGCAGTCACTGATCGGACCCGATGCAATCCCCAGAACGTCTATCCTGGCAGCGGTCTTTGGAATCTCAGACCACATGGAACTGCTTCGCGTGGCACCAGAACCGCCCCCGATGGCTGCCTCCATGCAGTCCTTTGGCGTGGCAGCCGCCAGACGCGCTCGCGAATCCTCACTGATGCGCTGGATCGACTTTCGAGCAACCGAGGATGGCGCCTGGTGGGTGGATGTGGCTGGCGTGTCGGGTCTGTTCGCAACCACTGCGGCGACTCCAGTGGCGAGAGCACTCCCGACCGAGCAAACTGCCTCGCCTTCGAACGTGATGCCACCAGGACCCTTGCCAACCACGGGACTCATCCTGGAGGGCACCCGTCGCCATGGACTGCAGCCGAGCGCCTCGCGGCCTGCGATTGAGAGCAGTGAATCCCCTCAACCCCTGCTTCCTCCGGGAGAAAGATTGCTGGTGACCGAGGGAGTCGCTGACAGAGTCGTTATCACTGACTCCGGCCTGGTCGGTTACTTCGAATCGGGAGCCTCCCGAGCGCTGTGGTGGAAGCAAATACTAGAGCCGCCGCTGCCTGGCGTCGGTGGTTTTGCACCACTTCCGATGGCAACGGTACAACCACAACTACCCTGGGCGGATGCAGTCACCCCTCGGTTGACCGATATCATTGACGCGGATGGAGCGTCTCGCTTCCTGTTGCTGGCCGATGGAGCTCATGTCATCGATGCGCAGCAAATCGAATTTCTCCCCTTCGATGAACTGATTAGTAAAGGAATAGCAGGAGCGACTCTCGACGTTGACGGACAGTTGATGGCTCTCGATGCCAGTGGCAGCCAACTGGTCGCCGGAGGGGCCGTCCATCCGCTGCCACGAGAAGGAGGCTATCAACTGGTCTCGACCGGTGGCACCACGATCATTCTCGGCCAGCATCAAGGCGAGACGTGGCTGGCGCATTTCGACGGCGAGACCGTGAACGAGATCTCACCACCGCCACTACCCGATGAACGTGATCGACCACACCTCAGAGTCGCGGCACTGGGGCGCTGGGGAGATGACGTGCTATTGCTCGCTGACCGATTATGGCGCCTCGATGTATCCGGAAGCTCCCACCTCGCTCTGACCGATGCTCCGGCGGATGGCAACTATCGACCGGTCCACTGGATACAGCCTCCGCCCCGGGTCGAGGGAAATCACGTCAGAATCGCGCGTCCCTGGGGAGTGATCGAGACGTGGGGAGCGCCATGAACTCCACCGATCCCCGCTCCTCTGGAATCACCGAACGCATCGCATCTCGATTGCGCTGGCGATGGGGAGTGAAAGGTCTGCGCGCAGGCCAGGGGCGCGGTGCGCGGGGGGCGGGTAGTGGCGAATTCGACGGACATGTTCGCTGGTGCCCCGGCGATGAACTGGGACGGCTCGACTTGAAGGTCTGGCTTCGATGGGGCCAGCGCTGGACCCGGACCTTTCGGGATGACTCCAATGAGCCGCTGACAGTCATCCTCGATGGCGGAGCATCGATGGGATTCGGGGCCAGGGGCGCTGCCATCTCACGACTTCGTGAGTTGCTCCGTGCGATCGCACGCTGCCGCCGAGATCCGTACAGGGAGTGGGTTCTCGACGGCAATAGTGCCCGCCCCACCGCGCCAGATGAGAACCCTGCGGATGCGACCCGTGGAGAACTCGGCGAAGCGTTGCTTCGTATCCCGCGTTCCGATGCGGGTCCCGGGAGAGTCGTGATGATCAGTGACCGCATCGTCATCGATGATGCCGATTCCAGTTTGTGCGGGTTGCTTCACCTGGGACAGATGACATGGATCAGCCCCTGGCTCCCGGAAGAGATCGCGCCGAGCCGATGGGGCACCATCCGACTCGAAGCCGCCGGAGAACCGACGTGGAGTGGCACTGTCGATAGACGCGCCTGTGACAGTTACCGACAGCTCTTTCAGCAATATCAGAAGAAGTTGCAACTGTGGCTCCAGCGTCGCGGCGGCTGTCATGTTCACATCGATGCAATGAAGGATGGGGAAGCGCTCATTCGGCCGCTGCTACACGACGCCGGTCCACTCGAGATGAAGGCAGGATGATGGCCGAATGGGTTCATCCCTGGCTGCTGCTGCTGTTGCCAGTGCCGCTGATATTGTGGCTATTGAACCGCAACAGGATCCCCACCACCGTCCGGTCGCAAATCGTGCCCAGTACCCTGTTATGGCATCTGGCCGTGGCACAAAAGGCACACGGAATCCCGCTGAGGTCGCTGCTGCTGGCACTGGCTCTGATCGTCATCGCCTCGGGTCCGCGGCTGATGCCGACAGACGAGGCGTCGGTCGCAGCCCGCCGAATCACCGATGGCTCTCTCGTCATCGATATTCGGCTTCCCGGACTCGAACGGTGCCAGTTGCAGATCGGTACCAAGCCCGACCGGACGATCCCCCTCTCTGCCGCGGGAGAAGCGATCGTCAACCATGCCGCGCTTCCGGCCGGCACGCCGGTCGTCGTCACGAGCAGTACCGGCCACCATCACTGCCAGGTTCCTCCACTGGCATCCGCCGTGGTGATTTCAGATCGCACCGATCTCCCGCATGTTGCAGCAGCACTCGAGGCGCTCGAGGAATCAGGCCTGATCATCATCGACGATCAGCAGCCCGAGGTGGTCCTGCTGCGAGGAGAGGCCGGGTCGAGGACGCTACCGACCATCTCCTTCCCCGACGCTGAGGGTTCGATGATATTGCCCAGAGTTCGGCCTGCTGCGGCGGGTCCGACCATTCTCGAGGGGCTACACCCGCGCTACTGGACCATCCTGCGAAGCAGCGAGGTGCTCGGTGAGGAAACGAGTGGGGAGCCGATTCTTGTCGACGAGAACGGCAACGCACTTCTGGTTCGCAGTGAGGCGGGCTACAGGTGGGGATTTCTTCCCGGCAGCGGAGACCTCTGGAAGCGATCGGACTGGCCGGTAGTTCTCGGCAGAATGATCGAGGAACTGGGAACATCCAGGGCCGTCGAGGCGACCACCTGGCTGTCTGCGATGGCGAGGCATTCCTCACTGATTCTGGCGATAGGAATGACGATCTGCATCTTTGGCTTTCTCGGCAGGAATGGTCAGGTTTCCGCATCTATCATCATCGTTGCACTCGTCATCGGTCAGGCTTCTGCGACCCACCGACTGCTCGATTCGGATGCTGATATCGACCGGATCAGCGCAGCCAGCGATCCGGGAACCACCATCGAGGTGTTTCACTCGGCGCCTCCCCCCTCCCCGGACCTGGTGCGTCTGCTGCGTGATCGGGGTGTCGGCATCTCGATGGCGAACGATCCCGAGCGAGCAGCGGGGCGCCGTGAACACAGGATTCGGCTCGGCCAGTCATTCTCCATCGAAAGCATGAACAGGACCACGGCCCTGTCTCCCTCGGGCGAGTCGCACCAGATCGAGTTCCCCTGGGTCGCACCCACTGCTGGAGCATGGCAGTTGGATGGACCGGGCGATCCAGCGCTGGCGATGGTCGTGATCGTCGAGCAGCCGATTCGGGCGGCGCTCTGGAGTGACGACGGTTCGATGGCAGAGAATCTGCTGCCAGAATCGGTATTCTCCATCGTCGACGGCAGCGGCTCCTTGCCCGAGCCCGCGGCTGGATCCGTCATTGTATGGAACTCCATCTCCATCGATGAGGAACTACTGGGGGGCCTGGAAGACTGGATCCACCGCGGAGGTACCTTCTTGGCCCTGCCCACGGATCGCTTCTGCGCTGATGAGGGGACACGACTGCGATTACAGCGAGTCCTCGCTACCGAGGTGCCGCCGCCACCCGAGCCACCTGTGCCGGACCTGGGTATCTTGCTGCTCGACCTCTCCGGCAGTCTCACCGGAGAGGCTGCCTCGACGCTACTCGCCGGAACCCTGTCACTGCTGGAGGCCACTCCTCGTCAGAGCCGCTGGGGAATCGCCGGATTTCGCGACCAGATGCACTGGATCATCGAGCCGGGGACCCGCATCGACGAATCCATCATCGATCAGATTCCGGACCAGATCTCCACAGGCGGAGGAACCAACCTGGGAGCAGCACTACGCAAATGCCATCGGATGCTGGTGGCCAACGAGGGGGGCAGGTCACTGGTCGTGATCACCGATGGCCGCACCACCCCCGACGACTGGATCAGCATCGGACAGTCGCTTCGGCGCGACGGGATCGAACTCGACATCGTTCTGGTCGGAGACGAGATCGACCTGGCCGCTGTGAATCCTCTGAGCAGAGCAGCGAAGGGAGAAGTTCATCTGGCGCCGGACCCCGGTCATGCCAGAGCACTTCTTCAGGAGGCGATTCGTCCAGATGACCGGGGCTGGCAACCTGTCGAAAAACCGCTCCGAATCGCCAGTGTCGATCCGTTCATCGATGCCGGTCCCCAGGCACCTCCGGTTCCCGTGCGCAGGATCGCGGTCGATCTCTCCTCCCGGGATCCGGCTGGAAAGATCTTGTGGGTCGATGGCCTCGGTGCACCGATGCTCGCGGTGCGGCGTATCGGTGCCGGCATCAGTTCGATCTGGTACTCGGGACTCGACCAGTTCAGCTTGGCCGGTGCTGTCCACAGAACCCATGCGCACATCTCTGAACTGCTCGCTGCATCTGCAGATAGACGCAAGGAACCCCATCGAAGGGGCTTTCTCACCCAAGCAGGTGGCGGCGAGATTCTACTGATGCTGCAGCGCCTCGATTCCGATCCACTCTCGATGCAGATTTCCGCGGGTCCCGTCGGCGCAGATAAATACTCGCTGCTGGCAACTGCCCGGCCTGGACAGGCCTGGTACTCGGCGGCGATTCCCGGGGATTGGCACCTCGATCAGCATCGTGCGATCAGGTGGGGGCCGCCTTCCCACATCGATGCGGGAGTCACTCCAGTTCGAGGATCGAGTTGGCGCTGGCACTCGGCTCTGGGGGGGGCTGATCCACTCGAACCGGCACCGTTTTCCCCGGCGTCGTGGTGGCTGCTGCTGCTGGCTTCCGTATCGCTCGTCAGCAGCCGAGTGCGTCGCTGGTCGGATCTTCTCCCACATCGGGATAAGGAGGAGGCAGCGGTCCAGCGCCGTTGAACAGGGTCTGGAGCACGGAAATCGCATCTGAAATATCGATCGAGCCATCGTCATTGGCGTCGCCCGAGTCGGCACAGACCAGCATCGTCGTGTCCCCGAACAGAAGATCAAGAATCAGCACGGGGTCGCTGATATCGACCGCGGAGTCGAAGTTCGCATCGCCACGGATGAACTGTTGAGGACCAGGCGGAGGAGGCATCGTCGCGGATCCCGGTCCTCCTGGACTACCGAAGTCTCCCGCGCCGTACGGGCTTGCAGAAGTGACCCATACCGTTGGATCGTCCGGGTTCGGAGCGAGCAAATCATTGAGCTGCGCAGAAAACCCTGCCAGGTAGGGCCATGTGGCAGAACTGTAGATGATCCGCGCATGCTCCTGCCCGAGTGGATCGACCAGCACGACTTCATCGACGCTATTGGCCAGGATCACATTGCCCCCGTATACATAGTCGGCATCGACTCCGCCGTTGGTGGAGATAGTACCGTCTCTCGCCAACACCAGGAACTGATGGGGCGAGATCAGCAGACCCGCAGGAGCACTGATGAGATGAAGATCGATGTCATCGTCACGAATTGTCCAACCATCGAGATCTACAGTTGCTGTACCCCGGTTGAAGATCTCGAACCACTCTCCCACGGCATCTGAAACGACTGCAGGATTCGGCATCAACTCGGAGATGATCAGATTCACTGCTCCTGGATCGGGACCGGGTCCGCCACAACCTGGCCCCGTCAGCGCAACGGCAGAAACGGCACCGCTCATGGCACTTTCATTACCGGAGACATCGGTGGCACTGACGCTGTAGAAGTACTCCGTGCCACCGGTGACGGTCAGATCGATGTGAGTACTGATCCCCGATGTGGTGGTCAACACGGTGAAGGGACCGATCGCATCCAGTGAGCGATATACCGTGTATCCCGACAGGTCTGACTCGGTGTTGTCGAGCCAGTCGATGCTGACCTGGCACTCTGCAGAAGCAGCGGACAGGCCGGTGGGAACCGAGGGTGGGTTTGTGTCTGAATTCGGACACGACCAGATCAAGCACACAAATTCAGGGTGGTCGACATACGGATTGCGATTCCCCTGGTATCCAAATACGACATCATTTCGCAACTGTTCTACAGCACTGACAGGGTCCTCCATGTGCCATTCCAGGAGTGTCGAGAGCAGGCCCATGTAGGCAACACTCAGATTGGCGCTGGTATTGGAGACGATCAGGGCTCGATTGTCCGTCACCCGCAGATCCGGCTCTGAGCAACCGGTGACGGCGTGATTTCCCCCATCGTAGCGGGTCTCCATGTATAGGATTCCCCTGGCCACATCTCCGCGACGATCTTCCCACACTTGCCACGAACCGCTGCTTCCAAAGCCTCCAGACAGGTTGCTGAAGGGAGTCCCTTCCGCAATGTGCGAGGTGCAACCTCCCGTGCACCAATCGTAGGGACGATTGCTGCGGGCAGAATTGTAGGAAGGGCTAGACGCTCGCAACTGGTGCGCATCGGAGTAGGGGTAGTTGCAAGAATTGTCGTTGGTATAACCGTAGGAAGATGGCCAGGAATGTTCTCGGTTCCACCCATCGGCTGTGTTCTGAAAGGACCACGGCACAGATGTGTTGCGATAGATGGTGATCACATTGGCGGGATTGGCCGGATCCTCATCGGCCGCTCCGACGATATCCCAGGTATCCGTCGCTGAACTGGTGTAGGGGAAACGCTGATGATCATTGATGATGTCGTGCAACGCCTGCCGAAGTGGTTCGCCGACGAGCCCATTGGCCGGGTTGTAGTACCCGACAGGAGGGTCCGCCTGCCCCGGGATGGTCAGTAGCAGTAGCCACAGAATCGTGGCCACCGACGTGAGAACTCCATGCGTCCAATTCCGGTCCATCATCGTCCGATCTAGGGCTATCTGGAGTCTACCCCAGGTAGGAGGGCCTGCGGAGACATCTCGGAGGTGCCAATAAAGACAATACTACCACATTACAATACTGCAAAGTGAGGGCCGCCTCTTCGCCCATCTGTGTGCCATGGAATCGCTCGAAGATGGCAATATCAGGCCAATATCAAGGATAATGCCAATTTTGACTTACTTATCCGTGGGCCGAGGATAGGTTTACAAACTACGGTCGAAGCGGGACCATTGATTGCACGCACCGTAATGCGTGGAGAGTCTCTTGATGGGTCGATGTGTCACTTGTTTTCGTCTCTGCAGCCTGATGCTGCCGCTCTGGATCTGCACCCCGACCACCGTCGAGGCTCAGGGGTGGATCATCTCGGGCACCGTCGCGGATGCGGCAGGGGGCCCGATCGCCGGGGCAGATCTGGACCTCTTCAGCGACCTGGCACCGACCACCCATATCATCGTCACCGGTGACACCACTGGAGTCGATGGTACCTTTTCGATGGTGGTCGTCGAAGCAGTCGCGCCAGGCGCATTTTCCCTGCAGGTCGATCCTCCTCCTGGCTTCATGTCGACCACTCTCAGCATCAATCTGTCAGGAAACATCGATGTAGGAATCATCAATCTTGGTAGTGGCTGGATCATCAGCGGGTTGGTTCAGGACATTCTGGGCAATCCATTGACGCCGATCGACATCGACATGCGAGGTTCCAATACTGGCTGGATTGATCTGACCGGAGATTTCACCGATGCAGCCGGGAACTTTGCACTCACCCTGCCAGCACTGGTTGACGAATATCGAATTGTATTTTCAATGCCTACTCCCACACCGACAGTATTCCCCCTCCAGATGGACAATGTCTTTCTGTTTGGCGATACCGTCCTGGGCACCATCGTGTTGACCCCAGGCTTCACGGTGACCGGTTCCGTGATCGACGATACCGCAGCTCCACTTGTCAATATCGATATGAACGCCACTGACGCTCTGGGCAATCCTGCGGGGCTGTTCAATGACGATACCGATCTCAATGGCAATTTCTCGGTGTTGTTTCCTGCAGGGACCTGGGAGGCGAGCCTGCGTTCGGTGGATCCCGGCGCCACGCAGGAATGGGTCCCCCATACCTTTCCACCGATGGTAGTGGATGGACCTGTGGATCTGGGAACGATTCAGATGTTCCCCGGCTATCACTTCTTTGGTGAGGTGATCGGATCCGATGGACAGGGAATTGAAGCTGCAGACTGTGATGCAGAGTATTCCGCGACGGGAATCGCCATCACGGTCAACAATGACACCACCAACAACAATGGAGAATTCGACATCTTGTTGCCTCATGGCTCGATATTGCTCGAGATCGATCCTCCGGCGGTTGGCCCGGTTCGTCAGTCCGTGGTACTCCCTCTCGATGTGGCTGCTGGTGCCCCGGTAGACCTGGGGTTCATCGTACTTCCCGATGGTGTGCTGTTGTCTGGAAGATGCATAGACTCGGCCGGGGCACCGGTTGGGCTCGTGAATGTGGAGTTGTTCGATTCCGCAACAGGTCTACTGTATCCGACCATCCATGAGAACGGCGCCCTCGATGGCACATTTTCCTTTGCCATCGACCCCGGCAATTACGATCTGATGTTGATCCCGCCAGCGGGGTTGGGACTCGGTCCCACCTTCCAATCCGGTCTCTCCGTGCTGGCAAATACACATCTTGGAGATCTGGTACTTGTTGACGCTGTACAACTCTCGGGAACCGTCACTGCAGCAGGAGTGGCCCAACCAGATGTGATGATAGAGGTTTCGGATCCAGCCACCGGTTTCATCCCTCCATGGGGAACCGTGATCACTGATCCCAACGGAATCTACAGTGTGTCGCTCACTCCAGGAATCTACAACGTGAACTTCATTGCACCTGTAGCGACCGGATACGATGACCACCTCGAGGCGAATCTACTTCTCATCTCCGACTTGATCCTCGACATAGATCTCGCCCCACAGCCACCAGCAGGCGTCGCCTCGCTGCTCTGCAATCCAGCGGGAAGCGCCGTCGAACTGACCTGGAGCAATATAGAACCTGATTACGATACGATCACCGTTTTCCGGGAAGGGGTTTTCCTCGGTCAGATATCGGGTACAGAAACCCAGTACCTGGATGTCTCCCCCTTGATCGGGGTGGATGCACTCTATGAAGTGGTCGCCACCCGTGCTGGACTCAACTCACCCATCACCGCCTGTACGGTCACCGCTCCAGTTGTTTTCCTCAGGTGTGATAGCTCATCGGATGGGATTCTCACCATTGGCGATGCAGTGACGCTGCTCAATTACCTGTTCTTGGCCGGGAACATCTCCTGCCCCGATGCTGCCGATTGCAATGACTCCGGGCTGATCAACATCGCTGATCCGGTGAGGCTGTTGCAGTTTCTATTCGTGGCCGGAACCTTGCCCCCGGCCCCGTATCCGGAGACTGGCCCCGATCCAACTGGCGATAATCTGGGTTGTTCCTGAGCGAGGCGAGTGAGGACCGAGCGAATCCATCACAGTCCCTGGCGGAAAAACTCCCGCTGGACTCCCTGGAGGATGCCCTCCCAACTCTTGTCTTCCAGTTTTCTACCATTGAGATAGAGCATTGGAGTTCGATCGATTCCGAGTCTCGATCCCTCTGACAGATCTTCCGTGATCATCATGATGAGTTTGGGAGAGAGCCGATCGCGGTTGAAACGGTCCAGATCAAGGCCGATCTGGGTAGCCATCGCATCGATGGTGGCGGGTGAAAGCGAATTCTGCGATTCGAAGAGCGCCGCTGCCATCTCCCAGTACTTACCCTGTAATCGAGCAGCCTCTGCGGCGAGGGCCGCAGACATCGACGCCGGATGGATCGAGCCGAGAGGCTGGTTCTTGATAACAACCTGGATCTTCTCCGGATGAAGTTGCTGGACCTTTTTGACGAACTCCCAGAGTGCCTTGCACCCCTCGCACTGAAAGTCGACGAATTCGATCAATTGCAGAGGAGCTCCCTCGGGCCCGATGCTCATCCGCTCATCGGTATCGATGATGTGAACTGGAGGGTCCGGTTCCTTCAGGTAAATGGTCACATCTGCAGCAGCCCTCATTCTCTCGGCAAATCGAGCTTCCAGTACAATGCGTCGTTCACCTGTCAGGTGGGCGCGAATCGAATCCCTGATCTCATCCAGGTCTCCGATGATACGACTGCGATTCATCTGGTAGAAGGTCTCGATATCTTCATCCGTCACTGGATCCATGAGAGAAATCACCTCCTGCTGAAGCAGATCCCTCGGCGTCAACTGGCGCTTCTCGCACTCCTTGGCGAGTAGCCTGTCATTGATTCTCCGATTCAGTTCCGTGATCTCAATCTCGTATTTCTTCCAGTCGTATTCGTGTTCTAGATCTTCCAGAGACTCCTCTATTTCATGAGTTCGAATTTCCTCGCCACCGACTATCGCCAACACATCCTGTAGACCCAGGTCGAGAGATGGCCTTCTCAAAGGAGCAGCAAGCAACTCCACCGCTACTCTCTCTGCAATCTCCTGGAGAACTTCGCGCCCACGCTGGGTCGCTTTTTTTCTCAATACTGCGGCTCGTACCTCTTCGCGAACCTGATCGAGATCCTCGCCATACAGATCAGGCGAAGACTTCATCTCTCGTTGAAGTTCCTCGAGAGTTGGCGGATCAATTGCCTCGTGAATCGAGTGTTCGATGTACTGTTCCCTCGTGAATCCGAGTCTCTTCGCCTCGATTCTGAAGAGGCGATCCTGAACCGTCACCTGCAGCAGATCGATCCTGGCACGAATCCGTTGCTGGACATTTGCCTGCAGATCGGCACTGATCCACAGACGAAGTTGATCCTCAGGGATCTGTTCATTTCCGATGGCAGCGATGATTCCCTCGGGTGCCAGATCAGGGCAATCCAGATCGATTCCGATCGGCGTTTGATCTTGCAGTGGCAGCACCGCGGGAGTGACGACCGTCACTCCCATCGAGAGAGCCAACAGCAACCGAAAGTTCATCTCTCCCCCTTACGATGGGTGAGTCTCGGAATGATCCAGGGGCTCACCGGATCGAATCGACCCTCGGATAGATTGATCTGCATGACGTGGGATCCCACTGCTCCGACATGGCGAGATGGACTGAAAGTGATGGGAGGTACTAGCCCTGTTCGAAATTCCTGGGTCTTTTCCAGTTGGTCGATGAAGAGGTCTCTACTCAACCTTCTGCCGCAGCGTTCCATCGTGTCCTGCACGAGCTTTACCGATGCGAGCGCCGATCCCTGGACCGCTGCGCTCTCGATCCTGAAGCCAGTATCTCGAGCAAGATACAGCAACCAGGTCAGGTCAGATTGTCGCCGTTCTACAACGCTGGGATAGGAGATGTAGGTTCGAGCCGCCACGGAGTCCGCGAGAGTGAATGCATCCTTGCCGAGCACACTACCGAGAGTGAAGAGTCGAATCTTGGAATCGAGGATCGCCAGCCTGTGAGTCATCCTGGAAACCAATGGTCCCCTGGCAAGCACGACCACCACCTCAGCACCCGAATCCACCAGTGCATCTGCGATCAGAACAGGATCGAAGTGTCCCTCAGCCGGAACAATTTCGAGAAGCGGTTCGGAACCGAAGATCGCCAATTGCTCGATAACTCCGGAAAGAGCATCATCGAACAACTGCCCTTCTTCCATCACGACTGCGACTGTTGGCCTGGAACCCGGCACTTCGATGCAGATGTACTCGACCAGCGATTTCGATTGGTGGTAGAAACTGGGCAGGAGATAGTAGATCCAGCGAAAAGGCGGATCTTCAGGGCGAGGAGTCGTGGTCAAGGGGCCGATCATCGGAATCTCGCTGCCGGCGAGGATCTCTTCAATACCCTCGGTTCCCGGTGGCAGGTGACAACTGACCAGCGCGAAAACATCCTTCTCGACGATTCGTTTCAGAGCCGTCACGGTCCCTTCCCTAGTGGAAGCGGAATCTTCGAACACCCATTCAATCTTTCGTCCGTAAATCCCCTGAATGGAGAGCTGCTCCGACCAGGCTTCGAGTGCCTTGCGGATGCTGGTGCCGGTACTTTCTTTGGCACCACTGAGTGGCAGTACTGAACCAAATCGGATCACTTCAGGTTCGACTCCCGGGTCGAACACTTCTTCTTCGCCCACGACACGAAGGTATGCAATCAGGTCCTCCAGTTGAGGATCGGACATCTTGTAGCGGGGCATACCCGGATGCAGTTCGACTCCGGAGGGGTCAAAGCCATCGATGATCACTTTCTTCAGTGATTCGAGATCATAGGCGATTCGCTTTCGACCGGTCAGTTCGACGGTCGCAGGGCGCATCAGTTCTGGCCAACGAATCCCGGGGGGAACCAGGCCTCCCTCTCGCGTTCCTCGACCACTTTCTCCGTGGCAAGAGGCGCAGGGGAATGAGGTGGCAGGCATTTCAAGATCGGCATTGACCAGCACCAATCGAATCTCTGGTCCCGTTGTCTTTCCTGCGAGGTAAATTTCGCGGCCCCGTGTCGCTGCAGTTTCGGCGGCAGGAGTCGGTTCATCGATCATCGTGGGAAGGCTCAGCGTGAGGCCGAGCAACAGAGTCAGAGTCATTTTTTCGCCTCGGCAGGATGCACCCCTATTTGATGCAACTGAGAGTTCTTGAAGGAGAGTCCTCGACTGGGAACCTGAACCAGCAGCCCGAATCGAAGTTGCTCCGGAAAGGACCCTTGCACCTCATAAATACCGTTTCCCACGCGCTCGGCGAGCAGTCTGAACTGGAAAGCTCCGTTGAGCGGAAACAGCATCACCTGAACATCTTCAAGGCCATCGACGGGCTCCTTGGTCTGAGAATCAGTGATGGAGATCTGCAAGGGGACCGTTTGCCCGGCACGGATCAATTCTTCAGGGGGAAGGAACTCGACTGAGACCGGCACCACGGTCGCTACCAATGGAATCGTCTTGTCCCTGATCACTTCGATCTCGAAATGAGCGAGCGCTCTCGGTTGATCGATCAGAAACGGGATATCCATCTTCCCGGGT
This sequence comes from Bacillota bacterium, assembly GCA_003973385.1. GTDB lineage: Bacteria > Planctomycetota > UBA8108 > UBA1146 > UBA1146 > QNYK01. The sequence continues at coordinate 2,241 of QNYK01000044.1, read as the reverse complement.
TTATGAAATCTCACAAATGTTGAGTACTCGCCTGGCCCGGTCTCGCGCAGTGATCGATCGAGAACCAGGACCCCACGAGGAATTCTCTTGTATGTCTGGAAATTCCCCATCGCCGCCATCATTCCTTCGACATAGTAATAGATCAACTTGTCCGCAGAGTTTCCCACGAACATCGAGTTTCCTTCAGGTGCTGGTGCAAGTAGGGATGTGATCTGTCGACCTGCTGCAACTTCAGCCATCGATTGGCGGCCGATCCCCAGTTCCGTGACGACCAGTTCGCCGCGAGCCAGCCTATTCAGATCGATGAGGATGATGTTGGCACGCTCGGTATCATGTATGTATGCGAAGGATGATGTACAAACGACTCGATCCGGTGCCTTGGCTGTCGTGATGGTTCCGATCAACTCCTTTGAGGATGTGTCAAGAATGGCCACCTCGCCGACACTTGGACTCGCGAGAAACGCGAATCGACCGCCTGGCTCGACCGAGACATCGATCACTCCCCTGGGGATTTCCAGGCTTCTGGTCAGTTGTGACCGTGCAGGATCGATCAGGCGAAGTCGATCCTCATTGGCACAGGCGACCAGAAATCGAGCCGCCAGAGGAGCATAGGTGATGGCGATCGGTGTCTCACCCACAGCGAGTAGGTTCGAAGGCAGATCCTCATCCTGGACGTCGATGATGGTCACTGTCCCATCCTCAGTATTGGTGGCGACCAGCCAGCGAGAATCTGTATCGATCGCCGTGACGTGACGACCTTTACCCAGCAAAACCCTGGGGCCGACATCGAGAGTCTCGAGGTCGATCCGTACCAGTTCATCTGTCCCATCCAGAGAGATCCATGCCGCACTTTGATCATTCTGAATCAGTACCTTGACCGGATCGGTGTTGTCACCGAACTCGATCTCCCTCTCGATCTTCGCCTGAGTGAGATCGATGATGACCAACTTGCCCTGGTCCGGGATGGTCACCAGCAACCGTTGATGGAGTTCACTCAATGCCCAGTCAACAGGGTCACCGGGGAGCCCGATCAGGTTGCGCAATTTCGTGATGCTGAATGCTACCAACGGATCGATGATGGAGATGGAACGGTCGTCGTTGAGGACCAACAGGTAGTACCTGTTCAGGTCATGATCTGCAGTGACGCTGAGTATGCCGCCGAGAAAGCGGGAGACCATATCGTCCAACATCGTCTCATTTGGCGGGAACTGGCCCTTGCGTCGATGGATCCAGCCAAGTGGGTGTAATCCTGTCAGAGGCTCCATCGAGTTCGCATCGCGAATGGTAAAGGTGACCCTTGCATCGATTCCCTGGTTCAGAACCGTGGATCCATCGAGGGGTTGAATCTGCATCTGGATGTGGAGCCCTTCGACGACCCTCTGCTGGCTCAGGGGAGAACTCTCGTCAGGGGCCTGACTGAAGGTGTGCGATGAGGAGGTGGCGATGAGGAGAAACGCTCCGATGCAGATCGCTAGCCGTCCGGTCCACCGGAAATCGAGGAGAGCGGGTGACATCGAATTCCTCCAGAGAACGGGCCCATTGTAACTATATGTAAGTTTACAACAGACCCGCCTGAGCCACTACCGCTCGCCCCGATCAGGGGCAATTGGCGGAGACGAGGCAGGCCAGGGCATCCGGGGTCGGATCGGTGCCGCAAGCGGGGTACGGCGCCGATGGAGCAGAATTTGATCCGAATACAGATCCCAGCCCGAACACGATATCAGCCAGATTGACGGCAGAATCGTCATTTACATCGAGGGCGGACAGGCAATCCACGGATCCTGATCCGAACAGGAACTCGAGACCGAGCACCGGGTCCGAAATGTCGAGGACTCCATCCTGGTTTCCGTCGCCCCGGACAAACCGTGGCAGTTCCACCACTTCGATGTATCCGGTCCTGGTGAGGGTGCTGGCACCCCCTGGGCCTGTCACCGTCAGAGAGACCTCGTAACTTCCGGCCCCTGTGTAGATGTGCGATGGATTCTGGAGTGAGGAAGTAGCGCCATCGCCAAAGTCCCACGCCCAACTGGTGGAAGGTCCCCCACCTGAGAGATCCGTGAAGGCCACCGTCAACGGTTGTGTTCCACTGGTCGGAGTACCGGAGAAATCAGCGATCGGTGCCAACTCTGCCACGGTGATGTAGCCGGGACGAGTCAGGATGTCACTGCCACCCGGTCCGGTGACGCTCAACGAGACGTCGTAGTTTCCTGCGGTCGCGTAACTGTGGCTCGGGTTCTGTAG
>QNYK01000057.1 GCA_003973385.1 Bacillota bacterium | reverse complement strand
GGCGCGCCCCCCGCGCCGGGCGCCCGCCCCCCCCCCCCCCGCCCCCCCTGCTTGTGGTTTCGAGGAACTACACGGTTCGGGCGATCAGGGGCAGCCGAGGTACATGATGCAATCGAGGGTATCCACCGTCGGATCCGGGCCACAGCCGGGCCCCGGTGGGGGCATCGCCGCTCCTCCCGAGAAGAGGTATCCGAGCTCGTAGATCGGATCGCTGATGTCGAAGGATCCGTCGTCGTTTGCGTCGGTGGCATCCTCGCAGGTGGCAGGATCTGCACCCGAAAAGAGGATGCTCAGGGAAAGCACCGGATCACTGATATCGACGGCTCCATCGCCGTTTCCATCGCCGCGCAGAAACGGCTGCCCGGGACAAGAATCGAGGATCCCATCTCCATTGGCATCGCCTCCCTGGGTCAGGATCTGGATCAGATCCCAGACGCCGTTGCCGTCGCAATCCGCAGGCGTTGCCATGTATGCCGCTTCGAAGCCGGACAGATCCGAGGCATCGACATCTCCATCTGCATCGAGATCACTGACGGCGCACGGGGAGTCCGCGTCGAATGTGCCTGGAGCAGCCCCTGTCCAGCAATCGATGAAGCCCTGGAGATCCGCATCCCCGATGAATCCATCTCCATTCATGTCAAACTCAGCTCTCCCGAGCGATGCAAGGAATGCACCGACCTGGGCCTGCTCCTGAACGGTCAACTGGGAATAGGCAAACGATGCAGCGGAGGAATCTCCGAAGTGCCAGCCGACGGCATCGTCGATGCCCTGCTGGAAGTTCTGGACCAGGACCCTGCCATCGTGGAGGAGTTCGCCCCGGATACGGATTCCCCACAGCGGCGGGGTCTTCATCTCCAGTTCGAGGGCGTCCCCCTGGACGATCCCGTCTGCCAGCCCTCCCATGTCATGGAGGAGGAAGTCGCTGTAGGGGCGGAAGGCTCGATTGGAGAGTGCTGCCTCGGGTGCGACGCCACTGGTGAACTCGGAGTGGTGACAGTCGGCACAACCGACAGAGTTGAAGATGACTTCGCCCGACATCCCCGTTTTGGGTGTCTGAGGTGGAGGAGCAAGGAATCGTTGAAAGTCGGTGATCCTCTCGACGAACAGCACACCGTTACTCATCGGTTCTTCAGGATCTGCCACGCTATCGCACTGTGCCAGCAGGTTGGCATCGCCATTGGGGGCATTTTCTGTGCCGACGATGGAGTTGGTGATTCCCATCTCATTGAGTGTCGCATCGCCACTGAATGACAGCAGCGTCGCTACCTGAGCCTTCCAGCCGAAACGCCCCACGGTCAGGGGGGCGGCTGGATTTTCGAGCAAGCCAACCATGTGCGCCGATCCGCCATTTACCTGCAGAGCCAGCAGGTCCGCCTCGGGGATCGCCTCGATCAGCCCTGCGCCAAGGATGGAGGGAGTGATCCTCTCGATGACCACGGTGGCATTGACCGGGACCGTCTCGAGACACTCGTCGGAGATGGCATTGGCCTGCAGCAATGAGCCGCCCTGGCCTGCCAGTGGATCGAACGGCTCACCTTTGTCTGCAGTACCGAAGCGAGTCACGGTGATGGAACCCCCTCCTCCGACGGGAAGTGAATGGCAGGAAGCGCAGGAATCCTGGTTGAACCCGGGTCCGAGACCCGTCTCAGCAGTGAAAGTGCGCAGAAACTCTTCCCTTCCCGCATCGAATCGGGCGAGTTGAGCTGCGGTCAGCCCATCGATGGGGTCACCCATGCGCGGCTGCAGTGATTGCCCATCGAGGCCGGTGGGGAAGGCCAGTAACAGGACCATCACCAGCGGCAACCAGCTCGTGAACTCGGTTCCAGACGCCGTCGTATCGGGGCTTCCAGAAATTCGTGGGTCGGATTCAATGGGTCTCATGCTATCTATCGCTCTCCCTCGGTCTCTCAATATCCTGACAGGCGATCGGGCAGGCATTGACGCATGATCGCAGTCAGAGATTCCTGGTCATCTGCCAGCATCTCCGAACGCGACCGCAGCCTGATGGAATCCCCCCAAGGGCACCACCCAGACCTGACACCCCCCGGTCGTCTCAATATACTCTCTGTTTCTCTGCCCAGTTTCCTAGGGACAGCCTGTGGCGCACTCCAGCGCATCGGCGGTCGGGTCCGGGCCGCACACATTTGGTTCTGGCAGGCTCCCCGTGCCTCCGAAGAGTGACGAGAGAACTGCCACAGCATCCGCAATGTTCAGCATCCCGTCATCGTTTGCATCCGCAGCGTCATCGCACCCGACAGCAGAGCCGTTGAACAGCATCTGAAGCACGGAAACGGGGTCACTGATGTCAAGGTTTCCATCGATGTTCACATCTCCGCGCAGGAATGAGTTTCCACCCGTGCCGGAGCAATTGACCGTCTCGACCACGAAATCATCGACAGCGGCTTCCACCAGCGAGTTGTTGGGCGAGTCTGCAGCCGAGAAACGGAACATGGTGTTGGCGGAAGGCGTGACGACGGTTGCGACAGGGATCTGAAATCCCTGCCAGGAACTCGATGTTCCCAGCGCGCCGCCGACCACCAGTGCCGTTGTCCAGGTGACACCTCCATCGGCCGAGATGGAGAAGGTCAACTCATCGATCTGAGATGGATCGGACTCTATGTTGGCGAACCAGAGGTTGAAACTGACGGTCGCATTGCTTCCTGCGAGGTTGTAGGAAGGGCTGATCAACTCGGCTGGCCCGCCGTCGAGGTCTGCAGTTCCCGCTGCTCCTCCCAGGACACCGTTCTGGGTCACCCAGCACATCTGTCCGCTCGCGGCGACTCCCGGCGCGCAGGGAGTTCCTCCACTGGTCGTTCCATTCGGGTTCGCCAGCTCCCAGGCTCCTGCAGAGACACTGGCATCGGTCTGTACGGTCCAGCCGTTGTTTCCAGACTCGAAATCGTCGGTATCGCGGATGATCTCATCGCCGAGCAGGTTGAAGATGGTCTCGGACGTGGTCACCGTGCCGTTGGTGAGAGCAGCGGTGACGAACCATTCCATCGATGTGTCTGCGAGGGTGCCATCGAGGATTCCCTCGAACAGTCCGCCTCCGATCGGCGTCATGACGCTTTCGACAAACGCTCCACCATCCGCAGCGACATGGATCTTCACATCGGGCTCCGAGACGACTCCACCTCCGAAGGCATCTGCAAATGCGGTGACAGTCACTGAGCCAGTGCAGGGGATCGCATCCGGGACTCCCAGAGGGAAACTCAGATTGAGGCCGATGGGGGCAACATTGATCCAGACCTGGGTCCCCGAACAGGTGCCCAGCACCATGTCTAGCCAGCCATCTCCATTGATATCGAAGACGGCTGCATCGTGAGTCCCGTTGGGTCTCCACGCGGCGCCGTCATTCTCCTGGCGCAGTGTCACATTGGGGCTATTGCCCAGATTGTGGTAGATGTGCATGCGACGATTGCAGCCCGAGATGTCGACATCCACATCGGTGATGATCACATCATTCCAGCCGTCGTTGTCGAGGTCCGCGATCACCGAATTGCCGCCAAAACCATCGTCTCCTGTGGCCCCAGTTCCGCCCGAGAAGTCGTAGAAAAACCGCGAAAAGTTGGCGAGACCGTTTGCATCGTTACCGTTGTAGAGAAGGTAGGAATCGGCGTTGTCGTCGGTCACGACCAGATCATTGGCACCATCGTTGTTGAGATCGCCCACCGTCGTGTGGTAGGGGGCCATGCTGGCCCAGCTCTCCTTGTGAGCAGAATAGATTCCGGTGCTGGTAGGGGTGTTGTAGGAGATCCCGACATATTGCGGCGGGTTGAGTGCCGTATCCTTGATGATGTCGAGAGCTCCATCGCCATTCATATCCCGGATGCTCGAAGACATACCGAATGCAGATTGCTGGAATGGGAAGGCACTCCCGCCGATGATGATCGAGCCTGAAAAGCGGTTCGAGGTTCCGTCCGAGAAGAAGCCGGTTCCGTCATTGATCAGCAGTCGATCGTTGAAGTCGAGGGACTGGCCTCCTCCACTATCGTAATCACCGATGTAGACATCGAGATCTCCATCGCCATCGATGTCTCCGGCATCCAGAGAGCAGAATCGCGGAGCATGAGGGAAGCCATTGGGTGCATTGCCTTCGAACTGAGGTATCCGGGCATCCTCGTGCAAGAATCCTTGCCAGATACCAGCGCTGTTACCGAGATTGCGGTAGACCCTGGGGTATGAGATGTGCTTCGGAAAGCCATCGGCGAGCGTGACTGCAGTGACGATATCGAGCCAGCCGTCCCCCGTGACATCGGCCAGGATCACATCCCGGTCGTTGGTCGGGGTCAGGAAACCATTATCACCCGCAACATCGGAGGAACTTGCGAAATCCGAGGTGCGATCGACGAGTACACCGCCCTGATTCATGAACAGAACATTGGTGCGAAAAGCGGACGCGCCCCCCGTGGTGAATGCCAATTTTCTGACACAGATCAGATCGATGTCACCGTCTTGATCCACATCGCCCCAGATGTAGTCCTTCTCGGCAACATCGTTGGTCGAGACATTGGGCGCAGCGACGATGCGGGACGAAGTTTCATTCGTGAACTCGACCCAATCGGGTTGCGCATGAACCTGCACTGAGATCGCGAAATAGCAGATCACTACGGGGATTGCCCGCAGGAAAAACCTGTGCTCCTTCAAGGAGACACTCCCTTCCCGGTACATGCAGGGCTCCGGTAGATAACCGGCAATTCTCCTCACCCGCATGCTCGACTGCCCCCCCGGGCATATCGGTTGAACGAGACCTCAACAGTCCCATGGCTAGATTATAGTGGCTCTGCCGAGATGGTGTGAGGGGGCAATCCTGTCTCTTCAGACGCTGAGACAGGATATTTCGTGGCTTCCGGGGACGCATGACCCGGTGGCGTCAGAACGCTGTTGGATGGCAATGTGGGACCGGTAGCGTCCACCTGTCAGTTGAGGGAGGTGGGTACGGGGCAGTGATGCCTGGCAGGAACTGCGAGGTGTCGGCGATCGGTGGCTGGGCAGCGAGATCTGCGGCACCGGGCATCGATGCAGCCAGCGGCTGACGAGTGTGTAGCGCGGTTGAAAATGGAGGCGGCACCCGGATTCGAACCGGGGATGCGGGTTTTGCAAACCCGTGCCTTACCACTTGGCGATGCCGCCCCTTCTTTTCCAACAGTGCGGATCCTAGGGAGCGGAGGCGCCCAGGTCAACTTTCTGTGGAATCCTCTCTCAAGGCTCCGAGGCGAGCGGCAGCATCATCCAGGCCGCGGGTGGCGATCGGGTCCGGATGGGCAGCGGGTGTCTCGGGGGCACCAGGTTCCTCAGGGCGTGACTCCACGGCCGCTGCAGCCTCATGCTGACTGGAACCGGCAGCTCCTCTGAGCGACCTGAGCCGATCGAGAGCGGACTGGATGCCCCCCGAGGGGGTCGAAGGCTCGGCCGTGGCTGCGATCGGAGCCTCTGCTGATCCGGACTGGCCCTGCGCAGAGTTCTGCAGCCCTTTCAATTTCTCGGTGATGCCGCCGATACTGGATCGAACCACCTCACCTCGTGATGAGGGTACCTGCGCGGTTGGCACCTGCTCCTGCAGCAAAGGGTGATCTGGCTCTAGTTTTACCACCTCTGCTCGCAGCAGTTCCAGCAGCGGGTCCTTGCTCTGCGCTGCTCGGTTTCCGACGGAGCAGAGCGCGCTCTTGCGGCCATCTCCATCCCTCAGCAGTGCGGAGATGATTTCGAGTACCGATGCTACGGGTCCATCTTCAGGCCTGGCGTCGATCCGATCACCCTGCAGAACTTGCACCAGCCCGAGAGATAGGTGCAGTGACTGATGGCGTGGGGTGCCCTTCTCGGAGAGAGCCAGCGCTCGCTCCAGTCCGATCCTGCTCGTGGGGGCGAGTTCAAGCAGAGATTCCACGACCGCTGCCTCGCATGCGTCCCCGACCGGCAACTGATGGAGCAGCGAGTCGAGAATCGCAGCGGCGATACCATTTTCATGACCATCGCGTTCCAGCATCGCCCGATCGAGAGCGATCCGAGGATCCTCGGGAGAGAGGTGGTGACAGCGCTGGGCGGCCACTCTCGCTTCTTCCGGAGCATCCTCGCGCAGGTGTGCCAGCCATTGAAGTTGCCGGGCTCTGGCTTCCAGTTTGAATTTCTGATTCAGGCGCGCGTCATCTGCGATCCAGCGGTGCATCGTTGCGGGTGCTTCCGCGTGGCTGGCGATGGCCTCGATCGCCTCACGCGACTCGGAGTCGAGGGATCGGGGTGTTTCTCCCCTGATGAAGAGTGCTCTTTGCGAGAAACTTCTGGCCGCTTCAACATCCTGGCGATGAAGTGCAGCCTCTGCCAGGCGGAGCATCAGAAGCGATGTGTCATCGGATTCCGTCTCGATCTGTAGATACAGGCGCTCTGCCTGCTGCCACTGCTGGCGAGTTCGCAACGCTTCCGCTCCGCGCCAGCGTGCCCTCTGGCTCGCCTCTGGATCGCCGCAGTTTGCGGCGGCCTGCTCGTGCATGGCATGTAGCATCGGATCGGGCAGGTGTGCTCCGATCGAGTCGAGCAACTGACATGCTGCTGCATTTTCTCCGGCATCCATCAGAGCCTGTGCGAGGTTTGCGCACGGTTTGGGATCGGTGCCAGGGCTCTTGTTCCACAAGGCCATCGCTCGGTTCCTGGCATCCACATCGGTGGCATCGAGAATCGCCACGCCTGACCATGCATCTCGAGCGGCCTCGATGCGTACCTGGTCGGTACAGCGCTGGGCATGGCATCGCAATCGCCTCGCTGCCTCGGATCGGCGGCCAGTGCTGGCACAGGCCTCTCCGATTTTGGCCCCCAGATCGAAATCATCGAGCCCCAGTTCCTCCGCTCTGCGCCAGCGGCGAAGTGCAGTGTCGTGATCACCAGCGGCGTGAAATGATTCGCCGCATCGAAACAATTCCATGGCACTCTGGGTTTCGAGGTGACCCTCTTCGATGAGAGAAGTGAGCCGCTCGAGAGCGCGCCAGGGGTCCGGTCGTGCTCCGGCGATTTCCCCGACGTCACGTTGGCCATCAGCGGATTCGATGATCAGTTTCTCTTCTGCAGCGACCTGTGGGTTTGAGATGATGGAGAGGGCGGAGGGGGTGGCTGCGACCACGTCGCGCAGCAGCGGCAGATCCGTGATCCCTTCCCACAGGCGATGCTGGTGAGCGGAGCGAAACAGGACCTCCTCGATCGACTCTCCGAGGTCTACGCGGCCTTCGAGACCGGAATTGATCGGTTGCTCGGAAGGGCCAGACCAGGTCGCTTCGCCGGCACCCAGAACCAGCATCAGGTCGGCATCGACGACCGTTCCGATGGCAGCCCCGGCTGTTTCCGCATCGATCAGGCCTTCCTCGAGGCACAGGAGACCGGGGCAGACCTGTTGCTCTGCGGCACGGCGGGTGAGCCGATCACGTACTCTGGAAGCGAGCGGACCTTCGATGACGAGTGCTCGCCGCAACACACTTGGAAGGCCGGGGCGATCGAGATCGACAAGCCGCCCGTCCTTGATCTCGATACGGACATCGGGCGCCTCGGGATCGTCGGGCTGAAGATGCCAGGTGCCATTCTCCGAGCGGGCGGTGATGTCGAGGAGAGTACGTGCTGCATCGCCGGGAATACCGGCGGTTCGGACCATCTGGGGCATCGGGTTCGTCCCGGCGGAGACTAGCCAGGTCCTTCCAAGAAAGGATAACATCTCGATGCGAAAGAGGCTGCTGGCTCAGGAGCGAGTCATCTCCAGCAACAGCCCCTCGAAGGCGGGAAGGCCACGAAGAGCCTCCAGGTCAGGATCCTCACTGGCATGATAGTGGTCGGAGTAGCCGGCCTGGACCGCACCCCGTAACGCATCCAGAGCCCCTTCGAGGGATCCAGACAGCGTCAGCGCGCAGGCCAGTTTGTAGCGAGCAGAGGAGTCGGAAGGATCGAGTGAGATGGATCGTTCCAGTTCCTGGATGGCTCGCACGAAGTTGCGCATTCGCATCGCCACGACTCCGAGTGCTTGATGAACCTCGGCATCCGCGGTGAGGCGAAGCGCCAGATCCTCGAGCAGCGAAAATGCCCCTTCAAGATCACCCGAATCGCGCAGATTGGCCGCGGCGCGGAGCATCGTGTCGCGATCTTCTCCCTCGATCTTGTCTGCGCTGTAACGACGTTGATCGAACAGAATCGCTGCTGCTCGCGGATCGCCGAGCAACGACAGCAATTCCGCCGATCTTCTACGCAGCAGCGGATCCTCGTCCGAGCGAGCCAGGTGAACCAGGGTCGGCACGCTACGATCGCCATGTACCGACCTGAGGCGGATCATGCGATCGAGCCGAGCCGCTGCGTCGAGTTGATCCCAGCTGGCGAGCGTGATGGAACTCTCCGGATCCACCGGAGCGGGAAGCCGCAGGCGATTCCTGATCGACCACTCTCGCCGAGTACCGGGAGGAACTGGCGATGGCGCTGCCTGTGACACCCAGGTATCGAGCGTTCGTTGACCGATTTCGCCCAGGTCCAGCAGCCAGTCGCGGCCATCGAGGATCTGCACCGGATCGAGGCTTTCCAGCTGCTGGATCGCCAGCTGTGCCGCCCTCTCGACTAATGCATCGGCACGAGGATCCTCCCCGGGGGCAGGAAGCAGCGAGCCGATGCTGCGGAGATCGGCGCGAGAGATCTGCTGAGGCTCGGGCCAGATCGGCCATCTTTGTTCCAGTATTGATCGCAAGGATCTACGGAGCCGTCCGTGGACCCGCAGTACCAGCGACGATCGGGTACCGTGGAGATCCTCATGACGAGTCAGTGCCGGTGCCAGATGTAGATGGGATGCGAGCAACTGTTGTTCGATCTTCAAGACCCTGAGCCTGGCAGTTTCGCGGGTGGCCCTGGTCTCAACGGATGGATCAGCTCCGGGTCTGGCGCTCGAGCGGGCAGCCGCAAAATCGATGACTGAAGCGTCAAGATCGGACAACGCACCGGCGAGGATGGCAGCCAGTTTGGCTGAAAGGGTCGCTCGCACTCGTACCGAAAGCGGTTCGGACAGGATTTCTTGTAGAGGCACCAACGAGGTGTTGTCGAGACGGTCGAGAGCCGCTTGAGCCCTCGCCACCATCAGAGAGTCGGCAGAATCCAGTGTGCTGGCGATCGCTTCCAGAGGCCAGTCATCCGGGCTGGCGGCTGCCGAGGCAGGAAACAGTAGCAGGGACAGGAAGAGCATCGATTTCATCGGAGTAGGATTGGACCATCCGGAGCAATCACCACCCCCTCCAGTGCCAGACGAAGTTGTTCAGCATCGCCGGCGAGCCGACTCGATATCTCGATCAGGCGCAGAGGCGCGCCGTTATCGTCGAACTCGATCTGAACACCACACTCGACGAGCCAATTGGCCCAGAGTTTTTGCAGAGCAGCCCGGGATGTGGCGGGGGAATCTGCTCCTTCGCCATTTTTCACGGGAGCGAATTCCAGAGCGCGATCTGCCTCGACCACCAGGCCTCGGTCGGCCATTGGCAGCACATCAAAAATGAAGGTCTCGAAGCGGACCGAATTCAGGCTTGAGGCTTCATGCCAGCGCCCATCCAGCCAGTGCCGTACCGCCTTGCGCGCGACGTGGAACGGCAATTGAAGGGGCCCACCTGCGCTCTGAGGTGCGATGAAGTCGAGATCGATGACATGGGTTGCGACATTCCCGGCGCGAAAACAGAGGCTGCCGTCAGGCTCGGTTCTGACCCGATCGTTGGGGCCCAGTTCACTGTATTCGATGACTCGTAATCGATCTCCGACCTTGCAGAAGACGCCGACCTTCTCCTCGGGGTCGGTCTTGGCCACCGCTTTCGATGTGAAACTAGATTTCTCGCGCAGGTGCAGACCGACCAGTTCCGGGTCGGCGATTCGTGCGAGCGGATTATCGACCTGGTGGCTGTAGATGTGGCGGATCCCGCGCTCTCGGAGATCCTCAGATATCTTCTGGAGCAACCGGATGGAACCGCCGTGGCCATCGGGGCTGAACAACACCCGACCGGGGCCGGCTCTCAGGATCTTGCGGCGACGTGGATCGAGCACCGGCAACTGCTCCTGTGGCTGGATGGTCACCTCCGAGGGAGCCAGTCCGTGGAAGGAGTGCTGCTGGAAGTAGTCGACGGTTTGCTCGTGGTTGGATGGACTGGTCATGATGATCCAGTGGATGTGACGACCGACCTGCTTGCGCAATCTCACCAGAGATTCGGCGAAGACCTGGAACAAGGTTCCACCGCTGATGGGAAGTAGCGGATAGGAGCCCTTGGGGCCTGCATGGCCGAGTCTTGTTCCGACGCCACCGGCAACCAACAGTACCGCGACCTCTCCCTGTCGCAACGCATGCAGACCGATTTCAGTAGCGGTCTCCCTGCCAGGATCGGTGAGTGGGATCCAGTCGGGAGGTGTGGGGGCGGCGATGGGAGCCTCGGCTGCATCGGAATCGAGGTGATCCCGAATCAGTTGCTGGAGGAAGCGAAGATCGATGCGGTGCATGTCGGTAAGTAGGTGACGACGGGCGAGCGAGTCGAGTTGCTCCCAGTCGTCAAACAGATGCCCCTGGTCGGCTTCGAAAAACTTTGCCACGACCGCCTGGTCGGACGGGTCTTCTAACTGGATCATCGAGGTCTAGGCCCTTCTCCGTCGCGACCACCAGGGAACCCGCTCCCTGCTGATGCGGCCTGGATGGTACGCAGCAGCGAGCATCAGTGCCAGTAAAGGCGCAGCCGTTGCGTACAATAGAGATTATTATCTTGGCGGGCGGCTCTGCTTGTTGAAGGGGACCGATTCGGGTTCACTCGTGCTAGCAAAGCAAGGCGCCGAAGGGAGCTCCGTTGGTCAGTCAAGACGACAATGACCTGGAACAATTCTGGGCGCTCGAAGAGACCCGGCCCCGCCTCGATCAGTGGATCAAGGCGGCTCTCGAGGAGGATCGAGCCAAAGCCGACTGCACTTCCGTGCTGTTCGACGATCCACAGCTGCGCGCACGAGCAGTCGTGAGCAGCCGTCAGAGTGGCGTCGCGTGCGGGACGATGGCGATGAGTGCAGTGTTCGAGCAGTTGGATTCGAGCTGTCAGACAGTTCGAAGGCTCCCCGACGGCGCCAGCATCTCGGACGGTAGTGAGGTGATGGTCGTGGACGGTCCTGTGTCGGTTCTGCTGGCTGCAGAGAGAACGGCCCTCAACATCGGTGCATTCCTGTGCGGGATCGCTACGCGTACCTCGGCGATGGTGGAGGCTGCAGGAGAGGCGATGCTGTTCGATACGCGCAAGACCCTTCCCGGACTTCGACAGTTCCAGAAGCAGGCAGTTCGTGCCGGAGGTGGGATCAGCCATCGGAGTCACCTGGGGCAGTTCCCGATGGTCAAGGAGAACCACCGGGAGTGGATACAGCGAACACATCCGGAACTGTCAAATGATGCTGCTGCGGAGATCGGTTTCATCCTGGAACGACTTCGATCGAGATCAGATGCGTTACCGATCGCCATCGAGGTTGAAGACGAGCCGAGTTTTCGCGCATGCCTGGAGCAAGATGTGGAACTCATCCTGATCGACAATACAGATCCCGAGACTCTCTCCGGGTGGATCGAGCGTGCACGCGCAGATCACCTGGATGTGTCTCCGTCGCGGCTCGAGGCGAGCGGCGGTATCGATGAGGGGAGCATCGCATCCCATGTGGCGGCGGGGATCGGACGCATCTCATGCGGCGCGATCACCCATTCTGCTCCAGCACTCGATCTCTCGATGCAGATCATCGAGGTACCGAGCAAATGAGGTGCGAGAATCCGACACTGTTTCGCCGATGAACTGGCGTCCCTTCTCTGGTATCCAGAGGCTGCCGGCACTAGCATCCAGTGTGTTAGGACGCCGCTACCTGGAGATGGTGGCGGCCAGATCGGCCAATCAGACCCAGTCAACGTGGAGGCAGAACATTGATGGAGCCAGGAACCGGACCGCTCGGGAGGGAATCTCTGCCGCGTCGCTTGCTTCAACTCGATGGGTCTGCCGAGTCGATTGCACTCGGGACCGCGTTCGGACTGTTCGTCGCGATGACACCTACCGTGGGTGTCCAGATGGTCATCATCCTGCTGATCAGCCTGGTGCTTCCGATTCACAGGATCGCAGGACTCATCATGGTGTACATCTCGAATCCACTGACGGTGGTGCCGATCTACTGGTTCGATTACTGGGTCGGGCTGAAGTGCCTGGCTCAGCAGGGATTGACGCGTTCAAACTTCGAACTGCTGTACCTGGAGGCGGAGAGCAAGGCGAGCGAGGTAGGATGGCTCGAGGGAGGTCTGGAGTTGTTGAGATCGATCGGGAATGATGCGTTGGGCCCGTTGTTCCTGGGAGGCGCCGTTGTGGGATTGATCTGTGGTTTGCCTGCCTATCCGGTGACGCTCAGGTTAGTGCGACGCTACAGGGCGAGGAAACAGATGGGCCTGGAGGATTCGAGACCTGAGGTCGCGAATTCAAGTGTTCCAGTCACCGATGAAAAGGAGTCGAGCGTATGAACAGGTGGATCTTGAGCTCCGAAAGCTGCTCCGCTCTGAGATGGCGACTGCTGCTCGGGCTCATCTGCAGCCTGGTGATCAGCGGGTGCGAGGGCCCGAAGCCATCGAGGATCAACAGCCGGCCCGGCTTGCACAAGGTCGAGATCGGATCCCAGGTGATCTGGTGTGAAATGGCTGCGGATCCAACACGCCGACGAAATGGCCTGATGCACCGGGTCTCGATGCCAGAGGATGTTGGCATGTTATTTGTCTTTCCCGGGGCCAGCCTTCAGGGGTTCTGGATGAAGAACTGCAAGATGTCTCTCGATATCGCCTACATCGATGATCAGGGTCTCATCATCGACATCCTCCAGATGGATGCACCCAGGCCGGGACAGGTCTATTTTCCTCGCTATCGATCGAGCCAGCCGGTGCGCTATGCACTCGAGACCAATATCGGTTGGTTCGAGAAGCATGGCATACAGGTGGGAAGTCGAGTGACGGGATTTCGCGGTCCGCCAGCACAGACGGCCAGGTAGAGGAAAAGATGCAACCAGTCAGGTCCGGCATCCTCAGTACAGTCGAGGCGCACGGTCACCTGCTGGCGTGGAGTTTACTGCTGTGCTGGGCGCTGTTGACCGGTGGCATCCGGCAATCGTACTCGTCAGCTCAGGTACAGACACTCGCCGGAGAATTGCGAGTTCCCGCTTCGACTTCGGTGAATCTGGCCACCGACCCCGCCAGTCGACTGGCGCTGATAGAGGGCATCGGAAGCGTCACTGCGGGCAAGATCATCCAGGCACGTCGTGGCGTGGCCGGTTACCTGTGCCTGTGCCAGGTGATGAGAGTGCCCGGGGTTCCCGATCGCCCGCTACAGCATGCGGGGCCCTGGCTGCTGCCGAAGATCTGTCCGAATGGGCGCTGTCGAAACATCGAATCGCAGCTGCCGGCACCGGGCACATCGGAGGTGATCCCATCCGGCTCAGGGGGGCAGAAGCGGTGAATATCTTCAGATACCCCGGATCCGAGTTTGTCGTTCACTCCGAGTATGCACCTGCAGGTGACCAGCCGAAGGCCATCGATCGCATGGTCGACGGAATCGATGAGGGGCAGCAGGATCAGGTGTTGCTGGGAGTGACCGGCTCTGGCAAGACATACATGATGGCTCACGTCATCGCTCGAACCGGTAAGCCCGCCATCATCATCTCTCACAACAAGACGCTGGCAGCACAACTGTATTCAGAGATGAAGAAGTTTCTGCCCGGAAATGCCGTCGAATATTTCGTGTCGTATTACGACTACTACCAACCTGAGGCGTACCTACCTGCTCGGGATATGTACATCGAGAAGGATGCGGGGATCAACGCGGATCTCGACCGTTTAAGACTCGCGACAACTGCCAGTTTGCTGAGCAGATCCGATGTTGTGATCATATCCTCGGTATCGTGTATCTACGGGCTGGGATCCCCGGAAGCGTTCAAGGACAAGATGATCTCTCTCTCGATTGGAGATGAGATAGACCGAGATGTTCTCTTGAGACAACTGGTTGATATCCAGTACCAGCGAAACGATTTTGAACCAGGACGTGCCAGTTTTCGAGCCCGTGGCGATGTTCTCGAGATCCATGCGGCGAATGAGGACGTTGCGTACAGGATCGACATGTTTGGCGACTCCATCGAAAGGATGGAGGAATTTCACCCGGTCAGTGGTGTGGTGCTGGGTCAGTTGCCTCGACTGACCATCTTCCCTGCCAAGCACTACGTCGTGAGTCACCAGGATGTAGATCAGGCGATTGCAGGGATACAGACCGAACTGCATCAGCGTCTGATAGCACTCAGAGAAGAGGGCAAGGAGGTGGAGGCGCATCGTCTCCAGACGCGAACCAGGTATGACCTCGAGTTGCTCTCTGAAGCCGGATATTGCCCGGGAATCGAGAATTACTCACGCCATCTCAGTGGCATGAAACCGGGCGAGCGGCCCGCCAACCTGCTCGACTATTTCCCGGAGGGGTTTCTGACATTTGTCGATGAGTCTCATGTCACCTTGCCGCAACTAGGAGGCATGTACGAGGGGGATCGATCGCGCAAGCAGACACTCGTTGATCATGGCTTCAGACTTCCCAGCGCAATGGATAACCGTCCGATGAAATTTACAGAATGGGAACAGGTCACCGGTCAGACGATCCATGTCACTGCGACTCCCTCGGCTCGTGAGCTCGAAAAAAGTGGTGGTGAAGTGATCGAGGTGATCAATCGCCCGACGGGATTGCTCGATCCAGCTGTGGAAGTGCGTCCAGCACGAGGACAGGTTCAGGACCTGCTCGAGTGCATTCAGGAAACGCTGGCTCTCGGTGATCGAGTACTCGTGACCACATTGACCAAGCGGATGTCCGAGGACCTGAGTGATTACTTCCAGGAGACCGAGATTCGATCACGATATCTTCATTCGGAGATCGATACGCTGGAACGAGTCGAGATTCTCCAGCAATTGCGCAAGGGCGTTTACGATGTGCTGGTCGGAGTCAACCTGCTGCGAGAGGGGCTGGATCTGCCGGAAGTCTCACTTGTGGCGGTGATGGACGCGGACAAGGAGGGATTTCTGCGCAGCGACACTGCACTGATCCAGACGATCGGGCGTGCGGCTAGAAATGAACGAGCCAGGGTCATCTTGTACGGGGATGTGATTACGGGTTCGATGCAGCGTGCGATCGATGAAACGAGCAGGCGGCGCGAAATCCAGAAGCAGTTCAACGAGGAGCATGGAATAGTCCCCAGGACGATTCGTCGAGAACTGGGAACCACCATCGAGGAGGAGGTCAGGACCCGGACCGCGGATCTGGAGCTCAAGGGTTCCGACCTGCCGCAGCAGCAGAGAAAAGAGATGATCGAAACCCTGGAAAAGCAGATGCTGGAGGCGGCACAGGAACTGGATTTCGAGAGGGCTGCGGCACTGAGAGACCGGGTCAGCCGTTTGAGGGGAGAGGAGCCGGAATCACTGTTGCCGACTCATCCCACCGGCAAGAAGGGAAAGAAACGCTGACATGAAGGAACAGGACCGCAGTACTCCCGAGATTCCTGGCTTCCAGCCGCTCCACATCCGTGGTTCTGCGCGGCTCGGAATCTGGATCGAGGCGCGTCAAATTCGCCTCGATCGCAGGGTGCTGCTGAAGGTCCTCCCCGCCACCGACCACGCCCAGCAGGATCAGTTCGTCGAGGAGATCCAGGCGCTTGTCAAACTCGATGGGGATGGCGTGCTGCGGGTCATCGATGAAGGGTCGGTGGCTCAGGCTCGTTATGTCGCCCTCGATGAAGCGGAGGGTAGCCCGGTCGATTCCATCGCTGCCAATGACCTCGACAGTGATCTGCTGGCGAAAACTCTGGTGAAGTTACATCAGCAACTTCATCGACAGGGATCTTGCATCGAGCCGGTGCCATTGAGTTCGATCTTGCGACTTCCAGCGGGAGGTTTCTCGGTGATGGAACTGGGACCGCTCGAGGCCCAGTTGGATGTGACCCTCTGTCAGGAGCAGGCGGCAAGAAATCTGGCACGCATCGGTCGTTTGTTACGGATACAGGGTCGCTGGTCCGATGCCATTCGCGCTCTCAGAGGTGGTCCAGGTGGTTTTGATCGCTGCCTGGAGCTGTTCGACAAGGATACTCAGAAACCCCTCAGACCCCTCCAGATCATCTTCGCCACTGCGGTTGCGATCACCATCGGATGGGTTGTCGCCGATCAGTTTGGATGGTTCGATCCGGCCTCGACCGGTCCGTCCCCGACCGATACCACTGCAGGGCGGGGGCACGAGGACTCACCGACCGGGGATCGGCAGCCAGTGGTCGATGATTCGCACCGATCGGTCGACCAGGATGGTCCTCCCCCTGTCACGACCGACATGGAAGTTCTTGCGACCCAACGCTGGCAGCGGCTGGAGATTCTCGAAAGAGAAGCCAACCGGTGGCAAAGCTGGCAATCGGAGAGAGATCGGATACTGAACTCCCTTTCCGGGGGGCAGTTGTCACTGGGACGTGAGCAGATGGAGCAGATCGCCTCCGACCCGGAGATGGTCTTCGAGTCGGAGCGTGAGGCCCTGATGCGTGCCTGGGCCTGGGTCGAAGAGAGAAATATTCGTCAGGCGATGGTCGACTCCGAAGTGGAGATCGCAGCGGGTAGATATCCCGAGGCGATCGTTGTACTGCAACAACTCGCAAGCAAACTTGGACTCGAGAAGCGATTTGCTGCTGACATTGATCAACTCCACAGAACAGAGATGTTGCACCGAGAACTCCTGGCTCAACTCGAGTTGAAGATGGAGACGGTGTTGTCGAAACTGTCACAGAAACTGGATACGAAGATCTTGCAGCCAGCAGGAGTCGATCGATTTCCCCTGTTGATGGCAAGGTGGTCAAACTTTCAGCGAGAATGCCAAAAACCGGTTCAGATTGCCGAGCAGGTGCTGCATCAAGCGCAGCAACTGGCAGATGATCAGCAAATAGCCAGCTGGAGCCTCCGGGATGGCCCACACTTCGAGGCACGAGTGATGGAGGTGACCCAGCAAGGTGTATCCCTCAAACGATCGGGCCGAAGAAATCCAGAAACCCATCCCTGGCATGCCATCTCAGAGGTGACGCTGCTGGCGCTTCTGGATCAGGAAACTGCTGGTCGAGAGGATCAGGAGCGATGGCTCGATGGTCTTCGAATCGTCTGGGGTGGGGATCGGGTGATCCTGGATCTGGCTCGAGCTGGAGGAGCAGGCGAGATCGCTCGGGCGGCAGAACGCCTCCGAGCTCGGAGGGTGGCGAAGTGGCTGGAGC
Source organism: Bacillota bacterium (assembly GCA_003973385.1). Taxonomy (GTDB): domain Bacteria; phylum Planctomycetota; class UBA8108; order UBA1146; family UBA1146; genus QNYK01. The sequence continues at coordinate 40,771 of QNYK01000057.1, read as the reverse complement.
AGGGGCAGCAGGCGCAGCAAGCGGTCGACGATGATCAGATGAGGTCGATTGCGCTGTCCCTGTCGGAGTGGGTGACTGCCAGCGAGTGGGATGCCATGGAATCGATCCTGTTGAGATGGTGGGCAGCTCCCCTCGACCGAGATGGTCCTGCTGCACTGGCACCCTTTGCCGGGGCGATCGTCTCCGACTGGGATCGATCCCTTCACACGATTCGCATCGGTTGGAAGGTTGGAGACGATGGGCTATCCGGATGGGAGCCCTCGCCAGGAGGCTCTCTTGCAGTCCGTGGAGATCTGGCCCAGATTCGAGGGCGTGTCGCTCTGGTAGCGCCATTTCGATTCGAAAGCAGCCTTGAGGTTTCGATCCTGGGACTTGTGACCCGGGAAGACGCACCCAATCTGAATGTCGTGCTCTGGAATGGTACCGACCGTGGCCTCATCTTCGGGGTCGGCATTCGGCCCCCCGAGGTGTCGTCGATCCGCGTTGGTGAAGATGATGTCTTGCTGCCCGCCCACACCATCATCGAGGAGCAGGCCCTCGCAAATGGGGGGGGAGACATTGCGATGCCTGCCCCTCTACCGCGACTGAGAGTGGGGAAGGCGGTGCGGATTCTGATCCGGGAGGATGAAGATGGCGCCATTCTCGAACTCGATGGCAGTCCCATCCTCACTACCGAGCCGCGAGATCCGCCCCTCATCGGAGGAGTCGCCATCGAAACGTTTGGCGTACCCGTGGTGATCAGGGAACTGGAACTGGTGGGCAGGATCTCGGCGCTGGATTGGGACCGATGGCTCCAGAAGGAGGCAGAAACGGCCCTCAGAAGTGATCGGTAGCCAGAGCCCGCTCACCTTGCCCCATCTGCTGCTTGCATCTAGACTCAGAAGACGGGGATTACCCTGCCTCCGGGGGGGCCAGATTGCTGTGTCCCTGGAAAGGGTCCCCGACCCCAGTTGGCCCGGGTCGTTTGGCCACTGCGAAAGAGGAAACCTCGATGCATCACCTCAGGCTTCTCATCATCTGTCTCATGATTCCAGCCGGTTTCATGCTGCTGGGATCGCGCAGCCTCGAAGTTGCTGCGGTCGCAGCAGAGACTGTTCAGGCGCAGGACTTCGACAAGATCAAGGTCGGAGATCGGATCCGCGTCAAATTGAGGCGCGGCGGCAGTTACGAGGGCGAGGTGGTGGAGCGAGTCGGCGAGACGATCTCCATCAAGCATCGATTTGGAACCGCGCGAGTCGATCGATCGGACCTGATCGAATGGGAGCGGTTCAAGACCACAGCGGAGCAGTACCAGGAGCGCGCCGAGCAGGCCAGTTCAGCGGATGATTGGTGTGATCTCGGTGAATGGGCACGAGAAAACAGGGAGGAATCTCTCGCCATAGACGCATGGCGAAAGGCGACAGAACTGTCCCCGAACATGAAGCGAGCCCGGGATGCACTCGGTGAAGTCAAGTACGAGGGCAAGTGGGTTCCGCTCGAAGAAGCGATGCGTGCCCAGGGAATGGAACTCTACGGAGGGGAATGGCTCACGCCCGATGAGATCGCAGCCCGCCAGGAAGAGGAATCGACTGCGCGAAGGACGGAATCTCTCAAGGGGCGCGACGCCTACATCGAGGAGTTGAGGGGACGAGATTGGGCAACAGTGGAACCGATCATCTCGCCGCACTACGTCATCTATTGCAACTCCACCATCGAAAATGCTCGCTACTACGCCGATGTGATGGAGTCGCTCTATCGTGCCTACGACAAGGTGTTCATCGAGAAGTTCTGGCCCAGACGTTACAAGAAGGCGCCGCGAAGTGATGTCTACATCCATGCCAATCATCAGCAGTTCATGGACTGGACCGGTAACGGTCCCAACATCGGCGGGTTTTACAACCTTCTGCGCCAGGATGTGACCGGGTACCACGGATCGTTCGGATCCACAGGCAGTACCGAGGAAGTGCTGGCCCACGAGGGAACCCACCAGTTCCAGGGCATGATCTTCAAGTCGCTACGGTCGTTGCCGATCTGGACCATCGAGGGGCTTGCGGTGTATTTCGGGGATGGCTCCAAGATCAGCCGGCGAACGGTCGAGATCAACGAGATCCCACGGGACCGCCTGGTCGGTCTCAAGAGCGCCATCGAGGATGGAAACTACTGCAATCTCAAGACGCTGCTGCGGCTTCCTCAACAGCGATTTGGTGGCTTCTACTACGGACACGCCTGGGGGGTGCTGTTCTGGTGTCTGTATGGCAATGAGCATGGAGCCTGGAGCAGCAGTGACAACACAGGTGGCAAGATCATGGAAGATTGGTTTCTGCACTGTCAAAAACTGGACGGTTTCTGTGACTACGAGAAGGAAGCCCAGTTCTTCGAGGGACTGGTAGCGCAGCACAGCGGCAAGAGTGTCGAGGAGTGGGAAGAAGAGTACAAGCAGTGGATTCTCGGCCTGCCCGTGGAAGAACTGGGTCAGAAGCGCTCGAGGGTCTTCAGCAGCGAAGCGCTGAAGCTGGAAATCACCAAGCCTGCAGGGTGGCGCTGGCAAAAATCTTCGCTGCTCTACGCCGGTGAGGTGATTTCATCGGTCAGCGGAGGATCTTCCAGGAAGCGTCTCTCAACCTACAGCTGGCCCAACGGACTCCATGCAGAACTCAGCGAAGATTACGCTCGTTCCTTGATCAGTAATGTATTCGGCGAGATCGAATACATCGAAGAGATGGCCTCCAAGCAGATGGGCGGAAACCCGATGTATGTCGCCGTCCTGGATGGCAAAAGGGTGATCGGCACCGGCGGAAACAATGTTCCCGAACTGGGAGAGCAGATGCGATTTGCTGTCGGAATCTTCGGATCACCAGACAAGTTGTATGGCAATGTTCTCGAGTGTTCCATCGAGGATTTTGATGCTTCATTGAAGTACTTCGAAGAATACACGGCGAAATTTCGCTACACCGGTTAGCGAGCAGTGGTGCACCTCGCCTCAGACGAAGATGTGGAGTCGATGAATCGTTGCAGGCCACGAAGAGTTTCGTATGATGAGTTGCGGAGGATTCGATGCTGAGACCGTTGTTCTTGCTGCTGATCCTTTCACTTCTGGCCGCGCCCGTCGTTGCCTGGCCAGCAGTAGGGAGCCCATCCGGGCAGACGCCTCTGTATTCTCTGGATGTGGGCGAGAGGGTCATTGTCGTGCTCAAGGGTGGCGACGAGGTGATCGGCGAGGTGGTCGAGGAGACCCCCGATAAGATCTCGGTCAAGAGTGCCTTTGGCGTCACATCGATCGAGATGAATCGTGTCGATGTGGTGATCCGGGGCGAAGAGGTCGACCGCAGGGAGTATTCCCAGCGGCACAAGCGAGCGATTCGTCGGGGGTCCGCCTCGGGCTGGTACTCGCTCGCGAAATGGGCACTCGGGCGAGGCCTTGAGCAGCAGGCCCACGACGCCTTCGAAAAGACTCTCGAGATCGATCCCGAACATGAAGCGGCTCGCATCGCGCTCGGTTGGGGCCAGGTCGATGGACAGTGGAAGACTCCCGAGGAAGCTGAGGCGCTGATTGCCAGGGGCTGGGGGCGAGATGGCAAGCGGCTGATACCGCCCAGAGAGAACAGTCGTACGCCACCCAGGAATCCGTCTCCGAAGCCGACGGAGCCGAAGCCAGACGTTGTCAAGCCCGGTCGGCCGACGATTCCGGAGTCGGTGACGAGACGGCTGGATCCTCAAGATCAACGTCGCCGTGAGGAGCAGCTGGAGCGACGCCGCAAGGAACGCGAAAAATTCGATGAGAACAAACGCAAGGAATACGAGGGAGTCCCCTGGTCGAGCCGATCGACCATCAATTCCAGAAACTGGGTGATCGAATGCAACAGCACTCCCGAGGTCGCGCGCACCTACCGGACGATCATGGAGGCGCTCCACACCACCCTCTCCAAGATGTTCAAGTCGCCGGATGTTCGGAGTCAGAAGCCGATAGTGAAGATCTATCGCAACCATGACGAGTTCATGCTCAAGACGGGGATGGGCGCGGGTGTCGGGGGCTTTTACCAGCCCACATCTCAGAATGTGAGCGCCTACCATGGCACCTTCGGTCTGACGGGCACCACGTTCACGGTGCTGGCCCATGAAGGCACTCATGCCTTCCAGGGCAAGAAAATGACGCGCATGGGCAATTACCCCAACTGGTTCATCGAGGGGATGGCGGTCTATTTCGGCGATGGTTCGAAACTCGATTACAAGAAGAAGAAACTGGTCTCGGGGCTGATCCCCAGAGATCGTCTGTTTCACATCCAGGAGAAGATTCGCGAGGGGACTCATACGCCGCTGTCGAAACTGGGAGGCTTGCCGAGAAATCGATTTGGCGGCTCTCAATACGCCGATTCGTGGGCAGTGATGCATTTCCTGTTCAAAGGACCGGAGACCCGCAAGGGCCACAGATTCCTGGTCGAGTACTGGCGGATGGGCGAGAAACGCAGGATCGGTCAGCGCCAGTTCAACAATCTGGCCCAGAAATACTACAAGGACGTGGACCAGATGGAGGCAGACTGGAAAGAGTATGTCCTATCTCTCAACGCGCCACCTGCAGGTGAAGTGAAAGATTCCCGCTTCAACTCCCTCGACTTCATGTTCTCCATCGAGCGTCCCGGTCCCAACTGGGAGTTCGCACTCGATGAAATCCAGGATCGGGATCTGGTCCTGATGAAGATCCCCGGGACACGAAACGAGATCCGGGTGCGGATCCTTACGAAAGCAGAAGACGGCCAGCGTCCACAGGATTGGATCGATTCGGTCGCGTTGCCTGACCTGCGCAAGAAATACACCGATGTCCGGACTCTCAAGGGTGATCTCGGTGGTCTCGACGCATTTCTGTTCGAGTTCGTCGACAAGCCTCCCGCCACCAAGGAGGAATCGAAGGAGGAAGGGGCCACCGACGGTGATGAGCCGTCAGAGGGCACTCCCGGTAGCCGTCAGTTCAGCGCGGTTCAGACGCAACAGGAGGGTCCCGAGGGGGATGGTGACGGGAATGGAGATGGAGAAGCGAAAGATGCCGAGCAGAAGCCTCCTGCGCCGGCACCGAGGAAGCACCGTTCCTACATCCTGGTCGGAATCTCCAATGCCTACGAGTTGCGAGGATCCTTCGAGATGGATCAGTTCGCATCCTTGCTCCCTGACCTGGAGTGGGTCGCATTCTCGTTCGAGAAGATTCAGCGAAACCGCTGGTAAACGCGCAGCGGTTCGACATCTGCTCTCTTCATTTATTGAGGACGATGCGCAACTTGTCCTGGACGAATTCCAGTTCACGAATTTCCAGGGAGATTCCCGATAGCGGAAATTCCATGAATAGCTTGTCGAGCACTTCGATCGATTGCTGCTGGTCAAGATTTTCGCCCTTGTAAATGGATCCCCATTGATAGAGATCGACATCCGCACTATCGATGTTGCCGCCATGAATTGTCGCGGTTCCGATCATCTCCAGGTTGGCGAAGCGTCCTCGCAGCCACCAGGGAGCGGTACTCTGATCCTCAGGGATTCCGATGGAGACCAGTAGGCGAGTTTGGCCATCCGGCTGCGGCAACAACCTCACACCGCTACCCGGAGACACCTCGCCTGCTGCGATCATCTGATCCACCTGGTCAGTCAGAAACAGGTTCCACTGGGCATGGGTAAGAGTCATGTCGTCCGTTGAATCACCAAGGTCAGCGATGACCTGCAGATCTACGTCTGTTCGTTGCAATTCCGGGAGCAGCAAGGGGGAATCCTGCAGGCCACCTGAGAGCACCATCCAGAACGAAATCAGGGCACCGACGGAAGCCGCTACCACCAGCACCACGAGGCAGCCACAGAGGCTGAAGAGGGGATTTGCTGTACGCAGCGCCTTCGGTGGATCCACGGCGGAAGTCATCGGCTCTGATCCTTCCCGATCGGTGACGGCTGCAGGAGGAGTGGAGAATCGCTCCATGCGGCCTCCCTGAGGCCATCAGGGTAGATGCAGGCCGATGATCAGGCCAGCGATGAGCGATGGAATCGACCAGATTTCCTTCCCCGGAGGGGGGCAAACCTATACAAGCGGGTCAGGTCGCCAGTGGCGGCGAGCTGTGTCAGCGGTGCCGATTCGAAGGCCCCATTTCTGGGGAGATTTTAGATGCTTGAGGACGATAAGGAAAAGAAGGGAAACGGCCGCCTCGTCGGGTTGCTGGATCCTTCAGATCCTCGCCTGGCCGATGTCCGCCTGGCTCCCATCTTGCGTGATTTTCTGGAGCAGTACGACGCAGTGCTGGATGAACTTTACGATGAAAAAGCACTTCGTCGACTGGCCGGAGACTTACTCAATACCTTCAACCTTTTTCTCAAGCGAAACAAGAACGAGGTTCAGGTCAGCATCTGGGCGGACCCGGAGATGGAACTCGACAGCAAATCGATCTATCTGGATGTGGTTTGCAATGATCAACCCTTCATCGTTGATACCGTGGAGATGATCATCGAGGAGCGTGGGCTCGAGGTGATCAGCAAGCACACGGCAAATGCTTCAGCGGTCAGGGCAAAGGATGGCACGATTGTCGCCATCGACGCCACGGCAGCCAATTCAAGAGAAGAAGTCGTCTGCCACTTCGAGATCGCGTCGATGCCGGTGGCACAGATGCGAGATGATCTACTCCGTTGCATCGAAGAACGACTCTCGATGGCCACCACGGTCGTGAAGGACTACAAGCGGATGAAGGGTGTGATTCGGGATTCGATCCGCGCGATCCGACGTAGCGCAGCGGGGACTCCCGTGGGAGATGTGCTGGGTACCCGAAGTCTGCTCGACTGGCTGATTCAGGACCATTTCGTATTCTTCGGTGTGGATCGCTGGAGCAGTGAGGAAGGCGATCTCTCGACCCTGAAGATCGATCTGTCCCTCGGGGTTCCCTGCCTGGAGACCGCTGATAAAGAACTGGTGACGCAGGCGGTGGAGACTCTCTCCGGTGATTCTCCACCCAGAGATTTCGTGGTTTCATTCAAGGGAATGGGGGATTCCTGCATCCATCGCCAGGGCAAGATTGACCACTTCGTGGTGCGAGAGCCGGCGGTTGATGGCGTGATCCGCCACATCCATATCTGGGGCCTGTTCACCTTCAAAGCCGTGCAAACTCCTGGAGATCAGATTCCCCATGTTCGTACAAAGCTGGACGATGTGATTTCTCAGCACTCCATCCCGAAGGGTGGGTTGCGTTACAAGGCGTTCCAGAACTCCTTCAACTCGATACCCGTGGAGTTCCTGTTCCAGGCTCGTTCGAGCGAGATCGAGGCAGTCATCCATGCGATCCACTATGTCGAAAGGTCCAAGGAGATTCGCGGCCATCTTGTTGTGGATGAGGAGCGTCGCAAGGGACTCTATTTCCTGATCATTCCACGCGAGGGCTATTCCGAGGAACAACGCTCCCGGATTGAAGGCATCCTGTTCGAGATGATGAGAGCCAGTTATTCCGATTCGAGGGTCAACCTGGGTAAGCACGGTACGGTGTTGCTCTCCTTCTTCTTCACTGCATCCGATAGGCTCGATGAGGTCGATCCTGAGTGGATCGATGAGCGGATCAGGCTTGTCGCCGGAACCTGGGCAGATCGATTGCATCGACAATTCGATCTGGCCGAGCAGGAAGACTCGGAGAAGATTTATCGCCGCTACCGCGATGCATTTCCCGAGGGGTACCAGATCCTCCATTCCCCAAGAGAGGGCCTTCAGGACGTCCTGAAACTGGAGCAATTACATTCTGATCCAGAAATCAATTTCGCGTTCAGCGTATTTCGAAACGAGGTCGATAGGGCCAGAAATTCTGCAAGGCTGCGGATCTACCAGCGTGAGAACCTGTTTCTTTCGACGACATTGCCGATTCTTGATAATTTTGGACTGCAGATCGTCGATCAGAACTCCTTTGAGATCAGCCCAGCAACCTCGGAGCGATTTTCCATCGACACCTTTCAGGTACACGGAATCGATAGCGATGAACATCCGCTGGTGACGAGATCTGAACTGTTGGTCGAATCGCTGGAATCTGTTTTCTCCGGAGCAACCAGTAGCGATCAGCTCGATCGCCTGATCCTTGAGGTTGGAATCGACCACCTGGATGTGAATCTGATCCGAAATCAATTGCACTACCTGCATCAACTCGGAATCTCAACCACGATCGCATTTGCATCTCAGACCCTGGTTCAACATTCTGGAATTACCAGGAGCCTGCTGGAGTCATACAGGACTCGATTTGATCCCGACCTGGAACTGGATATGGAACAGAGGAAATCACGCTCATCAGAAATCCGTGAAGAGATCCATCGCGCCCTCAATGATGTGCGATCCAGCGCTCAAGATGTGTTCTTGCGGAGGATCCTCGGCATCCTGGATTCGACCCTGAGAACGACTCGATTCATCGGTACAGATGACCCTCTTCAGGCCTACAAGTATGACTCTGTTTCTCTGCCTGTGGGCAATTACCCGCGTCCATGGCGAGAAATGTATATTCATCATCCCGAGGTGGAAGGTGTGCATCTACGTGGAGGCCCTCTGGCCAGGGGAGGATTACGCTGGTCGGACAGGATCACTGATTACAGAACCGAGGTGCATGGACTCCAGCGGACGCAGATGGTCAAAAATGTCCTGATCGTTCCCGTAGGAGCAAAGGGTGGTTTTATCCTTCGACACCCTCATACCGACAGAGCCGAGCGTCGTGAACAGGCGGACAATCTCTACAAGATCTTCATCGAGGGATTGCTGAGTCTCACTGACAACGTCGTTGATGGTCAGGTGGTCGGTCCCGAGCGAGTGATTCGCTGGGATGGAGACGACCCGTATCTGGTGGTGGCAGCGGACAAGGGAACTTCTCACCTTTCCGATACCGCGAATGCAATTTCCAAGAAGCACAATTTCTGGCTCGGTGACGCTTTTGCTTCCGGTGGAAGCCATGGCTACGACCACAAGGAACTGGCGATCACGGCACGTGGAGCCTGGGAACAGGCTTTGATCCACTTCCGCTCACTCGGAATCGATCCAGACACGGATCCCTATTCCGCGGTTGGAATAGGAGACATGAGTGGCGATGTCTTTGGAAACGGAATGCTACTGGCTCGAAATGCAAAATTGGTGGCAGCATTCAACCATCTGCACATCTTCATCGATCCGGATCCAGATCCTGATACAGGCTACGCAGAACGAAAACGTCTGTTCCAGATGGGGCGCTCTAACTGGGGAAATTACGATCGATCACTCCTTTCCGAAGGTGGTGAGATCTTCGATCGTTCTGAAAAGTCGGTCGATCCATCGCCGATTGCAAGGGTGTTGCTCGGATTGCCGCCCGAGGGAGTCTTCTCTCCCGAGGAATTGATCCGCGTGATTCTCTGTGCCGATGTGGACATGCTGTTCAACGGTGGGATCGGCACCTTCATCCGATCTTCCCAGGAAGACGACCGGTCGGTCGATGACGCAGCCAACTCTGCCTGCCGTGTGGCCGCCGATCAGGTTCGAGCTCGAATGGTGATCGAGGGCGGCAACCTGGGAGTGACTCCCAGGGGCAGGGTTGAACTGTCCCGTCGTGGAGCACTGATCAATACTGATTTCGTCGACAACTCCGGCGGAGTCGACTGTTCAGACCACGAGGTGAATCTGAAAACGCTGCTCATCGATGAAGTCCGCTCAGGCCGACTCACCGAGGATCAACGAAATGAAGTCCTGATCGAGGTGCAGGCCGATGTTTGCGATCAGGTGCTGACCAATACTCGTGAACAAGGCTTGATGTTGGGTCTCGATGAGATCCGCAGTGAAGTTGATCCCTTCTCCATCGAGCGAACGATGATGGTCCTGGAGGATCGGGGTGTGCTGGATCGCGATGCTCATGCATTGCCTTCGCAGGAGGAACTGACTGCAAGACATGCTGAAGGGCTTGGCCTGTTCAGGCCGGAGTTGGCAATCGTCGCAGCCCACGCGAAGATGGATGCTTACAGGAGGTTGCTGAAGCAACCTGTGGGTCGCGTGGATGAGAACAGATTTCTATTCGAGTATTTTCCAGAGGTGGTCCGAACTCGCTTCCCGGAAGCCATCCAGAAGCACCAGCTTCGGCGTGAGATCGCGATGACAATGTTGACCAACAGGATTGTTGATCGTGCTGGTTCCTTCTTCTTTCTCGACATGGAACGAGAAACGGGCCGCTCGATCGGTCATGTCGCTCGCTCATACCTGATAGCAGATGACCTGATCAGGGCGGAAGAGATGCGAAACGAGATCCTGGCTCTCAAGTCGATTACTGCCCGTGTTGCCACCCATACATTGGTCCGCATCCAGGAGGCGTTGAGGAGGTCAGCGGCATGGTTGCTCAGTAGTCATGATGATGACCGGCTCGACCGGATCGAGGCGCTGATCGCCGATGGGGTCAGCCCCCTGAAGGAATACGAGGAAGCGATCCCGGGATGCCTACCAGGACCGGAACTGGAGCGTCATGAGAATCTCATCAGTGAAGGAATCAATTGCGGATTCTCGCCCTCCCTGGCGCAAAACATGGCGAAGTTCGAGCACCTGACCGCAGGGGTCAGGATCCTGGACATCAGTAGAACTCATGACATTCTGGTCGCAGATGTTGCTCGCGTTTACTACCTGCTCGGGCACAGAAGCGGCCTCCATCCTCTGGTCAGGAAGTGCGACGAGGTGGTCTCTACAGGCCGATGGGATTCCCTCTCGATGCGTATCTTGCGCAACACGATCCTCGATGGGTTGTGGGCACTGGTGACCAGGATCTGCGGCAATGGTTCAGAGCAACGCGAAGGCGACTGGATCGAACAGGCTGTGGAGGATTTGAGGCGGAAACCGAGTTACATCGCGATGGAATCCGATATCCGGCGCATCGGATCGGAAGAACTCAGCATCGCCTCGGTCCAGGTCCTGAGTGTTCGATTCCGCAGATTTGTTCAATAGGAGGAACCTTGGCATCAAGACAGCGCGACGTGTCACGCGTGCTGTGGGGAACCCTGCTGGCAAATCTTGCCGTCGCATTGATGCAACTGATCTATGGCTACACCAACGGTGTTCTGTCGGTGGTCGCAGATGGATTCCACTCCTTGCTCGACGGATCCTCCAACATCATCGCTCTCATCGGGATCCGAGTCGCCTCGCAACCCCCCGATGACGATCATCCGTACGGCCATCAGAAATTCGAAATCCTCTCTGCGATGGCCATCTCGCTGCTACTATTTATCGCAGCATGGCACATTGTGTCCGATTCGCTGGGACGGTGGAATGATGGGGGGGTGACTGATCCGCATCCCATCGGATATCTGATCCTGGCAGTGACCGCGGTCATCAATCTGCTGGTATTCAGATGGCAGCGTCGTCGAGGGAGAGACCTCCAGAGCCCCGTGCTGCTGGCCGATAGCGAGCACACCCGTTCCGACTTGCTCGGAACTCTCGCGGCGATGGGTGCGCTCTTCGCCATCCGAAGTGGCTGGCCGCTCGTGGATGTAGTGGTGGCTCTGGCCATCGGGTTATTCATCGCACGATCTGGCTACAAGATTGCGCTCCAATCTGCCGGTGTCCTGGCGGATCGGGCTCCCATCGATCCAGCAAGAATCGTCGAGATCGCACTGAAATTCGAGGGAATTCGCGATGTTCACCATGTCAGAAGTCGAGGTTTCGGCAGCGGAATATTCGTGGACATGAATCTGCATGTCGATCCCAGCATATCAGTGGACGAGGCACACAGCATCGCACATGAGGTCGAGGAAAAGATCAGAGAAGAACTGCCCGGGATCCATGATGTTGTGATTCATGTCGAACCTGAAGGAACCCACTAGAAGACAATCGACGCCAGCCAGCAGAAGTATGTCGCAATGAATAGCACCCCGATCAGTCTCCCTGTGCCTGCTGCCAGCTTCGGTAACAGCAGAAAGCAGATGGATAGTGCCAGAACAAGGTTCAGGTTCAGATCCGCTCGAAGTTCGTTGAGATCGACCCGCAGCGGCCTGACCAGCGCTGCTGCCCCGACTATGGCGATGGTATTGAACAGATTCGAGCCGACCACATTTCCGACCGCCATCGAGGCGGATCCCCTGCGTATTGCAGCGATGGAAGCAAAGAGCTCCGGGGCCCCGGTTCCCGCTGCAACGATGGTCAGTCCGATGATGGTGTCACTGACACCGAGAATGGTCGCCAGCGAGACTGCGCCTGCCACCAGCAGTTTGGCTCCGAACCAGAGACCCAGGATTCCCATGACCAGTGAAAGGATGACCGTTATCGAGCCTGCGCCTCTGGCGATCTGCTCCACTTCTTCGGTGGCAGGATTCTTCTTGCTGTTCCTGAGAGTCAGATAAATCAACATCACGAACGCGAGTTCCATCAGCAAACCGATCTCCTTGGTGATGGTTGCGGTGCCATCTGCATCTCTTGCGAAGTACAGATACAGGGTAAACAGCAAGGAGCTGATCAGGAGTCCGATGGTTTCGGTGAGTCCTGGCGCAGCTGGTTTCTTGTACGTCCAGATCAATACGGTTCCCAGAACCAGCCCGATGTTGAAGATGTTTGATCCGATGACATTGCCGATGCTGAGTCCAGATTGTCCCTCGCTCTGGGCGATCAGGGAGACCAGCAGTTCTGGCAGCGATGTACCCGCCGCAACCACGGTGATGCCGATGAAGAGTGGCGATACCTTGAAGCGCAGCGCCAGTTCCACTGCTGCTGAGATCAGCCGATCCCCTCCAATGATCAGAAACACCAACCCGAGCAGGATGGAACCGATGGGTAGCAGGTATTCCGTCATCGTGACTTCTAGAAGGGGGCAAACAGGATGCTGAAGAAAGCGCTGACCGGTTCCTGCTCCCTGAGGTCTTCTGTCGAGTCCCTCAGGAGAGTCAGAGTCTCACGCGCTTCCTGGTACAGTTCAGGATTGTTGATCAGGCTATGAAGTGTTCCAGGACCCTTCTCGATCGCCTCGCTGATGCTTGCGATGGCTTCGATGGCGTCTCTCATGCGAGTTCGAAGTTCTCGATCATGGAGCAGGTCCCGCAGAGGTCCCTGTCCAGTTTCATTGAGTTGCTCCGATGCGCTTCGTAAATTGACCGAGATGTCCATCCAGTACTGACTCAGTGTCTTGTCATGGAGAACTCTTCCAGCGATGCCATCAGTTCCCGCCAGTGATGTCGTGATCCGGTCGACATTGCGGGCAGTAGTCCGAACATGTTCCTGAAACTCTGCATCCTTGAAGATCATTCCGGCGGTTCCTTCACCGGAGGAGAAAAATTGCATCTCCTGATCGAGCAGGGTCAGGAGTCTATCGAACTGTTGCCGCTGGATTGAATCATCCGAGAGCAGGGAGCCGAGGATGCCCCTGCCATTTTCGAGGTCGTCGACAATTGTCCCCATGCCCTTGATGACATTCAACATTGTCGTCTTGGCTTCATCATTGCTGAGCAGCCCACCGACAATCCCCTGACCGGACTGCAGGTTGTCGAGCAACTTGTCGAGGTTTTCGAGGCTGCTCTTGATCGCATCTCTGTTCTCGGCAAGCATCGAACCCACTTCACCGAACAGACCACCACTGGCGGTCCCAACCAGAGCCTCAGGATCGACCAGTTCACCTTTGCCGGGTTTATAATCCAGGTATGAGCCCCCGAGGGCGCTGGCCGTCATCACCTTGAAACTGTATTCATTTCGCGGCGGCAGGTGTTCCCAGATTCGAAGTTTGGCGACCGCAAGTCCGCGAGTCTCGTCGAGGTATATATGTTCGATCGATCCGGCTCGTAAGCCTCGAATTCGTACGGGTTCGCCGGGCTTCAATCCTGATACATCGGAAAATCCTACCTCCAGTATCAGGTCATCCGAGCCGGACGGAACTCCTCGGATGAGGATGGTCAACGCACCAAGGAATACCAGCGAGAGGATGAAGATGACTCCGACTACAAAATCTCTCGTCATGATTCCTCACTTTCTTCATTATTCAATGAGTCTGCTCCCGGATCTTCCCGGAACTCTCTTGCCAGAGGTCCCTCGACATTTCCGTGGATGAACTGTTGCACTGCTGGGTCAGAGGATCCCCGAAACTCTTCTGCGGTTCCCAGTGCGTGTACTTTACCCCCATGGAGTAGTGCGATGCGATCAGCGACCTCGAATGCGGATTTCATGTCATGAGTGACCACCATCTGCGTGATTCCCATCTCCTTGAGCTTCATGATGAGGCCGTTGATCACGGTGGATGAGATGGGATCGAGACCTGAAGTCGGCTCGTCGTAGAGCATGATTTCAGGCTGGCAGACAAGAGCACGAGCGAGGCCTGCTCGTTTCCGCATGCCGCCCGAGATTTCCGAGGGAAGTTTCGTGGCATGACCATCTAGTTCCACCTCGCTCAGCACCTCGGCAATCCTCTGCTGGATCTCCTCCTCGCTGTGGGCCCTGCGTTCTCGAAGGGGCAGACCGATGTTATCCGCGAGATTGAGCCAGTTCAGCAGAGCGCCATCCTGGAACAGGTAGCCGATCCTCCTGCGTACCTTGCGGAGGATCTCTGGTTTGTGGAGCGAGATCTCCTCGCCGAGTACTTCAATCTCTCCATGGTCAGGGGTGAGGAGACCGATGACATGGCGGAGTGTCACGCTCTTGCCTGTTCCTGACCGTCCCAGAATGACGAGGGTCTCGCCTTCTTCCACCGTCAGGGACAGTCCATCGAGGATCATCCTTCCACCGAGTTGCTTGTGCACATCTTTGAGCTCAATCATGTCAGAAAACTCCAACTGATGTAGTAACCCATGATGATGATGAGCAGGAAGGAGACCACGACGGCTCTCCTGGCAGCTTGACCGACGCCCGTGGCTCCACCGCGAGTCAGTAGACCCTGCGTGCAACCAACGGTGGCGATGGTGACTCCGAAAACCACCGACTTGAAGAGCCCGGTCTGGATGTCCTCGAGGGTGAGAGCCTCCAGCGCATCGTTACGAAATGCCATCCAACCGACGCCTAACTGGAAATGGGCCACGAAGATGCCCCCGAGTATTCCAATCAGACCGGCAAAGATGGTCAGTACCGGGGTCACCAGGGTGAGAGCGACCAACCGTGGCAAGATCAGAAAACGAACCGGAGAAATCGACATGATCCGCAGTGCATCGATCTCCTCGGAGATTTTCATCGTTCCCAGTTCGGCTGCGATGCCACTACCGATACTGGCGGTGAGAATCAACGCCGTCATGAACGGGCCCATCTCTCGGATGAGAGAGACCGCGACGATTCGGCCGATCAAGGATTCTTGCCCCAGTTCCTGGAGGGAGAGTCCGCCGTTGAGTGCCAGGATCATGCCGGTGAAGAGAGCCACCACTGCGGTGACAGTGAAGGACCCCGTGCAATAGATATAACAGAGGTCGAGCGTATCACGCAGTCTGCGCCGTGTCAGCAGATGGGGAAGATGAGAGATGGTCCTGGCGAGCAGCACCAGCCCGTATCCGGTGGTTTCCGCGCTGCGCCCGAGGAATCCCCCGAGACCGTGGATCCAGCCCGTCATCTCGCTCCATTCCCCGCAGCCTTGCTGCTTCCCCGACAGGACCGGTCGGCCCCGTCATTCCCGAACCTCAGACCGCCGCCGGGCATCTGATCAGAGGGGCTCGGGTCAGATGGGAATGTACAGTAGTCGCCAGCGAGTGTCATCCGGTCGAAGCCCTTGCTCTCTCGAGAGAAGTCCTCCCAGGATCGAAAATCCGCCTCTATCTTCACCACCCTCGGCAGTCAGGAGACCCCAGAGAATCTCCAGACCCCATGAATCCTCGCTTTTTCGCCAGCGTATCAACTGTCCGGCTCTACCGTGGGACCATGAGAAGCCCTGCGGTCCATCGAAGGGGAGCAGAGCAGGGGCGGAAGCGGTGGTCTTGCCGTCGGCGTCGGTATTCCAGCGTGCCAGCGGCCACAGTAGTTTTCTGGAGCGAGTGCCGCGCTCCGGGTCCACGTCCACGATGCTACGCCAGAATGGGAACAGTCGTCTCATCTGCCGGGTGCGGCCGGCGGCTCGATGATCCTCCCACTGCCAGAGCGGCCACAGGAAATAACCGCTCTTCAGTCCGCCTCTATCATGAAAACCCCACAGAGGCGCGAATTGAAATCGATTCCAGCGATCCCGAAGTGTTCCGACGGTCCAGATCAGAAATGACCAGGTCGATGTCTGTTCGCGGTAGTTGTGTTGCTCGGTCCAGACCGGATAGAAGATGGTGCGAGCCAGGCGAGTTTTCGATTCGATTTGACCGTAGAAGGGCCACAGCCACCAGGCGTGAGAAGGATTGTCGGTGTCCAGACGAGTACTGGATTGGTGCCAGAATGGCCACAGGATGTACTTCGATTCATCTCGAGCACCTCCGCTGCTGGAGAAGCCCCGGGAATGGGAGTAGAAGGGAAAAACCCTGAAACCGGTTCGCAGCGGGCCCTCGTCCAGTTCTACCAGAGGAAACAGCCAGTAGGTGGTGATCTGCTGTCGATCCTGTAGTCGTGCCCATAGCGGGAACAGAGCAAAATCGATCCGGTCCTTGCCGAGAATGCCCTTGATCGTTCCTCCGATGGGAGCAAAGGCGAAGTAGTCGCCTTCATCGGGATCGGATCCCCAGAGAAAAAAAGGAAGCAGAAATGCATCTGTATCGATGCGGCCGTCGTCATGTTTGTACGACTTCCGATGATAGAGCGGAAGTAGCCAGGTCTTGCGCACGCGGGTGTCGATCCGATCGATGAAGAGTGGCCACAGGACGCGGATTTCTTCACGGTCTGGTGGGGTGGTACTGTGACTGTAAAAGGGCCAGAAATGCTGTGATTCTCGAACACTTCCGTTCGCTAGCGTTTCGCTTCTCTCGATGTAAAACGGTGGGACTCCGCGATCAGAGTCGATGGGAGTGACACAACCGGATAGCAGCATCAGTAGAGGGATCCCCGAGTAAAATTTCATCGACCCAACCTCACCGGGAGCATCAGATCTGGACAGCAGCCTTCCCAGATCCGGTCCAGTTCGCGATGAAGCACAACACCTTGAGTCAATCCCAGGTACTTGGTCGCACCGTTGCCGGTGTCATCATCGGTGATTGCGATGCCGATCCGCATCCGCATCCCGGGCCAGGGAACAGAGTCTGTTTCTCCCCTATGCTCCGCAATGGTGCTCCATGGGATGGTCAGTTCGTACACCGCTCCAGTTCCTCCTGGTCGACGAACCACGACATGTTCGCCTTCAGGATCATCCGCATCTTCATCAAATGCTGGAGCTTCACCGCCTCCTTCCTCATCACCCTCCTGAGGTGGGGGCTTGTTCTGCCTCGGCGGCATGAAGGCGAGTGTCAGAATCTGATCATCTTTCCGGGTTCGTACACCCCCATCGCCGAGTGTGTCGAGAACCAGAATCAGGCAATCCCCGACCCAGCGTTTTGCGTCTCTCTCATGCGCTGTGACGATGTCGTCATCCACATCGATCCCGATATGTAATCCTTCCGAGGACCAGCCAAGAAAAACCCTTCCTGACAGGTCTGCTCGATCCTGCCATGGGATCAGTGGTTCGCCAGGTCCTTGCAGGCCTCGAACATGGCGAGGTTTGTCGATGGGAATCCCGGTCGCTGCATTCCAGGGCTCGTCCAGAGATCCGTCGATCAGCGGAGGGGTCTGCATCCTGGGAATCTCATGATCCGGACGGGGCGTTCTTGCTTGTTGACGATCTGCTCCCTCCAGCAACCAACTCGCTGCGGCTCTTTCAATGGGATCGAGTTCCAGGTCTCGAATCGTCTCTTCCAGCAATTCGATGGCGAGTTCCGTTTCTTTCATCGCGATGAGGCGATCGGCTTCCGATCTCCAGAGCCTGCGAGCTTTCAGCGAGTTCCATGCCGAGATCTGCTCTTTTCTGCTGTTTGGTGCCCTGAAGCCGGCCGCACCTCTCGATGAAACCGTCAACAGTGTGTCCTGGACGATGGAAGCGTGATGGAGTCTGCCGAGAGATCGGAGGTGGTCAGAAACCGCCCCGATTCCCTGGCGATCGGACAGGGGAGTGCCCGTGGCTCGGTCGAGGATGACTGTTTCGCCACGCATCTTGTCCGCCACGACGATCCAATCACCGCTGGGTCGCAGGTCGACGGCGTCATATGCGGGAGCGAGTTCGTGAGTCCATTCCAGTTCCGCTTCTGCCAGCTCGACCGCCTCAGGTGCGAGCACCGCCCTGAACCTGAAGATCGACCTGTTCTGAAAATCACCGCACACGACCAGTAATTCCTCACCGTCCAGTTTCAACGAGGTGATTCTTCGCTGTTCCTGGGTCAGTTTCTTTTTCCAGGTGACGGTACCAGTGGCCACATCGATCCCCATGAGTGTGGTTCGTTCTGAACTCCAGAATAACTCGCACACGAGTTGATCTCCTGTAGCAGAGAGGAGTACCTGAGAGATGAGGTGGGGCATCTGCACGCTCCACAGAGGCTCTCCGTGGTCGTCATGGCGGCTGATTCCACCTCGCTCGTTGGCGACGATGAACCCCTCTTCCAGCAAGATCGGCGCAGAAGCGAGAGCTCCATCCTCCCTGTCCAGATCGAGTGCGCTGATCAGCGTTCCGTCGCTGACGGATCTGAGTTCAACACGGTTCGGGATGGCATAGCCGATGAGGAGTCTATCCCCGATGATCATCGGATCGTCGATGAAGATCCCATCACGTGATTCGTTCCAGAGGACTTCACCACTGACTGCATCGAGAGCAGTGATCTGTTCATCTTCGCTACTGAGCACGACGATTCCAGATCCCGCACACGACTGCTCGATGCGGATTTCCTGGTCTGGGATGTCGAAGTCGATCGGCAAACGGTGCTGCCACATCAACGAGCCGTCTCCGAGATCCAGACGCCATATCCTGTTTCTGTCATGCAGAACCACTGCTCCGTCGTCAAACACAAGCGGAGCAGAAGGTAGGTCGCGTCGTGTCAGCAAGATACCGTCTCTGACCTTCACGGGGTCACGCTCGAGGTCTGTTTTCCACAGCATCAGCCCGTCGCTGGAATCATACATTCGAGCAGAATCGCTGCTGAGTACGAGGTACCGAGGGTCTGCTGCCTGAGCGTCATCGACAGACAATGGCCAGACACTGGTGGTGCGAGTCTGCGTCATGTCGAGTCGACCACTCCATGCCAACTCGAGGGGTAAGCCAGGATGGTCACGCCGGCTCTGCTTGAGTGTGGGAATCTCGGCGCGGAGTTCCTCGAGTCGATCGCTGAGAGTGATCTGGGTATCGATTCCATCGATGGTTCTGGTCAGAGGACGATCCCCGTGGTCGCGATCCAGGGCCATGATCTCCTCGATCGCCTCGGAGAGTCGACCCTGTTCACGTAACACCTCGGAGCGACGAAGCCGTCCGATCAAGGCTTCGTTGGAGTCTGGTTCTCTGATCAGCAGCAGATCGATCTGGTGGATACACGCATCCAGGTCGCCAAGTTGATACAGGATCTGTGCAGCAACCAGCCGCGCCTGTCGGCCGGTGGGGCAGCCAGGACGAGTTCGCGCCAGATCGATCCACCCATCGGGAATCAAGGGTGATTGGTCCAACTGAACCGCTTCGAGTGCTGCTCTTTTTTCGCGACTCTCTCTTCTGATCTCGCCGCCAGGTTGACGATCGAGTTGCAGCAACAGGTGGGTGAATGCGATGTCGGCAGTGACGATGCTCCCCTGCCTCGATAGGATTCGTGTGGATTCGAGATTTCGCCATGTCTCGCTCAGCATCAGGTTGCAGATGAAGGTAGCTCCTGCGGAGTCTCCCAGTTCAGCAGAGCGTACCGCCCTTTTCCAGGCGAGTGCGATCCTGTCATCAGGGCGTGATTGCGCAGAGATCAGCGCCGTTTCCAGTCGAGTTCTCTCATTGCTGGAAAGATCGAGGTCGCGACGCTCGAGCAGGAGATGGACCGTTCTCCTGAGTGCTCTCTGACGCGCAGAATCGCCAGACAGATCAGGCAGCCAGCGTGGATTGATCTGTCCGATCAGCGCACTTCGCCAGTTCTGTAACTCTGCATCGTCCTCCGCCGGAATGGTCAAGATACTGACCTCGGATCCGGCTGCTGCCAGCAATGTATCGCCGATCGACTGCAAGGAGTGAGCGGGAAGGTCGAGACCCTGAATCGTTTGGTGTTGTCCCGTTGCATCGAAGGAGAGCAGCGCATCTCCTGTGCCGATCCACCAGCCGCCGTCGACAGAGGGCACGATATCCGACCCGCTACCGGTGAGGGGCATCGGCAAGGGGGCATGCCAGTTGAATCCTGGCACCGTTCCCTCTCGACAATTCCACAGCACCACTTCGGATTCCTCGACCACCAGCAGCGATTCACCATCCGAGGAGATGTTCCAGCAACGAGGGGCGTTGGCAGCGATGACACCGAGAGATTTGCCATTCTCGGCATCCAGGATGGTGATTCTTGAAGAACCGGGTGCGGAGGCGAACAGGCGCGCCCCGTTCCTGCGCAGCGAAACTCCTGTGGCTCGCTCTTCTACCAGGTGATCTCTCAGTCCGGTACTGCTGGGACCATCGAGTTCATGGATCCATTCGACGGCTCCATCAGAAGTGCGAAATGTGATGATGGACCCTCTGTCAGTGGACCAGTGAATCCTGCCCACACCTTCGATGGGGGTCGCAGGGGCTGCTCGCAAGGCTAACCAGGTCGATCCGGTCGCCTCTCCGAGGTGTCGCACCCACGCCACATTGCCGCCGTCCTCGATGAGAGCACCAAATGCCTCGAACCGCCCCACTTCACTTCGCAGGGCAACCACAACCACACCTCCGGGTACGCGGCAGGGCGACGAAAGGGCGCGAATCGCCTGAGGCGCTTGCGGGGTTCCGAGGATCTCATCGATAGAAACTCGCCACAGCGAGCTGCCGGTCAAGCCGTCAAATGCCTCGATGTGGTCTGAAACGCTGGCAACGATCGATGTATGCCTGAGAACAGGCCGCCTCGTCGTGCGAGGAAGCGGTGGTCTGGCACGCTGGGGGAGTACACGGCGCCAGACTTCTTCACCGGATTTCACATCGATGGAACTGATTTTTCCTGGTTGCTGGATCCAGATCCTCGAGCGGTTCGCGACGGCGCCAGAAAACCCGCGAGAGCTCTTCCACACCGCATCGTTGGAACTGGATAGTTCTGGATCTCCGCTGCGGAAGAGAGACAGGAGCAAGGTACCCGTCGCGATGGAGACAGCTTCGGTGGACACTGGCTCAGGGATGGAGATGTTCCCGGGGTCCTCGACCCATCCCTTCGACACGAGTCTGTTCCAGGATTGCAGATCACCTCGCTCGAGCGCAGCATATGCCAGTTGTCGAGTCAGATCGGGTGACACGACTCCCCGCGGTAAGTCGAGAAGCATCGATGTGCGCCGGAGGTCGGCTTCAGCATCGAGTCCAGGCACAGGAATCTCGGAGATGCGATTCGAGATCCGCAACTGGATCTCATGGAGTACTTCTCTCCTGATCGGTTCTTCGAGCATCGAGAGTGTCGAGCGAAGGTACTGACCAGCACCGATGGAAAGTCCTCTTCCGATCGTCGTGGTCCCGCCAGGATCACCGTCGATCAGCCGCTCGGAGAGATTACCGAATGCTTCCCGTATCTGCGACGCTTCTCCACTGGCTCGCCCCTCTTCGATCTGACGTACCAGGTTCTCGAGATCGCTACTGTAAGGCGGGATCCACTTCGGCTCTGCGGTCTCTGCCATCGCGCTTGCCCACGGCAGCACTGCGGCTCCAGACAGCAACGCTGTCAGGAGTAACAGGGTCAGAGGAAAGGCCGCAGATGCGCTGCATCTGTGCATCGCATCGCGGCCTGGATCGGTGGGTTGCATCTGGGATCCTCCTGGATCTCCGATCGGGCTCCCCTTGCTTGTACGAGATACTTGCTGCTGGCTCAACCTGTCGTTGAGGAAGAGCGGGTCCTGACAGAGCCGAGGATGGCTGCTGCGGTGTCGGCGATTCGGCGCAATAGCCGATGCCCGGGGTCGAGATCAGTAGCAGAATTGTTGCAGGGAACCACGATCAGTCCGACCAGTTCACCGAGCCAGAAGAGTGGCAACATCAAGGCTCCATCGTGTTCGACGAAGACGCCAGGAAGATCTCCTTCGCGCCACCGTTCCCCGGGGTCAGAAAATCGATGGGTCGGCAGCACCGCGTCCACCGCTGGAAGATCGACTGCTCGCGATGCGCAGGGGATCAGCATGCTCTCGCTTCGCAGGTACAGGATGGCCGGCGACTCCCCTGGAATGCTCGACAGGATCATCGACTTCAGGTCACTTTCGGAAGCGCTGGCACATCGACGCAGGAAGCGAGACACGGGAAATCCATCGAGGCCGATACGACGTTCGCGGCGTTCTGCGTCCAGTTGATGAAGCGCCAGTTGCAACTCTCCCTGCAGTCTACGGTTGGTCTTGCGCAAGGTCCGCCTCTCGGCTGCGCGAAGCAGTACACCGAGCAGATCCTTCTCAAGATCGACGATCGGCTTCTCGATGTAGGTATAGGCACCGAGTTTCATGGCGCTGAGGGCACTCTCAAGAGTTGCATCCCCTGTCGCCATGACGACCTCGACTTCTGGTGCGAGTCTCTTGAACTCCCGCAACACATCGAGTCCGTTGATGCGCGGCATTCGAAGATCGACGAGGGCTACATCTGGCTCCGCTTCGTGGAGCAATTCGATCCCTTCTTTTCCACCGGAAGCAACACGGACGCTGAGTCCTTCCGATTCGAGAAATAACTGGATGCTTTCCCTGATGAAGGGGTCGTCGTCGACGACGAGCACATCGAGCCTTGGCGAGGAATGAGGAGTCATCAGGTTGTTTCCTGCCAGTCGCTGGAGATCTGCATCGGGTCGATCTCTTCACTGCCGAGTTGAGCGAGCGCGTCAGGAATCGAGACGCGGAACCTTGTGCCCGCTCCCGGCCGGGTATCGAGTTCGATCTCGCCACCAGCTCCGTCGACGATTCGCTTGACCACAAAGAGACCGAGGCCGCTGCCACGATCTGCTTCCTTTGTCGTGAATAACGGGTCGAAAGCCCGCGCTGCGACCTCGGGAGGCATGCCGGGACCGTCGTCCTCGATGAGGAGTTCGATACCACCGTCGGGACATTTTCTGCCCTGGATCGTGATTGTCGTGCCCTGCCCCGATTCACGCACTGCATCGGCGCTGTTGAGAACCAGATTCATGATCACCTGCTGGAGGGCAGTGGCATCGCCGGTCAGCACCAGGTCTTTCTCCAGATCGATTTCGGTCGTGACTCCTGCATCTCGCAATCTCGCCTGACAGATGGCGAGAGTTCCTTCGATCGCCTCTGCGATGGGGAAGGGGGCCTCGCTGCCTGGTTTGAACGGGCGAGTTCGGGCGAATGCCAGCAGGTTTCGACACAGCGCACGGCAGAAATCCGCAGCATCCTGGGCGCGTTGAAGGTGTTTCACTGTAGATGAGTCGTCGCCGCTCGACTCGATCGAGCGACTGGCCAGTTGCAGGAATCCGATCACCGATGCGAGCGGGTTGTTGAGATCATGGGCGAATCCGCTCGCCAGGCGGCCGATCGCCGCCATCTTCTCCTGACGCGACAACAGCTCGCGACTGGCCAGCAGTTCGTCATGGGCTTGACGTAACTCGACGAAGAGACGCGAGTTTTGCAGGCCCACGGCGAGCTGGGCTGCGACAGCCGCAACCCACTGGAGCTCTTCAGCCTGGAAGGGTCGTGTGCCTGTTCCCCGTTCCAGGTAAAGCACCGTGGCATTCTCTCCTCGGCCCGCCAGGGGTAACGACAGGGCCGAAAGTGCCTGCTTCCTGCGAAGACAGACGCTCGCCTCGAACGCTTCCCCTACCTGTGAGGAGATCATCCCCTCCCGGCGGCGGCGCGCTGCTTCGATGAGAGTGCGGCTTGGATCGAGACCATCGAGATCGAGGGGCTTTCCGTCGCGATCTCCTATGGCATGGGGCCCGGTGTCATCATCCCAGCGGATC
Organism: Bacillota bacterium; assembly: GCA_003973385.1. Lineage (GTDB taxonomy): Bacteria > Planctomycetota > UBA8108 > UBA1146 > UBA1146 > QNYK01. The sequence continues at coordinate 16,855 of QNYK01000057.1, read as the reverse complement.
CAGCCCCAGGATTCAAAGTGCACGCCACTGCGGATGACAGCGACGACCTGTCTCACCAGCTCCTCTGGCGGCAGATCTGTCTGCGCCAGTAGACCCACCTCGAAGAGTGCCTCCTGTAGGCTCTTTGTCCCCTGATGGCTCGCGGCGCTGTCACGAAGTTGTTTCTGCAGACTCGCCGGGTCGACCTTGACTGAAAAAGTACTCAGGTGCTCCTGTACGGCATGAACTGCTATGCGGCAGTCACCGATCTCGATCACATCTCCGGCTTCCAGGATGGTGCGGTCGATGATCTCTCCATTGAGAAGAGTCCCGTTACGACTGCCGCCATCCCTCAGCAACCAGCTGTCGTCCCCGGATGGGATCACCTGCGCATGCTTCCGAGACGCACGGGTGTCATCGACGATGAGATCGTTACTGGGATCACGACCGATGTGGACCGGCTCTGATCCGAGCACGATCCGCTGTCCTCGACCCGGTCCCTGGACGATGATCAGGTGCACTTCGATCCTCCCTGGAGCCCCTCAAAAGTGGGGTTGCTCCCGAGAAGAATACGATGTCAGCGCCGATGGTGCCGCAAGGGGTAGCGGAGCCAGACCGCGACAGATACTCTCCAGGATGGCAAGAAAGCCCCCTCAGGGACGATTCACGCCGGTCCTCCCGGTCACTGGAGAACCGCCTTGAGTTCGGATTCGAGGCGAGGGATCACCTCGAACAGATCTCCCACGATGCCGTATGTCGCGACCTGGAAGATGGGAGCTGCTGCATCCTTGTTGATGGCGACGATGGTCCGAGACGAGGACATCCCCGCCAGGTGCTGGATGGCTCCAGAGATACCGACCGCGATGTACAGCTTCGGGCTGACCGTTTTTCCCGTCTGACCCACCTGATCGGAATGGGGACGCCACCCGGCATCGACGACAACGCGAGAAGCTCCAACTGCCCCCCCGAGTAGATCAGCGAGGCTCTCCAGCAAGGCGAAATTCTCTGGCTTCTTCAACCCGCGACCGCCGGAGACGATGATTTCAGCTTCGGTCAGTTCCATCTTTGCGGCGCTACCCTCGATGAACCCGGTGCGTTTCAGTACCGAATCAGCAGTGGACTGCTGATCGGTCACCGTCGCAGCCTCACGCTCAACCTGTTTTCCATAATTAGGGCGAAGCGAGATGACAGCGGGGTCAGAGACCACCTTCTGGCGCAGAATTGCCTTACCCGCGTAAACGGGTCGCTCGATGCAATAGGCATCTCCTTCATGCGAAATGGAGATGCAATCTGCAGCCACCGCGGTTCCCAGACTGCCTGCGGTGAGAGCGATCACCTCCTTGCCAACCGAAGTAGCCGAAGCAAACAACATGGATGCCGACTCTGCTGTGGCGAGTTGAGCTACTTCGGTTGCGATGGCATCGACATGAGAATTTGAGAGGGACTCACCCTCGATCGTGACGATGCGGTGAGCTCCTGCGGTCACCATCGATGATGCAGCCTGACCGGCACCAGGTCCGCACAGCACTGCGATCACCTCACCCGAGGCAGACTCTGCCAGCGTCCTGGCGCTGCCGAGAGCTTCGAGACTGGCGGACTTGACCTTTCCGTGACTGAATTCGATCCAGACGATGATCTTCATGGCTTCCTCCTGGATCGCATCAGATGACCTTGGCTTCTTCGCGTAACACCCGGACCAGTTCTTCCACTGCTTCAGGCCCTTCACCGATGATGCGACCCTCCGGGCGTGGCGGAGGAGGTGTGAGAGCAATTGTCTCGAGAGAGGGCGCACCGCCGTCGCAGGGGACCGTTTCGATCGGTTTCTTTTTTGCCAGCATGATCTCCTTGAGTTTCGGATAGCGAGGTTCGTTGAGACTCTTGTCGGCACCGACGATGACAGGGAGCGGTCCCTCGATAACTTCCCTACCTCCCTCTACTTCTCGTTCGATTCGAATCATGCCATCGGTCACTGCCATCGCTGCTATGTCATTGACGAAGGGATGGCCGAGCAGGCGTGCGACGAGGGCGCCCACCTGTGCTCCCTGAGAATCGACCGATTGGCGGCCAAACAAGATGAGGTCGTCACCGCGTTTGGACAGAATCGCTGCAAGCGCTCGAGCAGTCTGGATCGGATCGAGCGGCTCATCGGAAGTGGCCAGCACAGCGTCGTCGACACCCATGCCGAGCGCCTTCCGCAGTTCCTTTGTCGATGACTCGGGTCCTACACAGACGACGGTCACGGTTCCATCGCCGTGCTGTTCACGGATGCGAAGCGCTTCCTCGATGGCGTATTCATCGTAAGGACTGATGACCCACTGCACCTCGGACGTGTCGATCGAGGTCCCATCCGAAGCGAAACTGAGACGGGTTGCGGTATCGGGGACTCGCTTCATGCACACGGCGATCTTCATCGGTGAGGTCCTCCCTCTTCTCGGTCCTTGCTTCCACTGCTCCCGGACACTGAAAGTATCCGGATCTGATCGGCTTCTGCACGGTCACCCATCAGGGGCCGACAGATCCCGCTTGGCAAGCGGTTCCGCCGACTTGTCGATCGGCTCCCAGCGGCGGGATCCTGGTCGGATCGACGGCGAGATCCGCCAGCAGAGGTGCCAGGTCGCCCGCAGGGAGACACCGGACCTCGGTAGGTAATTTCCAGACGGGGTGCGGGAAGCGCAACTGGAAGCTGTGGAGTAGCGCTCGCTCTGGATACGGGATCTGCTCGGGCAGTCGGCCGCCACGATCATGCAAGGACTGTTGCGTCTGACCGTAGCCTTGATCGCCGAGGATCGGGTGTCCTGCGACCTGCAGATGGACACGAATCTGATTTTGCCGACCGGTGATGGGCTTGCACAGAAGAACCGAGATGCCATCTCCAACTGCGAGAATCTGAAAGCGGGTGAGAGATGGTTTTCCCGCGACATCATCCGCTCGGGCAAGGCGATGGTCCCGGTGTCGGCTACGATCGATGTGTGCCGAAATACCAGCATCGATCTCGAAGGACTCGAATTCCGGGACTCCTTCGACGACAGCGAGGTATGCCTTCTGAACCAGGTCCTTCTCGAAGAACTCCTGAAGTTGCCTTCTCGCTTCAACGGTCTTCGTCAGCAGTAATAATCCTGAGGTTTCCCGATCGAGGCGGTGGCACAGGCGCGGGATCACCTGTCGCGCGGATCGCTCATTGGGGGCTCGCCACTGCCGATGCAGTGCATCGATGACGGTACCTGAGTGGGTCTTGCCAACCGGATGCACCAGCATCCCTGAGGGTTTGTCGACGACCAGGATCCACGGGTCCTCTTGCAACACTGGCAGCCGATCGGAGGGAAGATCCGTCTCGGAACCGGTCTCGAGCATCACCTCGACCTCGTCATTGCGATGGACTCGAGTCGAGGGTCTGGCTGTGGATCCGTTGAGGAGAACCCGACCGAGCGAGATCAGTTTCTGGATCTTGCTGCGAGAACTCCAGCCGAGGCGCGCCTGAAGCCACAGATCCAGGCGGTTTCGCTGCTTCTGTCGGACCCTGAAGCGGGCCGATTGTGGCGGTCGGGAGAGATCTCTGCCTGGGGTGAGTTCCATTTTCATAATTTCTAGTATCTGACCTGCGCGAACCCCGGATCCAGTTTCCGGAGGTAGGTAGAGACCTCGGGGCTCCACTGTGGAGTGAGCCACAGGATCTGCATTTTAGGGTAACGACATCGGTGTGCCAGTAATGCGGGCAGACTTGACCGCTCCCGGGTGGATCCCTAACATCCACGGGGTCGGGGTGAGTGAGCCCCTCCATCTGAGTTCTGCCAGTAGAGGACTCCCAGCATGACCGGAAGCCAATCGTGGAAACCTCACGCCTCAAGGAATTGATTGAACTGATGGATCGCAACCAACTCGAGGAGTTGGAAGTGGTCGATGGAGATCAACGAATCCGGCTTCGCAAGCGGCCTGAATCGACTCGTGAGGTCGTCTCGATGACAACGATACCCGCTGCCGGGACGCCACCCGGGAGCTCCGCTGCGCAGGGTGAGGTGATGGCATCAGAGCCCGGCATCGACCCGGAACTGACGATACAATCCCCGATGGTGGGTACCTTTTTTCGCTCGCCCGGTCCCGGAACGGAGCCATTTGTGGAGGTCGGTGATCAGATACAGGAGGGACAGGTGCTGTGTATCGTCGAGGCGATGAAGGTGATGAACGAGGTCAAGTCAGACCGAGCCGGAGTCGTGGCGTCGGTTCTCGTCGATGATGGCAAGCCCGTCGAGTACGGCCAACCCCTGTTTCTCTTCTCCTGAGATCGAGTTGAGCGGATGAAACCATTTTCTAGAATCCTGGTTGCCAATCGTGGCGAAATAGCTCTTCGAATCATTCGCGCCTGCCGCGAACTCGATATCGAGTCGGTGGTGGTCTACTCGGAAGCAGATCGTGGTGCTGCTTACCTCGATCTTGCAGATGAAAAGATCTGTATCGGTCCTGCTCCGAGTGAGAATTCATACCTTGATATTTCAAAGATCATCGCTGCTGCAGAAATCTCAGATGTGGAGGCGATCCATCCGGGTTACGGGTTCCTGTCCGAGAATCCTCAGTTTGCAGAAATTTGCCAGTCCTGCAGGATCCAGTTCATCGGTCCGACCGTCGAGAATATCCGGCAACTCGGCGACAAGGCCGCGGCAAGAGAACTGGCGCTGAAGGTCGGAGTCCCCGTGGTACCTGGCTCCGAGGGAGTGATCTCCGATGAGGAACTGGCGAAAGCAGTGGCCCGGGAGATCGGCTATCCGGTGCTGATCAAGGCTGTCGCGGGCGGCGGAGGTAGAGGAATGCGGGTAGCCACGGATGAGTCGACCCTTTCAGGTGCATTTCAGGCTGCCAGAAGCGAGGCGGAAATTGCCTTCAAGAACTCAGACGTGTACATGGAGAAATACATCGAGAAACCGCGTCATGTCGAGATCCAGGTGATGGCAGATTCGTACGGAAGTGTCATCCAACTCGGAGAGAGAGATTGTTCTCTTCAGCGGCGACATCAGAAGTTGATGGAAGAGAGTCCGTCTCCTGCGGTCGACGATGATCTCAGATTACGGATGGGAACAAGTGCCAAGGAGTTGACCCTCGCAGCAGGCTATCGGGGCGCAGGTACCATCGAGTATTTGCTCGACCCCGATGGGAACTACTACTTCATCGAGATGAACACGAGGATCCAGGTGGAGCATCCAGTGACAGAGATGGTGACGGGGATCGATCTTCTCCAGGAACAGATCAGGATCGCTGCTGGATCGCCACTTCGGTATCGACAGGAGGATGTACGGATCCAGGGCCATTGTATCGAGTGCCGGATCAATGCTGAAAATCCGGCGAACGGCTTCTCGCCATCGCCTGGCATGATCACGCAGATGAGGGTTCCCGGGGGTATGGGAGTTCGCTTTGATTCCCATGTCTATGCCGGCTATACCGTCCCGAGCACCTACGACTCCCTGCTGGGAAAATTGATCGTACACAGAGAAACCCGCGAGGAGGCGATTCGCACGATGCTCAGGGCTCTCGACGAGTTCGTGATCGAAGGTATCCACACGACGATTCCATTCTATCGAGAGGTCCTGAATCACTTCCACTTCGTCAAGGGCAACCTCGATACAGGCTTCATCGAAGAATATATGATCGACGCTTGAACCGTCGCCGCCATCTGGCCGAGTGCTATCTCCTGGACTGTTTTGGTGCCCAAACCTGTTCCAGGGGGGCTTGCCTCTTTCACCTGCACAGTCACAATGAAGGGACCGCGCGGCATAGCGCCGGGCGTGAGCCCTCAGCTTCGGAGTTCGTCCCAGACTCCGAGAGGGCGACATTCTCTCGGAAGGGAATACCGGATGATCTTCAAGTTGATCCCCAACTGCAGTGGGGACTCTTCATTTGATGGTACGCACTCCAATGAACGTCGTAGAGATGTGGGTTTCACCCTCATCGAATTGATGATCGTGGTTGCGATCATCGCAGTGCTTTCAACTCTGGTGACCAAGATGATTCAGCAAGCTATGCGCAAGGCGGAAGAGGCACAAGCTGCCAACGACATCTCAAGCCTGAAGAATGCGCTGGAGATGTACAACCGCGATGAGGGGGTTTACCCCGGCTGGAATCTGCAGGTTGGAGATCCTGAGGATTTCAATGGATTTCCGGCGATGTACGAGAACATCGCTGGCGAGAGACCTCCTCAGGGTCGTGGCGGAAAGAACTCCCCTTACATCGAACTCGATACTGGCATGATCGTGATTGTCGATGAGGACTTCGATGACGAATACAAGGTCGTGGGCCGCGATGATCTGTACGATCCAGATGTAGAAAAATTCTACTTTGACCCCTGGAAAAGTCCTTACATCTACCGCGAGAATAAATCCAAACGAGTGAAGGAAGACTGGATGATTCGTAGATCTGGCTACGACCTCTGGTCAGCGGGCCGAGATGGAGAGAACGAGGCCTGTTTTGGAATCCCCGAGGAAGGCGAGGAGTACGATGACATCGGAAACTGGTAACCCTCGTCCCGAGCCGAGCAGGCATGCCAGGGGAGAACGGCAACCATTTTCAGTTGCAGGCTTCACGATGGTCGAACTGATGGTCACCATCGCACTGATCGTCTTCCTCATGTCGATGCTCGCCGTGGGTACCGGGAGTTACCTTGAAAAAGCTTCCATCGCCCGAACCGAGGCGCTGATTGCCCGTGTCAGTCTGGTGATCGACCAGTTCCATTCCAAGGTGGGGGGCTTTCCCACCGATGGCCTGGATGGGAATGACCTGATCACGGATCAGGGGTCATTCTTGACGGGGGGAGCGGCGTTGACATTCACCTTGTCGCAGCCGTTGATTCTCACCCGGACCAAGCCAAACGGTGAGATCCGTGTCATCGGCGAGGATCCGCCGATGATCCAGTTCCGAAGCGACGAACTCTCAGCGGCTTCCGATGGAGATGAAACTGCCAGACAGTTGCTCGATGCCTGGGGTGAGCCGGTTCATTACGACGATGTCTCCAAGGGGGATTCCGGATATAGCCCGCAGAGCGACGGGGAGTCGCACCTCGACTGGGATGATGAAGTTCAGGTCCACAGCGAGGACCCCAGGGATGTAGGCGAGGGAACCATCGGGACCGGTCCGCAGAACACCAGGGAGTTCGACATCTGGAGTCACGGATCGTCCGGTCATTCGTCTGAAGAATCCTACGAGGATCTGATCTCGAACTGGCAGGGGGGGTAGTGGTGGCCACGCTCCAGACCGGAAATCGATCTCAGCCTGGATTCACACTGGTCGAGATGATCGTCACCATCGGCATCATCATCGTCGCTGCAGGCTTCATCGCCCCCGCCATCGCGGCAATCTTTCAGGATCGTCGAATCGAGAATGCCGCAGCCATCATCGTGAGCACGGTCAATGAGGCGAGAAACAACGCCGTGACCAAGAAGCAGAAGTACTCCATCGTATTCCTCAAGAAGGGAGTCCGACTGTATCGACACCCCAAGGGAGAGGATATGGGGGGCTTCGTCGGTGGATTGCGCCCCATCAATGTCCGAGACGCCGAACACATCACCTACGATTTGCCCTGCGCCGGTTGTATCTATGAAGAGATACCCGAGTTGCTGCAAGGCCAGGTGAGGGAGTTGCCAGCGGATAGGTGGAAGCTCGAACGCGAGGACTACTACATCACCCTGTTGAGTGACGGGACCATCGATTTTGGCTATCTCAATGACGTTCCCAGTTACAGATTCCAGTCCGATCCTCCCAGTGGTGGAGACATGATCCTTCACCAGAAGGGCGACATGAGGGACTGCTTCATCGATATCCGCCCGACCGGTAGGGTCGTCAGCAAGGTCGGAGAGGCCATCTGATGACCCCGTCCAGACCAACAGAAGAAGGATTCACGATTCTTGAGATTCTGCTGGCGGTGGTCATCTTGACCGTCGGTCTGCTCGGGCTTCTCGCAGTGTTTCCCGTTGCCATGCAATCAGGTAAGAAGGCTGTCGAGACCACCAATGCGGTGATCATCACCAAATCAGTGGAGCAGGCAATTCGCGCCGGCCTGCGCGAGCGAAAGCGCCAGAGCCCCGATGGAAAGTGGACCTACTTCATCTTCAGTCATGACGGCGTTCAGGATCCTCTCCCCGCCAAGGTCAAGGAGGCTCGTCCGGGTGCAGATTATTACATTCTGTTGCCGAGTCCTGATCCTGACCGAAAGGCCTCACAGCCTCGAGATGCCTTTTATGAGCGGGGAAAGACATTTGTTTTTCCTGAATCTGATGGATCGATATGGGAGGTTTACGAGTCGGGGGAAACGCGAGAGGTGAAGGATGAAACCTCTCAGGCGCCGGCCAACGGCAACGGAAATGTGATGCGTGCCGATGACGATAGGGACGATCGGGAAATCACCAACAGTTTCGAGACTTTCGAGACGATAGATGTTCGAAGGGTCTACTATCTGAGCAACAGGTTTTTCGATGAAGAGTGGGCCAGCGATTACAACGTTACAGACACTGACCCCATCTCGCAGTACTCGTTCGCCTTTGCCATCCGCCCGGCCAGGCAGGATGGTAGCCTGGATTTGCAGTACCCCGACAGCCGGAACTTCGTACCGTCGGGTGACCTGTACGAGGTGGACATCCTCGTTTTCCGGTCATTCCGGGAAGGAACAACAAGTGCGGAGCCGATCTACGAGAACCAGATCCTTGTCCATCGATGAGCCGGATGGCCTCCGAAAGGATGGGGGCTTCACGCTTCTCGAGTTGCTCGTTGCGCTGACACTCGCAGCGATCATCTCGCTCATCATCTCACAGGTGGGGACAGACTCGCAGCGCATGTATGACTCCACGATCACCACTGTCGAGACGTATCAGAAGTTCAGATACGCCCTCGACGATATCAACGAAAACCTCTCGAAGATGGTGCCGACCGCTTCCCTCGAGTTCTATCAGGACCAGGGGAGATCAAGGAATTACTGGGATGAGGGCGAGGAACTGAAGGATCAGGATGTAGGGCCAAACCTGGAGGGTGGCACGCAAGGCCGTTACGACGAGTCGGCGATCCTGTTCGAGCGGAAGTACATTCTAGTGGACCCTCGCCCGGAAGAGCCTGAAGAGCACTGGAATGATTCCATATACTTCAAGGCAGCTGTCGAGGTGAATGGAATCATTCGTCTTGCAAATGTGGAGTACTTTCTCGCTGATCCGAGAAAATTGGAGATAGGCGATTCTGCTGGCCTCGATGGCAAGATCAGTGCAGATGAGGAACTCACATATCAGGAGAGTCGATCGCTGGTGTTGTTGAAGGTGATTCGTTATGTCGATCTTGGCCTCAACAATTACAGGTCAACCGAGGTCAGGGTACGCAAAAAAATTGTTGAGTTGTGCTCCAATGTGACGGATTTCAGGATCGAATATTACTACGACAATCAGTTCGACGACCGTCCCGGTGGATTCATGAGTCCCTCGGTTGAAATTACACCGGAGTTGGTCATCTCGGAGGATCGAGATCTGAGACCTCGAAATGGAACACTTGCGAAGAAGTTTCTGTATGGAGGATTTCAGTCGACACTGCGCACCAACGCTCGTGCAGGGGTGCGGAATCTGACCACGGGAGAGAACCTTCCTGTGCAGTTCAATTACACCAACAGCAGGATCAAATTTTCGCAGTTACGCCCAGGCGACAAGTTGTACATCTGGACAGACGGAGGCAGCACTTTCCCCTCTGCCGAATTCACGATGCTCTACAACGAAGCCGGTAGGCTCTTCCTGAAGGAGCCGATCAATTCGAGCGGATGGGATCAGGATCCCGGAGGCCTTCGCTTTCGAGCCGCATATGTGCCGCCGCAGTTCAGAATTTCTGTCCGGGTTCTCAATGAGAAACAGAAAGAGCCGAGGACCTTGACGATGGTAGTGCGCACCAACGGCTGATGGCCACTTCACATCACCTGTCGGATGGGTTCAATCCTGGCGTTCAGTGTTCAAGGCCAGCAGGAAGTCGACATTGGAATCGGTCTGTTTCAACTTGGCCTTCAACATCTCCATCGCGTCGACCGGGTTCATGTCGTTGAGTACCTTGCGCAGGATCCAGAGACGCTTGATCTCCTCGGCGCTCATCAACAGTTCCTCTTTGCGAGTTCCTGATCGATTGATATCGATCGCTGGCCATACCCGCTTATCAGCAAGGCGTCGATCGAGGTGAAGCTCCATGTTTCCTGTGCCCTTGAATTCTTCGAAGATCACCTCGTCCATCCGGGATCCGGTGTCGATCAGTGCAGTGGCCAAGATGGTCAGACTACCACCCTCTTCGATATTTCTGGCTGCACCAAAGAATCTCTTGGGGCGCTGCAGTGCTCCGGCATCGACACCACCGGAGAGGATCCGTCCCGAGTGAGGCGCCTCGTTGTTGTAGGCACGGCCCAGTCGGGTGATCGAGTCGAGCAGGATCACCACGTCACGGCCATACTCGACGAGTCGTCGAGCTTTTTCGATGACCATCTCGGCAACCTGTACATGGCGGCTGGCGGGCTCGTCAAAGGTCGATGAGATCACCTCACCACGGACATTTCTCTCCATGTCGGTCACTTCTTCAGGTCTTTCATCGATCAACAACACCATCAAATCGACATCCGGATGGTTGGTGGCGATGGCATTGGCGATCAACTGGAGGATGACCGTCTTACCGGTGCGGGGAGGAGCGACGATGAGGCCCCTCTGGCCCTTACCGATCGGCGTGACCAGATCGATGATTCGAGTCTCGATCACGGTCTTCTCGGTCTCCATCTGAAACCGGTCGTCCGGATACAGCGGTGTGAGGTCGTCGAAGACGACCTTGTTGTGAACGTTTTCTGTATCCTCGTAATTGATCGCATCGACCTGCAGCAGGGCGAAATATCGTTCACCCTCCTTTGGCGGCCGAACCTGTCCCTGGATGACGGTGCCTGTGACTAGCCCGAAGCGGCGGATCTGCGATGGCGATACATAGATGTCATCGGCACCGGGATAGTATGAGTAACGAGGCGAGCGAAGAAATCCAAAGCCGTCGGGAAGTACCTCCAGCACACCTTCGCCATACATCACACCCGAGGCCTGTGCCCTTTTCTTCAGGATCTCGAAGATGAGATCCTGCTTCTTCATTCCTGCGATCTCCTCGAGGCCCTCGTCGCGGGCCATCGTTTGAAGTTCGGCCATCGTCATCTTGTGCATCTCCGAGAGATGCAGTACAGGCATCTGGCTGGACAGGGCAACCGGGACCTCGTCGAGATCCTCAACATCCATCGGCAGCCCTTCGAGCTCGGGAGGCGGAGGCGATTGCTTGCGGGTGGTCTTTTTTCGGGAGGGTATCCCGCCCCCGGCTGATCTGCTTTGGCGTCGGCCTGTTTTCTTTGAGCGAGAAGTGGTCGAGCGAGTTCCCCGGCCGTTCTTATCATCCTCACCGGATTGTTTCGATGGACGTGGAGTCATCGGCAGTTCACCTCGATATTCTCATTCCGGGAATTCAGTGCAGTGGACTATCCACTGCTGGATGTATTCCTGGCATTGCACTTCGATCTCATCGGCGGACACACCGTCCGGATTCGAGATCACACCGTCTGCGGCATCTCTTTTCTGCTCGAGAGGAAGTTGTGCCGCCTCTCTTGTTTCCCTCTCCCCTGGGCGCCAGCCCCTCGACTTCTGAACTCGGGCTTCCCGCTGCTCATCTGGAGCATCCACAAAGAGCACTTGATCAACAACTTTGTGGAGGGGGGAACTTTCGAGAAGAGGAATGTCAAGGAGGATCAACGGCCGCCCTCCTGGGAGGGGACTGCGGTCATCGAACCCCATCCGGGCTATTTGTGCAAGCCTATCCTCGATGCGATTCCTGACTCTGGGGTGGATGATCGCCTCCAGCAAGTTCAGAGAGGCTTCGTCGGCAAACACTCGCTTCGCGATGGCATCGCGATCCAGGGTGCCGTCAGCGGCCCTCAGGCCACTTCCGAGGGTATCTTCCACTTCCCCCATCACTGCAGGATCATCCAGAACCTCGTGAGCCAGTTGATCTGCGTCGATCCTGTGGGCGCCGAGTGCCTCGAAGGCTCGCGCGATGGTGCTCTTTCCCGATCCGATACCGCCGGTGAGGCCGACCTTCCAGGAAGACCCGATTCCTTCCGTGCGCTTTACATCTTCATTTCGAGGCATCGAACCAGTCCTTGCCGCTACTGACCTCAACTTCGAGAGGGACCGAGATTATCATCACTCCCTCCATCACCTCCTTCAACCAGATGGCGCATTCTGGAGCGAGAGGTTCGGGAACCTCGAGCAACAACTCGTCATGAATCTGGAGCAGGATCCTGGCTTCGTTTCCACGTCGGAGTGCTTCCCGATGGACCTCGATCATCGCTTTCTTGATCAGGTCAGCAGCGGAACCCTGAACCACGCTGTTGATGGCGAAGCGTTCACCCTGGGCTCTCTCGCGCGGCAGTCGAGACTGAATCTCGGGGATTGGTCGTCTCCGACCCGAGATCGTTCGAATCTCTCCCGTCTCCCTCGCTTTCCGTTTGGTCTCTTCCATCCAGTCTCGGACTCGGGGGAATCCATTGAAGTATGCCTCGATGAATTGCTTCGCTTCTGGGACAGAAATCCCGACATCGCGGGAGAGGCCACGTGCTCCCATGCCGTACATCAGTCCGAAGTTGACCGCCTTCGCAGCAGCCCGCTCATCTCGACTGACCTCTTCGACCCTCTTGTTGTGAATCTTCGCAGCAACCGAGGAGTGGATATCGATTCCCGCTTCGATGGTAGAGATGAGGCCCTCGTCACCGGTGAGGTGTGCGAGCAATCTCAATTCAACCTGTGAATAATCTGCCGAGACAAAGACACATCCCTCGCGGTTCGGTATGAACGCGCGCCGGATCCTTCTGCCCTCGTCAGATCGAATCGGTACGTTCTGGAGATTGGGACGATTCGAGGCCAGTCTGCCCGTGGCGGTCACCGTCTGACGGAAATCAGTGTGGATTCTGCCGGTTTGTGGGTGCACATGCCCGGGGAGCGCCACGACGTAGGTAGAGATCAGTTTGGAGAGGGATCGGTAGCGAAGAATCAATGCCGGGAGTTCGATCTCCGGGTGCCGGGAGGCGAGTTCCTCGAGAGTCTCCGCCTTGACGCTGACGCCGGTCTTTGTCCTGGATAGCCCCTTGGTGGGCAGTTCGAGTTGCTCGAAGAGAATCTTCTGCAATTGCTTGGGGCTGGCGATGTTGAAGGTGCCACCAGCCTGCTCGTGAATGCGTCCCTCGATCTGTTCCAGTTCCGTGGTGAGTTCCCGTTGCTGCTGCTGGAGACGATCCAGATCGATCGAGATTCCCTCGCGTTCCATCGACACAAGGACCTCGACGAGGGGCAGTTCAATCTCCTCGAATACCTCTTTCAGGTGATACTGCTCGATCTCCTGGGCGAGATCCCGGTGCAGTCGAAGGGTCCAGTCAGCGTCCTCTGCGGCATAGTTACAGATCTTCTCCGGTTCGATCTGATCCATCGATGTCTCCACCGCTTCCTCGCCGATGATCTGCTGGATCGGGATCATGGTGTGGCCGAGACGCTCGGCGACCAGCGCATCGAGACCGTAGCGGCCACGCACCGGATTGATCAGATAAGCGGCGATCATCGGGTCTCCAGAGATCCCCGACAGCACTACCCCCTCGTTTCTCATCACCTGGGAATCGAATTTGATGTTCTGTCCTATCTTGCCGACGGTCGGATCCTCGAGCAGAGGGCGAAGTCGCTCCAGAACATCTTCCCGGGCGATCGGTGGTTCCTTGCCTGGGCTTCTCAATGGGATGTACCAGGCTTCGGCGGCCTTCACGGCGATGCTACAGCCAACAACGGTGGCGCCGATCTGGTCGAGGGAGTTTGTCTCCGTGTCGAAGGCAAAGATCCCCGCTGAACGACACCGTTCGATGACCTGATCCAGTTCCTGGATGTCGGTGACGAGGCGATAATCGACAGCCTCCTGCGGTTCTGCCGGGCGCGATTCTGAAGCCATTTGCTCGACTGCATCAGCAGCGGACTCGGCGGTGGTTTCTGTCTCGGCAGCAGAGAAGAGGCTAGCCTGCTCCTCGGCGGGTTTGTTCATCATGTCGAGGATTCTATTGAACCCGAGTTCCTGGAACAGTTCCTTCAGTTGAACTCGGTCGGGGGCGATCCGGGTCAGTTCGCCAGGGCCCTGATCGAGTGGAGTGACCAGCGAGAGGGTCACCAGATCTCTCGCGAGTTGCAACTGCTCCGGTTGCGCACGAATCTTCTTGAGAGCTGCAGGGGGGATACCATCCGGCACAGGATCCTCGAGCAATGTTGCTGGATCTTCGACCACGGACAGGATCTTTTCTGCGCCCTTGGCACCGATCCCTTTGACACCTGGAATGTTGTCGGAGGAGTCGCCGACCAGAGATTGGTATGCGATCACCTGATGCGGAAAGATGCCCTTCTTGGTCAGCAATTCTTCGGGCCCGTAAAGTTCTCCAGTCGCGACATCGAGAAATTTTACGCGGTCAGAGAGGACCTGTTCCAGATCCTTGTCCTTGGTCAATAAACGCACATCGATCTGCTCCGATGCGGCTCTGGTGGCCATCGTTGCGATGCAATCATCCGCTTCATGGTGAGGGGACTGGAGGATCGGTATCCTGAACGCCTCCAGCATCCTGTCGATGATGGGCAACTGTGTACTCAGTGCTTCAGGCATTGCTTCACGATTTGCCTTGTACAGATCGTAGCGTTCGTGGCGGAAGGTTGGCCCATCGCATTCCATGGCAATCGCCCACAGGTCCACGGGGTGATCTCTGCACAGACGAAGCAGCAGATCTGCGATGGCGTAAACAGCACCGACAGGTCTTCCCCTGCTGTCAGTGAGGTGCGCCATGCCAAAGAAACCGCGGTAGATCTGGTACCTGCCGTCGATGAGGAAAAGAGTCCGGGACAAGGTTTCGCTTTCCGGGTGCGGATGGCTCGATTTGCCTTCAGCACTCCTGCATTCTGGCTCCAGCGCCATCGGGCCTGGGAGGGGCAAGGTAGGCCCGGATCACACCGGGCCTGCAACAGAACCTATCCCAGAGGCTCCCGGGCGGCAACGAGGCCCTCTGGGCTGCTTGACCCGCTGGCGGCTCCGGCGTAGGATCATCGCTTCCAGTCCCTGAGACGTGCGAGTCAGGGGATGCTCCCGGCAGTGCCGGGGCTTCTCGCTGGCGTAGTGCGTCGATTGACTTCTCCGGTGGTCCTG
Organism: Bacillota bacterium; assembly: GCA_003973385.1. GTDB lineage: Bacteria > Planctomycetota > UBA8108 > UBA1146 > UBA1146 > QNYK01. The sequence continues at coordinate 1,657 of QNYK01000057.1, read as the reverse complement.
TGGCCACCGTGGAGTCGATGGGGATCAGGAAGGAAATGAACCATAACCGAGTCGCTGCCGGGGCCAGGCATCACCATGCCGGGGCCTGGATCGACGATAGTGGCCAGGTCCGCGTCCTGTGCGGCACCTGCAGGGAGGATACTCGATGGCCCGCAACCAGGGGGGAGCTCAGCTCTCTTTTCTTATCGTTTCACTGGTCGGCATCTTGGTGCTCTGTTTTGTCGTGTTCCAGCAAAACAGCGATCACCAGGTGACCACCAGTCGACTGGCCAATGCTGAGGTTGAACTGAAGTCGAAGGAAACATCGATCAAGGAGAAGACCACGGAGAGAAACGAACTTCGTGTTCTGATTCACGGTACGGATGAGACGGTAGTGCCGACTGCAGAGATAGAGGCGATGATCGAGAAGGCAGGTAGCGATATCGCAACTGCCAGAGGATCCAACAATCCACTCGAGTACGGTTCGCTGACCGAGATCTACTCGGACTCCATAGACACGATCCGATTCCTCAATAACGAGTTACAGAGCCAACGAGCCGCAGCTGAGGCGAAGGATAACGAGTACCAGGAAGTGGTCGCATCGAAGAGCAACCTCGGTTCCCAGCTCAATGAGGAGATCGACTCTCTGCGTTCCCAGTCCAACGACCTGCAGGTCCAGCTCGAACAGAGCAGAACCCGCGCGCGCGAGGACAACAGCACACTGCGCGAAGAGGTTGAACGCCTCGAGCAGGATCACAGTGCAATGGTCTACAAGTTGCAGCGGGATCTGAGCATCTCACAGAACCTGCTCCAGCGTTCCAATGATCGCATCGAGGAACTCAAGCGTGAGATCGTCCGAGAGCAGACCTTTGCCATGGTCGAGCCCGATGGTGAAGTGGTGAGAGTCTCCGAGGAACTGGGCAAGGCCTGGATCAATGTCGGTACCAAGGACCGGATGCGACGTGGACTCGTATTCGATGTGTTCACTTACCAGAAGGGTGGTAAGCGCATCAGCAAGGGCAAGATCGAGGTATTGAACGTTCAAGAAGATTTCTCGGAGGTCGCCATCCTGGGCAACCTGGATCGTTTCAATCCGATCTCCTCGGGTGACATGATCACCAGTCCCTTCTACGACAGTGAAGACATCCCCAGTTTCGTCTTCGCCGGCGATTCAGCGACCAATGGACGTTATTCCGTCGAGGATATGAGCCGCAAGATCCAGCTGTTTGGGGGTACCGTCTCCGACTCGGTCGCTCTGGATACGGACTTCGTGGTGGCCCTGAAGGGGTACGAGGACAGTGCAGTGTACGATCTCGCACGTGACCTCGGTGTCACGATCCTGAGAGAAAAGGAATTGCTCGAGTTCATAGAATTCTAGGGAGTCGTTGCTGGATCTGTATCGACGGCGGCGCGGGAATCCTCGCCGCCGTCCTTGCATCCGGAGTGGCCAGTTTTCGGTAGGGCACCCCTTCGCGATGGTCATCATCGCTAATCCGAGATGGCCCATGGTCAAGGTCCCAATTTTCGCTGGAGGAAGTACGGATGGTCGAGAACCCATCAGATGATCCAGAGGACCACCTGAAAACGATGTCCTTCGGTGATCACCTCGAGGAACTTCGATCTCGGGTATTCAGGTCATTGATGGTCGTCATCGGGTTCGGAATCGTCGCTTTCTTCT